>JAEUOZ010000012.1 GCA_016790225.1 Rubrivivax sp.
CGACCGCCAGCGCAACCGCGTGGCCAGCTTCGTGGAGCGCGCACAGATGGCGGGCCACATGGAGATCACGGCAGGCGGCAAGGCGCGCGCCGGTGGCGGCTTCTTCTACGAGCCCACCGTGATCGCGGGCGCGCGCCAGGAGGACGAGATCGTCAAGCGCGAGGTCTTCGGCCCGGTCGTCAGCCTGACCCGCTTCACCGATGCCGACCAGGCCGTCGCCTGGGCCAACGACTCTGACTACGGCCTGGCGTCCTCCGTCTGGACGCAGGACGTGGGCCGCGCGATGAAGGTGGCGCGCAAGCTGCAGTACGGCTGTACCTGGATCAACACGCACTTCATGCTAGTCAACGAGATGCCGCACGGCGGCCTGAAGAGCAGCGGCTACGGCAAGGACATGAGCCTGTATGCGCTGGAGGACTACACCGTGCCGCGCCACGTGATGGTCAAGCTCTGAGCTGCGGCAGCCTGGCGCGGTCGTGCGCGGCCAGCGCGTCTGGTGCGACTGTGAGTCTGTGCGCCGTTGCGGCGTCGCGCGCGGCGGCGGCCAGATCGGGCTGACGGCAGGTTCCGCAGGGACCCCTCGATCCACACATGGATCAGGGGGGAGAAACCTCATCTCGTGTGATTGACCCCCTTCCGGGGGGAGCCTAGCGTTCGGGCTCGCGGGAAATCCAAGCTCGGCCGGCGCCTGTGGAGGCCAGCCGAGGGGGTTTCGCTCCTCTTTGCTGTCCGAGCAGGTTTCATGGAAGAACACATCAATCTCGTCTGGCTGTCCGTCTGTACAGCTCTCGTCTTCTTCATGCTGGCCGGCTTCGCGCTGGTCGAGGGCGGCCTGATGCGGGCCAAGAACTCGGTCAACGTGATCATGAAGATCTACCTGGGCACCTGCTTCGTGGGTGTCAGCTTCTGGGCGCTCGGCCATGGCCTAACCTTCGGCGCGAGCGTCGGCGGCCTCTTCGGCAGCAGCGGCTTCATGCCCTCGGGCATGAGCGCCAAGGAGGGCGTCAGCCTGCTCTATCAGCTGATGTTCGCGACCATCGCCGTGACCATCGTCTCGGGCGCGCTGGCCGAGCGCATGCGCTACAGCGCCTACCTGGCCTTTGCGCTGCTGATGTCGGTGCTGATCTACCCGATCTATGCGCACTGGGCCTGGAACCCCAACGGCTGGCTGTCGCGCCTGGGTTTTGTGGATCTGGCCGGCGGCGGTGCGATCCATGCGGTTGGCGCCTGGTGTTCGCTGGCGGGCATCCTGGTGCTGGGTCCACGGCTCGGCCGCTTCGGGCGCAATGGCGAGGTGCGGGACATTCCCGGCCACAACCTGCCGATGGTGGCGCTGGGCGGCTTCATCCTGTGGATGGGCTGGCTGGGCTTCAACGGCGGCAGCATCATCGGCGTCGAGAAGGCCAACCTCGGCGACGTGCTGCTGAATACCTACCTGGGCGGCTGTGCCGGCGGCATCGGTGCGCTGGCCTACATGCGCTTTGCCGGCAAGCCCGTGCTGATGACTGCCGCCGTCAACGGCAGCCTGTGCGGCCTGGCCTCGCTGACCGCAGGCGCGGCCTCGCTGACGCCGGGTACCTCGCTGCTGATCGGCCTGGTGGGTGGCGCGCTGTGCACCTGGGGCGCCGAGAAGATCCGCAGCTGGCGCGTGGACGACTCGGTGGACGCGATTGCGGTGCACGGCCTGGGTGGCGTGTGGGGCCTGTTCGCCGTGGGCCTGCTGCACGCGGACGGGATGTTCGATCCGCAGCGCGTGGGCGTGCAGCTGCTGGGCATCGTGGCCTCGTTCCTGTGGGCCTTCCCGCTGGCCTGGATCTTCTTCAAGCTGATCGACCGCTACAGCGGGGCACGCGCGCCGACCTTGCACGAGCAGCGCGGCCTGGACTACACCGAACACCACGAGATCGCATATCCGGAGTTCCAGGAATCGCCGGGCCAGCTGAAGATGGGGGGCTGAACGCATGGCCACGCATCACTCGCAACGCCGGCGCGCGGCCTGGGCTGTGCTGGCCCCGCTGCTGGACGAGGACTCGCTGATCGAGATCCTCTGGCTCCAGCACGACAGCATGCGCGGCGAATCGGTGTCGGACATCATCGCCTTCATCGACGCGGTCGCGGCGCGGCACCTGCTGGACGCAGCGCAGCGCAAGCGCCTGTACAGCAGCTTCTTCGATGCGCTGCGGCAGCCCGAAGCCACGCTGCCGATGGACCCTTGGCCGCTGATGCTGCAGACCCGCCCCTCCGCGGGCGGTCTGGCGGCGGCCGCACCGCGTGTCGGGCTCCCGCAGCCTGGCATCAGCCGTGCGCCCGTGGCGGCAGCGGCGCCGTGGAGCCAGCCGCCGGCCGCCCCGGTCTCGCAGCCACCGGCACAGCCCGTGGCACCGCCGGTGGCGGCTGCGGTGCCACAGCCGGCACCACAACCCGTGCTCCCGCCGCCGCCCCCGCCCGAACCTGCGCCGGCACCCATGGCCGCGCCGGTCGCTGCGTCTGAAGCGACTGCGCCCACGGCGGCAGCGACGCCTCAACAGGCCGTCTTCGGGGAGCTGGTCAGCGCGATGCTGGCCGGCGTGCGCCAGTTCCATCCGGACGCGATGGCCGAGCTGCTGGTTGACTGCCGCACACGCCTGGAACGTGCTGCCGTCTCGCCGGGCCTGCGCCAGGCGGCGCGCGACGCCCTGGTGACGCCCGGCGCGCAGGCCTGGCACCTGCAGGCCAGCGTGCGCGAGTTTTCCGCGCTGGCGCACGAGTTCTACATCGCGCTGTGCGAGACCCTGGGTCCGGTCGATGCCGACCATGTGCTGATGCAGGCGGTGCGCCACGCGGAGCGCCTGCCGCAGGCGCGCCAGGCGCCGCCCAGCCAGTTTCTCTGAGCCGAGGGCGCCCCAGCCTCAGCGGCGTGCGCGCGAGGCTTCTCGGGCGCGCTCGATGAATTCGGCGGCAGCGGGCTTCTGCCCCGAGCCGCGACGCCACACCAGGCCCACATCCACGGTGGGCAGGGCGTCGCGCAGCGCACGCACTTCGACGTGCTCCGCGTCCAGGGTCCAGGGGCGGTAGAGAAAGTCCGGCAGAACCGCCAGCGCAGCACCGGCGCCCACCAGCGAGCGCACGGCCTCCAGCGAGGTCGTGCGCAAGATGCTGCGGGGCTTGAGCTGGTGCCTCAGCCAGACGTTGCGCATCAGGTCATCGATGCGGTCAGCTTCCAGGATGATCTGGTCGCAGCCGGCGCAATCGGCCAGCGTCAGCTCCTCCTGTGCGCACAGCGGGTGGTTGCTGGACAGCCAGACGCGGTTCGGGCTTCGCGTGAGCGTCTCGGTCACCAGTGCCTGGGTGTCGCTGAGCGCATTGCTGACCATGATCGCCACGTCGATCTCGCCATTGATCAGCAGGTGCTCCAGGAAGCGGGGTTCATCTTCGGTGAGGAACAGCTCGACGGCCGGGCAGTGGCGCCGGTAGCGGCTGAACAGCTCGCTCAGGTAGTAGCCGGCCACCAGGCTCGTGACACCGATGGCCAGCGTGCCGCTGAGCCGGTTGGCGTCTTCCTCGGCCTGCAGCCGCGCGGCATCGGCCACGGCCGCGATCACCCGGCGCGCGCTCGCCAGGAAGCGGTGGCCCTGCGGCGTGAGCTGCATGCCGCGCGAGCTGCGCTCGAACAGCCGCGCGCCCAGCTCGTCCTCCAGCTCCAGCAGCGCCTGGGTGACAGCGCTCTGCGCGATCGCCAGCATGCGCGAGGCCGCGGCGACCGAGCCGCTCTCGGCCACGGCGATGAAGTAGCGGAACTGGCGCAGCGTGAGGTGACGGTGGTTCATGGCGGGCTCGCTGCGCTCCAGGCCTTCAGCCCATGGGCGATGCAAGCGCCGCGGCGCGCGCGCGGCCGCCGCCGGCCGCCCTGGGCGCTGCGACGGGCGCGGTCAGGCGTCGCGGGCGCCCAGGCGCTCGAGCAGGCCGTTGAGCTCATCCAGTGACCCGAAGGCGATGGCGATCTCGCCGGCCTCGCCCCGGGCGCCTCGGCGCTGCACCCGGATCTCCACGCGCGCGGCCAGCCGATCGGCCAGCTGCTCTTCCAGCCGCGTGATGTCGCCTGATTTCTGGCGTTTGAGGCCCAGCGGGGCCTGGCGCCCGCTGCTGCCGGCGCGCGCGACGAGCTTTTCGGTATCGCGCACGCTGAGCTTGCGCGCCGCGACCTCGTTGGCCGAGAGGATCTGCTGGGCCGGCTCCAGCGCCAGCAGCGCACGCGCGTGGCCCATCTCCAGATCGCCCGCCATCAGCATCTGCTGCACCGGCGCGGCCAGCTTCAGCAGGCGCAGCAGGTTGCTGGCGGCACTGCGGGAGCGCCCGACGGCTTGCGCTGCCTGCTCGTGCGTGAGGCCAAATTCGTCGATCAGGCGCTGCAGCCCCTGCGCCTCTTCCAGCGGATTGAGATCCTCGCGCTGGATGTTCTCGATCAAGGCCATCACGGCGGCGGCCTCGTCGGCCACCTCGCGCACCAGCACCGGCACTTCGTCCAGGCCCGCCAGGCGCGAGGCGCGCACGCGGCGCTCGCCGGCGATGATCTCGTAGCGCCCACCGTCCAGCGGCCGCACGAGCACCGGCTGCATCACGCCCTGCGACTTGATGCTCTCGGCCAGCTCGTAGAGCGAGCCCTCGTCCATGCGCGTGCGGGGCTGGTAGCGACCTGGCTGCAACAGATCCAGCCGCAGCACGCGCGGCGCGCCCTCATCGGCCGCCGCAGCGGCGACATCGCTGACCTTCGGCCCGAGCAGGGCTTCGAGTCCGAGGCCCAGGCCCTTGGGTTTTTTGCTTGCCATGGGGCCATTGTGACCGCTGCGGCGCGCGTGTCCGGCGTTGCGCCGCTGGCGGCGGCACTCGGCTTCCGGGTTTGCCGTATGCTTGCTTTCCGCCGGAGACCTGCAGTGTCCCGGGGTCTTTGCAGAAGAGGTTCAGCGATGGCAGCAGCCAAGGTGTTTGTGGACGGCCAGGAAGGCACGACCGGTTTGCGCATCCACGAGGTGCTGGCCGGGCGCTCCGACGTGGACGTGCTGCGCATCGATCCCGAGCGCCGCAAGGATCCGGCCGAACGCGCGCGCTGGATGAATGCGGCCGATGTGGTCTTCCTGTGCCTGCCGGACGCCGCGGCGCGCGAATCTGCCGCGCTGGTGAGCAATCCGTCCACGTGCATCATCGATGCCAGCACGGCGCACCGCACGGCGTCGCACTGGACCTTCGGCCTGGCCGAGCTGGCGCTGGGTCACCGCGAGGCCTTGCGCGCCAGCAAGCGCATCTCCAACCCCGGATGTCATTCGACGGGATTCATCCTGCTGATGCGCCCGCTGGTCGATGCCGGCCTGGTGCCGCGCACGCTGCCGATCTCCGCCACCTCGATCACCGGTTATTCCGGCGGCGGCAAGAAGATGATCGAGCGCTACCAGGCCGGCGGCAATCCGGCCCTGCTCTCGCCGCGACCCTACGCACTGGGCCTGGCGCACAAGCACCTGCCGGAGATGCAGGCGCACACCGGGCTGGCAAACAAGCCGCACTTTGTGCCCGTCGTGGGTGGCTTCTACAAGGGCCTGGCGGTGATGGTGCCGCTGCACCGGTCGCAGCTGGGCAGCGATGGCACGCCCGAGGCCATCCATGCCTGCCTGAGCACGCGCTATGCCGGTGAACGCTTCGTCCACGTGAAACCCTTGCGCGATCCGGCCACGCTGGCCGAGGGCGAGTTCGATGTGCAGGCCTGCAACGACAGCAACCGCGCAGAGCTCTTTGTCTTCGGCAGCGAGGATCAGGTGCTGCTGGTCTGCCGCCTGGACAATCTGGGCAAGGGCGCGAGCGGCGCCGCCGTGCAGGCCATGAACATCCACCTGGGCGTGGACGAGGGCCTGGGCCTCTGAGCGTTGCGGGGCCGGCGGGGCGCGCTACCAGCGCCCCACCCGCTCCACCAGCTCGCGCGCAAACTCCACATAGGCCTGCGCGCCCTTGGAGGCCGGGTCGAACACGACGCCGGGCTGGCCGTAGCTCGGTGCCTCGGCCAGGCGCACGTTGCGCGGAATCACCGCGTTGAAGACCTTTTCGCCGAAGTGCGCCTTGAGCTGATCGCTCACCTGCGTCTGCAGCGTGATGCGGGGGTCGTACATCACCCGCAGCAGGCCGATGAGCTGCAGATCGCGGTTGAGGTTGGCGTGCACCTGCTTGATGGTGTTGACCAGATCGGACAGGCCTTCCAGCGCGAAGTATTCGCACTGCATGGGCACGATCACGCCATGGGCGCTGCACAGGCCATTGAGCGTCAGCAGGCTCAGGGACGGCGGGCAATCCACCAGCACGAAGTCATAGTCTTCGCGAGCCGCCGCCAGCGCGCCGCGCAGGCGCTCGTTGCGGCGCTCCAGCGAGACCAGTTCCACCTCGGCGCCGGCCAGCTCGCGGTTGGCGCCCAGGACGTCGTAGCCACCCTTGTCGCTGCGCTGGCGGGCTTCCCGGATGCTGCTGGACTCGAGCAGCACGTCATAGACGCTGGGATCGAGCTGGCGCTTGTCGATGCCGGAACCCATCGTGGCGTTGCCTTGAGGATCGAGGTCCACGACCAGTACCCGCTGCCCCACTTGCGCCAGGCCGGCAGCGAGGTTGACCGTGGTGGTGGTCTTGCCGACGCCGCCTTTTTGGTTGGCCACACAGAAGATTCGCGTCATGTCGAGGTGCCGAGCTTGATGCCGAAGCCGATGAGAAGAACACCCGCCAGGCGCTCGAGCCCCCGGGCGAGTGAGCGGTGTCCGCGGATCTTGTGCGTGACCTGCTGGGCCAGGGCACACAGCGCCAGACAATAGACCGCGGTGATGACGGCGATCGTGGCGGCCATGAAGGCGAAGGTCAGCAGGCCCTGGTGCTGGGCGCGGTCAATGAACAAGGGAAAGAAGGCCATGTAGAAGACGATCGCCTTGGGGTTGAGCAAGGTGATCAGAAAGGCCTGTTGCGCGTAGTGGCGCGGTTCGATGCGGATCACCGGCGGCGCGCCTGCGCGCGCGAGCAACAGCCTCAGCCCGATCCAGGCGAGGTAGGCCGCCCCACCCCATTGCACGGCCTGGAAGACCGCCGGGTGTGCAGCCAGCAAGGTGGCGACGCCGGCCACCGCCAGCCACAGCAGCACCTGGTCTCCGGCAATCACGCCAAACGTGGCCGCGCTGCCCGCGGCGAAGCCGCCCTTGGCTGTGGAGTTCAGCAGCGCCAGCGTGCCCGGCCCCGGCAGGGCGAGGAAGATCAGGATCGCGGCGCAGAAGGCTCCGTAGTCGGCAACGCCAAGCATGGGATGAGGATCGGACGGGCGTGGAAAGCGAGCGGGTCAGGACCGGGGCGCCGGTGTCGCGGCAGGTGCCGCGCGGGTGGACGGCTGGTGCGGATGAGCCGTCCAGCGCTGCAGATCGAAGCCCTGCTGGATGAGCTGGGAGCGTATCGCAGATTCGTCTTCGCCCGACAGGCTGGGCGTCCTGGAAAGCACCCAGAGGAAGCGGCGAGAGGGTTCGCTGACGACGGCGTAGCGCCCGTCCTCGGCACGCTGGACCACCCAGTAGTCGCCTCGGATCGGCAGCCACTGCAGCCAACCCGGCAGGAAGCTCACCTGCAGCTGGGCGGGCTTGAGTTGGTCCGCTTCCACCTTGCCCACCGGGCGCGCCTGCCCCACCGCGTCGTCCATCTGGCCATCGGCCTTGCGGCAGCGGTTGATGACCTCGATGCGGTCGCCCGGCAGCGCGCGGTAGGTGGCAGTCGTGTCGCTGAGGCACTGGCTCTGGAACCGGTTCGGAAAGAGCGCCACCTGATACCAGGTGCCCTGATAGGTGCTGAGCGTCAGGGCAGGCAGTGACTGCAGCGGTGCGGTTTCGGGGGTGGGGCTCTGCGCCGACGCTGCGCCGGGGATCAGGGCGAGCGCTGCGGCGATGGCGGCGAAGAGCGATGCGAGGGAGGGAGTTGACATGGGGGCGAGTCAGGGTTGTCGGCGAGCCCCGCGGGCTGGCCAGGGTGTTGGGGCGTCAGGGAGGAGGGCGCATCCAGATCAGGCAGCGCTGGCTGTCGTTTCCCGGCCAGGTGATGTGTTCCACGTGAAACGTGGTCCGTGAGGCGTCGAGCGCCTGGAGTTCAGCGGTGGGCTCCACGCCCTTCATGGCCACCCAGACACCCTTCTCGGGAGCCAGCAGATGCCTTGTCCAGCCTGTGAAATCAAGCAGCGAGGCGAAGGCTCGCGACGTGATCACCCGGTAGCCCGGCGCAAACCGGTGCTGCTCCACCCGTGCGTGGACCGCCTCGCAATTGACCAACCCCAACTCGACAATGGCCTGGCGAACAAAAGCGGCCTTCTTGGCCACGGCATCCAGGCAAGTGACCTGGACACGGGGCTCCAGCATCCCGATCACCAGGCCTGGCAGGCCACCGCCGCTGCCGACATCGAGCAGCTGCACGCCGTCCCCATCCTGAGCCAGTTCACGACGCAAAGCCGGCAGGACGGCGACACAATCGACGACGTGCTGCTGAAGCGCCCGTTGGGGCTCCCGGATGCTGGTCAGGTTGTAGGTCTGGTTCCAGCGCAGCAACAGATCCCGGTAGGCGATCAACTGCGCGATCTGGTGCTCACTCAATCCCAGGCCCAGCGCCTCGGATACCTGCCCCAAGGTGGCCGCATCCGATGTCACTGCAGGCTCAGAGCTTGCGCCCGCAGGCAGTTCAGGCGGCATCGCGTTCGCCGTCGCTGCCCGTTGCGGCGACAGCATCGAATCCCTTGAAGCGCTTCTTCTTGAGGTGGACCAGCAGCAGGGAGAGCGCCGCCGGCGTCACGCCGGAGATGCGCGAGGCCTGGCCCAGGGTTTCTGGACGGTGCCGGGCCAGCTTCTGCCGGACTTCGAAGGACAAGGCCGTCACGGCCTGGTAGTCCAGGCTGTCGGGCAATCTGAGATGCTCGTAGGCGGCTGCTCGGGCGACCTCGTCCTGCTGCTTCTCGATGTAGCCGGCGTAGCGTGTGGCGATCTCGACCTGCTCGATCACCGCGTCAGCCAGCTCAGTCCCCAACTCCGTCCGCAAGGTTTCACGTGAAACACAGGGCTCAGGGCGCGACACCTGGGCCACCTCGGTCACCACGTCAAACCCGATGCCCGGCCGACGCAGCAGATCCAGCAGGCTGTGCTCGTGCTCCAAGGGCTTGCCCAGCAGGCGCGTGGCATCTTCTGACGACAGAGAACCCGGATTCACCCAGGTCGAACGCAGGCGCTGCGTCTGTGCCGCCACCGCGTCGCGTTTGCGCTGGAAGGCCTCCCAGCGGACATCGTCTACCAGGCCCAGGCGGCGTCCCGCTTCGGTCAGCCGCACATCGGCGTTGTCCTCGCGCAGCTGCAGGCGGTACTCGGCGCGGCTGGTAAACATCCGATAGGGCTCGGTCACGCCCCGGGTGATGAGGTCGTCGACCAGCACACCCAGGTAGGCCTCATCGCGCCGCGGCAACCAGGGCTCGCGCCCGCTCACCTGCAGTGCAGCCTGGATGCCCGCAAACAGACCTTGCGCCGCCGCCTCTTCATAGCCGGTTGTGCCGTTGATCTGGCCCGCAAAGAACAGGCCGCCGATCTCCCGCGTCTCGAATGAAGCCTTGAGCGCGCGCGGGTCGAAGTAGTCGTACTCGATCGCGTAGCCCGGGCGCAGGATGTGCGCATTCTCCAGACCCACCATCGACTGCACTGCCGCAATCTGGATATCGAACGGCAAGGACGTGGAGATGCCGTTCGGGTAGAACTCGTGCGTGCTCAAGCCTTCGGGCTCAAGAAAGATCTGGTGGCTGGTCTTGTCCGCAAACCGGCTGACCTTGTCCTCGATGCTCGGGCAGTAGCGTGGCCCTACCCCTTCGATGACACCGGTGAACATCGGGCTGCGGTCAAAGCCACTGCGAATGATCTGGTGTGTGCGCTCGTTCGTGTGCGTGATCCAGCAAGGAAGCTGCTGCGGATGCTGCGAGGCATGCCCCAGGAAGCTGAAGACCGGCACGGGATCCCGATCTCCCGGCTGCGCCAGCAGGCGGCTGAAGTCGATGCTGCGCCCATCGATGCGCGGTGGTGTACCGGTCTTCAAGCGGCCCTGCGGCAGCTTCAGCTCCTTCAGGCGCGCCGACAAGGCCTGCGCCGGTGGATCGCCCGCGCGGCCCGCTGCGTAGTTCTGCAAGCCCACGTGCACCCGGCCATCCAGAAAGGTGCCGGCCGTCAGGACCACCGCGCGGGCATCGAAGCGCACGCCGGCCTGCGTGACGGCCGCCACGACACGCCCGCCCTCGACCACCAGATCGTCCACCGCGGCCTGGAACAGCGACAGCTTCGGCTGGTTCTCCAGACGCCGACGGATCGCCGCCTTGTACAGCACGCGGTCCGCCTGGGCGCGCGTCGCACGCACCGCCGGCCCCTTGGAACCATTGAGGATGCGGAACTGGATACCGGCCTCGTCCGTGGCTGCCGCCATCGCACCGCCCAGCGCATCGACTTCCTTGACCAGGTGCCCCTTGCCGATGCCGCCGATGCTGGGGTTGCAGCTCATCTGGCCCAGCGTCTCGATGTTGTGCGTGAGCAGCAGCGTGCTGCAGCCCATGCGCGCAGCGGCCAGCGCGGCCTCGGTGCCGGCATGGCCGCCACCCACCACGATGACGTCAAAAGAGCGGGGATGGCGCACGGAAAACCTGCCTGATCAAGAAGGTGCGGGCCGACGCAATACCACCCGGCCCAAGCCGCCGATTTTAGGAGCCGGGACAAATCGACGCCTAGGAGCGCAAGCGCCCCCACGCTGCCAGCAGCGACGGGTGGCCCCACCAGCGGTCAAAGAAATAGTGCGCCACGGTATTCACCAGAGGCTCGATCAGCGTGATGGCACCTGCCACGGCCACGCTGCCGGTCAGCGCATAGCCCACACTGAAAGCGATGATCACGTGCATCACGCCAAAGGCGGCAGACTTCGCCATGAGAAGACTCCAGAAGCTCAAACTCCGGAGATAGTCTGAACGAATGCGTTGACTTCATGGATTGAACACGTCTATGGCACCCATGTCCCGGACCGCCCCCCCCCAGCCCGCCAGCAAGCCCCATGAACTGCCGCCCAGGCTGCGCTGCCTGCTGCATCGCACCCTCGATCAGCTCGCCGATTCCCGGCATGCCGCAAGGCAAGCCCGCGGGCGTCGCCTGCATCCAGCTCGATGAACAGCGCCGCTGCAAGCTCTTCGGTCAGCCCGGCCGGCCGGCCGTCTGCCGCTCGCTCGCGCCCCAGCCCGCCATGTGCGGCAGCACAGCGGCACAGGCCATGCAGGTTCTGCAGCGGCTCGAAGCCGCCACCCGGCCGGACGCCGTCTGAGCGGTCTTCAGCGCGCGCCGGACGCCAGCGACAAGCTGCGTGCAGGCCGCCCGCCCGGAGCGCGCCTCACAGCGCCCGCTACTTCAAGGCCGCGCTGCGCAAGGTCCGCGACACATACACCAGGCAGAGCACCGTCAACAGCACGCAGGCCGTCAGAGACACCAGCAGATCCATCGAGCTGGTCGGATCGCCGCGCAGCACACGCCCCATCAACGAGACCTGCGCCAGCGCCGGCACCCACAGGTGCCAGCGCTCTTCGCCGGTCTGGCTGAACATGCTCACCATCGGCACCAGAGAAACCGCCAGCAGCACCACCGTTGCATTGGCCTGCGCTTCCTTGTAGCTCTTGCAGCGGATCGCCACCGCCATCAGCAGCGCTGCCAGCGCGCCGGCCAAGGGCAGCAGGATCAGCAGGAAGCGCAGCGCCTCGCCCATGCCGTACTGGAACATCGCCGCCACCGATTCGCTGCGCACCAGCCATTGCGCCGGGATGAAGCTCAGGCTGCCCAGCACGGCGATCAGCATCGCCACCGTCGCCACCGCGGCCCACTTCCCTGCCGTGATCTGCCAGGGCGTCGCCGGGTTCATCAGCAAGGGCTCCAGCGAGCCCCGCTCGCGCTCGCCGGCGGTCGTGTCCAGCGCGGCACCCAGCGCGCCATAGAGCACGGCCATCAAGACGAAGAAGGGCACGATTGCCCCCATCTGCGCGGCCCGAGAGGCGCTGGTGGCGACATCACGCTCCTCCACGCGAATCGGCTCCAGCGCCGCCGCCGCCACACCGCGCGCCGCCAGGCGCAGACCGGCCTGCTCCTGCGCGAAGCCCTGCAGCAGGCGGTTCAGGCGCCCGACGCCCGACGCAGCCCGCTGGTTGCCGCTGCTGGTGACGATCTCCAGCTCCGGCGGCTCGCCGCTGACCAGCCCGTCCTCGAAGCCCGGGCGCACCACCAGTACCGGCTCGGCCAGCTTGCTGTCGCGCAGCAGCTTCTCGTATTCGGGCGGCGCTTCCTGGATCGTGAAGGTCTGGCGCAGCAGGTAGTTGCGCAGCGTCGGCGCGTGCTCCAGGCCGTGCGCCACCACCAGCCGCGCCTCGGCGCGCTGTTCCAGCGAAGCCACCAGAGACGAGATCAGCACCAGCGCCAACGGGCCGATGGCCACGGAGCTGAGCAGGACCATCATCAGCGTGCGCCGATCCCGCAGCGCATCCATCAGCTCCTTGCGGAAGACCGCCAGCGCCACACGCCAACCGCCCAGCGGCCGACGCACCACCGGCGACGCAGCCGCTGTCCCGTCGCGACCCGCCAGGCCCGTCCAGCGATCCCCGCTCATCCCGCCACCCCCTGGCCACTCGTCGCGCCAAACGCCAGTCGAACAAACGCCTCTTCGAAGTCTGCCTGGCCGGCGCGCCGGCTCAGCTCGGCCACCGTGCCTTCAGCCACCGTCCGCCCTTGCGCGACCACGATCACCTGATCACACAGGCGCTCGACCTCCTGCATGATGTGCGTGGAAAAGACGACGCACTTGTGGTGCTCGTCGCGCAGCCTGCGCAGCACCTCGCGCAGCGCCCGCGTGGCCAGCACGTCCAGCCCGTTGGTGGGTTCGTCCAGGATGATGTTGGGCGGATCGTGGATCAGCGCGCGCGCCAGCGCCGTCTTCATGCGCTCGCCCTGGCTGAAGCCATCGGTGCGCCGATCCAGCAAGGCACGCATGTCCAGTGCCTCGGCCAGCGATTCGATGCGCTGCTCGCACTGCGCCTCCTCCAGGCCCTGCAGGCGCGCGAAGTAGCGGATGTTCTCCCGCGCGGTCAAGCGTGTGTACAGCCCGCGTGCATCCGACAGCACCCCCAGCCGCGACAGCGCCTGGGCCGGCTCGCGCTGCACGTCGATGCCGTCCACCACGGCCCGGCCGCTGTCGGGCGCCATGAGGCCGGAGATCATGCGCAGGCTCGTCGTCTTGCCTGCACCGTTAGGCCCCAGCAGCCCGGTGATCGCGCCATCGGCGGCGCTGAAGCTCACGCCATCCACGGCCTGCACCGCGCGCGACCAGCGACCCCGCCCTTGGTGAAACTGCTTGCGCAGCGCCTGCACCTCGATCATGGCCGCTCCTTGCCTGCGTGCTGGTTCTGCGCAGCAGCCGGCGCCAGCGGCCGGAAGGCCGTGGCCCTTGGCACGCCGATCGCGCACTCCACATCCACCTTCAAGGCATCCGTATCCAGCGGCGCGTCGAAAAACCGGAACAGCACGTCGCGCAGGCAGGGCAGCGACATCACGCCATGCCCGGCCTGCGGCACCACCACGTGACGGGCCTGCACACCCAGCGCCTGCACCACACGCTCCCCATGCCGCGGCGGTGTCGCAGGATCGGCACCGCCCGAAAGCACCAGCACGGGCGTTCTGGCAGGCGGCACGCGGTAGAACTCCGCTGGCACCGCAGCCTTGGGCCAGTTGGCGCAGACTTGACGGTAGAAGCCGGCAAAGATGTCGCCATAGTCCGGTGCGGGCGGCTCCGCGCGCGCGGCCGTCGCGCCCATCACCGGCAGATCCTCGGCGCAGACCACGGAAAAGTGCATGCCTTCGGCCATGCGGGTCGCAGCCTGCCGGCCGCCGCCCAGGCTGCTGACCAGGCCGACCATCGGGCCAAAGCGGCCTGCGGCCGCCTCGCTGATGGCGTGCGGCAGGCCCGCCGCCAGCGCGGGCACATACAGCGGCAGCCTCACCCAGGCCAGCAGCAGCTCACGTGTCAGCGTCAGGCTCTCGCTGGCGCCACTCATCGGATGGGCCACGCTCACCTCGCGCGGCAGGCCGGCCATCAGCGCGCGCCACTTGTCGCGCAGCGGGCCGTGGGCGGCGCGGCAGGCCGCGTCCTCGTCGCAGGCGCGGATCAGCGCATCCAGGCTGACCTGGCTGTCGCCCGCAAAGCTCTGCGGCAGCGCCATGTCCGGCGGCGCCACGCCATCGATCACCGTGCGGCGCACACGCTGGGGAAACTGCCGCTGGTATTCCAGCGCCGCCCGCGTGCCGTAGGAGCCGCCGACCAGGTTGATGGCCTCGGCTCCCAGCGCTTCGCGGACCGCGTCGACATCGGCCATCGCCAGTGCGGTGCTGTAGAAGCGCAGATCGCCGTGCGGCAGCTGCTGCAAGGCCTGCCGGCAGGACTCCAGCAGCTTCGCCTGAGCTGCAAAGCTGGCTTCTCTCAGCGGCTGCCCCGGCCCCCCGCCTTCACACTTCAAGGGCGCGCTGCCGCCCGTGCCGCGCTGATCCACCAGCACCAGATCGCGGCGATTCAAGGCGCGCGAGAACTGACGGCTCAAGGGGCCGGCCAAGGCCTTCGCGCTTTGACCCGGCCCGCCGGCGAAGAAGAAGATCGGATCCGGCTTCTTGTTGCGGGCCAGCGCCGGCAACACCGCATAGCGGATCTCGATTTTCACGCCCTGCGGGTTGACCGGATCCAGCGGGCGCAGCACGCTGCCGCACCAGGCATCCTGCGAGAGCCCGGGCAATCGGCAGGCCTGCAGCTGCGCGCGGGGCGACGCGCCCATGGCCGCCACCTCGCTCGCCGCCCTTGCGGGACCGAATGCAGCGAACACCAGTGCGAAGGCCAGAGCCCGGGATGCCCATGCAGGCAGAACCCGGCCGGCAGGCATCAGGCCTGGCGCGCTGTAGGACAAGACATTCACCATGGCGCGATTGTGCTTGGCAGGCCACGCCCACACGGCTTGACCGGGCAGACGGCAGGGAAGAGACGATGAACGGCAGCCGCCGCAGGCCGACGGCATTTCATGCAGCCGAACGATGCCTTCAATCGGTGTGCCAGCACGCGGGCAGACCCCCGGTTATCGTCCCCGTCCCCGTACCTTGTCCCGAGGACAGACCATGAAGCTCTACTACAGCCCGGGCGCCTGCTCGCTGAGCCCGCACATCGTCCTGCACGAAGCCGGCATTCCCTTCCAGGCCGTGATGGCCAGCACCAAGACGCACAAGCTCGCCGACGGCACCGACTACTACACCATCAACCCCAAGGGCTACGTGCCGCTGCTGGAGCTGGACAGCGGCGAACGCCTCTCCGAAGGCCCGGTGATCGTGCAGTACATCGCCGATCAGGCGCCGGCTTCGGGCCTGGCGCCGGCCAACGGCACCCTGGCGCGCTACCGCCTGCAGGAGTGGCTGAACTTCATCACCAGCGAACTGCACAAGAGCTTCAGCCCGCTGTTCAACGCGGCGATGCCGGAAGAAGGCAAGGCCATCTACCGCGAGAAGCTGATGGGCCGCTTCAAGTGGATCGAAGAACAGCTCGAAGGCCGCGACTACCTGATGGGCGCGAGCTTCAGCGTGGCCGACGCCTACCTCTTCACCGTCGCCGGCTGGGGCAAGTATGTGGGCGTGGACATCACCGGCCTGCCGCGCCTGAGCGCCTACATGGCGCGCGTCGCGGCGCGTCCCGCGGTGCAGGCCGCGCTGAAGGCCGAAGGCCTGCTGAAGTAAGCCGGCTCAGGCGCCTGCGCCGGCCTTGGCCGCCGGAGGCTTCAGCAGGGCCTCGCAGGTCGCGCGCTGGCCTTCGGCGGCCGCGACCTGCGCGCACACGCCGTCCAGCTGCCGCTGCAGGCGCTGCATCACCGCGGCGTGGCGGCCTTCGCCGTTCCACTTCACCAGCTGTCCGCCCACACGCTGCAGCGATCGCGCGCTGCGCTCGGAAAACGCGCCCTTGTCCTGCGCTGCTTCGCGCAGCAGCTGCGCCGCGGTCTTCTCGATGCGCGGGGCCTCTGCCGGCGCCAGCTCGACCAGCGCCGTCAGATAGCTGGCGCCCCACTGCAGCCGCGTGGCCGGGCCCTCGCTGCGCTCGAACGCCTGCTCGTACCAGCGCAAGGCCTCGCCCGCGCGGCCCTGCTTGCGTGCGTTGCTGCCGAGCTGGCTCATCAGGTAATACGGCGAATGGCTGCGCGCCAGGTTGCCCCGCAACAGCGCATCGCTGTCGGCCCACTGCCCCGCCTGCGTCTGCAGGTAGGCCACCGCGGTGATGACGCTCTGGCGTTCGTAGCCCTCGGTGATCTCACGGTCCATGCGCGCGGCCATCTCGCGCACCTCGCGCTGCAGCGGCTCGGGCAGCTTCGGGTTCAGTTCGCTGCGCGCTACGCCGATGCGCGCCACGGACACCCGCGCCAGCAGCGCGCTCACCCGATCGCCACGCGACAGGCTGGCATCGTTCTGCAGGCGCTGCAGCACGGCATCAAACTGCGCACTCCAGCTGCTGCGCTCGGGCGAATCCTCGTCGCTGAGCACCTTGATCATGTCGTCGGCGCCATAGATCAGCACATCCATGTGCAGGCGCGACAGCGCCGCGTCGCCCAGCACGCGCTGCACCCGCGCGCGAAGTGCCGCATCGGGCTTCAGGCCCTTGCCGTCGTCGCTGGCGGACAACGCCTTCAACCACAGGCGTGTCGTCGTCTCGCCGTCGCCTTCGGGGCTGCGGCCGGCCAGCTCGGCCAGCAAGGCCGGGCGCTGTGCCGCGGGCACCAGCTGCGATTCATCGGTTTCCCAGGAATAGAAGGCCAGCATGCGCCATTCATTGGCCGTCAAGGCCTTGCCCGCGCGCGCATCGGCCAGCACCGCCTTGACCGGCCGGCCGCCTGCCAGCGCGGCCTGCATCGCAGCCAGGATCTGCGGCGCATCGGCTTCACCGGGCAGCCGCGTGATCTCCGCCCCATCCGGCGTCATCAGGATCACGGTCGGATAGCCGCGCACCTTGAAGCGCGCACCCAGGCGCTGCGCCCCGGGCCGATCGCCATCGACATGCACGGCCACCAGGCTGCGCGCCTGCGCGGCAAAGTCCTGCCGGTTGAAGAACGTGGCCTTGAGCTGGTTGCAGGGCGGGCACCAGCTGGCGCCCCAGTACAGCAGCACGGGCTTCTTCTGGGCCCGAGCCTGCGCGAAGGCGCGGTCCACGTCGGCGTCGCTGGCTGCGGGCTGCCAGGCGACGTTGGTGGACGGCAGACCCGGCGCCGCCGCCGCCGACACGCCGGCCAGGCTCAACGCCAGCACCGAGGCCAGCAGCAGCGCGCCCGCGGTGCGACGAAGATCCAGGGGCTGGGAGACCAGTGCAGACATGGGCAGATCCTTCGGCAAGTCGGCACGCGGGCCGGAGGCAGCGCGTGCATGGACACCGCGCGATTCTGCTCCGTCAGGCCGCGGCCTGCAGCCGGACGGCCGGCCGCGCCGGGTTCCAGGCGCCCGCAGCCTGTCGCCGCGGCGCCCGCCCGGCTCTGGCGGGTCACAGCAAGCCCTGCTCCTGCCCGTCCAGCGGCGCCTCGGCCGTCGCCCGCGCCAGCGCCATCCAGGTGCCGAAGGCCAGCCGCATCCCGCGGCGCGGCGCCGGTCGCGCCACCTCCAGGCCGTTCTCGTGCGCAAACATGACGCCGCACTCGGCGGGCACTTCCTCGGCCTGGGCGATGCCGGCCTTCAGCACATACCAGCACTGGCTGCCCAGTGCCAGGTAGGCCTCGCGCTTGCGCGCCTGGCGCAGATCGGACTGCAGATCGGCACGCCGCACCTTGATCTCGTGCACGATGGGCTCGACGGCGTCTTCCAGCGTGGTGTAGCGGATCGAGAAGACATCGGGCATCGCCATCACCCAATCGGTGGCGCCGGATTCGCCAGCCACGGGCGCCCGCAGGCTGAGGCCACGCCAGACCACACGCCCGCCGCGCTGCATTTCCAGCGCCACGCGCGCCACCAGCGCCTCATGCGCATCCCGCGCCGCCCGGTTGCGCTGCAGCGTCTGGGCCAGCAGCTGAATCCCGGCATCGGTGACGCGCAAGGTCTCGCGCCCGCCCGCATCCAGCCGACGCTCCAGCAGACCGGCGGCCAGCAGTTCGATCTCCAGCAGATCCTGGCAGGGCCAACCGGCCGAGCGCCAGATCTCGCGCAGGCGTCGGCGGTGCGGAGTGCCGATGGCGGGAGCGGTTGCCGTCACGCCGCAAGCTTAGCGCGGCCGGCGCGGGGGCCTGCGCGCGGCCTTCCTCGGCCTGCCGTGTACGCCGCGCATCCGCGCCGGCATACTGGCGCACCGCCAATCACCCCCTTTGGAGGGACATCATCATGACACACCGTTGGGAAGGGCGACTGGCATCGCCCGGGGAACGTGAAGGTTCGACAAAGCTCACATCGATTGTGAGCGCACGCTCCGCTCTGCTGGCTGCCTTGCTGACCGCCATCGGGCTGGCCGGCTGCAGCACGCCCCCGCCGCCTGCGGCGGAGCGCTACCAGCCACCCGCCGCCGGCTCCAGCTGGAGCTACCTCCTGCGCTCGGACGGCAGTTTCGGCGAAGCGCGGGCGGAAGTCCCCGTGCGCGTGGAGGAGACGCGCTTCGAAGGCCGCCCGGTGCTCAGCTTCGAGGCCGGCGGCCAGCGCCAGCTGCAGGATCGACAGGGCGGCCTGATCGCGGTGACCGACCTGCAAGGTCGCGTGCAGCAGCGCTACGAGCCGCCGCTGGGGCTGGAGTTTCCGCTGGCGGTGGGCAAGACCTGGACCCGGGATCACACCGTGCTGCTGGCCGGCAGCGCGCGCCCGCAGCCTTTCCGCGCCACCTGGGTGGTGGAGGCCTATGAGACGGTCAGCGTGCCCGCCGGACGCTTTGGCGCCTGGCGCATGCGCTACAGCGACAGCTTCGGCGAATCGCACACCGTGTGGTCGGCGCCCGAATCCCTGGGCATCTTCCTCAAGCGTGTCAGCACGCGGCCCGCCAGCCACAACCCCGGCGGCGCCGGCCAGCGCACCATGGAGCTGCAAAGCCTGCCTCGCTGATCCGCAGCGCTCGCGACGCCGATCCCTCAGTGCGGCTGAATGCTGCGTGCAATTCCCTGTGCAGCCCTGCGGCCGAGCACGCGCCTACAGTGAGGCCATGGACACCACCACCCTGACCGCCCCCGTGGCCTCGCTGCCCTCGTTGCAGTCTCCGCGTCCCGTCGAGCGCCTGGTCGCGGGCCAGCCCACCAGCGATGGCGATGGCGTGCGCCTGACGCGCGTGCTGACGCAGAACCTGCAGCGCCGCCTGGACCCCTTCCTGATGCTGGATGCCTTCGGCAGCGACAGCGCCAGCGACTACATCGGCGGCTTTCCCGATCACCCGCACCGCGGCTTCGAGACCATCACCTACATGCTGGAAGGGCGCATGCGTCACCGCGACAGCGCGGGCAACGAAGGTCTTCTGGTGCCCGGCGGCGTGCAATGGATGAGCGCCGGCCGCGGCGTCATCCACAGCGAGATGCCGGAGCAGGAGGAAGGGCGCATGGAAGGCTTCCAGCTGTGGCTGAACCTGCCGGCGCGGGACAAGATGACACCCGCGGCCTACCGCGACATCTCGCCGCACGAGATCCCGCAGGCGCAGGCGCCCGGCGTGCGCGTCCGCGTGATCGCCGGTCAGGCGCTGGGTGTGGCTGGTGCGGTGCAGCGGCCCGTCACGGCACCCACCTATCTGGATCTGCATCTGGAACCCGGCGCCCGCTTCGCGCAGCCGCTGCCGGCGAACCATAACGCGCTGGTCTATGTGGTCCGCGGCGGGTTGCAGCTGGCGGGAACGGCGGTGGCCGCGCAGCGCATGGCCATCCTCGGCAACCCGCCGGACAGCGACGGCATCGCCTTGCAGGCCGGCCCCGATGGCGCGCGCGCCATCCTGATCGCCGGCCAGCCGCTGAACGAACCCATCGCGCAGTACGGCCCCTTCGTGATGAATACCAACGAAGAGATCTTTCAGGCGGTGGACGACTTCCGGCGCGGCGTGCTGGCCTGAGCCCGCGTGCGGCGCACCGGGGCCACACGTGCGCCAGCGCAAGGGGCGAAGCCCCAAAAAGAAACCCCGGCTCCAGGCCGGGGTGAAGTCGCATCTACAGGAGGAGATCGGACCGCGGCGGGTGACGCGTCACCCGGCAGGACTTGTTGGCCAACGACCGACGTGAGTCGACCGGTCGTGGCCCGTGTCAGTGGCCTTGGAGGGCCGCCACGACACTGACGTCAGACTTGATGGGTCGCCGCGATGCGCGCCATCTGCGCTTCGCTCACGTCGCTGGTCGCCAGGCCGTTCACGCCGAAGAGCATGCCCAGCGTCAGGACGAAGGCGAAGGTGAGGGAGGACAGGCGTTGGGTCAGCGTGGTGTTCATGGTGCGGCTCCTTGTGGCGGGCATCGGTTTGTCGATGTCTGCACTGTAGAAAACCGTGCCAGGCCGCGCGAGGCGATTGCGATGAAGCGCAGGCTGCGCGCGACGAGCGGCCGCCCGGGCGGATGAGCCGCTTCACGCGAGACCGCCATCCAGACCTCAGCCGAGCTTCAGCAGGACGTCCATTGAAGCGTGGTGCTCGGTGACCCTCAGCCCCTGGGCGAGCGCACGGCTGGATTCGAACCAGTTGCCGTCGAAGCCTTCGGATTCTTCGTCCGCGGCAGGCGCGCCAGACACGTAGCTCGCCAGCTCCAGGTGCCAGCTGCGCCGGCCGCGGCCGGACCTGACGGGCTGGGCGCTCTTGCGCCAGGGATTGATCCAGAGTTGATTCTTCATGCTGCGGCCCTCCGACCCTCGGGCCATCGAAGCGCAGCCCGTGATCGGCATCTTGGCGCCGCCCGCGCCGGCTGCCATCGCCCGGCGGGTCGGCCAGGAGGGGTGTCCCCCCGCCCACCCCACGGGCGGGGGCGCCCTTCGGCCGGACGCAAGAGCCCACCGTGATGCGCCGCCCGGGGCACAGCCGCTGCGCGCGGCTCACCGGCCCTGCGCAGCGGCTACCACCCTCTCAGCGACCAAAGGGCTTCACACCGATCCAGGCGCCGTGCAACCACATCGCGAAAGCGGCCCAGAGCACGACACCGATGACCACGGTCAGCACGGTGGCGAGCACCGTGCCGGCGGGATAAGCCGTGCCCTGCGCACGATCCCGCTGGCGCGCGGCGCGGAAACTGAAGACCGACCAGACCAGGAAGCCGCCGAACAGCAGCAGATCGGCCAGCGTGTGGTTGGACACCAGATGCGCCAGGGCCCAGGTCTTCACGCCCAGCACCATCGGGTGGTGCAGCCGGGCCTTGATGCCGTTGCGCGGCACATAGGCCGCAGCCAGCAGCACGAAGGCCAGCAAGCTCAGCAGCGCCGCGATGTGGCGCACGAACGCGGGCAGCGGCTGCCACAGCACGACGGGCTCCTGGCGCGCCAGCCCATAGCCCCAGATGATGAGCGCCAGGCCCGCCGCAGACACCAGCGTGTACGCGCCCTTCCAGCCATTGGCACCCAGGCGGGCGATCTGCTGGCTGCGCCAGCCCTCGCCCACGATGCGCACGGAGTGCACGCCCAGAAACAGGATGAGTCCCAAGATCAGCATCGTCATGGTGTGTTCTCCGCGGCAGGGCCGCTCCTCGTCGGGCCAGCGGCGCGCGATGCGTCCACCGGTCTGAGGCGCATTGTCGGGCCGCGGCGCAACCCTCGCGCCACCGACGGGGACGGCTCCGGCTCAGCCCCGTCGATCAATGCGCTGCGCCAGCACGATCGACGTGGTGGTCTTGGACACCCCGTCCATCAGGCCGATCTCGTCCAGCAGCACATCCAGGCGCGCGGGTGACTCCGCGCGCAGCAGCGCGAGGTAGTCGAATTCGCCGCTCACGCTGCTCAGCAGGCGCAACTCCGGCAGGGCCTGCAGGCGCAGCAGCACGGTGCGCGCCGCCCGGGCATTGACGGTGATGCCCACATAGGCCTGCACGCCGGTATCGGATGCGTCCGCGGCCAGGCGCACGGTGTAGCCCAGGATCACGCCCTCACGCTCCAGCCGTGCCAGGCGCGCCACCACGGTCGTGCGCGCCACGTCGAGCCTGCGCGCCAGATCGGCAGCGCTCATGCGGGCGTCGGCCTGCAGCAGCGCCAGCAGCGCGCGGTCGGTGTCATCCAGCAGGCGGGCAGGTGTCATGGGTTGCGGGATGGGCTGGGAACCGGCTGTGGTCTGACGATATAGAGGATTCTGCTCGACGTTTCGTCAGCCAGATTTATCTTATCGACGAAATGGCCGTTTCATTCGTCATCCAGGCAGCCTACAGTGCCTGGCATCCCTTCCTCAAGCTTCCAAGACCATGAAGATCGTCCTGCTCGGCGCCGGCCACATCGGCCAGACCATCACCCAGCTGCTGGCCAGCAGCGGGGATTACCACGTCACCGTGTGTGACCAGAACGCGGCCGCGCTGACGCGCATCGAGCAGCTCAATGCCTCAAGGCGCGAGGCCGTCAGCACGCGCGTGGTCGATTCCGAAGACGCAGCCGAGCTGCTGGCCGCGCTGCGCGGGCACGACGCGGTGATCAACGCGCTGCCCTACCACCTGGCCACCACGGCGGCTGCCGCGGCGCGCGAGGCCGGCTGCCACTACTTCGATCTCACGGAAGACGTCGCCGCCACGCGGGAGATCAAGCGCCTGGCCGAGGGCGCCCGCACCGCCTTCATGCCGCAGTGCGGGCTGGCGCCGGGCTTCATCGGCATCGTCGCCCACCACCTGGCGCAGGGCTTCGACACCCTGCAGGACGTGAAGATGCGCGTGGGCGCCCTCCCGGCCTTTCCGACGAATGCGCTGAAGTACAACCTCACGTGGAGCGTGGACGGGCTGATCAACGAGTACTGCCACCCCTGCGAGGCCATCCGCAACGGCCAGAACATCGAGGTGCTGGCGCTCGAAGGCCTGGAGCACTTCAGCCTGGACGGCACGGAGTACGAAGCCTTCAACACCAGCGGCGGCCTGGGCACGCTGTGCGAGACCCTGGCGGGCCGCGTGCGCACGCTGGACTACAAGAGCGTGCGCTACCCGGGCCACCAGGCGCTGATGAAGATGCTGCTGGAAGACCTGCAGCTGCGCGATGACCAGGACACGCTGAAGAACATCCTGCGCAAGTCCGTGCCCGGCACCATGCAGGACGTCGTGCTGGTGTTCGTCACGGTCAGCGGACTGAAGAACGGCTCGCTGGTGCAGGAAGTGTTTGCGCGCAAGATCTTTGCCGATCGCAGCGAAGCCAACCCGCTGTCGGCCATCCAGATCACCACGGCCGCCGGCATCTGCGCGGCGGTGGATCTGTTCCGCGAAGGCAAGCTTCCGCAGAGCGGCTTCATCCGCCAGGAACAGGTGGCCCTGCCCGATTTCCTGGCCAACCGCTTCGGCAAGGCCTACACCCAAAGCCGCCAGGTCGAAAGCATTGGCTGAAGCCGGACGTCAGACAGGCCCTTGAGGCCTGTCTGACGCCTGCTGAAGCGGCCGGGCCTGCAGGCCCGGCCGTGGAGAAGAAGCTGCGATCGCAAATCCTGCAGGCCTGGCCGTGGAGAAGGAGCCACGATCGCAAATCCTGCAGGCCTGGCCCTGGAGAAGGAGCCACGATCGCAAGCCCTGCAGGCATGCCACCCCACCGCCGCGCCCTCAAGCAAGAAGGGCCCCCGCAGGGGCCCTTCGTCACCGCGCTGAGCCTGATCGTCAGACGCGCTCGAACACCGCTGCGATACCCTGACCGCCGCCGATGCACATCGTCACCAGCGCATAGCGGCCCTGGATGCGCTGCAGCTCGTACAGCGCCTTGGTGGCGATGAAGGCGCCGGAGCAGCCGATGGGATGGCCCAGCGCGATGGCGCCGCCGTTGGGGTTGGTCTTCTTCATGTCCAGCTCCAGCCCGCGCGCCACGGCGATGGCCTGGGCCGCAAAGGCTTCGTTGGACTCGATCACGTCCATCTGGTCCAGCGTCAGGCCGCCCTTCTTCAGCGCCGCCTTGGTGGCCGGGATCGGGCCTTCGCCCATGATCTCGTTGGGCACGCCGGCAACGGCGTAGCTGTGCAGACGCGCCATCGGCTTGTGGCCGGCCTTGGCCGCCACGTCGCCATCGGCCAGCACGAAGAAGGCCGCGCCGTCGTTGATGCCCGAGGCGTTGCCCGCCGTCACCGAGCCGTCCTTCTTGAACGCCGGCTTCAGCTTGGCCAGCGTCTCCATCGTCGTATTGGCCTTCACGTACTCGTCGGTGTCGAAGACCACTTCGCCCTTCTTGGTCTGCTTGACCACCGGCACGATCTGGCTCTTGAAGCGGCCTTCGGCGATGGCTGCGGCCGCGCGGCGCTGCGATTCCACCGCCAGCGCATCCTGCTCTTCGCGCGTGATGCCCCACTTGGCGCACAGGTTCTCGGCCGTCATGCCCATGTGGCCCACGCCGAACGGATCGGTCAGCACGGCGACCATCGTGTCGATGAGCTTGGTGTCACCCATGCGGGCGCCGGTGCGCATCGCGGTGCTGAGGTAGCCGCCGCGGCTCATCACCTCCACGCCGCCGCCGATGCCGTAATCACAGTCGCCCAGCAGGATGTTCTGCGAGGTCGTCACGATGCCCTGCAGGCCCGAGGCGCACAGGCGATTCACCGCCATCGCCACGCTGTCCTTGGACAGGCCGGCCTGGATGGCGGC
This sequence comes from Rubrivivax sp., assembly GCA_016790225.1. Next base: position 24,788 of record JAEUOZ010000012.1, read on the forward strand.
GACGCGCGCCACATAGGGGAAGCGGCTCTCGGTGGCGATGGTGTTGCCCACCGTGACGTAGTTGATCGCCGCGGGATCCACGCCCGAGCGCTCGACCGCCGCCTTCATCACCAGGCCGCCCAGCTCGGCCGGCTCCATGTCGGCCAGAGAACCGCCAAAACTGCCGATCGCCGAACGCACGGCACTCAAGACCACCACATCACGCTTGCTCATTGCTCTGTCTCCATCAAAGGCCGCCAAGGCCTGAAAAAACGCCACTCGACAAGATACGCCCATTCGGCTGCCGATTGCCTTACGCAATTCAGCCTAATGCGGCTGTCGACTCAGCGACCTGTGGTAACTGCGCCGCAGGGGCCGCACCGCAGCCGCCCGCGCACGGGTTTCCACCAGACATGGTGCAATTCGGGCATGACAAGTTCCGCACCCCGCGCGCAGAACCCACCGGCCGCCGAGGCCCCGGTGGCGGCCCGCTCGCGGGCCCTGGTGCTGTTTTCCGGCGGCCAGGACTCCACCACCTGCCTGGCCTGGGCCCTGCAGCGCTACGCCCACGTGGAGACGCTGGGCTTCGACTACGGCCAGCGACACCGTGTGGAGCTCGCCTGCCGCAAGCCTTTGCTCGATCAGCTGCGCCTGCGCTACCCCACCTGGAGCACCAGGCTCGGCGAGGACCACCTGCTGGATCTGGCGCTGCTGGGCCAGATCAGCGATACCGCGTTGACGCAGGATCAGGCGATCCAGATGCAGGCCAGCGGCCTGCCCAGCAGCTTTGTGCCCGCGCGCAACCTCATCTTCCTGAGCTTTGCGGCGGCGATCGCCTACCGTCGCGGGCTGGACGTGCTGGTGGGCGGCATGTGCGAGACCGATTATTCCGGCTACCCCGATTGCCGCGACAACACGCTCAAGGCCATGCAGCTGGCGCTGAGCCTGGGCCTGGACAGCAAGCTGACGATCGAAACACCGCTGATGTGGCGCGACAAGGCCGACACCTGGCGTCTGGCTGAACGCCTGGGCGGCGCAGCGCTGGTGACGCTGATCGTCGAGCAGACGCACACCTGCTATCTGGGTGACCACGAGACGCGCCACGCCTGGGGCCTGGGCTGCGGCCTGTGCCCGGCCTGCGAGCTGCGTGCGCGCGGCTGGGCCGCCTACCAGGCTGCGCCCCGGGTGCCCGCGTGAGCGCGCCGGGCCGCTCCCAAGCGCTCATCCCGGAGCCCGCAGGGCGGAGGGTAGTCCAATGACCGCGCCGGGCCGCTCCCTAGCGCTCATCCGGGAGCCCGCTGGGCGGAGGGTAGTCCAGTGAGCACCGCTTCGACGCTGCAGCTTCTCACCAGCGCCCAAGCGCGCTTTGACGCGGCGCGCGAGCTCTCTGCCCTGCAGGCGATCCTGGGCCATGGCTTCGTGGTGCAGGTGGCAGCGGCCCTGCCCGAGGGCTGGGGCCCCTGGCGCGGCGCGCAGGTACCGGCGCTGCAGCAGCGCCTGCAGGCGGTCGTCGAGCCCCTGAACCAGCCTGGGCTGCTCAACCGCTGGCTGAAGGAGCCGGACGACGCGGCCCTGGCGCAGTGGGTCGCTGATCGGCTGGACCTGCCCGTGCCCGCACGCGTGAGCCTGCGCCGCCACGCGCGCCAGGGCCTGGACCGTCTGCCGATGGCTGACGGCTCGGTTCAGCAGCAGAGCTGGCGCCGCTACCGCTTCGAATCCGCGCACCGCCTGCCGCACGTGCCACCGGGCCACAAGTGCGGCCGCATGCACGGCCACGGCTTCGAAGCCCTGGTGCGCGCGGTGAACACGCCGCCCGAGGCCCTGGATGCCGCCTGGGCCCCGCTGCACCACCAGCTGCACCGCGCCTGCCTGAACCACATCCCCGGCCTGGACAACCCCACCAGCGAGCGGCTCGCCAGCTGGTTGTGGAGCCAGCTACAGCCTGCGCTGCCGGGCCTGTGCGGCGTCACCGTCTACGAGACGGCTTCCTGCGGTGCCCATGTGGACGGTGGCCTGCACCGCATCTGGAAGGACTTCAGCTTCGACAGCGCCACGCGGCTGCGCCACGCGCCCGCCGGCGACGCCTGGACCGGCCTGCACGGCCATACCTACACCCTGCGTCTGCACCTGCGCGCGGCCCTGGACGAGCGCCTGGGCTGGGCCGTCGATTTTGGCGACGTCAAGCAGGCCTTCCGCCCGGTCTTCGATGCCATCGATCACCGCAGCCTGGACGATCTGGCGGGCCTGGCCGATGGCGACTGCGGGAGCCTGGCGCGCTGGATCCACGAACAGGCGCAGCCGCTGCTGCCTGCCCTGTACCGCGTCGATCTGTACGAGACACCGGGCAACGGCTGCCTGCTCGTGCCGCCGGGCGACGAGCAGCCCTGGCTGCCGGTGAGCGAAGCCTGAGCGCCTGAGCGCTTGCGAAACTGCCATGAGCTACAGCGTCAAGGAAATCTTCTACACCCTGCAAGGCGAAGGCGCACAGGCCGGACGCGCTGCTGTCTTCTGCCGCTTCGCCGGCTGCAACCTGTGGAGCGGCCGCGAGCAGGACCGCGCCAGCGCCGCCTGCAACTTCTGCGACACCGACTTCGTGGGCACCGACGGCCAGGGCGGCGGCAAGTTCGAGACCGCCCAGGCCCTGGCCGAGGCGGTGCGCGCGCGCTGGCCCGTGGCCCCGGGCGGCCGGCCCTATGTGGTCTGCACTGGCGGCGAGCCCCTGCTGCAACTGGATGCCCCGCTGGTGCAGGCGCTGCACGAGGCCGGCTTCGAGATCGCCGTGGAGACCAACGGCACGCAGCCCGCGCCCACCGGGCTGGACTGGATCTGCGTCAGCCCCAAGGGCCGCGTGCCCCTGGTGCTGAACGCCGGCAATGAGCTGAAGCTGGTCTATCCACAGACCGATGCAGCGCCGGAACGCTTTGCCGGCCTGCGCTTCGATCACTTCTTCCTGCAGCCCATGGACGGCCTGCTGCAGCGCCAGGCCATGCGCCAGGCGGCCGCCTACTGCATGGCCCATCCGCAATGGCGGCTGAGCCTGCAGACGCACAAGGTCGTGGGCATCGACTGAGCGAGCCGCCCCGAGCGGCTGGCCACGACGGCAGCGCTGAGGCGACAATCCCGATCCCCTTCTGCTGCCGGCCCCGCCCGGCATGCCCAGCACCATGGCTCTTCAAGAGACCCCGCCCCGGCCCGACAGCGATCCCTCTGCAGCGCCGGACGCGCCTGGCACCATGCCGTCCGCGCCCTTGGCGGACGTCGCCGAACAGCCCGTGCCAGAGACGGCCGAGCAGCCAGTGGCTGAAGTCGATGAGCAGCCTGCGGCTGACGTCGCTCAGCCGCCGCAGGCCGAGGTCGCCCAACCGCCTGTGGCGCCCGATGCGTCCGCCGAAGAAGCAGCGCCTGCCGCTGACAACGCAGACAGCGCCGAGCCAGCCGCCGAAGTCTCGGCCGCCGCGCCGGGTCTGAGCCCGGCTCAGACCGCCACGCGACTGGCCGAACTGTTCCCGGCGCTCTTCAGTGCCACGCCCAAGCCCATCAAGCTGCGCATCCAGGCCGACATCCAGCTGCGCGCGCCCGGGGTGTTCACGCGCCGCGTGCTGTCCATCGTGCTGGGCCGCTACACGACCACCACGCCCTACCTGAAATCGCTGGTCGGTGCCGCCCAGCGTTTCGATCTGGATGGCCAGGAGGCCGGCGAGATCAGCGAAGAGCACCGTCTGGCCGCCCAGGCCGAACTGGAGCGTCGGCGCCAGATCGTCGAAGCCCGGCGCGCGGCCGAACGCGCGCAACGCCCGCCGCGCACGCCGCAGGCGGGCAACGCCCCTGGGGCCGTGGACGGCGTGCAGGGCGCGCAAGCCGCCTCGGGCAGGCCGGATCGCCCCCCGCGACGCGAGGGCCGCGGACCGGGCAACCCCAACACCCGACCACAGCAGCACGGCGGCCAGGGACCCCGCGACGGCAGCCCCGAATCGGGCCGTGGAAATCGACCGGATCGCCCGGGTCGTGCACCGGGCGGCGCAGCGGGCGGCGCCCCAAGCGGCGCATCCCGTGGCGGACCGCGCGGCGACGGTCGCTCCGTACCACGCGGCCCGCGCGCCGATGCCCCTGTGGCGGCCAGCCCTGCCGACGCCTTGTCGCCCCAGCCCTTTGCCCCGCGGGAACGCGCGCCCGGCCGCCGGCCGGACGCTGCCGGGCCGGCTGGCGCGTGGCCAGCGCAGCGCGAGCCGCAGCGAGCTCAGCGCCCGCAGATGCCGCGACATCCCGCAGCCACGCCCCACGCCCGCGCCGAGACTGAAAGCGCGCCGCCCCGCGATCCCGCGCAGCGGGACCGCGCCAACCTGCTGCGTGCCTGGGAAACCAGTTCGCTGACCAAGGCCAACTTCTGCGTGCTCAAACGCATGACCGAAGCGGAGTTTGACGCCCAGCTGGATCTGGCCCGGCAAGAGCGCGGCCCGGTTCGCCGCGGCTGATCGATCGCCGCCCCGTGCTGCCTGGCTCCAAGCCTTCCTCCGATGGCGGCAGACCCGCCGTCCCGCCACGCCCGATGCCAGCCGGCAGCGACAGCTTCTACCGACCCTACGGCCGCCTGCCATGGCGCCGACGGCTGCTGATCGCGCTGCTGGCCATCGTCACGGCCGTCACGGTGGTGCTGACCCTGCTGTCGCCCCCGGGCGGCGTGCAGCGCCCGCGGGCGCTCGGTGCTCCCGCGGCCGATGTGGCGCCCTGCGCGCCGGGCCAGACCCAGGACTGCGTGGGCAGCAAGAGCACGGTGCAGCTGATTCCCGGGCAGGCAGCGGCTGCGGCCGCGCCGGCCGCATCAGGATCCGCTTCAAGCCCTCTGCGTTGAGCGTCCCGGCCCCAGCCGGGCCTGGCGTTTGCCTTCAGCGCCCGCGAACCATCGCCAGCACCTTGCCGGTGTCCAGCGTGCGGGCCTTTTCCTGGATCGTCGGCAGGTGGCGGCTGTACAGGCCCTGCGCCTGCTGGGACACCGAGGCATAGCTGTCCTTGAGCATCTGGGCTGAGAACGTGCGCCCGCCGGCGTAGTAGCGCTTGGCCACATGCCCCAGCGCATAGGTGCTGGCAAAGCTCATGCCCGAACTCACGGCCTGCTTGCCCACGCCGCCCAGCACGCTGCCGATCATCCCGCCACCGCCCACGCGCTTGAGCAAGCCGCCCAGCAGCTTGCGCCCGGCGCTCTCCAGGTACTGCGAGGTCAGCCCCACGCCGGCCGCCGCGAGGAAATCCTTGATGTGCCCGCTGTCCAGCTCATAGCCGTGCGCCTTGCCGATCTGGTAGACCAGCCGCATCTGCAGCGGAATGATGGCCATCGTCGACAGCGATTCGGGCAGCAGCTCCAGGGCGCCGTTCAGGATCGACGCGTCCAGGATCTGCTTGTCCATCGCTGCGCTGTCCACGGAAGCCTGAGGCACCAGGGCGCCGGCCGCACCACCGCCGCTGCCCGCGCCACCCAGGCCCGGCTGCGCCGCGGCCGTCGACGCAGCGGCTGCACCTGCTGCTGCTGCCGCCGCTGCTGCACCAAGACCCAGGCCCGCGCCCAACGGCGCGCTGGACAGGCTCTCGGCCTGCTGGACGAACCCGTCGGCCGACAGCAGCTCCAGCCCCAGGCCCTGGCGCAACTGGCCCAGGAAGGCCTGCTCCGCGGGCGAGTGCGCGCCATCGGCATCGCACACACACACGGCCATCTCGTAGGCCAGGTGGCGCGATTCTTCGCTGGCCAGCGCCGGCAGCGTGCTGGCCAGGGTCACGCGCTTCATCAGCACATCCTGCACCAGCGAGGGCAGGCGCACCGCATCGTCGTTGGACAAAGCTTCGGCGATGCGCCGGATTTCCGCCCGCTCGCGCTCGTGCTTGCTGCCATCGGCAAAAGCCGCCAGCAGGCTGATGGTCAGGACGGCTTGGGTTTCTGAAGGACTCATGATGGGAGGCTTTCCAACGACCTGGCCGCTGCGGGGCGCGCACCCCGCGCGGCCAGGACAGGGTTCATCCCGACGCTGTGTCGCGCCGGCTCGGGTCTTCGCGCAGACGGGATCCTATCGGTCGCTGCGGCTCGGTCACGTCATGGGCCGGCGGCTCAGGCCGCACGCGGCTGTGCCGGTGCGCTCGGCCCCGGCCCCGATCCACGCCGCACCAGCCAGTGGCCCAGCACGGCCAGCAGCAGCAGCAAGGCCATGCCCAGACCCCAGACGATCCAGATCAGCGGCACCAGCCAGCCGACCGCCGCACCGATCCAGGGCCAGGCCTCACGCAGGCTTTCCATCACATCGACGAAGAACATTTGCATCGACTGCAGCCAGCCCAGATCGAGCCACACCACCAGCCAGGTCGGCAATGACCAGCTCGACAGCGCGCCGGCCAGATCCACGGCGCCGCCCCCCGCGAGCTGCCCGCCGACCCACTCCAGGCCCGAGGCGCCGAGCCAGGACAGGCCCGTCCAGCCCAGGGCCAGCACCGCAAAGACGATCCAGATCAACCAGCTCATCGCACTCACTCCTGCACATTGCCGCGCCAGGCACTGGCGCACGCCACAGTGTCGGGCGCGAGGGGAAGACCCCGCAGCGCGCACGGAGTTCCCCGGCTGGCGACGGCGGTGACCGCCTTGATCATGGCCAAGCCGCCCCATGCTCCTGCGCAGGAGCCTTGACGCGCTGCGGATGCGCGCAGTGGTCGATCACCGCCGGGCCAGCGAGACGATCTGCTGCACCACAGGCTGCGGCAAGGGCCCCAAGGCGGCCAGCGCATCCAGCATCGCCAAGGCCGCCTCGGGCGTGCCTGACAGGCCTGGGGCCCAACGAGCCAGGTGTACGGCCTGCCCTGGGTGCCGGGCTTCAAAGCGGCGCTCTGCCGAAAAGGCATCGCGTGTGACGCCAGGCGTGCCGGCTTGCGCCTCGTCGATGAGTTCGAGCAGCCTATCCAGGGCAAAGACTTGCACCATGCGCATCGCCGCCACACGCTCGCCCCGTTGCCAGCGCTGCAATCCGACGAGCAGGTTGCTCAGCGCTTCACCTACCCGCCACTCGACACTGTGGGGCGCGGGCAGCGGGCGCGCCGGCGTCGCCCACGCCGCCTCCACCTCGGCCTCACGGCGCCACAGCCAGCGCCCGGGCGCATAGGGGATGCCGGCCAGCTCCTGCGGCTCGAACACCGCAAACTCGCAGAACAAGCCGTCTGACATCAGGGCCTTGCAGCCATCCACCGTGTTGGCAAAGGCCCAGGCCAGCGGGTGGGCGGCGGCCAGCCAGTCCAGGCTGCTCAGGTAGCCCGGCTTGCTGCCCGGACGCACGAGGACAAAGAAGTCCAGATCCGACCAGGCGTCGGCGCGCTCGGTCTCGCAGCCCACCGAGCCCAGGCCCAGCAGTCCCAGGGCATCGGGCCGGGCGGCCAGCGATGCCGCCAAGGCTTGCAGACGATCGTGAAGGCGAGCGGGAAGTGCAGTCATCAATGCGCTCTTGGGTGCGGTCATGGAGTCGATCCTGAGTGAAGCATGCCCAGGGCTGGCGGAATGTCGAGCTGAGCGCGATCAGGCTCACCGCCGCCCTGCGCAATCGGCCTCGCGTCAGCGACTTGCACCGCTGGGCTTCGACAGGATCAGCCTGAACGGGGAGGTTTCGTTGCTCTTCCGAACGTTCCCGCGCTCAGCAGGGATCCTGTCGGACTGCCAAGCCCTTGTGCCTCACACATCGATATTCGCCGCCCTCAGCGCATTGCTCTCGATGAAGTCGCGGCGCGGTTCGACCTCGTCGCCCATCAGCATCGTGAAGACGCGGTCGGCTTCGATGGCGTCGTCGATCTGCACGCGCAGCAGGCGGCGAACGGTGGGATCCATGGTGGTTTCCCACAGCTGCTCGGGGTTCATCTCGCCCAGGCCCTTGTAGCGCTGGCGGCCCACGCTGGCTTCGGCCTGGCTCATCAGCCAGGCCATCGCGGCGCGGAAGTCGCTGACCCTCTGCTCCTTCTGGCGCTCGCCTTCGCCGCGTCGCACCACGGCATCCGGGCCCAGCAGGCCCTTGAAGGTGAGGCCTGCACGAGACAGGGCCTCGTAGTCGGCGCCGTGGACAAAGTCCTGCGTGATGACGCTGCTCTTGACGTTGCCGTGATGGCGGCGGCTGATGCGCAGCAGGTGCTTGTCGGTGCGGGCGTCGAATTCGGATGAGACCATCGCATCGTGCAAGGCGGCCTGCAGCGCGACGGCGCTGGCTTCGGCCGTGGACGCGCTGTCCAGATCCAGCGTGAGGCCGTCGGACAGCGCGCGCAGCGCCTCCACGTCCATCCAGTTGGCCAGGCGTTCGATGACGTTGGTGGCCAGCAGGTACTGGCGCGCCAGTTCTTCCAGCGCGCTGCCACCGATGGCGGCCTTGCCTTCGCCCGGTGCCACGGCCGCACCATCCAGCGCCACACGCAGCAGGTAAGCATCCAGCTCCAGGCCATCCTTCAGGTACTGCTCCTGCTTGCCATGCTTGACCTTGTACAGCGGCGGCTGCGCGATGTAGATGTGGCCGCGCTCGACCAGCTGCGACATCTGGCGGTAGAAGAAGGTCAGCAGCAGGGTGCGGATGTGGGCGCCGTCCACATCGGCATCGGTCATGATGATGATGCGGTGGTAGCGCAGCTTGTCGGGGTTGAAGTCGTCGCCGCCGCTGCCCTGGCCGATGCCGGTGCCCAAGGCGGTGATCAAGGTCAGGATCTCGTTGCTGGTGAGCAGCTTCTCGTAGCGCGCCTTCTCCACGTTCAGGATCTTGCCGCGCAGCGGCAGGATCGCCTGGAACTTGCGATCACGCCCCTGCTTGGCGCTGCCGCCGGCCGAATCGCCCTCGACGATGTAGATCTCGCACAGCGCCGGATCCTTCTCCTGGCAATCGGCCAGCTTGCCCGGCAGGCCCAGGCCATCGAGAACGCCCTTGCGGCGCGTCATCTCGCGTGCCTTGCGGGCCGCTTCACGCGCCCTTGCCGCCTCGACGATCTTGCCGCAGACGATCTTGGCATCGGTCGGGTTCTCCAGCAGCCAGTCGTTGAGCTTGCCGGCCACGATCTCCTCCACCGGACCTCTGACTTCCGAACTGACGAGCTTGTCCTTGGTCTGGCTGGAGAATTTCGGCTCGGGCACCTTCACGCTGATGACGCAGGCCAGGCCTTCGCGCATGTCGTCGCCGCTGACCTCGACCTTGGCCTTCTTGGCCAGCTCGTTGTCGTCGATGTACTTGTTGATGACACGCGTCATCGCCGCGCGCAGGCCGGTCAGGTGCGTGCCGCCGTCACGCTGCGGGATGTTGTTGGTGAAGCACAGCACGTTCTCGCTGTAGCCGTCGTTCCACTGCATCGAGACCTCGACGCCGATGTTCGTGCCCTGATCGGAGAGCTTGTCGCCGGTGGCGTGGAAGATGTTGGGGTGCAGGGTCTTCTTGCCCTGGTTGATGAACTCCACGAAGCCGCGCACGCCGCCCACATAGGCAAAGTTGTCTTCCTTGTTGTGGCGCTCGTCGACCAGGCGGATCTTCACGCCGTTGTTCAGGAAGGACAGCTCGCGCAGCCGCTTGGCCAGGATGTCGTAGTGGAAGTCGGCGTTCTGCTGGAAGATCTCGTCGTCGGGCAGGAAGTGCACTTCGGTACCGCGCTTCTCGGTCTCGCCCAGCACCTTCATCGGGCTGATCTCGAAGCCGTCACGCTGCTCCAGCACGCGCTCCTGCGGCACGCCGCGGCGGAACTCGATGAAGTGCACCTTGCCTTCACGCCTGACGATCAACCTCAGCCAACGGCTGAGCGCATTCACGCAGCTCACGCCCACGCCGTGCAGGCCGCCGGAGACCTTGTAGCTGTTCTGGTTGAACTTGCCGCCCGCGTGCAGTTCGGTCAGGGCGATCTCGGCCGCGCTGCGCTTGGGCTCGTGCTTGTCATCCATCTTCACGCCCGTGGGAATGCCGCGGCCGTTGTCGATGACGGAGATGGAGTTGTCGGTGTGGATGGTGACGATGATGTCGTCGCAATGGCCAGCCAGTGATTCGTCGATGGAGTTGTCAACGACCTCGAAGACCAGGTGGTGCAGGCCGGTCCCATCGGACGTATCGCCGATGTACATGCCCGGGCGCTTGCGCACGGCTTCCAGGCCCTCCAGGATCTGGATGCTGCCTTCGCCATAGCTGGTGTCGGCTGCGGCAGCCGCTGCGGGCGGGGTCTGCGGGGTCTCGGTGCTGGGCTTGTCGCTCATGGGAAGGGCTCGATCAAAAACGCGGAAGCGGGCACGTGGCCCGCTCGCCTGGCCAGGACGGGGGTGGCCTCAGATGCGCATGGGCATCACCACGTACTTGAACCCGGGCAGATCGGGCGCGGTGATGAGGGCGCTGGCATTGCCGTCCTGAAGCTCGACCTTGACCATCTCGACGCTCATGTTGGCCAGGGCGTCGATCAGGTAGGTGACGTTGAAACCGATGTCGATGGCCTCGGCGCCGTAGTCGACTTCCAGCTCTTCCTTGGCCTCTTCCTGCTCGGCGTTGCTGGAGGCGATGCTCAGCTGGCCGGGTTCCAGGTTCAGCCGCACGCCTTTGAACTTCTCGCTGGTCAGGATGGCGGCGCGCTGCAGGCTGGCCAGGAGCGGCGCACGGCCCAGCATGATGGCGTTCTTGTGGTTCTTCGGGATCACGCGGTTGTAGTCGGGGAACTTGCCTTCCACCAGCTTGGTGACGAACTCCAGCCCCGCAAAGGCAAACTTCGCCTGGTTGTTGGCGAACTTCATCTCGATGGGCGTCTCTTCGTCCTTCAGCAGGCGCTGCAGCTCCAGCACCGTCTTGCGCGGCAGGATCACCTCCTGCTTGGGCACCTCGGTCTCCAGCGTGGCCTGCGCCAGCGCGAGGCGGTGGCCATCGGTAGCCACCAGCGTCAGCGTGCGGCCTTCGGCGATGAACAGGATGCCGTTGAGGTAGTAGCGGATGTCGTGCACCGCCATCGCGAAGTGCACCTGGTCGATCAGCCGGTGCAGGGTCTTCTGCGGCACGCCGAAGCTGGGGCCGAAATCGACCGCTTCGTTGACCAGCGGAAAGTCCTCGGCCGGCAGGGTCTGCAGCGTGAAGCGGCTCTTGCCGCCTTGCAGCGTCAGCTTGTTCTGCGCAGCACTCAAACTCACCACCTGATCGGCTGGCAGCGCGCGCAGGATGTCGATCAGCTTGCGGGCGCCCACCGTGGTGCTGAAGGCTGCCGCATCGCCGCCCAGCTCGGCCGACGTCCGCACCTGGATCTCCAGGTCGCTGGAGGTGAGCTCGATCTGTGCGCCGTTCTTGCGGATCAGCACGTTGGCCAGGATCGGCAGCGTGTGTCTTCTCTCCACGATGCCGGCCACCGATTGCAAGGCGGCAAGTACCTGCTCCTGGGCCGCTTTCAACACAATCATGATGTTTTCAATCTTTGAAGATGGTGGTGAGTAGTAGACAGGCCTCGAACCTGTGAACAAGGCTATTTTCGCCTGTTTGTTCAAGGGTTTAGGCGCCGGAGAACCCTGTGGGTCGTAACCATGTTCGTCCGGGTCGAAATGGGGATAAGAGCGGCGAAGTCGGGTCTCTTGTGGATATCAGGAGGCTTGTGCCGGTGTCATGCCCAGGCTTGTCCACAGGCCGCGAAGGCGGAGTGCGGCCTCGGGCGGTTCGTGCGGCACAGGAGGTCCAAGGGGAGGGATCGGAGGGCGTGGCTTCTCTCCACGCCCTCGCGGAGCTCGGGCGGTTCGTGCGGCACAGGACAGTCCTCAAGGGACTGTCCTGTGTCCGCACTCACCCCTTCAGCGTTTGTTCCAGGACGTGGAGTTGCTGGTTCAGTTCGCTGTTCTTGCTGCGGTCGCCGGTGATCTTGCGCACCGCGTGCAGCACGGTCGTGTGGTCGCGTCCGCCGAAGAGTTCGCCGATCTCGGGCAGGCTCTTCTTGGTCAGCTCCTTGGCCAGGTACATGGCGATCTGGCGCGGGTGGGCGATGCTGGCGGGCCGCTTCTTGCTGTACATGTCGGCGACCTTGATCTTGAAGAAGTCGGCGACGGTCTTCTGGATGTTCTCCACCGAGATCTGCCGGTTCTGGATCGACAGCAGATCGCGCAGCGCCTCCCGTGCCAGCACGATGTTGACGTCCTTCTGGCTGAACCGTGCGAAGGCGATCACCTTGCGCAGAGCGCCTTCGAGTTCGCGCACATTCGCGCGCACGTTCTTGGCGATGAAGAAGGCCACGTCCTCGGGCATGTCGGCACCCTCGACGAGCGCCTTGCGGATCAGGATGGCCACCCGCATTTCCAGCTCCGGCGGCTCGATCGCCACGGTCAGGCCGGAGTCGAAGCGCGAGGTCAGGCGCTCATCGATGTCCACCAGCCCCTTGGGGTAGGTGTCGCTGGTCATGATGATGTGCGCCCGCTTGGCCAGCAGCGCCTCGAAGGCGTTGAAGAACTCTTCCTGCGTGCGCTCCTTGCCGGCGAAGAACTGCACGTCGTCGATCAGCAGCAGGTCCAGGCCGTGGTACTTGGCCTTGAGTTCGTCGAAGGTCTTGCGCTGGTAGTTCTTGACCACGTCGCTGATGAACTGCTCGGCGTGCAGGTACAGCACGCGGGCGTTCGGACGGTCCTTGAGCAGCGCATTGCCCACGGCGTGGATCAGGTGCGTCTTGCCCAGGCCCACGCCGCCATAGATGAACAGCGGGTTGTACATCGCCCCCGGCGCGCCCGCCACGTGCAAGGCCGCCGTGCGGGCCATCTGGTTGGCCCGGCCGGCGACGAGGGTGTCGAAGGTCAGCGCGGTATTGAGCTTGTGGACCGTGGCAGCAGGCGCCAGACCCTGGAGTCCCGGCGGGCCGGCCTGGCCCGTGGGGCCGGGTGGCGCAGTCGCCCCTGCAGCCGCCACGGACAGCGGCTGATCCGAAGCCTGGGCTGCATTGGCGGCATTCAGCTGCGGCGGCCGCACGGGCGCTTCGCGCGGCGCCAGCATGAGTTCCAGCCTGACCGGCTGGCCGGAGACTTCGGCCAGCGCAGTTTCGATACGCCCGGCGTACTGGGAGCGGATCCAATCCAGCTTGAAGCGGTTGGGCACGCGCAGGCACACCGCCAGACCGCTGTCGCCCGCATCATCGACCTGCGGTGGCGCCAGCGGGCGGATCCAGGTGTTGAACTGCTGCTCGGGCAGTTCGGCGGCCAAGCGCTCGCAACCCCGCGCCCAAAGATCGGCACTCATCGGCTCCTCGTCCGGTGTGGAAAAGTCTTGTTGGAAGACCGGCATCTTAGCCCGCGGAGTACCCGACGAAAAGGGTTATCCACAGACCTGCGGAGCGCCGAGCACCCCGCGCAAAGCCACGGTTTGCCGTGCAAGTGCTTGAATGAGAAGGCCTTTTTGCTATGATGCGCGGTTTCCCGAATTGCGGCCCTGGCCTGGGAACCGGTTGACCCTTGTGGCGGCCGAAGATGGGACGGCTGTTGTCATCGGCTCGCCCCGGTGTTCGCCAGGCCTTGCTGAGCCCCCGTCTGCTGATCCGTCGGTACAGTCCTGCCCCCAGGCAGCAGACGAGCCGGCATCAGGACCAGGACCAGGTGCGCCGCGGCTGGCCTGCAACTCGTGATGATGGCGGCTGCCCGAGGTGGCCAGATCCGAACCTTTGACCCTTACCCCACGGAATCGAGCTCACCATGGCCATGAAGCGCACCTACCAACCGTCCAAGACCCGTCGCGCCCGTACGCACGGCTTTCTTGTGCGCATGAAGACCCGTGGCGGCCGCGCTGTCATCAACGCCCGCCGCGCCAAGGGCCGCAAGCGCCTGTCGCAGGTCTGAAGATCGCCGGCGCGCCAGCCTGCAGCTGATGCCCGGCACAGCCCGGGTCACGCCCCAGCGTGGCGCGGCGCAAAGCTTCCAGGCGCCTTCAAGCCGTGCCGATCGACACGTCATCCGACACGCGCCAGCCCGGCTCCGCGCCGGGCCGGATCTGCCATGCGGCGGACTTCGAGCGCTTGATGAAGACACCGGCTCGGCAACGAAGTGCTCACTTCGCTGTTCACCATCTCCCTGCCGCGCCGCTGGCCTCTCGCAGAGGCCGGCCCGCGTTGGTACCGGACGAGTTATCCACAGAACCGGTCACCCACGGCCAGGAACCTGTTGATAACCTGGAGGGACGCTGCTGGCTCGGTACCGTGCTGCCCAAACGGCATGCCCGCCGCTCGGTGACGCGCAGCCTGCTCAAGCGGCAGATGCGGCAGGCGGCAGCCCGCGCGCTGCCGCAACTGCCTGCCGGGCTCTGGCTGCTGCGCCTGAGCCGGCCGTTCGCGGCGGCCGAGTTTGTCTCGGCAGCCTCGCCGGCCCTGAAGCGCGCTGCCCGCACCGAACTCGATGCCTTGCTCCAGCAGGCGATCGCCCGGCCGCGCGCGCGCTGACCGCAAGCGCTGTTGCAGCCGAACCTGGTGCCAAGTCCATGCCTGCCTCCGAGCGCTTGAAGCCCTTGCTGCAAGGCGTGATCTCGATGCCGCGCCGGCTGCTGGTGCTGCTGGTGCGCGGCTATCGCCTGCTGCTCAAGCCCTCGCTGGGCAATGCCTGTCGCTTCGAGCCCAGCTGCTCGCAATATGCGCTGACCGCGCTGGAGCGCCACGGCGCCGTCGTGGGTGCCTCCTTGAGTGCTGCGCGCCTGGCGCGCTGCCACCCCTGGTGTGACGGCGGCCTGGATCCTGTGCCTGACAATGCACCCCGTCTCTTCACCCGCCTGGGCCTGGGACATCGCGCCGATGGCAGGCCCGATGAGCAAGCGCCTGGCAGCGGCACCGCCTTCCGGAAGCCTTTCTCATGACCGATATGCGTCGCACCCTGCTGTGGGTGGTCTTCACCCTCTCGATGCTCATGCTGTGGGATGCGTGGCTCAAGCACACCGGGCAGCCTTCGATGTTCGGCGGTTCGCGCCCTGCCGCCAGCGCACCGGCCGCCAGCGCAGTCGCCGGCGGCTCGGCGGCTTCAGCCAGCTTGCCGGCGCCTGCCGCCTTGCCCCAGGCAGCGACCCCGGCGACGCCGGCTGTCGCGGGTGCGCCGCCCGCCGCGGCCACGCCCGCCAGCAGCAGCGAGAAGATCGTCATCACCACCGATGTGGTCCGGGCGACGGTGGATACCGTCGGCGGCACCATCGTGCGCCTGGAGCTGATGAAGCACCGCGACGCCAATGACCCGAAGTCGCAGGTCACGCTGTTCGATCAGAGTGCCAAGCGCCTCTATCTGGCGCAGACCGGCTTCGTCAGTGCCCAGGCCGGGGTCAACCTGCCCAACCACCTTACGCCGATGAAGGTGTTGAGCAGCGAGCGCACGCTCGCCGACGGCGCGCCGCAGATCGAGCTGCGGCTGGAATCCGCCGCCATCGATGGCCGACGTGTCGTCAAGACCTACACCTTCAAGCGTGGCGACTATGTGATCGGCGTGCGTCACGAGCTGTTCAATGACAGCAGCACACCGGTTTCGCCCTCGCTGTACCTGCAGCTGGAGCGCGACGGCAATCCGCCCGAGGGCGAATCGCAGTTCTACTTCACCTTCACCGGCCCCGCGGTTTACACCGAGGCGGCGAAGTTCCAGAAGATCGATTTCAAGGACATCGAGAAGAACAAGGCCAGCCACGAGAAGGCCGCCAGCGACGGCTGGATCGCCATGGTGCAGCACTATTTCGCTTCGGCCTGGTTGATGACGCCGGGCAGCCCGCGCGAATTCCGCACCGCCAAGACGGGCGAGAACCGCTACTCCGTGGCCATGGTTCGCGCGCTGGGCGATGTAGCGCCCGGCAGCAGCCAGGCGCACGAGGCGCGTCTGTTTGTCGGCCCGCAGGAAGAGAAGAAACTGGCCCAGCTGGCGCCCGGCCTGGAGCTGGTCAAGGACTACGGCTGGTTCACCGTGCTGGCCAAGCCGCTGTTCTGGCTGCTGGACAAGCTGCACGGCATGATCGGCAACTGGGGCTGGGCGATCGTCGCGCTGGTGGTGCTGCTGAAGGGGGCGTTCTACTGGCTCAACGCCAGCGCCTACAAGAGCATGGCCAAGATGAAGGCCATCAACCCGCGCGTGATGGAACTGCGCGAGCGCTACAAGGACAAGCCGCAGCAGATGCAGCAGGAGATGATGCGCATCTACCGCGAGGAGAAGGTCAACCCGCTGGGCGGCTGCCTGCCCATCCTCGTGCAGATGCCGTTCTTCATTGCGCTGTACTGGGTGCTGCTGTCCAGCGTGGAGATGCGCCAGGCGCCCTGGATCGGCTGGATCACCGATCTTTCCGTCAAGGATCCCTGGTACATCCTGCCGCTGCTGATGACGGGATCGACCCTGTTCCAGACCTGGCTGAACCCGACGCCGCCCGATCCGATGCAGGCCAAGCTCATGTGGATCATGCCGCTGGCCTTCTCCTTCATGTTCTTCTTCTTCCCGTCCGGCCTGGTGCTGTACTGGCTGACGAACAACATCCTGTCCATCGCGCAGCAGTGGTTCATCAACAAGCGATTGGGCGTGCTGGGCAAATAGCATCCTCGGCATCGGCGTGACGCGCATCACAGGGGAAACCGCAGCGCTGCATCACGGGATTGAGTCTGACGCTCCAACAGCCGAGGATGCCATTCATGCGGGCGACCCGGTGTGAAGCACCGGCTCAGGAGCCCGGCAAGCCGCCCAGGCCGGTCTGTTTGCCCCTCCACCCGCGCCACATCTGCAAGGACGCCCCGTTGCGAGCTCGCGCCGCACCGGGGCGTCTTGCCTTGCGGCTTGCCCGGCACCCGCAAGGCGGGCGCACAATGAGCGGATGAGCGCCAAGCTTCTGAGTCAGCGGGATGCGCCGATCATCGCGGTGGCCACGGCGCCCGGACGCGGCGCGGTGGGTATCGTGCGGGCCTCCGGCCAGGGCCTGGACCGCCTGATCCAGGCGGTGCTGCGTCGGCCCTTGAAGCCACGCCACGCGACCTACGGGCCCTTCTTCGACGCCGACGGCGCGGTGATCGATCAAGGCCTGGCGCTGCACTTTCCGGCACCCCACTCCTACACCGGCGAAGACGTCCTGGAATTGCAGGCGCACGGCGGCCCTGTCGTGCTGCAGCTGCTGCTGGCGCGCTGCCTGAGGGCGCTGCCCGCGGCGCGCCTGGCCGAGCCCGGAGAGTTCACGCAGCGCGCCTACTTCAACGACAAGCTGGATCTGGCGCAGGCCGAAGCCGTGGCCGATCTCATCGATGCCAGCACCGAGGCCGCCGCGCGCTCGGCCGGGCGCTCGCTGGCGGGCGAGTTCTCGCGCCGCGTCGACGAGCTGACGCGGCGCACGGTTCGCCTGCGCACCCTGGTCGAGGCCACGCTCGATTTTCCGGAGGAGGAAATCGATTTCCTGCACAAGGCCGACGCATCAGGTCAACTGTCAGCCATCCGCCAGAGCCTGGCCGATGTCCTGCGCACGGCGCGCCAGGGCGCGCTGCTGCGCGATGGCTTGCGGGTGGTGCTGGCCGGCCAGCCCAATGTCGGCAAGAGCTCGCTGCTGAATGCGCTGGCCGGTGCCGAGCTGGCCATCGTCACGCCCGTTCCCGGCACCACGCGGGATCGCGTGAGCGAATCCATCCAGATCGAAGGCGTGCCGCTGCACATCACGGACACCGCGGGCCTGCGCGGCGATGAACAGGCTGCCGACGCCGTCGAACGCATCGGCATCAGCCGCAGCTGGGGTGCCATCGTTGCCGCCGATCTGGTGCTGTTCCTGCACGATCTGACACGCCTGGACGAGGCGGCCTACCAGGCCCAGGAACGGCAGATCGAGGCGCGGCTGCCGGAGGGCGTGGCGCGGCTGGACGTCTACAACAAGGCCGATGCGCCGAGCGCGCGGCCGCCGGCAGACGGCTGCCTGGTGCTGTCGGCGCAGACGGGCCAGGGCCTGCAAGGCCTTCGCCAGGCCCTGCTGGAACGTGCCGGCTGGCAGGCGGCCACCGAAGGCCTGGTCATCGCCCGCGCGCGCCACGTGCAGGCCCTGCAGCGCGCTGCCGCCCATCTGCAGACCGCGGACGAACAACTGCAGCAGACCACGCCGGAGCTGGAATTGCTGGCCGAGGAACTGCGCCAGGCCCATGAATCGCTGGGCGAGATCACCGGCCACTTCACGCCCGACGACATGCTGGGCGAGATCTTCAGCCGCTTCTGCATCGGGAAGTAGCTGCGCGGGCCTGCGGGCTGCCGCTGCGCGGCCGGACCCCGGCCCGGCCCGCGGACTCAGTGCCCGGCGAAATCCACCAGCGTGTACAGCGGCAAGCCGCTTTCGCGCAGCCTGCGCGAGCCGCCGAGTTCGGGCAGATCGACGATGGCCGCGCCTTCGATGACCTGGGCGCCCAGGCGCTCCAGCAGGCGCCGTCCGGCCATCATGGTGCCGCCGGTGGCGATGAGGTCGTCGATGAGCACCACGCGCTCGCCCGGCTTCACGGCATCGGTGTGGATCTCCACCGTCGCGCTGCCGTATTCCAGCTCGTAGGTCTCTTCCACCGTGGTGAAGGGCAGCTTGCCCTTCTTGCGGATCGGCACGAAACCGATGCCCAGTTCGTAGGCCACCACGCTGCCGATGATGAAGCCGCGTGCATCCAGTCCGGCAATGGCGTCGGGACGCGGGCTGAAGTAGCGGTGCACAAACTGATCGATCAGCACGCGGAAGACGCGCGGGTTGGCCAGCAGCGGCGTGATGTCGCGAAACATCACGCCCGGCTCCGGCCAGTCCGGCACGGTGCGGATGTGCGAGCGGATGTACTCGGCCGGATGCGCCAGCGAGGCTTCGCTGGGCCGGGTGTCAAAGCCGGGGGTCGTCTCCATGGCGCGATGATAGGCCGCGATGCGCCGGCCTCATGGCCCGCTCGGGCCCTGCGGCGCACGGCGGCTCAGGACAGCAGCTTGGCCTCGGCCAGCGACAAGGCTTCGGGCAGGCCGGACAGTACCAGGGTGTCGCCGCCCTTGAGCACGACGCTGTCGTCGGCCTGGATCACGCCACCGCCCGCACGCCGCACCGAGACCACCTGAACCCCCGTGGCGTGCAGCGCCAGTGCGCCCAGGGCCTTGCCCGCGCAACTGCCGCCGCTGGGCAGGCTCACGCTGAGCAGGCGCGCCTGTTCCAGCTCTTCCACGGTATCGTCATCGGCGCCGTGGAAGTAGCCGCGCAGCAGGCTGTAGCGCGCGTCGCGCGCATCGCGGGTGATGCGGATGACTCGCTGCATCGGCACGCCCACCAGCGCCAGCGCGTGGCCGGCGAGCATCAGGCTGCCTTCGATGGCCTCGGGCACGACCTCGGTGGCCCCGGCAGCACGCAGGCGGTCCAGATCGGCGTCGTCCACCGTGCGCACCACCACGGGCACGCGCGGCGCATGGCTCTGCACGTGGCTGAGGATCTTCATCGCCGAGGCGGTGTCGGGATAACTCACCACCACCGCCGCGGCCCGCGCCAGGCCGGCGGCCATCAAGCTCTGCAGACGCGCGGCGTCACCGAAGACCACGCTCTGCCCGGCGGCGGCCGCCATGCGCACGCGATCGGGATCCAGATCCAGCGCCATGTAGGGGATGCGCTCCTTGTCGAGCAGGCGTGCCAGGTTCTGGCCGCTGCGCCCGTAGCCGCAGATGATCACGTGGCCCTGCGTGGCAATCGACTTCTTCGCGATGCTGGTCAGGGCCACCGACTGCAGCAGCCAGTCGCTGGCGCTCAGTCGGTTGACGATGGCGTTGCTGTACATGATCAGGAACGGCGTGGCCAGCATCGACAGCACCATGCTGGCCAGCACCGGGCTCATCCACACCGGCGCGATGAGGCCGTTTTCCGCGCCGAGCGTGAGCAGCACGAAGCCGAACTCGCCGGCCTGCGCGAGGTACAGGCCCGTGCGGATGGCCACACCGGGCGTGGCGCGGTACATCCAGGCCAGCACGGCGACCAGCACGCCCTTGGCCAGCACCGGGCCGGTGGTCAGCAGCAGCACCAGCAGCCACTGGTCGATCACCGGGCGCCAGTCCAGCTTCATGCCGATGGTGATGAAGAACAGGCCCAGCAACACGTCGTGGAAGGGCCGGATGTCGGTCTCGACCTGGTGCTTGTACTCGGTCTCCGCCACCAGCATGCCGGCGACGAAGGCGCCCAGCGCCAGCGAGAGCCCGGCGTGCTCGGTCAGCCAGGCCAGGCCCAGCGTGATCAGCAGCAGGTTGAGAATGAACAGCTCGTCGCTCTTGCGGCGCGCCACCAGCGTGAGCCACCAGCGCATCACCTTCTGGCCGCCCACCAGCAGCAGGGTCAGCAGCACGGCAGCCTTCAGCAGCGCCAGGCCCAGCGTGCGGGCCATGTCGTCGCCGGGTGCGCCCAGCGCCGGGATCAGCACCAGCAGCGGCACCACGGCCAGATCCTGGAACAGCAGGATGCCCAGCACCCGCTTGCCGTGCTCGCTGTCCAGCTCCAGCCGCTCGCTCATCATCTTCACGACGATGGCCGTGCTGGACATGGCGATCGCGCCGCCCAGCACCACGGCGCCTTGCCAGCCCAGCTCCCAGGGGCGCATGGTGAAGCTGAAGAGCCAGATCAGCAGGAAGTGACCGACCACCGCGCCCAGCATGGTCAGCATCACCTGCGAAAGACCCAGGCCGAAGACCAGCGTGCGCATGCTGCGCAGCTTGGGCAGGTTGAACTCCAGCCCGAGCACGAACATCAGGAAGACGACGCCGAATTCGGCCAGGTAGCGCACACCCGCGCTGTCCTTGGCCAAGGCCAGCGCATTGGGGCCGATGAGCACGCCGACGGCGAGATAGCCCAGCATCGGCGGCAGCTTCATGAGCCGGAACGCCACCACGCCAAGCACGGCGGCGATCAGGTAGAGCAGGACGAGTTCGAGGGTGCTGGCCAAGTCGCGGGCGGGATGGAGGGTCGGGCTTCTAGAATCCCGATGCTACTGCCCGCAGGAAGCGGGCCAGCCTGGAACCCGGACACACCGCTTGAAACACTTGCCGGGCCGCCTTGGCTGCCCCACCTGCCCAGCCCCCGCGTGAGCCCTGCCATCACTCCCCCCGCACCTGTGGCCCTTCCTGCGGCCGAGGCAAGGTCCGCACTGCCTGGCGAGCCCGGGCGGCTCCAGTCGGAACGCCTGCTGGCCCTGGCCGCTCGCACCTTCGAGATAGAGGCCCGCGCCTTGCTGGGCCTGATGCCGCGCCAGGGGCAGGGCTTTGTGCGCGCGGTGCAGGCCATTCTCGCCTGCCGCGGCCGCACGGTGGTGATGGGCATGGGCAAGAGTGGCCACGTGGGCCGCAAGATCGCCGCCACGCTGGCCTCCACGGGCACGCCGGCGTTCTTTGTCCACCCGGCTGAAGCCAGCCATGGAGACCTCGGCATGGTCACGCCGGGCGATGTGGTGCTCGCCATTTCCAACAGCGGCGAGAGCGACGAACTTGCCGCCATCCTGCCGGCGGTGCGGCGTCTGGGCATCACGCTCGTGGCCATGACCGGCAAGCCCGATTCCACGCTCGCGCAGCATGCCGACATCGTGCTGGACAGCGGGGTCGATCAGGAGGCCTGCCCGATGAACCTGGCACCCACGGCCAGCACGACCGCGCAGATGGCGCTGGGCGATGCGCTGGCCGTTGCGCTGCTGGATGCGCGCGGTTTTGTCGAGGAAGACTTTGCGCGCTCGCATCCCGGCGGCAGCCTGGGGCGCAAGCTGCTGATGCATGTGCACGATCTGATGCGCCGCGGCGATGAACTGCCGCGTGTGCCGCCGCAGACCACGGTCAGCGCGGTGCTGCGCGAGATGAGCCGCTGCGGACTGGGCTTCACGGTCGTCGTGGACGAGGCGGACCGCGTCCTGGGCATCTTCACCGACGGCGATCTGCGGCGCCTGATCGAGCGCGGTGCCGAGCTGCTGGCGCTGACCGCGCGCGAGGTCATGCACCCTTCGCCGCGCGTGGTGCGCGCCGAAGCGCTGGCTGTCGACGCGGCCGCGCTGATGGAGCAGCACCGCGTGACCAGCGTCCTGGTGGTGGATGGCGAAGGGCGCCTGGTCGGTGCCCTGAACAGCCACGATCTGATGCGCGCGAAGGTCATCTGAGGGCATGAGCCCGAGCCTGAACTTCCCGCCGGAGCTGCTGCTGCGTGCACAAGGGCGTGGGCGCGGGCTGCGTGCGGCGTTCTTCGATGTCGACGGCGTGCTGACCGATGGGCGCCTGTACATCAGCGAGGCCGGCGAGACGCTCAAGACCTTTCACGTGCTCGACGGGCATGGCTTGAAGCTGATCGCCCAGGCCGGCATCGAACCGCTGATCATCACCGGGCGCGATTCGCCAGCCGTGCGTCGGCGGCTGGCCGATCTGGGCCTGCGCCACGCGGTCTTCGGCAGCAGCGACAAGCTGGCGGCGGCTCAGGCGCTGCTGCAGACCCTGGCGCTGGACTGGGACGAAACCGCCGCCATCGGTGACGACTGGCCGGATCTGCCCTTGCTGCAGCGCGCCGCGCTGGCCGTGGCGCCACCGCAGGCCCATGCTGAAGTGCGCGCCCGGGCCCACCACATCACGGCGGCCAAGGGCGGTGAAGGTGCGGCGCGCGAGTTCTGCGATCTGCTGCTGATGGGCTGCGGGCGCTATGCGTCGCTGCTGGCCGGCCAGTGCCAGACCCTCGACGGCCGCTAGGCACATGGCCGCCCGCATCGAACTCAATCTGCCGGATCTGCCCGAGGTGCCGATCAGCCTGGGCGCGCAGCCGCCCCCGGAGCGCCGCCGCGCGCCGCGCCCGCGCCCACCGTGGCCGACGCGCCTGCGCGACGCGCTGACCTCCTACCTGCCGCTGCTGCTGATGGTGCTGTTGGCGCTGGGCAGCTGGTGGCTGGTGAAGAACTCGCCGGCACCGGCCACGCCACGGGGCGCCAAACCGGCGGGCGGCGAGCCCGACTACACGATGCGCGGCTTCACGATCCAGCGCTATGCGGCCGATGGCCTTCTGCAGCTGACGCTGGAAGGCCGCGAGCTGCACCACTATCCACAGAGCGATCGCATCGAGATCGAGGAACTGCAGCTCACCGCCAACGGGCCGGACGGCCGCCAGACCCTGGCCACCGCGCGCAAGGCCGTCTCGGACGGCAAGGGCTCGCGCGTGCAGCTGCTGGGCGGGGCGCAGGTGCGAGGGCGCACGGCGGATGGCCAGCGGGTCGAGGTGGACAGCGAGTTCCTGGAGCTCGAAACCGAGTCGCAGCGTGTGCGCACCGACCGGCCCGTGCAGCTGAGAGTCGGCACCACGGCCGCGACGGCGGGTGGCCTGGTGTGGGACAACCGGCAGCGACAACTCGAACTCCAGCCGCCCATCCGGGCCGTGCTGCAGCCGCGCAGCCCTGCAGCGGAAGGAAGCCCCCGATGACGAATACCGACACCCGCAGCCCGCTGGTCTTCATCACCGGAGCGTCCAGCGGCATCGGCCAGGCGCTGGCCGCGCGCTACGCGGCGCTCGGGTGGCGGCTGGCGCTGGTTGCCCGGCGACAGGCCGAACTGCAGGCCTGGGCTCAGGCGCAGGGCCTGGGCCCCGAGCGCGCGGTGGCCTATGGCGCCGATGTCTCCGAGCCCGATCAGATCATCGCGGCAGCGCAGCGCTGCACCGCCGTTCAAGGTCTGCCGGATGTGGTGATCGCCAGCGCCGGCATCAGCGTGGGCATGGACACCAGCGTGCGCGAGGATCTGGACGTCATGCGCGAGACCTTCGCGACCAACAACCTCGGCCTGGCAGCCACCTTCCACCCCTTCGTGAAACCCATGCGCGAACGCCGCAGCGGCACGCTGGTGGGCATTGCCAGCGTGGCGGCCATCCGTGGCATGCCCGGCCACGGTGCCTACTGCGGCAGCAAGGCGGCCGTCGTGTCCTACTGCGAGAGCCTGCGCCAGGATTGCCGCGGCAGCGGGATCCGCGTGGTGACCCTGCTGCCAGGCTATATCGCCACACCGATGACCGCGCGCAACCGGTATCCGATGCCGTTCCTGATCAGCGCCGAGACTTTTGCCGAGCGTGCGCAGCGCGCCATCGAAGCGGGGACGAGCTATCTCGTGATCCCCTGGCAGATGGGTTGGGTGGCGCGCCTGTTGCGCATCCTGCCCAACGCCTGGTTCGACGCCGCCCTCGCCGGCCGCGGAAGGAAGCAGCGCCGCGGCGAGTGAGGCGCCGCGCAGGGCGCCGGTGCGTCAGGACGGCTCTGGCGCAGGCCAAGGCCGTCCAGCCCGGCCCCAGCGACAGGCACAAACCCGCGCCCAAATGACAAGCGGCGACCCTTGGGTCGCCGCCGATTCAACTGTTCCGCTGGATTCAGCCGGAAGCCGGACGCGGGCCTGAACGGCCCGCGCAAGGATCAGTAGCTGTCGCCGCTGCTGTAGCCACCGCCGCGGCCACCACGATCACTGCCGCCGTAGCCACCACGGCCACCGCCGCTGCTGTCGCCACCGCCGCCGTAACCACCGCGGCCGCCGCCGCCACCGCCGTAACCGCCGCGGCCACCACCGCCGCCGCCACCGCCGTAGCCGCCGCCACCACCGCTGCTGCCGCCACCGCCATAACCACCGCGGCCACCGCCACCGTAGGGGCTGCGACCACCGCCGCCACCACCACCGTAGCCGCCACCACCGCCGCCGCCGTAGCCACCGCCACCACCGCTGCTGCCGCCGCCGTAGCCGCCGCGACCACCGCCGCCGCCGCCAAAGCCGCCGGGACGCTCTTCACGCGGGCGGGCTTCGTTGACCACCACGGCACGGCCTTCCAGCGGCTGGCCGTTCATGCCGTTGATGGCTGCCTGCGCCTCGGCGTCAGAGCCCATCTCGACAAAGCCGAAGCCCTTGGAGCGGCCGGTCTCGCGGTCCATCATGACCTTGGCCGATGTGACGTTGCCGAACTGGCCGAAGGCCTGCTGCAGCGACTCGTCGCGCACCGAGTAAGCCAGATTGCCGACGTAAAGTTTGTTTCCCACGGGGAAGCCCTCGATCTCTCAAATGCCCTATACCAAAAAAATGTGGAGCTTCAACCGTGCGTCATTCAGCTAGCAATCGAGCATGAACCCATCAGCGACAGGTGCGGCGTCCAACCACGAACTTACGATTATCGCGGCTACCCAAGATTCGTGCTCAAGTGTCCGCCCCGTGACTGTTGTTTTAGCACCCAGGGATTAACCCGATGAATTCGATCGCGGCAGGTCGCTTCGACCACATCGTCGTGGGCGCCGGCACGGCCGGTTGCCTGCTGGCCAATCGCTTGAGCGCCGATGGGCGGCGGCGCGTGCTGCTGCTGGAAGCCGGGGGCAATGACGACTATGCCTGGATCCACATCCCGGTCGGTTACCTGTACTGCATCGGCAACCCGCGCACCGACTGGCTGTACCAGACGGAGCCGGATGCCGGCCTGAACGGACGGCGGCTGCGCTATCCGCGCGGCAAGGTGCTGGGCGGCTGTTCCAGCATCAACGGCATGATCTACATGCGCGGCCAGGCGCGGGACTACGATCAGTGGGCCGAACTGACCGGCGACGAGAGCTGGCGCTGGCAGGCCTGCCTGCCGGATTTCATCGGTCATGAAGACCACTGGCGGGGCGCCAGCGCGATGCACGGTGCCGGCCACGAGTGGCGCGTGGAGCGTCAGCGGCTGAGCTGGGAGATCCTGGATGCCTTTGCGCAGGCGGCGCAGCAGGCCGGCATTCCGGCCAGCGACGACTTCAACACCGGCAGCAACGAAGGCGTGGGCTACTTCGAGGTCAATCAGCGCTCGGGCTGGCGCTGGAATACGACCAAGGCTTTCCTGCGCCCCGCGCGCGGCCGGCCCAACCTGCAGGTGGTCACCGGTGCGCAGGTGACGCGCCTGGAGCTTCAGCGGCAGCCCGATGGCTCGCTGCGCTGTACCGGCGTGCACTGGCAGCCTGCACGCGGCCAGCCGATGCAGGCCAGCACCGAGCGCGGGGTGCTGATGGCCGCCGGCGCCGTGGGCACGCCGCAGATCCTGCAGTTGTCGGGCCTCGGGCCGGCGAAGCTGCTGCAGCGCCTGGGCATTGCGGTGGTGCACGAACTGCCGGGCGTGGGCGAAAACCTGCAGGACCACCTGCAGATCCGCGCCGTCTTCGGCGTCCAGGGCGTGCCCACGCTCAACCGGCTGGCCAACTCGCCCTGGGGCAAGCTGCGCATCGGGCTGCAGTACCTGCTGTCGCGCAGCGGGCCGATGAGCATGGCGCCCTCGCAGCTGGGGGCCTTCACCCGCTCGGCGCCCGATCAGCCCTGGCCGAACCTGGAGTACCACGTGCAGCCGCTGAGCCTGCCCGCCTTCGGCGAACCGCTGGACCGGTTCGATGCGTTCACCGCGAGTGTGTGCAACCTCAACCCGGCCTCGCGCGGCAGCGTGCAGATCGCCAGTGCCGATCCGATGGCCGCGCCCCTGATCCGACCGAACTACCTCAGCACGCCGCAAGACCGCCTCGTGGCGGCCGAATCCCTGCGGCTGACGCGGCGCATTGCCGCGCAGCCGGCCTTGCAGCGCTACCAGCCCAAGGAGTTGAAGCCCGGGCCGCAGTTCACCAGCGACGAGGACCTGGCCCGCCTGGCCGGCGACATCGGCACGACGATCTTCCATCCGGTGGGCACCTGCCGCATGGGCCGTCACGAGGACCCGCTGGCCGTCGTGGATCCGCGCCTGGCGGTGCGGGGCGTTGGCGGGCTGCATGTGGCCGACGCCAGCGTGATGCCCACCATCACCAGCGGCAACACCAACTCGCCCACGCTGATGATTGCCGAGCGGGCCGCCCGTTGGGTGCTTGCCACGACTTGAGGGGATATTTCGGGTAATCCCTCAGTTCGGTTTTGTGGCGACGCACCTACATTGCGCGCACTCGCGCTGTAACCGCGCTGTCATGCCCCAAAAAGGGGTTGACGCGAGGCCGGCGTCGAGGGGGCTGAGGAGACAAGAACCAAGCCAGACAACGATGCTGTTCGCTGGGACGAAGCGAGACCGACACCCCCGCTTTCTGTTCACGATCGCTGCGCGCCATGACATCGCCGGACAGGCGAGCCCGCGCAAGGCACTGCCCGCAAGCGCCTCCACCGCAAGGTCGAGGCGCTTTTTCTTGGCGCGGCGTCTGGCCGGCACCCGGGATGCAATCGCTCTCCCCTGCAACGAATGCCGGCGCTTTTGACGCGTTTGGCTGCAGCCCACCGCGCCTAGCATCGGCGGGAACAGGGTGACGGCACCCGGCGAGCCCGTGCGTGCGGCCCCGCGCCCTGTGCCCCATGGAGGCCGCCCGTGAGCGTGAATGCCGAACTGAGATCGCTGGACATCAACATTCCGGCCCAACCCCAGGCGCTGGTGAAGCTGTCCCTGCTGCTGGCCGACGAAGACATCAACCTGCAGGCCATCGGCGAGCTGGTCGAGTGCGACATGGCACTGGCTGCGGCGGTGCTCAAGGCCGTGAATTCGTCGATGTACGGGGTGCGCGGGCGCGTGCAGAACGTGCACCAGGCGCTGACCTACCTGGGCATGCGCGAGGTGGCCGCGATCACCTTCGAGATGGGCTTGCGCGCGGCGTTTCCACCCGCCCCGGAGCTGGAGCCGCTGTGGCAGCGCGCCGCCCGACGCGGGCTCATCATGGGCCGCCTGGGCCAGAGCCTGCAGCTGGACGCCTGGGCCGCCCACTCGGCCGGCCTCTTCGAGGAGTGCGGCAAGGCCGTGCTCTTCCGCCACGCCAAGGATCACTACCGCACGATGCTGCGCGCCGCGCCCGATGACCGCGCCCTCACCGAGCTGGAGCGTGCGGGCTTCGGCGTGAGCCACGATGCGCTGGGTGCGGCCCTGTGCGAGAGCTGGGGTCTGGCCGCCGTGGCGGTGGCAAGCGTTCGACATCATGTGACCGTGCAGTCGGGCGGCGAGCTGCCCGAGGCCTGGGAGCGGCGCGTCATCTGCGTGCTGTCGATCCTGGCGCACGCGCTGCTGCAGGCGCCGGACACGCTGCCCCAGGCCATCGAACGTGCCGCCACCGAAGCGGGCCTGGATGCAGCCGATGTCTCGCGCGTCGTCGAAAGGATTCAGGAGCAGGTGCTGGGCCGCGCGCACTGAGCCGCGACACGCTCAGCGATGCGCGCCGCGTGCGCGCTTCGCCTCAATCGACCTTGGCCCCAGACGCCTTGACCACCTTGGCCCACTTGGCGGTCTCGGCGTCGATATAACGCGCAAAATCAGCGCCGCTGAGCCCGCTGGGGTTGGCGCCCAGGCCGAGCAGCCGTTCCTTGATGGCGGGCAGCTGCAGCGCCTTCACGCACTCCTGCTGCAGGCGGGTCACGATCTCCGCTGGCGTGCCGGCGGGCGCGAGCAGGCCGAACCAGGAACTGGCCTCGAAGTCCTTCAGGATCGGGCCACCCGCCTCGGCCACGGTGGGCAGATCGGGCAGCGCAGCCGAACGCGCCGCGCTGGTGACGGCCAGGGCCTTGAGCTTGCCGGCCTTGATGTGCGGCATCGCACTGGGCAGGTTGTCGAACATCAGGTCCATGTTGCCGCCGATCAGATCCAGCAGCGCCGGGCCCGATCCGCGGTACGGAAAGTGGACCATGAAGGTCCCGGTCATGGCCTTGAACAGTTCGCCCGCCAGATGGATGGAGGTGCCGTTGCCGGAGCTGGCCATGTTGAGCTTGCCGGGATGGGCGCGCGCCGCCCGTGCCAGATCGGGCACGGTGCTGACACCGTAGCGCTGCGCGCTGGCCGGATTCATCACCAGCACGTTGGGCACACCCGCCACCAGCGTGATGGGGGCGAAGTCCTTCACGTGGTCGAACGGCAGCTTGGGGTACAGCGCGGCGTTGATGGCATGCGTGCCGACCGTGCCCATCAGCAGCGTGTAGCCATCGGCGGCCGCCTTGGCCACCTCGGTGGCGCCCAGGTTGCCCCCGGCGCCGGCCTTGTTGTCGATGACGAAGGGCTGGCCCAGCGCCTTCTGCAGCTCGGGCGCCATCGCGCGTGCCAGGATGTCGGTGGTGCCGCCGGCCGCAAAGGGCACCACGATGCGCACGGGTTTGCCCGGCCAGCCCGATCCCGGCTGGGCCTGCGCCGTGCGCCCTAGGCCCCAGGTGGCAGCCACCGAAGAGCAGGCGAGCAGCAGATGTCGGCGTGAGGTCATGCTGAGATACCGCGTGGGCGGCCCGCAGGCCAAGGGCGGGATGTTCCCGCAGGCCCGGGCGCCGCGCCAATGGCGTTTCCCCCCTCGGGCCTTGCCCTGAGAGGCCTCGGCGGCCGCTCCGAGGAGCGTGGGCGGCAGAAATCGGCACCCGCGTTGGGCTCGATTCGGGGCGAAGGCAAGGCGCGGCGCGCAGCCCGGGCTGGATGCCCGGGCAAGCGCTGCAACGCCGCATGCGCCCCGAATCGAGCCCAACCCGAAGGGCCGGGGCACCCAAGGCCGCTGGCGGTCGTTGCGTTGCTTGCGCGGGCGTCCAGCCCGCGCAAGCAACGCGCCTACGCCAGCGGCCTTGGTCGCCCCGGCGCGGGTGCCGATTTCTGCCGCCCACGCTCCTAGGCCTTCAGACGCTCAGCCCAGGTTCTCGTACAGCTGCACGTAGGCCTGGGTCAGCGGGTGCGAAGGCTCCAGGTGGATCAGCGGCATGGCCTTCTCGTGGCTCTCCTTGACCTTCACGCTGGAGCCCAGATAGGGCTGCAGCACCGGCAGACCTTCATCGATCAGTTCCTGCACCGTGCGCTGCGGCAGGCTGGCGCGCGACTGGTACTGATTGACCACGATGCCTTCCACATGCAGTGACTCGTTATGGTCAGCCTGCAGTTCCTGCACGTTCTGCATCAGCTCATAGAGGGCCGCGCGGCTGAAGGCATCGCAATCGAAAGGAATCAGGCAGCTGTCGGCCGCGATCAGCGCCGAGCGGGTGTAGAAGTTCAGCGCCGGCGGCGTGTCGATCCACACCTCTTCGTAATCGCCGGCCAGGCTCTCCAGCGCACGACGCAGCTTGTAGACCTTGGCGCGGCTCTCCAGCTTGCCGTGCAGTTCATCCAGCGCGGCCGAGGCCGGCATCAGGTGCAGGCGCTCGAAGCCGGTCTCGGTGATGAAGCCCAGCGGCTGCGACTCGCGCACGCTGAACTTGAGCGTTTCCTCGAAGAAGCTGGCTGTGCCCGTGCCTTCGGGCGGGGGCTCGTCAGCCAGCAGGTATCGCGTGGCGTTGGCCTGTCGATCCAGATCGACCACCAGCACGCGCCGGCCCTGGTGGGCGGCAATCGCCGCCAGGTTGACCGTGATGGTGGACTTGCCCACGCCGCCTTTTTGATTGAAAACCACGCGCCGCACGACGCCTCCTCGTTGCTCCTGGAAGGGCCTCCATTGTGCGCTGCACAAGAGTGCCCGCACACCCCGGCGAGGCGCGCGCACCACGCCAGACGCGCCAGGGGCCAGGGCGGCAGCATCTCGCCACCCACAGGGGCCTTCCGGTGACGGGCACAATGTTTTCCGAACAGCGCCCGTCTTCACTTCCAGCGCCATCCGATTCATGAGCCTGACGATCACATTGCAACCCGCCGGCCGCAGCTTCAGCGTGGAACGCGACGAGCCCATCCTGGCGGCGGCGATCCGTGCCGGCATCGGCCTGCCCTATGGCTGCCGCGATGGCGCCTGCGGCTCCTGCAAGAGCCGGCTGCTGGAAGGCCGCGTGATCCATGGCGTGCACCAGCAGAAGGCCTTGTCGGACGCGGAAGAGGCGCAAGGTCTGATCCTCACCTGCTGCGCGACGCCGCAGACCGATTGTGTGGTCGAGGCGCGCAGCGTCCCCGGCGCCGGCGAGTTTCCGGTGCTCAAGCTGCCCACGCGCGTGCTCACCCTCGAACGCGCCGCGCCCGATGTGGCCGTGCTGCGCATGCAGCTGCCCGCGAACCAGAACCTGCAGTACCGGGCGGGTCAGTATGTCGAGTTCATCCTGCGCGATGGCTCGCGCCGCAGCTACAGCATGGCCAACGCGCCGCACCAGCTGGGCTCGCCGCCGTCGATCGAGCTGCACGTCCGCCACATGCCGGGCGGCAAGTTCACCGATCAGGTCTTCAGCACGATGAAGGAGAAAGACATCCTGCGCATGGAAGGCCCCTACGGCAGCTTCTACCTGCGCGAGGACAGCAGCAAGCCCATCGTGCTGCTGGCCAGCGGCACCGGCTTTGCGCCGATCAAGGCCCTGATCGAGCACATCGAGCACAAGGCCATCACACGCGAGGCCGTGCTCTACTGGGGCTGCCGCAGCCGGGCCGATCTCTACCAGCACGACTGGGTTCTGGCCGCCGTCCAGCGCCTGCCGCAGCTGCGCTATGTGCCTGTGCTGAGCGAAGCGCGCGCCGAAGATGCCTGGACCGGCCGCACCGGCTTCGTCCACCAGGCGGTGATGGCCGATTGGCCCGATCTGAGTCAGCATCAGGTCTATGCCTGCGGCGCGCCGGTGATGGTGGATGCCGCGCGGCGCGACTTCACCACACGCTGCGCGCTGCCCGAAGCCGAGTTCTTCGCCGACAGCTTCACCTCCGAGGCTGACAAGCAGCCGGCCTGAAGCACCCGGCTGATATCACGCGGCTGGTGCTCAGGGCGGTGGTGCCGGCGGCACAGGTCGGGCTGGCGAGAAGGCCCGGCACGGCCCGCTGAAGACCTTTCAAGAACTTCGAGGAGACCCCGATGCCCGCACGCCCCGCCAACCTGTCCCGGCGCCTCGCCTTGGCCGGCACGTCCGCTGCGCTGGCCCTTCTGATGGGGCTGAGCCCCGCCGTGCAGGCCCAGGGTCAGGCCGCCAAGCCGATCCGGCTGATCGTGCCCTACCCGCCCGGCGGCCCGCTGGACATCGTGGCACGTGCGCTGGCCGAACGCGTGAAGGACAGCCTGGGCACGGTGGTCGTGGAAAACCGGCCGGGCGCGGGAGGTAATGTCGGCGCCGATCTGGTGGCGAAGTCGGCACCTGATGGCACGACCCTGGTGATGGGCGCGGTCGCCACGCATGCCATCAATCCCTGGCTCTACAGCCGCATGCCCTACGACGCGCTGCGCGACTTCACGCCCATCACGCGGGTGGCGCAGGTGCCCAACGTGCTGGTGATGAATGCCGAAGCGGCCACCCGGCTGAGCATCCAGTCGCTCGCGGATCTGGTGCAGCATGCCCGGCGCAACCCGGGGCGGCTGAACTACGGCTCCGGCGGCAACGGCAGTGCCGGACACCTCGCCGGAGAGCTCTTCAAGGCGCAGGCCGGCGTCTTCGTGGTCCACATTCCCTACGCCGGCGCACCACCCGCCCAGCTGGCCCTGGTGAGCGGGCAGGTGGACTACAACTTCGACAACCTGGCCGGTGCCGCCGCCAACATCCGCTCGGGCAAGCTCAAGGCACTGGCGGTGACCACGACCCAGCGCAGCTCGGCGATGCCCGACGTGCCCACGGTGTCCGAGGCCGGGCGCGCGCAGGGCCTGGCGGCCTTCGATGTCTCGACCTGGTTCGGTCTCTTCGGGCCGGCACGCCTACCGTCTGACATCACGCAACGCCTGAACAAGGCCTTCGTCGATGCGCTGAACTCGCCGGAGCTGAAGGCGCGCATGGCCACGCTGATGGCCGAGCCCAGCCCCACCACGCCGGAGCAGTTTGCGGATTTCGTGAAGGCCGAGTGGACGCGCTACGAGAAGATCGTCAAGGCCACCGGCGCCAAGGCTGATTGAGGCTGGCCGTGCCCACGCAACGCCTGCCGCCTGCCCGCAACGTGGGTGAGGCCATCGAGGCTTCGGCCTCGCTGGCGGGCCTGCTGGCTGGCCACCGACGCGCCACCCAGCTGTTCCAGCGCATCCTGCCCTCGGTGCCTGGCCCGCTGCGCAGCCAGCTGCGGCCTGGGCCCATCGAGGGTGTCTGCTGGACGCTGCTGACGGAGAACAGCGCATCGGCTGCCAAGCTGCGCCAGCTGCTGCCCGATCTCCTGGCCAGCACCGCCCAGCACGACAGTGCCATCACGGAGCTGAAACTGAAGATCCGGCCGCGGGATTCGGCCAGCTGAAGCCGCGCTCGGAGGACCGGGCCGCCGATCACTCGCCCAGGTAGGCCGCGCGCACCTTGGGATCGGCCAGCAGTTCCTTGGCCGGGCCGCTCATCGTGACTTCGCCGGAGTCCATCACGTAGCCGCGATCGGCCAGCGCCAGCGCGCGGCTGGCGTTCTGTTCGACCAGCAGGATGGTCGTGCCGCGCTTGTGAATGTCGGCCACCACCTCGAAGATCTTGTCCACCATGATCGGCGACAGGCCCATCGAAGGCTCGTCCAGCAGCAGCACTTTCGGGCGGGCCATCAGGGCCCGGCCCATCGCGAGCATCTGCTGCTCGCCGCCGCTCATCGTGCCGGCCAGCTGCGCGCGCCGCTCCTTGAGCCGCGGAAAGATCGCAAAGACCTTCTCGATGTCGGCTTCGATCTCCTTGTCCTTGCGCACATAGGCGCCCATCTGCAGGTTTTCGGTGATGGTCATGCGCGCGAACACGCCACGGCCCTCGGGCACCATCACCAGGCCCTGCTTGACGAGATCCCAGGCGCCCTGGCCCTTGACCGCGCGGCCCAGGTATTCGATCTCGCCTTCGGCCACCGGCCGCGTGCCGGTGATGGCCTTCAGCGTCGTCGTCTTGCCGGCGCCGTTGGCGCCGATCAGGCTGACGAGTTCGCCTTCATTCACCTCGAAGCTCGCGCCCTTGACGGCCTGGATGCCGCCGTAGGCCACCTTGAGCTTGCTCACCTTCAAGAACGTATTGGGCATGTCGCGCGCCTGTGGGTTGGGCAGTTGCCGCTCAATGGGCCTTGTGGCCGGCGCCGAGGTAGGCTTCGATCACCTGTTCGCTGCGCTGCACCTCGGCCGGCGTGCCTTCGGCAATCTGCTTGCCGTAATCCAGCACCGTGACGCGATCACACAGGCCCATGACCAGCTTCACGTCGTGTTCGATGAGCAGGATGGTGCGCTGATCCTTGCGGATGCGGTCGATCAGTTCGCGCAGCACGACCTTTTCGGTCGCATTCATGCCGGCCGCCGGTTCATCCAGCGCAATCAGCTTGGGATCGGTGGCCAGCGCGCGGGCGATCTCCAGGCGCCGCTGATCGCCGTAGCTCAGCGTGCGCGCCTTGTACTCGGCAAACTTCTCGATGCCCACATAGGCCAGCAGCGCGCGGGCGCGGTCTTCGATCTCGCGTTCCTCACGCTTGAAACCGGCGGTGCGCAAGACGGCCCCCACCAGGCCGGAGTGCGTGCGCACGTGGCGGCCGACCATCACGTTTTCCAGCGCCGTCATCTCGGCGAACAGCCGGATGTTCTGGAAGGTGCGCGCGATGCCCGCCTTGGCGACCTGGTGCACGGCCTCGGGCCGGTAGGGCTGGCCACCGAGCTCGAAGCTGCCCGAATCCGGTGTGTACAGGCCCGTGATGACATTGAAGAAGGTCGTCTTGCCTGCACCATTGGGCCCGATCAGGCCGTAGACCTGGCCTTCGGTGATGGTGATGCCCACATCGCTGAGCGCCTGCAGCCCGCCGAAACGCTTGGAGACGCCGGCCACCTTGAGAACGGTCTTGCTCATCGGTGCCTCCTTCAGCGCGGCTTCACGGGCACGGGCGCACCCTTGCCGTGTTCGGGCGAAGGCCACAGCCCGCGCGGACGCATGAGCATGATGGCGATCATCGCCAGCGCGATCAGCAGCTGGCGCAGGATGGAGGCATCCAGTCGCCCGCCGGTCATGTTCTGCAGATCGCCCGCCACATAGCGCAGCACCTCAGGCAACGCCGCCAGCATCACCGCACCCAGGATGACGCCGGGCAGATGCCCGATGCCGCCCAGCACCACCATCGCGACGATCATGATGCTCTCGGTCAGCGTGAAGGATTCCGGCGAGACGAAGCCCTGGAAGGCCGCAAACATCGAGCCCGATACACCGCCGAAGGTGGCACCCATGCCGAAGGCCAGCAGCTTCATGTTGCGGGTGTTGATGCCCATGGCCTTGGCGGCGATCTCGTCTTCGCGGATGGCCATCCAGGCTCGGCCGATGCGCGACATCTCCAGACGGTGGCAGATGATCACGCTGGCCACCACCAGCACCAGGAACAGGTAGTAGTACAGCGTCACCGAAGGGATCTTCAGGCCGAAGAGCTCGATCCCCTTGCCGAAGCTGAAGCCGAAGATTTCCATCGGATCGATGCGATCCAGCCCGCGCGGCCCGTTGGTGATGTTGACCGGGTGCTCCAGGTTGTTCATGAACACGCGGATGATTTCGCCGAAGCCCAGCGTGACGATGGCCAGGTAGTCGCCGCGCAGCTTGAGCACCGGTGTGCCCAGCAGGACACCGGCGACGGCCGCCAGCCCGGCGGCCAGCGGGATCACCAGCCAGATCGGCGTGTGCAGGCCATCGGGAAAGGCACGGTTGATCCAGCCGAAGGTCTCGAACAAGTGCGGTGAGGCCAGCAGCGCGTACATGTAGGCGCCCACCGCATAGAAGGCGACGAAGCCCAGATCCAGCAGGCCGGCGTAGCCCACGACGATGTTGAGCCCCAGCGCCAGCAGCACATACAGCATCGCCAGCGCCAGGATGCGCACCCAGCCCTGGCCGAACTGCTGCGCAAACAGCGGCAGCGCCATCAGGGCGATGGCCGCCAGGAAGAAGGCGATGATCTTGGTCGTTTGACTCATCTGGGCCATGGTGTCGCTCCTTCAGGCCCGATCCGCCACACGCTCGCCCAGCAGGCCGGAAGGCCGCAAGGTGAGCACGAGGATCAGCGCGACGAAGGCGAAGATGTCCGCATAGTGGCTGCCCAGAACCCCGCCGGTGAGCGCGCCCAGGTAGCCCGCGCCGAGTGCCTCCACCAGGCCGAGCAGCAGGCCCCCCACGACCGCGCCCGCCAGGTTGCCGATGCCGCCCAGCACGGCCGCCGTGAAGGCCTTGAGACCGGGCATGAAGCCCATGGAGTGCTGCACCGTGCCGTAGTTGGCCGCCCACATGATGCCGGCCACGGCCGCCAGGGCTGCCCCGATGATGAAGGTGGCCGAGATGACCATGTCCGGCTTCACGCCCATCAGCGCGGCCACGCGCGGGTTTTCGGCCGTGGCGCGCATCGCGCGGCCCAGCCGCGTGCGGTTCACCAGCCACATCAGCACCGCCAGCAGCACGGCCGTCACGCCCAGGATGAGGATCTGCGTGACCGTGATCACCGGCCCGCCCAGATCGATGGGCTCGGTGGGCAGCAGCTGCGGGAAAGCCTTGGGATTGGGCTTCCAGACGATCATGGCCAGCGTCTGCAGCAAGAGGCTCATGCCCATGGCCGTGATCAGGGGCGCCAGCCGAGGGGCGTTGCGCAAGGGGCGGTAGGCCACTTTCTCGATGGCGAAATTCAGCGCCGCGCAGATCACGATGGCCACACAGGCCGACAGCAGCATCAGCACCCATCCCGGCGCACCGGAACCGGCCATGAAGCTCACCACCGTCCAGCTGGTCAGCGCCCCCACCATCAGCACATCGCCATGCGCGAAGTTGATGAGGTTGATGATGCCGTAGACCATCGTGTAGCCCAGGGCGACCAGCGCGTACATGCTGCCCAGCACAAGGCCGTTGATGATCTGTTGAAAGAAGATATCCATCGTGTGCCTTCTAGGCTGCGTGCCGTGACGACCCGGAGACATTCAGCCTGCACAGCCGGCTTCGCGTCGCCGGACCCGCCGCTCCCCATGCGCCGGGCCCCATTCCTTCAAGCAAGACGCCGGCCAGCCCCTCCGCCTGCCGCGTCGCTTCGTGACAAAACGATTCTAGGCAGCGGTCTCCACGCGCCGCGTACGGGCTTACACGCTGGCGGCCGGGGTCCAGGGCAGGTTCAGACTGCGCGCGACAGCCTCGCAGCACACCTGCCCGGCATGCACGTTCAAGCCGCGCTGCAGGTGCACATCGTCCGCACAGGCCTGGCGCCAACCCTTGGTGGCCAGTGCCAGCGTGAAGGGCAGCGTCGCGTTGTTCAGCGCCCAGGTCGAGGTGCGTGCCACGGCCCCCGGCATGTTGGCCACGCAGTAGTGGATGACGCCGTCCACCACGTAGGTCGGCTCGGCATGCGTGGTGGCCCTGGAGGTCTCGAAACAGCCGCCCTGGTCGATGGCGACATCCACCAGCACCGAGCCTGGCTGCATGCGCGCGATCTGCGCGCGCGAGAGCAACCGGGGCGCGGCCGCACCCGGCACCAGCACGGCGCCGATCACCAGATCGGCCGCCAGCGCGGCCTCCTCGACCTCGTGCGCCGAGGCATAGACGAGTCGGACGCGACCGCCGAACAGATCGTCCAGCTCGCGCAGCCGCGGCAAAGAGCGATCCAGCACCGTGACGTCGGCGCCCAGGCCGACCGCCATCTTCGTGGCGTGCAGACCCACCACACCTGCCCCGATGACCGCCACGCGGCCGGGCGCCACGCCGGGCACGCCTCCCAGCAGCACACCGCGTCCGCCGTTGGCCTTCTGCAGGGCCACCGCACCCACCTGCACGGCCATGCGCCCGGCCACCTCGCTCATCGGCGCCAGCAGCGGCAGGCGACCCTGCGCATCCGTGATCGTCTCGTAGGCGATCGCCGTGCAACCGGATGCCAGCAGGCCCAGCGTCTGCGCGCGGTCCGGCGCCAGATGCAGATAGGTGAACAGCAGCTGGCCCTCGCGCAGCATCGCGATCTCCTGCGGCTGCGGCTCCTTGACCTTCACCAGCATCTCGGCCTGCGCAAACACCGCCGCCGCGTCTGACACGATCTGCGCGCCAGCCTTCAGATAGGCGGCATCGTCGCAGCCGATGCCCGCGCCGGTGCCGGCCTGCACGAGGACTTCGTGACCCTGGGCCACGAGTTCGCGCACGGCCGGCGGCGTCAGTCCGGCGCGGTATTCGTGGGTCTTGATCTCCTTGGGTACACCGATGCGCATGGGCTGCTCCTGTGGGTGGGACAAGGCGCAGATGCTGGATCCAAGTGCGTCGCAAGTGCTTCGGTCAAGCAGCGTTCCGTCGGCACTTCTGACAAGATTTCCTCCGATCATCGCCACACGACTGCAGAATCTTGTGCATGAGTTCGCCACTTCGGGTAAACCTTGATCGCGTCGACCGGCTGCTGCTGAGCGAGCTGCAGGCCGACGGCCGCGTCAGCAACACCGATCTGGCGCAGCGCGCCGGGCTGTCGCAATCGGCCTGCCTGCGCCGCGTGCAGCGACTGGAAGCCGCCGGCATCATCGAAGGCTACGGCGCGCGGCTGGACGCCGCCGCGCTGGGCAAGGGCGAGACGGTCTTCATCGAGATCACGCTCAGCAACCAGAGCGAAGCCGCGCTGGATGCCTTCGAACGCGCCGTGGCCGCGTCGGCGGACATCCTGGAGTGCCACCTGATGGCCGGCGAGTACGACTATCTGCTGCGCGTGTCGGTCGCGGATTCGGCCGATTACGAGCGTCTGCACCGAAAGCAGCTGACCACCCTGCCCGGCGTGGCGCGCATCCGCTCCCACTTCGCGCTGCGCCGCGTGTCGCGCCGCAGCGGGCTCAGCCTATGAAGCGCTGCGGCGCTTCGACGTCGACTCCGCTTCAGCGTTAGCTTCCCGCAGCTGCGCCAGCTTCTCCGCGATGCGGATCTCCAGCCCGCGCGGCACGGGCTCGTAGAAGCGCGTCTCGGGCATGCCGTCGGGCAGGTAGCGTTCTCCGGCCGCGAAGCCGTCTGCCTCATCGTGGGCATAGCGGTAGCCCGCGCCATGACCCAGGTCCTTCATCAGGCGCGTGGGCGCATTGCGCAGGTGTTCCGGCACCGGGCGCGTGCCATCGGCCTTGACAAAGGCGCGCGCCGCCTTCCAGGCCGTGTATACCGCGTTGGACTTGGGTGCGACCGCCAGATAGAGCACGGCCTGCGCGAGCGCCAGTTCGCCTTCGGGCGAGCCCAGGCGTTCATAGACCTCCGTGGCATCCAGCGCCACGCGCAGCCCGCGCGGATCGGCCAGGCCGATGTCTTCGCTGGCCATGCGCAGCACCCGCCGCGCCACGTAGCGCGGATCCACGCCGCCGTCCAGCATGCGCACCAGCCAGTACAGCGCCGCATCCGGATCCGAACCGCGCACCGCCTTGTGCAGCGCCGAGATGGTGTCGTAGAACTGGTCGCCGCTCTTGTCGTAGCGGCGCAGCTGGTCGCCCAGCGCCTTCTCCAGCGCTGCCTCGTCGATCTCGACGGCCTCACCCGCGGCGGCCAGCGCGTTCTCCACCGCATTCAGCAGCCGCCGTGCATCGCCGTCGGCATGGGCGATCACACGCTTGCGCGCTGCGTCGCTCCAGGGCGGTGACGCGGTCGCGTGCTGCGCACGCTGCAGCAGCTCGCCCAGATCCGCGTCGCTCAAACTCTTCAGCACATGCACCGTGCTGCGCGACAGCAGCGCCGAGTTGACCTCGAAGGACGGGTTCTCGGTGGTCGCGCCGATGAAGGTGAAGAGGCCCGATTCGACGTGCGGCAGAAAGGCGTCCTGCTGCGCCTTGTTGAAGCGGTGCACCTCGTCCACGAAGACCACCGTCCCGCGGCCGGACCCGCGCAGGGCCTGCGCCCGCTCCACCGCCTCGCGGATGTCCTTCACGCCGGCGAGCACGGCCGAAAGCACGATGAAGCTGGCATCCACCGCGCCCGCCACCAGGCGTGCCAGGGTCGTCTTGCCCACGCCGGGCGGGCCCCAGAGAATCATCGAGTGCAGCCGGTGGCGCTCGAAGGCCACGCGCAGCGGCTTGCCCGGGCCCAGCAGATGCTGCTGGCCGATCACCTCGTCCAGCGTGCGCGGCCGCAGCCGCTCGGCCAGCGGCACGTGGCCCGGCGATGCAGGCGCGGCGCGCCGGAGCTCTTCGTCATCGAACAGCGAAGGGCTGTTCATGCCGGTTCACTGCTCGATGACGTCCGCACCGGGCGGGGGCTTGAAGACGAAGCTCTCGCGCGCCAGCGGCACGCCGGTCTGGAAGCCGCTGAACTGCAGCAGCGTGCGCTGTCCGAAGCTGTCCAGGATCTCGATGGCAGCCGGCTCCCTGCCGCGCAGCCCCACACGAAGCTCGCGCACCGTGCCTTCGCGCTGGCGCGGCGTGGCCAGCACCCAATCCAGGCCGTCGCGTGGGCCGTCGGCCTTCAGCACGAAATCCTTGTCCAGGTTGCCCCCGGCGATCAAGGCGGCGGGCGTGCTGCCCAGCGCGGCATCCATGCGGCGCGAACTGGCCTGCTTCAGGTCGGGGTCGTAGATCCAGACCTTGCTGCCGTCGGCCACGATCAGCTGCTCGAAGGGCTTGACATAGCTGAAGCGGAAGCGGTTGGGGCGCAGGAACTCGAAGCTGCCGCTGGAGACCTTCTTGCGCACGCCGTCGGCGGCCGTCACCGTCTGCGTGAAGCTGCCCTTGCCGCTCTGCGCCTCGCGCAGGAACTGGCGCAGGGTCTCCGTCGCATCGGCCTGCGCAGACGATGCCGCCGGCAGGGCCTGCAAGGCCGAAGCGGCCAGCGTGGCCAGACCGGCGCGCAGCGCCTGGCGGCGCGAGAGGCACAGGCGCTTCATTCGGGGCGGACGGGAACCAGCAGTTCCCGGTTGCCGTTGGTGGACATTGCCGATACGAGTCCGGACTGTTCCATTTGTTCCAGCAGACGCGCCGCGCGGTTGTAGCCGATGCGCAGGTGGCGCTGCACGAGCGAGATCGAGGCCTTGCGGTGCTGCAGCACGATGGCCACGGCCTGGTCGTACATCGGGTCGTCTTCGCCACCGCCCGCCTCGGCGCCGGGGCCGCCGCCATCGGTCCCGTCGAGCGTGCCGCCTTCGAGGATGCCTTCGATGTAGTTGGGCTCACCCTGGCTCTTGAGGTACTCGACGACGCGGTGCACCTCGTCATCGCTGACGAAGGCGCCATGCACACGCACCGGCAGCCCGGTGCCTGAGGGCAGATAGAGCATGTCGCCCTGACCCAGCAGCGCTTCGGCGCCCATCTGGTCCAGGATGGTGCGGCTGTCGATCTTGCTGGCCACCTGGAAGCTCAGGCGCGTGGGGATGTTGGCCTTGATCAGGCCGGTGATCACGTCCACGCTCGGGCGCTGCGTGGCCAGGATGAGGTGGATGCCGGCGGCGCGCGCCTTCTGCGCCAGCCGGGCGATCAGTTCCTCGATCTTCTTGCCCACGACCATCATCAGATCGGCCAGCTCGTCGATCACCACGACGATGTGAGGCAGGCGCTCCAGCGGCTCCGGCGCCTCGGGCGTGAGGCTGAAGGGGTTCGGCAGCGCCTCGCCGCGCTCCGCGGCTTCGTCGATCTTCTTGTTGTAGCCGCTGAGCTGGCGCACGCCCAGCTTGCTCATCAGCTTGTAGCGCCGCTCCATTTCGCCCACACACCAGTTCAGCGCATGGGCCGCCTGCTTCATGTCCGTCACCACCGGGCACAGCAGGTGCGGAATGCCCTCGTAGACGCTCATCTCCAGCATCTTCGGATCGATGAGGATCAAGCGCACGTCGCGTGCCTCGGCCTTGTAGAGCAGGCTGAGGATCATCGCGTTGATGCCCACCGACTTGCCCGAGCCCGTGGTGCCGGCGACCAGGCAATGCGGCATCTTGGCCAGATCGGCCACCAGCGGCGCGCCGACGATGTCCTTGCCCAGACCCATGGTCAGCATCGAGGCGGCATCGTTGTAGGCCTGAGAGCCCAGGATTTCCGCGAGCCGGATCGTCTGACGTCTGGCGTTGGGCAGCTCGAGCGCCATCGTCGTCTTGCCGGGAATCGTCTCCACCACGCGGATGCTGACCAGACTCAGCGAGCGCGCCAGATCCTTGGCCAGGTTCACGATCTGCGCGCCCTTGACGCCCACGTCGGGCTCGATCTCGTAGCGCGTGATCACAGGCCCGGGCGAGGCGGCCACCACGCGCACCACGACCCCAAAATCGCCGAGCTTCTTCTCGATCAGGCGCGAAGTCATCTCCAGCGACTCCGGCGTCACGCTCTCCTGGCGGCCGGGCGCGGCATCCAGCAGATCGACCTGCGGCAGCCGCGTGTCGGCCAGTTCGGCAAAGAGCGGCTTCTGGCGCTCCTTGATGACGCGATCGGACTTGGGCACCTCCAGCACCGGCTCTTCGATCAGCAAGGGGGCATGCACGGGCGCAATCTGCTGCGCCTCGACCTGCTGTTCGCGCTCGCTGGCCAGGCGCTCGCCGAAGGCCAGGTCTTCCGCCTGCTCGCGGCGCTCGGCCCGGCGTGCGCCGAAGGCTTCGATGCGCGTGCCCAGCGCATCGGCCAGCGACAGCCAGGAAAAGCGCAAGGCCAGGGACGCACCGATGACCAGCGCGGCGATCCACACCACACCGGAGCCGGCAAAGCCCAGCCATCGATCCGACAGCGGGCCCAGCGCGTGGCCCAGCACGCCACCGGCGTGGCCCGGCAGATGGGCTTCCCAGCGGTACAGGCGCGTCCACTCCAGTGCAGCGCTTGCGCACACCAGCAGGATCAGCCCGCACC
The DNA here is from genome assembly GCA_016790225.1 of Rubrivivax sp. The sequence goes on from JAEUOZ010000012.1 coordinate 67,226, forward strand.
AGAAGAGCAGCAGCGCGCGGGCGCCGGGCCGCGCGATCTGGTCTTCGCCGCGCAGCTGGCGCGCCAGCGCACTGAGCCAGTGGCGCAGCGTCACCAGGGGAAGCCACCAGACCGAGAAACCGAAGAGGAAATAGGCCAGGTCCGCCAGCCAGGCGCCCAGCCGGCCGGCCTTGTTGCGCAGCGCTTCACCGCTGCCCGAGGTGCTGAAGCCGGGGTCGCCGGCATGGTGCGTCAGCAGTGCCAGCACCAGGAACAGCCACACAGCCGCCCCGATCAGCAGGCCGAATCGGCGCCAGGTCGATACCTTGCCTGACGGTGCAGCCGATGGGCCGGGGCGCGCAGCCTTGCCGGCCGCGGCGGGGCCTTCAAGACCCAGGGAACCCAGTGGAAAGGTCATGCGCCGATTGTGGCGCATGGGGCGGCCCGGCCTTCAGGCCGGGGCGGCGATTCGGGCGTGGCGGATGCGGCCGTGGCGGTTGAGGCCCACCGGCCCCGGGTGGATCACTCCTGAGTGATCTTGTCCTTGAGGATGACCGACCCGTTGTCCTGCGTCTCGATGACGCCGCGCTCCTCGAGATCCTTCATCACGCGGCTGACCATCTCGCGCGAGGCGCCGACCACCTTGGCCATGTCCTGTCGGCTGACCTTGTGGCGGATGATGCGCGTGCCGTTGTCATCGTCAGCCATGTCCAGCAGCGTGCGCGCAACCCGGCCGTAGACATCGAGCAAGGCCAGCGATTCGATCTGGCGATCGGCATTGCGCAGGCGACGTACCAGGCCGCGCATGATGCCGTAGGACAGGCTGGTGTTTTCCGGCAGGCAGCGCGCGAAATCCGTGCGCGCCAGCACCAGCATGTCGGTCTGCACTTCGGCACGCACGGTGGCGGAGTGCGGCTCGTTGTCGATCAGGCTCATCTCGCCCACGTAGTCGCCCGATTCCAGCACCGCCAGGATGACTTCGCGGCCGCGCGAATCCGAGGTCAGCACGCGCGCACGGCCATTGAGCAGGATGAACAGCGTGTTGGTCTTGCGGCCCTGCTCGACGATCAGCTCGCCGCGGCGGAAGCGTCGCTTGACCACGCTGTCGGCGATGGACTGTGCCTGCTCGACGGTGAGCATCGAGAACAGCGGAACGCGGCGGATCAGATCCAGGTTGGAAAGCATCGACATCTCTGTGACTCCTGCGCGGGTCGTGCCCTATTGAAGCGATTGACCGTGGATATCGGCACTTTGACGCAAAAACTTAGAATCGCCCCGAAGCCAGACAGGTTTCGTCGGGGCACCCGGAGTGTGCAGCCCCGCCGCCCGCGATGGTCCCGCCAAATGCCCGCGGTTCGCCCAGCTGAAAAGAGATTCCCACACCATGACCGCATCCCCGACGCACGCGCACGTGCTCATTCTCGGCTCCGGCCCGGCAGGCTACACCGCCGCCATCTATGCCGCACGCGCCAATCTCAAGCCGATGCTGATCACCGGGCTGGCCCAGGGCGGCCAGCTGATGACCACGACCGACGTGGACAACTGGCCGGCCGATGTGGAAGGCGTGATGGGCCCCGATCTGATGCAGCGCTTCCTGCAGCACGCCGAGCGCTTCCAGACGCAGATCGTCTTCGATCACATCCACTCGGTGGACCTCTCGCGCAGGCCCTTCACGCTCAGCGGTGACTCGGGCAGCTACACCTGCGACGCCCTGATCATCGCCACGGGCGCGAGCGCCAAGTATCTGGGCCTGCCCAGCGAAGCGCAGTTCATGGGCCGTGGCGTCAGTGGCTGCGCCACCTGCGACGGCTTCTTCTACAAGCAGCAGGAGGTCTGCGTCATCGGCGGCGGCAACACGGCTGTCGAGGAAGCGCTGTACCTGTCCAATATCGCCAGCAAGGTGCACCTGGTCCATCGGCGCGACAAGTTTCGCGCCGAGGCGATCATGATCGACAAGCTCATGTCCAAGGTCGAGGCGGGCAAGATCGAACTGCATCTGCACCACACGCTGGATGAAGTGCTGGGCGATGCCTCCGGCGTGACCGGCGTGCGCCTGCGCTCGACCCAGTCACCCGCCACGCAGGAGCTGCGCCTGCAAGGCTGCTTCATCGCCATCGGCCACCAGCCGAACACCGACATCTTCAAGGGCCAGCTGGAGATGAAGGACGGCTACCTGATCACCCGCAGCGGGCTTGCCGGCATGGCCACGATGACCAGCGTTCCCGGCGTCTTTGCCGCCGGCGATGTGCAGGATCATGTGTACCGGCAGGCCATCACCAGCGCAGGCACAGGCTGCATGGCCGCGCTGGATGCGCAGCGATTTCTGGAGCAGGAAGCCGGCTGAAACACCCAGCCAGGCAGCGCCGCAGTTTCAGCCTATAATTGCGGGCTTTGCCGCTTTGGCTTCGCCTTCCCTCAAGGCGCGGGCCGTCAGCTGACACGCGGCAGCTTCCTCAGTCCAACACACAGCCGGGTGCGCATCTGACGCCACGGCCTCACGGAGCAGCCTCATGGCACGCGTCTGTCAAGTCACGGGCAAGCGCCCGATGGTGGGAAACAACGTCTCCCACGCCAACAACAAGACCAAGCGTCGGTTCCTGCCGAACCTGCAGTACCGGCGCTTCTGGGTGGAGAGCGAAAACCGCTGGGTGCGCCTGCGCATCACCAACGCCGCGCTGCGCCTCATCGACAAGGTGGGCATTGACAAGGTCGTTGCCGACCTGCGCGCCAAGGGCGCGATCTGAGTTCGGCGCAATCAGCTAGCTAGGAGCATCACATGGCCAAGGGCGGACGCGAAAAGATCAAGCTGGAGTCGACGGCAGGCACCGGTCACTTCTACACCACGAACAAGAACAAGAAGACCACGCCTGAAAAGCTGGAATTCCTGAAGTTCGATCCGAAGGCACGCAAGCACGTGCTCTACAAGGAAGTGAAGCTCAAGTAAGCGGATCGCTTCCTTCGGGCCGTCTACGAAAAAGGCCCGCCTCCGATGGAGGCGGGCCTTTTTTCATGCCGCTTCAGGCCCGTGTGCCTCAGGCCCGCGCCGCGCGCAGCTTCAGCGCAAACTCCTGCAGGGAACTGATCCCGCTGTCCTCGGCCTTGCGGCACCAGGCCTGCAGATCGGCCACGGCCTGCTCGGCCGAGACATTGGTGCGCGTCCACAGCAGCCGCAGCTCTTCGCGCATCAGCACCAGCTTGGCCAGCACCGGCGTATCGCCCACCACGCTGTCCAGCTGCGCACGCACGCCGGCGGGAATCTTGTCCGCATCGCGGTGCAGCCAGCGGCGCGCCACCGTCAGGTTGGCCAGACGCGCGGTGTTCTGCGCACCCTGAGCCTTCAGACGGTCCATCTCCGTGCCCACCGCGCGCTTCATCTCGGCGGCGTAGCGCGCCATGAGTTCATACCGGTTGGCGATGATGGCTTCCAGCGTCTTGCCGTCGGCCTGCGGCTTCACGGCACCCAGACGCAGTTCAGGGGCGGTCTTGCGCACCTTGGCCAGGCCCAGCGCCTGCAGCGTGCGGATGTAGAGCCAGCCGATGTCGAACTCGAAGGGCTTGACCGACAGCTTGGCCGAGGTCGGATAGGTGTGGTGGTTGTTGTGCAGCTCTTCGCCGCCGATGATGATGCCCCAGGGCGAGATGTTGGTCGACGCGTCGGGCGCCTCGAAATTGCGGTAGCCCCAATAGTGGCCGATGCCGTTGATGATGCCCGCCGCGGTCACGGGGATCCACAGCATCTGCACCGCCCAGACCGTGAGGCCGATGGCACCGAACAGCGCCACGTTGAGGATCAGCATCAGCGCCACACCCTGCCAGGAAAAGCGGCTGTACAGCTTGCGCTCCAGCCAGTCGTCGGGCGTGTTGTGGCCGTACTTGCTGAGCGTTTCCTGGTTCTTGGCTTCAGCCCGGTAGAGCTCGGAGCCCTTCCAGAAGACCGTCTCGATGCCATGGGCGACGGGGCTGTGCGGATCGTCGGCCGTTTCGCACTTGGCGTGGTGCTTGCGGTGGATCGCGACCCATTCCTTGGTGACCATGCCGGTGGTCAGCCACAGCCAGAAGCGGAAGAAGTGCGACGGGATCGCATGCAGCTCCAGCGCACGGTGCGCCTGGGCGCGGTGCAGGAAGATGGTCACCGAGGCAATGGTGATGTGTGTCACGGCCAGCGTGAACAGCAGCACCTGCCACCAGCTCGCGCCGAGCAGACCGTCGGACAGCCACAGGACCAGCATGTCCCGACCCGTTGTGATCATTTCCATCAGATTCAGCCTTTACTGCCCCGGCTGGGGCGGGCGGATTGTAGGTGGGGGTTTCGAGAATTACCTGACAAACCCGAATGCGGCCTAGGGCTGCTACCCATCAGCTTGAGCTGAATCAATCAATCCGTTTCGGCGAAGTTAGTGCGTTTTCAGGCGCATTTCACTTGCGTTGCCATACGGCAGCAAAGAATCCGTCCGTTGCATGGCGATGCGGCCAGAGCCGAAGCCAGGGGCCCGAGCAGACTTCCGTCACATCGGCAAGTTGCAGAACCTGCAGCAGCGAACCCACCTCCAGCGGCTCGAAACGTGCGCTTTCGGCTTCTGTAAAGGCCCTGGCGACCGCTTCGTTCTCGGCCTGCAGCAGGCTGCAGGTGGCATAGACCAGCCGTCCGCCCGGGCGCAGCAGCCGCGCCGCGCTGGCCAGGATGGCCAGCTGCTTGGCATGCATCTCCTGCACCGATGCGGGCGTCTGACGCCATTTCAGATCCGGGTTGCGGCGCAGTGTGCCCAGGCCGGAACAAGGCGCATCGACCAGCACCCGGTCGATCTTGCCGGCCAGCCGCTTGATGCGATCGTCCCGCTCGTGCGCGATGGCCACCGGATGCACGTTCGACAGCCCGCTGCGCGCCAGACGCGGCTTCAGCGCCTCCAGCCGGTGGGCGGCGGTGTCGAAGGCATAGAGGCGCCCCGTATTGCGCATCATCGCGCCCAGCGCGAGCGTCTTGCCGCCGGCACCGGCACAGAAGTCCACCACCATCTCGCCGCGGCCCGCACCCGTCAGCAGCGCCAGCAGCTGGCTGCCCTCGTCCTGCACCTCGACCTCACCGCGCAGGAAGACGGGTAGGCGGTTGAGCGCCGGCTTGCCCGCGACGCGCAGGCCCCAGGGCGACAGCGGAGTGGGGCGGGCATCGATGCCGGCCTGGGCAAGCGCCGCCTGGGCGTCTTCACGCTTGCCCTTGAGCACATTGACGCGCAGGTCCAGCGGCGCTGGCTGATCCAGGCTCGCCACCAGAGGCCAGAAGCCGGCCTCGCCCAATTCCGCCTTCAGACTCTGCGCAAGCCAGCCGGGCAGGTTGTGGCGCAGGGGCTCGGGCAAGGTGCGCAGATCCAGGGCGCGCATCTCCTGCAACCAGGCCCGCTCGGGCAGCGGCAAGCCGCTGTCCAGAAACTCGGGGCTGCCCTGCCAGCCCAGCAGCGCCAGGCGCCGCTCCAGCGGGCCCTGACCACTCTGCGCCAGGTGCTGCAGCAGCGGCTTGCGACGCAGCACCGCATAGGTGGTCTCGGCCAGGGCGTGACGCTCACGCTGGCCCAGCACGCGGTGGCGCCGGAAGAAATCGGAGACGGTCTGGTCAGCGGGCTTCTCCAGCCGCAGCACCTCGCGCAGCAGCTCGGCCGTCATGTCCAGCAGGGCACGCGGCGTCATGCGGCAGCCTCCTGGCCCGACGCTGCCTGCCACAGCGCCCTTGGCGCCGCGTCCGTCTGCCGCACCCGGCCGCCTTCCAGCCGCAGCCGGCCTTCGACGAATCCGCGCACGACCTTCGGGTAGATCTGGTGCTCCGTGGCCAGTACCCGCGCCGCGAGCGTGGCGGCATCGTCCTGCGGCAGCACCGGCACGACCGACTGCATGACGATGGGGCCGTGATCGAGCTGTGGCGTCACGAAGTGCACCGTGGCGCCGGCCACGGCGCAGCCGGCTTCCAGTGCCCGCTCGTGCGTGTGCAGACCGGGAAAAGCCGGCAGCAGCGAGGGGTGGATGTTCAACATCCGACCTTCGTAGCGGCGCACGAACGGTTCACCCAGGATGCGCATGAAACCTGCGAGAACCAGCAGATCCGGCGCAAAGCCATCCACGCAGTCGGCCAGCGCCGCGTCGAAGGCATCCCGGCTGCCGAAGGCCTTGTGATCGACCACGGCCGTGCGGATGCCGGCCTGCTGCGCAAAGGCCAGGCCGGCCGCCGCGGGACGGTTGCTGATGACGGCCGAGACCTCGGCAGGCCAGCCTTCTTCGCGGCAGCGCTGCACGATGGCTTCCATGTTCGAGCCGCGGCCGGAGATGAGGATGACGATGCGCTTCATGACGGCGCGCAGTGTAGGCGGGCGCCGGTGCGAGAATCCGCGCCCCTGCCCACTCCCGCCGACCGAAACCCATGCGAGCCCGCGTTCTCTCCGGCATGCGCCCCACCGGCGCGCTGCACCTCGGTCACTACCATGGCGCCTTGAAGAACTGGGTGCGGCTGCAGGCCGAGTACGACAGCTTCTTCTTCGTGGCCGATCTGCACGCGCTGACCACGCATTACGAAGAGCGTGATGTGATGGGCCGCTACGTCTACGACATGGTGATCGACTGGATCGCCGCGGGCCTGGACCCCGAGCAATCCACGCTCTTCATCCAGAGCCGCCTGCCGGAGCACGCCGAGCTGTTCACGCTGCTCGCCATGGGTACACCCCTGGGCTGGCTGGAGCGTGTGCCGACCTACAAGGACCAGATGGAGAAGCTCAAGGACCGCGACCTCGCGACCTACGGCTTCCTGGGCTACCCGCTGCTGCAGGCTGCGGACATCCTCATCTACAAGGCCGCGTTTGTGCCGGTGGGCGAGGATCAGGCCTCGCACGTGGAGCTCACGCGCGAAGTGGCACGCCGCTTCAATCACCTGTATGGCCGTCCGGCGGACTTTGCCGATCGCGTGGCCGCCGCACTGGCCAAGCTGCCCAAGGACGATGCGCGCTACCTGGAGAAGCAGCGCAAGGCCTTTGGCGAAACCGGCTCGGCCGAGGCCGCCGCCAAGGGCGAAGGCATCCTTGCCAAGGCCGCACGCGAGATCGCCGGCTGGACCGCGGATGACAGCGAGTGGCTGCTGGGCCATCTGCGGGGCAGCGGCAAGACGATCCTGGTGGAACCCGCTGCTCTGCACACCGAGGTGGCCAAGCTGCCCGGCCTGGACGGCGCGAAGATGAGCAAGAGCTACGGCAACGCGATCGCCATGCGCGAGGCGCCGGATCAGGTGCACACCAAGGTCCGCAAGATGCCGACCGATCCGCAGCGCGTGCGTCGCACCGATCCCGGCGAGCCGGAGCGCTGCCCGGTCTGGCAGTTCCACAAGGTCTACAGCGACGAGACCACGCGCCAGTGGGTGGTGCAGGGCTGCACGCAGGCCACGATCGGCTGCCTGGAGTGCAAGCAGCCGGTGATCGACGCCATCATCGGCCAGCAGAAGGTCTGGCACGACCGCGCCGAGCCCTACCTGAGCGAGCCCAAGAAGATCCACTGGATCATCGAGATGGGCACCGAGCGCGCGCGCACGGTGGCCCGCCAGACCATGCACGACGTGCGTGATGTAATGGGCCTGGTCTACCGCTGAATATCAGCCAACCCTGCCCGCCATGACAACCGCCCAGCCGAACACGTCCCGCCGCCACTTCGCCGCCGCGCTGGCCACGGGCCTGGCCTTGTCGGCCTGTGCCGGGCTGCCCGCCAGCGAACCGCCACGGGTCAACATCGTCGGGCTGGAAAAGCTCAGCGGCGAGGGTTTCGAGCTGCGATTCAACGTCAAGCTGCGGGTTCAGAACCCGGGTGACCGTGACCTGGAGTTCGACGGCCTGTCGCTCGATCTGGATGTCAACGGCCGCCCCCTGGCCACGGGCGTAAGTGCCGCCAAGGGCATCTTGCCGCGCTTCGGCGAGACCGTGATCAGCGTGCCGGTGAGCGTGAATGCGGTGTCCGCCGTGCGCCAGATGCTGGGCTTGAGCGATGGCAGCCTGCGCGGCGAACTGCCTTATGCCGTGCGCGGCCGCCTGGGCGGGGGCGTCATGGGCAGCACGCGCTTCAGCGCCGAGGGCACGCTGAAGCTGCCGCAGTAGCGCTGCGGGCGCGCATGGTCGGCATCCACCTGCAGGACATCGAGAGCGCCATCAACTGGTGGCGCGAACGGTCGCCCTCGCCGGACGGCATCAGCGCCTGCGCCGAGGTGCGCGCGCTGGCCGAGATCTACGCCTTGCTGGTCTACTACCGCGAGACCGAGTGCGATGAAGCCACGCTGCCGCCCAAGGCCAAGGCCGCCTGGCTGGCGTGGTATGACTCCACGCCGGACGCACCCTGCATCGCCATCTGCTCCACCAGCCAGGGCGACGCCGAGTGCAAGGGCTGCGGTCGCCGCTTCGACGAGGTGCAGCTGTGGACGGCCTACACGCCGGCGCAGAAACGCGCCGTCTGGCGGCGCATCACGCTCGAAGCGCGCGCCTGGCGTTTCAACCGTTATGCCGAACGGGCCCGCGTGGCCACGGGGGAAGACCACCCGCCAGCGGACGCCTTCGAAGGCCCGCCCCAGGCGGATCGGCTCACGCCGCCACAGCGCTGAAGCGCGGCCCGTCGCCGAGTGCCGCTGGCCTGCCTTCGGCGCTCAGGCGGTGGGTTCAGTCGGCGGGTTCAGCCGCCGCAGCCATCGGCAGGCTGAGCACGAAGCAGCTGCCGCCCCCTTCGCGGGCTTCGCAGCGCACACTGCCACCGTGCCGGCGCGCAATCTGCTGCACCAGGGCCAGCCCCAGGCCGACTCCGCCTTCGCGCTCTGCATGGCCGGGCAGGCGGAAGAAGGCTTCGAAGATGCGCTCGCGATAAGGCTGCGGCACACCCGGGCCGCGATCGCACACGCGCAGCTCGGCCAGCGCGCCTTGCTGCGCCAGATGCAGCTGGATCTCGCCTCCGCCGTAGCGGCGCGCGTTTTCCAGCAGGTTGCGCAGCGCCCGCCGCAGCAGCCTCTCGTCACCCTCGATGCACAGGGTCTCGCCCTGCACCTCGGCCTGCACCCGCGAGCCCTCTTCGGCTGCCAAGGCCAGCAGATCCACGGGGTCGCGGCTCAGCGCGTCGCGTGCGGCATCCAGCCGGCTGGCCAGCAGCACCTCTTCCACCAGCGCATCCAGCTCGCCGATGTTCGTGTGGATTTCCTGCTTCAGGCGCTGCTGCTGCGCCGGCGCGGCGTCGTCCAGCAGGCTGACGGCCATCTTCAGCCGCGCCAGCGGCGAGCGCAGTTCGTGGCTGGCGTTGGCCAGCAGGTTCTGGTGGGATCTCAACAGCGCTTCGATGCGACCGGCGGCCTCATTGAAGCTAGCGGCCACTGCCGCCACCTCGTCGCGCCCCTGGTCGTTCACCCGATGGTGCAGGGCGCCGGCACCGAAGGCCTCGACGCCCTTCTTGAGCTCTTCCAGCCGCCGCGTCAGCCGGCGCACGACCGGGTAGGCGCCGGCTCCGACGGCCAGGAACAGCAGCACCACCAGGATCACGAGGCTCGCACTGGCGGGCAAGCCCGGCAGCAGCGGCTGGGCACCCAGCGGATGAGGCCTTGCCTCCCGCGGACCCATCTCCGGCCCTTCGCCGGGAGCCGGGCGGCGCATCAGCAGCGGCCGCGCGATCCACAGCGTGCGTCCGTCGGCCAGCTGGATGGGCAAACCCCGCCGCGGGCCAGGCTCGGGCGAGAGGCCCGGCATCCCGTGCATGCGGTTCGCAGCGTCCCCTTCGCGCCGCAGGTAGCTGTCCGAAGCGCCGATGCGCTGGCCTCGGGCATCGTCCAGCGCCAGCGGCAGGCGCAGGCGCTGCGCCCAGTCCCGCAGGCCGGCGGCCTGCTCCTCGCGCGGGGCGTCGGCCGAAGGCAGCGAGCGCTGCAGCAGATCGGCCCAGGCCTCCGCCCGGCTCTGGGACTGCAGCTCGATGCGCTCGCGCTCGGCGCTGACATGGCGCTGGAACAGCCAGCCCGAGAGGCCGCCGAACAGCGCCAGCGCCACCAGCACGGTCAGCCAGATGCGGACATAGAGCGAGCGCATGCCGGGCTCGCGCGGGTTCAGGCGCAGCGCGAAGCGGATGCGGGTGGCGCCCGATGGCGCTCAGCGGCCATCAGGCTTCGCCATCCTGCTTGCGCGCAAAGACATAGCCGGCCCCGCGCACCGTGAGCACCCGCTGAGGAGCCTTCGGATCGTCTTCGATGACGGCCCGGATGCGCGAGATGTGCACGTCGATGCTGCGGTCGAAGGCATCCAGCGGATGGCCCTTGAGCGCATCCATGATCTGATCGCGCGAGAGCACGCGGCCCGCCGCGCGTGCCAGCACCACCAGCAGATCAAACTGGTGGCTGGTGAGATCGCAGACGCGCCCGTCCAGCCGCGCCTGACGGGCGCCCAGGTCGATCACCAGGCGCCCGAACACCAGGCTCTCGTCAGCCGGCTGATCCGGCGAAGCGCGCCGCAGCAGGGCCTTGACGCGGGCCAGCAGTTCGCGCGGCTCGAAGGGCTTGGGCAGGTAGTCATCCGCGCCGATCTCCAGGCCGACGATGCGATCGGTCGGCTCGCCGCGCGCCGTGAGCATCAGCAAGGGAAGGCGGCGGGTGCGGGGCTCCGCGCGGATCTCGCGCGTGAGATCCAGCCCGTCGCCATCCGGGAGCATCAGATCGAGCACCAGCGCGTCGTAGCTCTGCCTGCGCAACTGCCCGCGCCCCTCGGCCAGTGAAGCGGCCAGTTCGACCTCGAAGCCGTGTCCGCGCAGGTAGTCACCCACCATGCCGGTGAGGCGCTGGTCGTCATCAATCAACAGCAGGCGCTGGGGCATCGTCTGGGAGTCTGCCAGGACGCGGCGACGGCCTCAGGACTTCGCGCCTTCGAGGGCGCGGCGCTCCTGCATGTGGCGCTCCATCATCTGGCGGCGCTGCTGCATGCGCTCGGACAGCTGCTTGCGCTGATCAGGGGTGAGCACGCGGCTGGCCTCGATCATGGCCTGCGACATGCGGCGGCTGGCCTGATCGTGCAGCGCCATGCGCTTCTGGCGCAGGGCCTCCACGGCATTGGCGTCCACATTGGGCTGGGCAAAGACACGCTGGCCTTCTTCGCGCAAGCCACGGCCGGATTCCCGGATGGCCCGGAGGTCCTTCTGGGCGCCTTCCATGATCTGCTTGATCTGGCTGCGCTGCTCCGGGGTGGCCTTCACCTGGTCCAGCATGCGCTCGGAGTAGGCCATCATGCCGCCACGCTCTCCTGCGCCGTGTCTTCCCCCGTGCATGCCGTCGTGCATGCCACCGTGCATGCCGCCATGCATGCCGCCATGCATCCCCCCGGGCATCCCGCCGGGTCCGCCCATCATCGGCTGTGCCCAGACGGGCGCCATCATGAGGCCGGCCACCACGAGGCCAAGCGCAGACAGGCCGCGGCGCACGGACAGCGACCGCGGGGCATTCGAAGAAGAGGAGGTCATGAGCTTTCCTTTACAGACTGGCGCAGGCTTGCGACAGGACTCATGGTCGGATCGGGCCGTAACCGTCACTTGCGTGCGAGGTAAAGATCGGTAAACGGGGCCGCGGGACGCGGTGGCTTGCGCCGCGTTCAAGGCGCTGCAGGCGGCGCCCGCGCAACACGTTCCAGGCGCACCAGGCGCCGTTGCAGGTTGAAGGCGCTCACGCTGCTGAACAGATCCAGCCGCAAGGTGAGGCCGCTGCCGCGGTCCAGCACCAGAACGCCATCCAGCCGCGCGCTGGTGTCGCCCTGGTGCGCATCGCCAAAGAGCTCCACCACGGCGACGTTGAACTCCTGGCCGGCCAGAGACTGCGGCCCGACGGCCACGACCTGCCCGCGCACGCGGGCCCACTGCCGCGCATCACCGGGATCACGAAGCTCTCCGCTGACCACGCGGCCCAGCTCCAGCTGCTCTCGCAGCAGCGCCGGCCAGACCGGGGGCAGCGGCGCCTGTTTCAGATTGCCCGACAGATCGTTGAGCCACAGGCTGGCGGGCGACGCCGGCTCGGTGGGCGGCGTGCGCTCGGACCAGGGCGCCAGTTCGATCTCGTCACGCCGGATATCCGCCACCCGCAAGGCCACCCGCAGCGGCTCGCTGCGCGGCGTGGCGCGTTGCTCGTAGACCAGGCGATCGCCGACGGCCACGGGCAGCTGTGCCGCCCAGCGGGCAGGCAGGCTGCCCGGCTGACCCGGGCAGGACTTGCTGCGGCGGGCTTCCTGCAGCGCCTCGTGACGTCCCTTCAAGGCCGCCAGGACAGTCGCATCCGGACCCTGCGGCCGCATGGTGAGCAGCACGGGCCAGAAAACCGTCAGGCCCAGCCCCAGCGCCACGACATTGCCGCCAGCGCGTTCGTCGAATGCATAGGCCACCCGCGCTGCCTGGCGCTGCACGTGATCGGCCTCGTCATCGATGCGCTCGCAGGCCCAGCCGGCAAACTCCTGCGGGTCGGCGCGAAGTGGAGCCACATCCGCGGACCGCAGCGCGCAGCCCATCATCAGGAGCGGCACGGCGCCCAGAAACGCAAGCTGACGAAAGCGGACCATCGATGCCCATTGTGACGCCGGACGGCGACGAGGGTAGCGACTTCTGCCGCCCGGCCGCCTGCTGGAGCGGCATGAACGAGCCGCCGCGCCTCCCAGAGGCTCGCCCAGCGCGGAGATCCCACCCGGCGGGAGCGGTCAATCGGTGGAGATACCCGGCGGTAACGCAGGACCTCGGAAACACACTACGCTGCGTGTGAACAAACGTAACCGGTCGGAGCTGCAGTGTCCCAAGCCATCTCCTATTCCGTGGTCACCGGCTCCCGTGGGCACGAGCGGCAGCGCTTGCTCGTTCGACGCGATCCCGCCGCCTGGCCCTTTGTCTGGCGCGGCCTGCTGCCCTTGCTGGCGCTGCTGCTGATCTTGCTGTATGCCGTCTGGCCCTTCGCCAAGCACGAGATCGAGGCCAACGTCACGCGCTCGATCGCCAAGGCCCTGGCGGATCGGGGCCTGAAGGACGTCGTGGTCAAGGCCTCGGGCCAGCACGTGCTGCTGACCGGGCAGCTGCCAGCCGGCGTCACGCCGATCGAAGCGCTGGCCATCGCGCAGCGGGCCACCTGCCCCACCTGGGCCGGGCCGCAGGTCTGCGCCGAGCTGGTGCTCGTCAAGTTCGACGGCAACCTGCCGCTGAACCCGCCTGCCCAAGCCTCCCCACTATCCCTCCCATCGCTGCCCTCCGGGGCCTCGTCCGCCGCCGCGGCAGCGCCGGCCACGGCAGCCAGCAACGACGCACAGGCCTGCGACAAGGCTCTCGTCGCCGCCCTGGGTGGCCAGCGCGTCGAATTTGCCGTCGGCAGCGCCCGCCTGCTGCCCGCCAGCCAGGCGGTGCTGGATCAGGTCGCCAAGGCCCACGGCGGCTGCAAGCTGGTGGTGCGCATCGAAGGACACACCGACGACCGGGGCGCCGCCGCCACCAACCAGACCCTCAGCCTGGCGCGCGCGTCGGCCGTCCGAGCCGAGCTTATCCGGCGCGGCATTCCGGCCGATCGCCTGGTCGCCGAAGGCTTCGGCTCTTCGCGGCCCCTGGCCGACAACGCCACGAACGAGGGCCGGCAGCAGAACCGCCGCATCGAGTTCAAGGCTGTCGTCCCGAACTGATCCCACCCCCCAAGCACACCGGAGTCTCCCGAGATGGCTTACCTGGTCTACAAGATCATCTTCATGCTGCTCAGCGCCGCAGCGGCCGGTGCCGCCCTGGCGTGGTGGTGGCACCGAAGGCACTACGAAGACGTGACACTCGAGCACAGCCGCTGGGTGGACAACTGGGATCAGTGGCGTCAGCGCTTCGAAGCCCAGCTCGCCGCGCGGCCCGCGGTCGACCTGACGCCCGTGAACAGCCGCTTTGACGATCTGGAGCGCCGGGTCGGCGCGATCGTGATCCCGCCGCCGACGCCGGCCACCGATCTGTCCCCGCTGGCGCGACAGCTGGGGGACGTTTCCAGCGCGGTGGCGTCGATCCACATTCCGCAGCCCAAGGAGGTGGACCTGTCAGGCGTGCTCCAGCGGGTCCAGGCCGTGGAAGGCGCCGTGCAGGCGATCCGGATCCCCGAGCCCCAGCCGACCGACCTCGGGCCGGTGATGGCCCTGCTGAGTGCGCTTCGCGAGCGGGTGGACGGCATCCACATCCCGCAGCCTGCGCCGCCCGCCGACCTGAGCCCGGTTCAGCAGCGCCTGGGCGCGCTGGAAGCCGCCATTGCGGCCATCCGCATTCCGGAGCCGGCGGTCACGGATCTCGCGCCGATGACCTTGCGTCTGGGCGCGTTCGAGAGCGCCTTGCGTGCGCTGCCGGCGCCCAAGGACGTCAATCTCGCGCCGGTCGTCGATCAGCTCGGCGCACTGCAGCGCCAGGTGGAGGCGATCCGCATTCCCGAGCCCCCCAGCGCGCCGGATCTGGGCCCGCTCCAGCAGCGCCTGGCCGCCGTGGAGGTGGCCGTCGGCTCGATCCGCATCCCGGAGCCCGTGGCCACCGATCTGTCGCCCATCGACGCACGACTGGCGGCCCTGGAACGTGCCATCGCGGCCATTCCTGTTCCTGTGATCCCGCCGCCCCAGAGCATCGATCTGCAGCCGCTTCAAGAGCGCCTGGGCGCCGTGGAAGAGGCCGTGAAGGCGATCCACATCCCGGCACCCGTGGCAACGGACCTGACGCCCGTCGATCTTCGCCTGGTGTCCGTCGAGCGCGCCATTGCGGCCATCCGCATGCCGGAGATCCCCGAGCAAAAACCGGTGGATCTGCAGCCAGTCCAGCTGCGGCTGGGTGCCGTCGAAGAGGCGGTACGCGGCATCCGCATCCCCGAGCCCGTGGCCACGGATCTGGCGCCGCTGGATGCGCGGCTGGATGCGCTGGATCGGGCCGTGGCGTCGATCCACATTCCGGAACCGCCCCAGCCGCTGAACGTGGATCTGCAGCCCCTGCAGCTGCGCCTGGCTGCTGTCGAAGACGCGCTGCTCAACATCCGCATGCCGGCCCCCGTGACGGTGACCGCCGCACCGGACATCGGGCCCTTGCTGCTGCGCATGGGCGCCCTGGAAGAGGGCCTCGGTGCGGCCCTGGCGGAGCTGCGCCAGCGGCCCGCGCTTGCAGCACCGGCACCCGCAGCAGCCCCGCTGCCGGCGCCCGAACCCTTGCCCACGCCAGAGGCCGCGCCGCTGGCCCTGGCGACTGCGGCGCCGCTGCAGCAGGAGTGGATCCGCTCCGGCAGCCGCAACCTGCTCACCCACGCGGCCCTGGGCCCGGCGGACGACCTCAAGCGCATCAAGGGCGTGGCCCATGTGCTGGAGCGCATGATGCACGGCATCGGCGTGTTCTATTTCTGGCAGATCGCCGACTGGACGCCCGAGGACATCGCCTACGTCGATACGCAGCTCACGGCCTTCAAGGGCCGGATCACGCGCGACGACTGGGTCACGCAGTCGCGCGCCTTCGCCGCAGAGCCCGGTGCCGCCGCCAGGCCTTGACGTGCCCGCCGCACTGCGGCCTCAAACCACCGACATCCGTAGCAGCGCCTGCCCGCCCCCGAAGCTCAGCGACGGTGGCGGCTTGCCGCCCGATTGAACACGCACCGCGCAGTACTTCAGTTCCGGGATCTTCGCGGCGGGATCGAGCGCCGGGTTTGTCAGCCGGTTGATGGCGGCCTCGTACCAGCAGAAGGCCACGAAGACCGTCCCCTGCGGCGTGCCGTCATCGGCGCGGGCGTAGAGGCTGACCTCGCCGCGGCGGGATTGGATCGTCAGGCATTCACCCGGGCGGATGCCCAGGCGCTCCAGCTCCAGCGGATGCAGCAAGGCCACGGGATCGGGTTCGATCGCATCCAGCACGCCTGAGCGCCGCGTCATGCTGCCGGTGTGCCAGTGCTCCAGCTGGCGGCCGGTGATCAGCACGAACGGGTAGGCCTGGTCCGGCCGCTCGTCCGCCGGAATCAGGTCGGCCGGCACAAAGCGCCCCCGCCCATCGGCCGTGGGGAAGCGCTCGGTGAAGATGATCGGCTGGCCGGCCTCGTCTTCCGCCGCCACCGGGTAGGTGACGGCCGATTCCGCCTTCAGGCGGGCCCAGCTGATGCCGGCGATGCTGGGCATCACGGTGCGCATCTCCTCGAAGACGCGGCCGACGGCCGCCTCGCCGCAGCCGTAGTCCCAGGCCAGCCCCAGTTCGCGGGCGAGTGCGATCACGATCTCCAGATCCTGCCGGGCCTGGCCAGGGGGCTGCAGGGCCTGGCGCCCCAGCTGCACCGTGCGGTCGGTGTTGGTGAAGCTGCCGGTCTTCTCCGGAAAGGCCGAGGCCGGCAGCACCACATCGGCCAGGGCTGCCGTCTCGGTGAGGAAGATGTCCTGCACCACCAGCATCTGCAGCTGCGCCAGTGCCTCGCGTGCGTGGCTGGCATCCGGATCGCTCATCGCCGGGTTCTCGCCCAGGATGTACATGCCGCGCACCTGGCCCGCGGGGATGGCCTGCATCACTTCGACGACGGTGAGGCCGGGTTCGGCATCCAGCTGCGCCACCGGCACGCCCCAGGCCGCGGCCATGCGCTCGCGCGCGGCCGGCTTGGCGACGCGCTGGTAGTCCGGATACATCATCGGGATCAGGCCGGCATCCGAAGCGCCCTGCACGTTGTTCTGGCCGCGCAGCGGATGCAGCCCGGTGCCCGGGCGCCCGATCTGGCCGGTCATCAAGGCCAGCGCGATCAGGCAGCGCGCGTTGTCCGTGCCGTGCACATGCTGGCTGACGCCCATGCCCCACAGGATCATCGAGGCCCGGCTGCAGGCATAGGCACGCGCCACCTCGCGGATCGTCCCGGCCTCGACGCCACAGATCGGCGCCATGCGCTCGGGGGCGTAATGTCGAACGTTGGCGGCCAGCGCCTCGTAGCCCGAGGTGCGGTCGGCGATGAACTCGCGGGCGACCAGGCCTTCCTCGACGATGACATGCATCATCGCGTTGAGCAGCGCCACGTCGGTATCGGGCCTGAAGTCCAGCCAGCGCCAGGCATGCCGCACCAGGTCGCTGCGCCGCGGATCCATCACCACCAACCGTGCGCCGCGCCGGGCCGCGTTCTTGATCCAGCTCGCACCCACCGGGTGGTTCACCGTGGGGTTGGCACCGATCACGATGATGAACTCGGCCTGGTCCACATCGCGCACCGGGTTGCTCACCGCACCGGAGCCGATGCCCTCCAGCAGCGCGGTCACGCTGGAGGCGTGGCACAGCCGCGTGCAGTGATCGACGTTGTTGCTGCCGAAGCCCAGGCGCACCAGTTTCTGGAACAGGTAGGCCTCTTCGTTGCTGCATTTGGCCGAGCCGAATCCGGCCAGCGCACGCGGGCCGTGGGTATCGCGCAGGCGTGCCAGCGAGCCGCCAGCCAGCGCCAGGGCCTCGTCCCAGCTGGCTTCGCGGAAGACGCTCATCACCTCGTCGGGCTCCAGCAGGCGGCCCGGCTGCTTGGGCGCATCGGCCCTTCGGATCAGCGGCACGGTCAGCCGGTGCGGGTGGTGCACGTAGTCAAAACCGTAGCGCCCCTTCACGCACAGGCGGCCCTGGTTGGCCGGCCCCTGGCGGCCCTGCACCTGCACGATGCGATCGTCCTGAACCGTGTAGCTGAGCTGGCAGCCCACGCCGCAATAGGGGCAGACCGAGTCCACGCGCGTGGCCGGCGCAGCGGCTAGCGCCTGCGCATCAACACGGGCGTTGGACAGCGCGCCGGTCGGGCAGGCCTGCACACATTCACCACAGGCCACGCAGGTGGAGGCGCCCAGCGCATCGTCCATGTCGAAGACGATCCGGGATTGCCCACCGCGAAAGGCCAGGCCGATCACGTCATTGACCTGCTCGTCGCGGCAGGCGCGCAGACAGCGGGTGCAGTGGATGCAGGCGTCCAGATTGACGGCGATCGCCGGGTGCGAGACATCGCCCGGCACGGGCGCCCGCGGCGCGAAGCGCGGCGGCCCCAGGGCCAGCCAGCCAGCCCAGCGATCGACCTCGTTGCCGTGCGTGTGGGGCGCCTCGGCCATGTCGGACTGCAGCAGTTCGATCACCAGCTTCTGCGAGGCCCGGGCGCGCGCGCTGTCGGTCTGCACGACCATGCCAGCCGCTGGCTGGCGGCAGCAGGAAGCCGCCAGCGCCCGCTCACCCTGGACCTCCACCACGCAGGCGCGGCAGTTGCCTGCGGGCGCCAGACCGTCGGTCCAGCACAGGTGCGGCAC
Organism: Rubrivivax sp.; assembly: GCA_016790225.1. Next base: position 85,465 of record JAEUOZ010000012.1, read on the forward strand.
CTCGATGCCCACGCGGCGGGCCACCTGCAGCAGCGTCTCGCCGGCGTGGGCCTGCACGGCCCGGCCGTCCAGCGTGAAGCGGATCGCCGCCTCCTGCGCTGCGTCCGGCGCGGCCGAGACGGGCGCCGTCATGGCCTCACCCGCGCCCCATCAGCCGATGGCTGACACTCGAGTTCATGGGCAAAGTGCGTCAGCACGCCATCCACCACGTTCGGCGCAGCCTGGCCCAGGCCGCAGATCGAGGCATCGCGCATCACCTGGCCCAGCTCGCGCAGCAGCGGGGCATCCCAGCGGGCCGGCTCCATCAGCGCTCGCGCCTTGGCCGTGCCCACGCGGCAGGGTGTGCACTGGCCGCAGGATTCGTGCTCGAAGAATCGCATCACGTTGCGCGCGGCGTCCACGGCGCGGTCCGCCTGCGACAGCACGATCACCGCCGCCGAGCCGATGAAGCAGCCGTACGGCTGCAGGGTGTCGAAATCCAGCGGCACATCGGCCAGTGCGGCCGGCAGGATGCCGCCCGAGGCGCCGCCGGGCAGGTAGGCGTAGAGCTCGTGGCCCTCGGCCATGCCGCCGCAGTGCTCGTCGATCAGCTCGCGCAGGGTGATGCCGGCCGGCGCCCGCTTCACGCCGGGCTCGCGCACCCGCCCGCTGACCGAGAAGCTGCGCAGCCCGCTGCGCCCGTGGCGGCCGTGTCCGGCAAACCAGGCGCTGCCCATGTCGAGAATCTCGCGCACGGCGTACAGGGTCTCGAAGTTGTGTTCCAGCGTCGGCCGCCCGAAGAGCCCCACCTGGGCGACATAGGGTGGGCGCAGCCGCGGCAGCCCGCGCTTGCCTTCGATGGATTCGATCATCGCGGACTCTTCACCGCAGATGTAGGCACCCGCGCCGCGGCGCAGCTCGATGGCCGGCAGCGGCGCCAGATCGGGCTCGGCCGCCAGCGCCTGCAGACTGTGCTGCAGCAGGGCCCGACAGCCGTGGTATTCGTCGCGCAGGTAGATGTAGATGGCCTGCACGCCCACCGCCCAGGCGGCGATCAGCATGCCTTCCAGAAAGCGGTGCGGATCGCGTTCGAGGTACCAGCGGTCCTTGAAGGTGCCGGGCTCGCCTTCGTCGATGTTGACGGCCATCAGGCGCGGGGCCGGCTGCGCCCGCACGATCGTCCACTTGCGCCCGGCCGGGAAGCCTGCGCCGCCCAGGCCCCGCAGCCCGGCGGCTTCCAGCGTCGCGATCAGGTCCTCGGCCTGACGTTGACCGCGCAGGCAGGCGCTCAGCAGCTGGTAGCCGCCGGCCGCGCGGTAGGCCGCCAGATCCATGGCTGGCGGCATCGGCTGAAAGTGGTCGCCCGCGGCCACGGCCTGCGCAACGGCCTGCACACTGGCCTGCGGGATGGCGTGCTGGTGCACCACGGCCACCGGCGCCTGCTCGCAGCGGCCCACACAGGGCGCCGGGATCACGCGGACGTCGGCCGCCAGCAGCTGGGGCAGGCGCTCCAGCAGCGCCTGCGCGCCAGCCATGTCGCAGCTCAGGCCATCGCAGACGCGCACGGTGAGCGCCGGCGGATGCGGCAGGCTGCCATCGGGCGCTTCCTTCACCACGTCGAAGTGGTGATAGAAGCTGGCCACCTCGAACACCTCCGCCTGCGAGAGCTTCATCAGCTCGGCCAGCGCCGCCAGATGCGGTGCGGGCAGCTGTTGCAGGCCGTCCTGCAGCCGGTGCAGGTATTCGATCAGCCGGTCGCGGCGCAACTCCTCTGGCCCGAGCAGCCGGCGGACCTCATCCAGGATCTGCGCTGTCGCGCGCCGCCCGCGTGGGGCCTGGCGCTTGCGCTGCGCGCCCTCCGCCGGACGGTGATGGATGGGGATGACGGTGGGCGTGCGCACGCCGAAGAGATTAACCCAGCGGCCGGCGGTGGCTCTCAGGTGTTCTTGCTCACCGCGATGGTGGGGAACTTGGCCGAATAGTCCTTGGCCTTCTGCGCGATCTTGATGGCCACGGCGCGCGCCACGCCGCGGTACAGGGCGGCGATCTCGCCATCGGGATCGGCCGCGACGGTGGGCGTGCCGCTGTCGGCCTGCACCCGGATGCCCATGTTCAGCGGCAGCGCGCCCAGCATGTCCACGCCGAACTGCTCGGCCATCTTGCGGCCGCCCTCGGCGCCGAAGATGTGCTCCACATGGCCACAGTTCGGGCAGCAGTAGACCGCCATGTTCTCGACGATGCCCAGGATCGGCACGCCCACCTTCTGGAACATGCTGATGCCCTTCTTGGCATCGATGAGCGCGATGTCCTGCGGCGTGGTGACGATCACCGCACCCGTCAGCGGCACGCGCTGGCTGAGCGTGAGGGCGATGTCGCCGGTGCCGGGCGGCATGTCCACCAGCAGGTAATCCAGCTCGTCCCAGTTGGTCTGCCGCAGCAGCTGGTCCAGCGCCTGCGTGGCCATGGGGCCGCGCCAGATCATGGCCTGGTCGTCATCGACCAGGAAGCCGATGGACATCACCTGCACGCCGTGGTTTTCCAGCGGCTCCATGCTCTTGCCGTCCACGCTTTCCGGGCGGGCGGAGATGCCCATCATCATGGGCTGGCTGGGGCCGTAGATGTCGGCATCCAGGATGCCCACGCGCGCGCCCTCGGCCGCGAGGGCCAGGGCGAGGTTGACCGTCGTCGTGCTCTTGCCCACGCCGCCCTTGCCGGACGCGACCGCCACCACGTTCTTCACGCGTGGCAGCAGCTGGACACCGCGCTGGACGGCGTGCGCCGTGATCTTCCAGCTCACATTGACGCTGACATTGCCCACCCCCGGCACCGTGCGCGCGGCGGCGATCAGCGCCTTGCGCAGGGGCGCGACCTGGCTCTTGGCCGGATAGCCCAGCTCCACGTCGAAGGAGACCTCGTCGCCTTCGACGCGCAGGTTCTTGACCTGCCGCGAGCTGACCAGATCCTTGCCGGTGTTGGGGTCGATGACGGTTTGCAGCGCGGTCAGCAGCGCTTGATCGGTATTGGGCATGCAGGCAGCTCGCGGATTCTTGATTGGAGGATGACCGGCGCGCAGTCTATCGGCCTGATCCGGGCCGGATCGCCTCAGGGGCTTGCCATGCGCGAGCCCGCGCTCGCAAGGGCCGCGGGTATGACAGGACGGGCCCACCGCCTGGGCCGCAGCGTCGCGCCCTTGGCCGCCTCCCTAGAATCCGCGGCATGTCACGCAAGCTCTTTGTCACCACCGCCCTGCCCTACGCCAACGCGCCGTTCCATATCGGGCACATGATGGAGTACATCCAGGCGGACATCTGGGTGCGCTTCCAGCGCCTGCGTGGCCACGAGGTGCGCTTTGTCTGCGCGGACGACGCGCACGGCGCGCCGATCATGATCGCCGCCGAGAAAGCCGGCCTGAGCCCGCAGGACTTCGTCGCCCGCATCGCCGGCGGCCGCAAGGCCTACCTGGACGGCTTTCACATCGCCTTCGATCACTGGCACTCCACCGACGCGCCCGAGAACCACGAGCTGGCGCAGCAGATCTACCTGGCGCTGCGCGAGGCCGGCCTGATCAGCGAGCGCACGATCGAGCAGTTCTACGACCCCGACAAGGGCATGTTCCTGCCCGATCGCTTCATCAAGGGTGAATGCCCACGTTGCGGCGCCAAGGATCAGTACGGCGACAACTGCGAGAACTGCGGCGCGGTCTACCAGCCCACGGAGCTGAAGAATCCCTATTCGGCCCTGTCCGGCGCGACGCCGGTGCTGCGCACGAGCCAGCACTTCTTCTTCCAGCTCAGCGCGCCGCGCGCCGTGGCCTTCCTGAAGACCTGGACGCAGACGCCCGGGCGCCTGCAGCCCGAGGTGCTGAACAAGATCTCCGAGTGGTTCACCGAAGATGCCGAGGGCAAGGCCGCGCTGGCCGATTGGGACATCAGCCGCGATGCACCCTACTTCGGCATCCGCATTCCCGGCACTGACGACAAGTACTTCTACGTCTGGCTCGACGCGCCGGTGGGCTACCTCGCGTCGCTGAAGGCGCTGCTGGGCGACGGCTTCGAGCCCTTCCTGGCCGATCCGCAGACCGAACAGATCCACTTCATCGGCAAGGACATCGTCACCTTTCACACGCTCTTCTGGCCGGCGATGCTGCACTTCAGCGGCCGCAAGGTGCCCGATCGCATCCACGTGCACGGCTTCATCACCGTCAGCGGCCTGAAGATGAGCAAGAGCCGCGGCACCGGCATCTCGCCGCTGCGCTACCTGGAGCTCGGGCTCAATGCCGAGTGGCTGCGCTACTACATCGCCGCCAAGCTGAACGCCCGCGTCGAGGACATCGATTTCAACGCGGAAGACTTCATCGCCCGCGTCAACAGCGATCTGGTGGGCAAGTACGTCAACATCGCCAGCCGCGCCGCGGGCTTCCTGAACAAGCGCTTCGACGGCTGGCTGTCTGCCGATGTCGGCGTCGAAGGGCGGGCTCTGCTGGACGGCCTGCGGGCCCCGTCCGAAGCCATCGCCACGCTGCTGGACGAGCGCGAATACGGCAAGGCGCTGCGCGAGGTGATGGCGCTGGCCGACCGCGTGAACGCCTACGTGGACCAGCACAAGCCCTGGGAGCTGGCCAAGAAGCCCGAAGCGGCTGACGCGCTGCACGACGTGTGCTCGGTCTGCATCGAGGCCTTTCGTGTACTGACCATCTATCTGAAGCCGGTGCTGCCGACGGTCGCCGCACAGGTGGAGCAGTTTCTCGGCGTGGCCCCGCTGAACTGGGCCGACGCCCAGCGCTCGCTGGGCCGCCACCGCATCGGCGCCTACCAGCATCTGATGCAGCGCGCCGAACCTGCCCAGCTGGACAAGCTCTTCGAGCCGGCCGAACCCCTCGCCGCCGAGGCGCCCTTGCCGGGCGGCGAAGCCCTGGGCCCGCAGATCGGCATCGAGGAATTCCAGAAGGTCGATCTGCGCGTGGCGCGCATCGCCGACGCCCAGCTCGTCGAAGGCAGCGACAAGCTGCTGCGCCTGACGCTGGATGTGGGCGAAGGGCGGACGCGGCAGGTGTTCTCCGGCATCCGCAGCGGCTTTCAGCCAGCCGATCTGATCGGCCGGCTGACCGTGGTCGTGGCCAACCTGGCGCCGCGCAAGATGAAGTTCGGCGTCAGCGAAGGCATGGTGCTGGCAGCCAGCCACGCACAGGAAAAGCAGCATCCGGGCCTCTTCCTGCTGGAACCGGGCTCGGGCGCGCAGCCCGGCTTGCGCATCCGCTGACGTGTGACGTCAGGCATCGGCACGTCAGCTGGCGGACCGCCGCGCGGCACCTGAACGCCCTCGGGCTTGCGGCAGCGCAAGCCGGCGAGGAAGCCCTGGCGATTCAGCGCCGCGAAGACAGGCTGCCGTCAGGCTTGTGCCCCCCCGGGCTGGCAAGATCGCCGCAGCCATGGCCAGCGGTCGATTCCACGTTTTCCAGCCACGCCTGAAGACGGCGCTGCAGGGATATGACCGCCGTCGGTTTCTGGGCGATGTCGGCGCCGGGGTCACCGTGGGCATCGTGGCCCTGCCACTGGCCATGGCCTTTGCCATCGCCTCGGGCGTCAAGCCGGAAGCGGGCCTCTTCACCGCCATCATCGCCGGCTTCCTGATTTCGGCGCTCGGCGGCTCGCACGTGCAGATCGGCGGCCCGGCGGGCGCCTTCATCGTCATCGTCTACGGCATCGTGGAGCGCTACGGGCTGCCGAACCTGATCATCTCCACCTGTCTGGCCGGCCTGCTGCTGATGCTGATGGGCTGGCTGAAGCTGGGCGCGCTGGTGCGCTATATCCCGGTGTCCATCGTCATCGGCTTCACCAACGGCATCGCCGTGCTGATCGGGCTCTCGCAGATCAAGGATCTGCTGGGCCTGCAGATCGAGAAGCTGCCGGCCGACTTCTTCACGCAGATCGCCGTGCTGGCGCAGCACCTGCACACGCTGAATGTCACGGCCCTGATCGTCGGCCTGGCCTGCCTTGCCGTGGTGGTGCTGTGGCCCAAGTCCTACACCATGCCCACGGCACCCAGCGGCATGCTGCAGCGCATTCGTCGCGCGGCGGCGCACCTGCCGGGCACGATCGTCGCGCTCGGCGCCGCCACGGTAGCCACCTGGGCCTTCAGCCTGCCGGTGGACACCATCGGCTCGCGCTTCGGCGGCATTCCCAGCTCCCTGCCCGCCTTTGCCTGGCCCGATTTCAGCTGGGCGACGGCCAAGCAGCTGGTCATCCCCACGCTCACCATCGCGCTGCTGGGTGCCATCGAGTCCCTGCTGTGCGCGCGGGTGGCCGACAACATGACCGACCTGCCCCGCCATGATCCCAACCAGGAGCTGATGGCGCAGGGCGTGGCCAACCTGGTCACGCCGCTGTTCGGCGGCATCCCGGCCACGGGCACGATCGCACGCACCGTGACCAACGTGCGTGCCGGCGGCAGCAGCCCGGTGGCCGGCATCGTGCATGCGCTCACGCTGCTGCTGGTGGTGCTGGTCGCCGCGCCGCTGGCGGTGCACATCCCCTTGGCCGCATTGGCCGGCATCCTGATGTTCGTGGCCTGGAACATGGGTGAATGGCGCGAGTTTGCGCACGCCAGCAAGTTCAATTTCACCTACCGCATCATCCTGATCGGCACTTTCGTGCTGACCGTGGTGTTCGACCTCACCGTGGCCGTGGAAGTGGGCCTGATCCTCGCCTGCGTCTTCTTCATCTGGCGCATGGGCCAGCTCTTCTCCGTGCGCGACCTGCTCAGTGCCCAGCTGCCGCCGGGCGTACAGGGCTTCGAGATCTTCGGCTCGCTGTTCTTCGGCGCCGTGGGCGAGATCGAGGCGCTGCCTCAGCGCATCCGGCCCGAGACACGCGCCGTGGTGCTGGAAATGCATCGCCTGATCTCCATGGATACCTCGGGCCTGGATGCGCTGGCGCAGCTGCACAAGGAACTGAAGAAACGCGGTGTCGCGCTGATCCTGGCCAATGTGACCGAGCAGCCGCTCTCGCTGATCCAGCGCTCGGGCTTCGAGAGCGAGCTGGGCAGCGAGAACATCGTGCCCAGCATGGCCTCCCTGGCGGAGCTGGAAGCCGACGCCGCCAAGGCGGCCGCCGCGCCCGGACCCTGATCGCGATCAGTTGCCGCCCGGCTGGCTCTGGCGCGGATCCAGCGTCGTGGCGGTGGACAGCACGCGGCCGGCTTCATCGAAGCTCACGCCGAAAATCCGGGCTTCCTGCCCTTCGCGAAAGCGCCACTCCAGCAGCGTCTCCTTTTTCAGGTCGAAGCGCCGCTCCTGCGCAAAGGGCCCCAGGCGCTGGATGACCTCGTCACGCGTCATGCCAGGCTGGATGCGCGAGAAGTTGTCGGCGTTGAGCAGCTGACGCAGCGACTTCAGCTTGCCGTCAGCGCCAATCACCATCACGTAGTTGGCATAGCCCTCCGGCTGGCGTGGGTAGTCCAGGGTGCGTGTGCCGTCGGCCGCGATGGTGACCGTCTTGGGCTCGCCGAAGAGGCGCCTGACGTCCGCTTCGGTGGACACGTCCTCCACGAGTTTTTCGGCGCGCTGCGGATCGCAGGCCGTCAAGGCCATGACCAGGGCAGCGGCAAGCGCCCCGGCGCCCAGTCTCCTCCAGGCCCGCTGTCTGCGGGCGAGCAAGTCGTCCATGAAGACCCCCAACGTAAAATGGCGGAATTCATTCTTGCATCGACCGCGCCATGCCTCTGCTCTGGAAGCCGTACACCTCCGACGTCACGCAGTTCATCGAGCAGCTGAAGGCCCAGCGCCCCACGCTGGAAGAAGAGCAGCGCCGCGGCCGCGCCCTGCTGTGGGATCGCCCGGTCGATCTGGACGCACAAGACCAGTGGGAGGATGCCAAGGTGCCCCAGCAGCCCTACGTCTACCAGACCAAGGTCTGATCGGTGTCGATCCGCGCACCGGGCCTGGGCTTCTGACTTGAGTTCGGATCCGCGCATCCCGCAGGCTGCCCTGGGCGAGCTCCCGCCCGGCCCGGCTGACAGCCTGCCGCCCACGGTGGACGAGGTGGCGCGAGCGCGCCTCTACGGCGAGCCGCTGTTCAAGCTGCCGCAGGATCTGTACATCCCGCCCGATGCGCTGGAAGTCTTCCTGGAGGCCTTCGAAGGCCCGCTCGACCTGCTGCTGTACCTGATCCGCAAGCAGAACTTCAATGTGCTGGACATCCCGATGGCCTCGGTGACGCGCCAGTACCTGGACTACATCAACCAGATCCGCCAGCGCAATCTGGAGCTGGCCGCCGAGTACCTGCTGATGGCAGCCATGCTCATCGAGATCAAGTCGCGCATGCTGCTGCCGCCGCGCAAGTCCGAAGACGGCAAGGAGCCCGAGGATCCGCGGGCGGAGCTCGTGCGCCGCCTCCTGGAGTACGAGCGCATGAAGAGCGCGGCAGCGCGCCTGGATGCCCTGCCGGTGCTGGGACGGGATTTCCTGCGCGCGCAGATCACCATCGAACAGAGTCTGCAGCCCCGGTTTCCGGACGTGGATGTCCAGGATCTGCGCGCTGCCTGGGCCGACATCGTGCGCCGCGCGCGTCTCACGCAGCATCACCGCATCACGCGCGAACAGCTCTCGGTGCGCGAATACATGAGCCAGGTGCTGCGGCGGCTCCAGGGCCGGCGCTTCGTGGAGTTCCACGAGCTGTTCGACACCGGCCGAGGCGTGCCGGTGCTGGTGGTGACCTTCATCGCGATGCTCGAACTGAGCCGCGAGCACCTGATCGAACTGACGCAGGCCGAGGCCTTTGCGCCGATCTACGTGCGGCTGGCCTATACGCCGAACTGAGCGACCGATGCCGCGCCTGCCGGCTGCGGCATCCGCAGGCCTGACCTTACTGCAGGCCGCGCCTGGCGCCGCCGTGGCTGAGCTGCGTCACCGCCAGCACGGCCTGCGTGCGCGAGGTGACATTCAAGGAGCGCAGCACGGCAGCCACGTGATCCTTGATGGTTTCGACCGAGAGATTGAGCTCGCGGGCGATCAGCTTGTTCGGCTTGCCGTGCAGCAGGAGCATCAGGACGTCGGTCTGGCGCGGCGTGAGGCCCAGACGCGCGATGATCTGTGGCGAGGGCACCTGCACGTTGAAGGCCGGCATGCCACCGCCGAAATCCACCGACACCGGCGCCGGGCGCGCCGCTTCGGCCGCCGCCTCGGCGCGCGCGCTATGCAGCAGTTGCATCATGTCGTCCGGCAGATGGATGCCGCCGCTCATCACCGTGTTCAAGGCCTGCAGGATCTCCGCCTGACTGGAACGTTTGTGCACATAGGCCATCGCACCGCCATCGATCGCACGGATGAGATCGCGGCCGTCATCGCTGCCGGTCACCACCATCACGGGCAGGCGGGGCCGCTGGGCACGGATGTCACGCAGGACACCAAAGCCATCGCTAACGCCCAACTTCAGATCCAGCAGGACCGCATCCAGGTCCTCGTTCCGGGCCAGCGCATCGCGCGCATCGCCCGGCGTTCCGGCCTCGATGGCAAGCACCTCGCTACCCAGGGTCTGGACCACCGCCTTCAGCGCAGAGCGCATCAGCGGATGATCGTCAATCAATAAGAACTTCACCGCGCAACCTCCAGCGATGAAATCCTAGCCCTGGGGAATGCCGCCCGGGGGCGGCGCCCCCTCAAGTGAATAGCCGTGAAACGGTGTGCGCCACGCAGGCAGGGCGTACAGAGCCCCCAAGCTCAAGGATGGCTTCCGTGCCCAGCTGGGCGCCGCCTTCCAGGGGCTCGAAAGACAGCAGGCGGAAGCGAGCGCGCAAGCGGCTGCCCACTTTCACCGGTTCGATGAAGCGGACCCGATTGAGTCCGTAGTTGATGCCCATGCGCACATCCGCCACCTCGAAGGCCGCGTCCTTCAGCGCCGGTATCAGCGAGAGCGTGAGAAACCCGTGCGCGATGGTGCTGCCGAACGGTCCAGTTGCGGCGCGCTGCGGGTCCACATGGATCCACTGCGCGTCACCGGTGGCCCGCGCAAACGCATCGATGCGCGCCTGGTCGATCTCGATCCAGTCGCTCACGCCGATCTCCGCCTCCACCAGGGCCGCGAGGTCCATCAGCCGGGCATGACATGTCTTCATTGCAGCACCCATTGCGCCAGTGGCAGCCATTGCTCCAGATCGCGTTCCACGCGCGAGGGCGTGACGTCCCACACCGTCAGGCCGTGCGCGGCCAGGTGCACATAGTTCTGGGTGTCACGCAACTGCGCCACAAGCGGCAGCTTCACGGTCGCCAGGTACTGCTGAAGTCGATCGTTGGCGATCGTGTTCTCGCGCACGCGCATGGCCACCAGACCGATGGCGATGGCCTGCGCGCGCGGATGCGCCAGCAGCTGTTCGATGAAGGCATGCGTGGCCTGGATGTCGAACAGGCTCGGCTGAACCGGCACCAGCAGGCGATCGGCCAGTTGCAGGACCACATCCAGGCGCCGATCCGACAAGCCGGCCGGCGTGTCCAGCACCACGTGCGTGGTGCCCTTGGGCGGCCTCAGCACCTGCGGGTTGGGGCCCGGCGCGGCCGGCAGATCCCAGCTCTGGATGCCCGGCAGGCCGGGCGGACGCAGCGCCAGCCATTGGCGGGAAGACTGCTGCTGATCCACATCGCCCAGCATCACCGCGTGGCCACGGCGCGCCAGCAGGCCCGCCAGGTTGGTGGCCAGCGTGCTCTTGCCACAGCCCCCCTTGGGGTTGGCCACCACGATGACAGGCATGTGTTGATCTCCTGGCCCGGCAGCCGGCAGAAACCCGGCCTTCTCTGCGCTATGGTAGCGAGACCGCCGTTCTGCCCGCCCCGCGCCGGCCCGCCTTCCTCATGAGCGAGATCCTCGTCATCGCTGCCCACCCGCAGCTGCACCACTCGCGCGTCAACGCCGCGTTGATGGCCGCGGCGCAGCGCGCGGCCCCGGGCCGCGTGGACGTCTGCGACCTGTACGCGGCGTACCCCGACTACTTCATCGATGTCCCGCGAGAGCAGGAGCGACTGTCCCGTGCGCGCCTGGTGGTGTGGCAGCACCCGGTGCACTGGTACTCGATGCCGGCGCTGATGAAGCTCTGGCTGGACGAGGTCTTCAGCTTCGGCTGGGCCTATGGCCCGGGCGGGACGGCCCTGCGGGGCAAGGACCTGTGGCTGGCGCTGTCCACCGGCGGTGCGGCCGAGAGCTATCAACCGAACGGCCACAACCGCCACTTCTTCGATGCCTTCCTGCCACCCTATGAGCAGACGGCTGCGCTGGCAGGCCTTCGCCTGCTGCCGCCCCTGGTGCTGCACGGCGCGCACCGCGTGAGCGAAGCCGAATTGGCCGATCATGCCGCCGTGTTTGCAGAGCGCCTGCGCAGCTACCCGAGCTGGCCGGAGCTGGCCGAGATCGAATCCGATGCGGCCTGCGTGGTGCCGGCCGACGCCCGCCCGATGCCGGCAGCCTGAGCGGGAACCCCCATGGAACATTCGAGCGGCTGGCTGCACAGCAGCCTGATCTACCTCGCCGCCGCGGTGGTGGCCGTGCCTTTGTCGCGCCTGCTGGGGCTGGGATCGATCATCGGCTACCTGGCAGCCGGCATTGCCATCGGCCCCTGGGGCCTGAAGCTGGTGACGGATCCGCAGGCCATCCTCAGCTTCGCCGAATTCGGCGTCGTGCTGATGCTGTTTCTGGTGGGGCTGGAGCTGGAGCCGCGCCGGCTCTGGGCGATGAGGCGGCCCATCTTCGGCTGGGGCAGCTTCCAGCTGCTGGGCTCCACGCTGCTGCTGGCCGGAGTGGGCATCGCCTTCGGTGCGGACTGGCGGCTGGCGCTGGTGGGCGGGCTGGCGCTGGCGATGAGTTCCACGGCCATCGGCCTGGGCGTGCTGGCCGAGCGCAACCTGCTGGCCACCTCCTCCGGCCAGGGCGTGCTCAGCGTTTCGCTGTTCCAGGACATCGCGGCCATTCCGATCCTGGCCTTCATCCCTTTGCTGGTGGCCGGCGGTGGCACCGGTGCCGCCGCGGGCGGCCACTGGCAGGAAGCCGCCAAGGCCGTGGGCGTGATCGCGGCCATCATCCTGGGCGGGCGCCTGCTGCTGCGGCCGGCGCTGCGCTGGATCGCACGCAGCCGCACCCCGGAGATCTTCACCGCGGCATCGCTGCTGCTGGTGGTTGCCACCGCGGCGCTGATGCACAGTGTGGGGCTTTCGATGGCCCTGGGCGCGTTCCTGGCGGGCGTGCTGCTGGCCGAGAGCGAATACCGCCGCGAGCTGGAGACCGATCTCGAGCCGTTCAAGGGCCTGCTGCTGGGCCTGTTCTTCATCGCCGTGGGCATGGGCATCGACTTCGCCGTGGTCCGGGCCAGCCCGGGCCTGGTGGCGGCTCTGGTGCTGGGTTTTCTGCTCGTCAAGATGGTGCTGCTCGTGGCGATGGCGCGCTGGATGCCGCAGCCCTTGATGGAGCGGCCGGTCTTCGTGATCCTGCTCGCGCAGGGCGGCGAGTTCGGCTTCGTGGTGCTGCAGGCGGCGCAGGGCGCCGCGGTGATCGATGCGCAGGCGGCATCGCTGCTGGTGGCGAGCATCGCGCTGTCGATGCTGCTGACGCCCCTGCTGCTGGTGGCCACCGATCGTTTCATCGCGCCGCGCCTGCGCGAGCGCGGCGCAACGAAGCTGGCCGAAATCGACGAGCCGCAGCAGGCGCCGATCATCATCTGCGGCTTCGGGCGCTACGGCCAGATCATCGGCCGGCTGCTCAGCGCCAACGGCCTGTCGGCCACGGTGCTCGATCACGACGCCGAGCAGGTGGCCGGCGTGCGCCGCTTCGGCTGGCAGGCCTTCTACGGCGATGCCACGCGCCTGGATCTGCTGCGTGTGGCCGGCGCCGAGAAGGCACGTGTCATCGTGGTGGCGATCGACAACGTCGACCAGAGCCTGGAGGTGGTCGATCTGGTGCAGACCAACTTTCCGCAGGCCACGCTGGTGGCGCGGGCGCGCAACGCCCAGCACTGGTATGGCCTGCATGCCCGCCAGGTGCGCTTCATCGAGCGCGAGACGCTGGATTCCGCGCTGATGAGCGGACGCAGCGTGCTGGAGCTGATGGGCTGGCAGCCCCATGCCGCGCGCCAGCAGGCCTTTCGTTTCCGTCAGCACAGCATCGAGCTGATGACGCAGCTGGCGCCGCACCGGGAGGATGAAAACCGCTTCATCGCGCTTTCCAAGCAGGGCCGCGCGCAACTGGAGGAGCTCTGGGACCGCGAACGCCAGGAACAGGCGAGCGCGCGCCGCAACCAGCGCAGCGGCTGGCAACCGGAGGCCACGGACGAGCCAGATGTCTGAGAGCCGCTGGCGGCAGCCGCGCCGCCTCAGCGCAGCCCGTCCCACAGCAGCTTCACGCCGGTGAGCGCCATGCAGGCGTAGGCCAGGCGATAGAACCAGGTGCTGTCCATGCGGCGCAGTGCGCGCACGCCGATCCACACGCCCAGCGGCGCCAGCGGCAGCAGGACCAGCGAGGTGAGCCCGTTGCGCAGATCGATCAGCCCCAGCGTCGCGTACGGCAGCACCTTGGACGCATTGATCGCCGCAAAGAAGACCGCACTGGTGCCCGCCATGATGCGGGGATCCAGCCGCATCGGCAGCAGGTAGGCGGAGATCGGCGGGCCGCCGGCGTGCGCGATGAAGCTGGTGAAGCCCGAGACCAGCGCCAGCAGGCGCCCGACCCAGGCCGGCGCCACCGATCCCTCGGCGCGCGGCGCAAACAGCAGGCGCTGCAGCAGGAAAAGCAGCGTCAGCGCGCCGACCAGCGCGGACAGCGCCTGGGTCGAGATCAGGCCGAAGAACAGCCAGCCCAGCACGATGCCCGCCAGCCCGGGCAGGATCAGGATGCGCAGCAGCGCCGCATCGCGCTCGCGCCACAGCTGCTGCAGGCCGGTGATGTCCGCCGCCATCAGGATCGGCAGCGTGATGGCGGCCGCCTGCGGCACGCTGATGCTCAAGGCCATCAAGGGCACGGCAAGGGTGCCGATGCCGCCGGCAAAGCCGCTCTTGGACAACCCGATCAGCAGCGCCGCCGGCACGGCCACCGCCCAGAAGGCGGGGTCGGTGATGATCGGCCAGGTCTCAGGCAAGCCGGCACGCCTGATCAAACGTCAAGCGCGGGTGCCGGGGCATCAGGCTGGCCGGATTGCCATGCCCCAGCGTGCAAACGAAGTTGGTCATCACTGCGGTGCCGGCCCAGAAGGCCTGGTCCAGACGTGCAGCGTCGAAGCCGCTCATCGGGCCGCAATCCAGGCCCAGCGCGCGCGCCGCCAGGATCAGGTAGCCGCCCTGCAGGCTGCTGTTGCGAAACGCCGTGCTGCGCGTCAGCTCCTCCTTGCCGGCAAACCAGCTGCGCGCATCGGTGTGCGCAAAGAGCTGCGGCAGGTGATCGGCAAAGGCCAGGTCCATGCCGATGATCACCGTCACCGGTGCCTCGATCACCTTCTGGCGGTTGCCGGGGTTCATGCACTCGAGCAACTGCGCCTTCGCCTGCGGCGAGCGCACGAAGCACAGGCGCGCGGGCGAACAGTTGGCCGAGGTCGGCCCCCACTTCATCAGTTCGTACAGCTGATGCAGGGTGTCGTCGGAGACGGGCGTGTCGAGGTAGCCGTTCTGGCTGCGGGCTTCGGTGAAGAGCTGTTCGAGGGTGATGGACATGCGCGGGGCCGTGGGCGGTGGGCGGTGGCGGAAGCGGACAATTGTGGAATGTTCCAACCCTCGCAACACGACGTGCGGCGCTTCTTCTGCGACACCTGGCAGCGCCAGCGCGAAGGGCTGCCGATGGAGCCGATGCAGGCCAAGGCCGCGCCCTGGCTGCGGGAGCACCCCGAGTACGACGCCGAGCTGGCCGATCTTGCGGCTGCGCTCGAGGCGGTCTACACGGTCGAAGCGGGGCGCAGCAACCCGTTCCTGCACCTGAGCATGCACCTGAGCATCGACGAGCAGTGCGCGATCGACCAGCCCACGGGCATCCGTCAGGCGGTGGAGCTGCTCGCTGCGCGCCGGGGATCGCTGCACGAGGCCCATCACGAGGTTATGGAATGCCTGGGCGAAATGATCTGGAGTTCGCAGCGCCGCGGCCTGCCGCCGGACGGGCAGGCCTACCTGGAGGCGGTGCGTCGCCGCGCGACGCGATGACTTGAGGCGAAGCGTCGCGCGGCGACGCGCTGAGGCCCCCGGCTCATCGCACGAGCGGGCGCCGCGCCGGCGCTCAGGCCGCCGCTTCGTAGCCCTCGTCGGCCAGGGCAGCCACAAAGGCTTGCGGCTCCTTGGCGGATTCGATGCTGACGCGGTGGCTGGGCAGGTCGATCTGCAGCCGCGCTTCGGGGTCCACGCGCTGCACGGTAGCGGTCACGCTCTTCACGCAGTGGCCGCAGGTCATGGTGGGAAGGGTCAGTTCGATCATGGTGTTGCTCGCGGGCAAGGTTCGGGGTGATCCGAGGGCGCCAGGCGGACTTCGGGCCGCCGCGGCCTCGACGTCGGCGAGGCTTTGAAAGCGTCGAAAGCGTCGAAAGCGTCGAAAGCGTCGAAAGCCAGAGGCTAAGGGCTCGGAGTTGAGGGCAGGCTGTCAAGTGTCAAGACGGACAGGGCTTGTGGCGGACAAGATCGGCGCCAGCTTGTAGATTCCCGGGGTTTGGCGCCGCCGCTGTGCTCTGCCCGCGCCGTGCCCCGCACTGCCCTGCCTTCCCGATGCATTCTGCCGCCCTCCCCCTGAGCTCCACGCTGCGCCGCGTGGACCTGCATGTCGACGAGATGACCTGCGCCAGCTGCGTCAGCCGCGTCGAGCGCGCGCTCAAGCGCGTGCCGGGCGTCGCCGAAGCCAGCGTGAACCTGGCCACCACGCGCGCCACCGTCACCTGGGACAGCGCCGCCGCAGGCGTGGCAGAGCTGGTGGCGGCCGTGGAAAAGGCCGGCTATCCGGCGCACGAGTTTGTCGAGTCCGAAGAGCCGGACAGCGCCCCCGCCGATGCCCAGCGCGAAGACCGGCGCGAGGGCATGCTGGTGCTGGTGGGCGTGCTGCTGTGCCTGCCGCTGGTGCTGCCCATGCTGGGCGAGCTCGCGGGGCGCCACCTGATGCTGCCGCCCCTGTGGCAATGGCTGCTGGCCACGCCGGTGCAGTTCATCCTGGGCGCGCGCTTCTACCGCGCGGGCTGGAAGGCGCTGCGTGCCGGCAGCGGCAACATGGATCTGCTGGTGGCGCTGGGCACCAGCGCCGCCTACGGCCTCAGCCTGGTGCTCTGGGCGCGCGACGACAGCGGCATGCCGCACCTCTATTTCGAGAGCGCAGCGGTGGTCATCACCCTCGTGCGCCTGGGCAAGTGGCTGGAAGCTCGGGCGCGGCGCCAGACGCTGGCCTCGCTGCAGGCCTTGCGCGCGCTGCGTCCGGAAACCGCCACCGTGCGCCACGGCGGGCAGGAACTCACGGTGCCGCTGAAGCTGCTGCGCGTGGGCGACGCGATGGTCATCCGCCCTGGCGAGCGCCTGCCGGCGGACGGCCGCGTGATCGAAGGGCGCAGCCACCTGGACGAATCCCTGCTCACTGGCGAAAGCCTGCCAGTGCCCAAGGAGCCTGGTGATGCCGTCACGGGCGGCGCCATCAATGGCGAGGGCTTGTTGATCGTCCAGGCATCCGCCGTGGGCGCGGAAACCCAGCTCTCGCGCATCGTGCGCCTGGTCGAATCGGCGCAGGCCCGCAAGGCACCGATCCAGCAGCGCGTGGACCAGATCAGCGCCGTCTTCGTGCCGGTGGTGCTGGTGATCGCGGCGATCACCGGGCTGGCCTGGGGTCTCTCCCAGGGTGACTGGGCCGAAGCGACGATCCATGCCGTGGCCGTGCTGGTGATCGCCTGCCCTTGCGCGCTGGGCCTGGCCACACCGGCCACGCTGATGGTGGGCACCGGTCTGGCCGCGCGGCGCGGCATCCTGGTGCGCGACGCGCAGGCGCTGGAGTTGCTGCGCCAGGTGCGTGTGGTCGCCTTCGACAAGACCGGCACGCTCACCGAAGGCAAGCCGAGGGTGCAGGCGACCCAGGCAGATCCCGCTTTCGGTGAAGGCCCCGGCGCGGTGCTGCAGCTCGCGGCAGCTCTGCAAAAAGGCAGCGAACACCCGCTCGCCCGCGCGGTACTGGCCGCGGTGGATCCCGCGGCCAGCCTGCCCTCGGCCCTGGATCTCCAGGCCGTCCCCGGCCGCGGCATCGAAGGCACCGTGGCGGGCAGGCGCCTGCGCCTGGGCAGCAGCCGGTGGCTGCAGGAGTGCGGCCTGCTGCCCGGAGATCTGGCCGGAGCTGCCGATCAACTGGGACGTCAGGGCTGCAGCCTGTCGTGGCTGATGCGCGCCGACGACGATGCGGCGACCCGCTGGCAGCGCATCGGCCTGATCGCCTTTGCTGACCAGCCCAAACCCGGCGCCGCCGCGGCGATCCAGCAGTTGCAGGCGCTCGGCTTGCGCACGGTGATGATCAGCGGCGATCACCCGGCTGCGGCGCGGACCGTGGCGCAGCAGGTCGGCATCCAGGAGGTGCTCGCCGATGTGCTGCCGCAGGCAAAGGCGGAGGCAGTGCAGTCCCTGCGCGCTGGCCTGCCGGCGGGCCAGCGGGTGGCGATGGTGGGCGATGGTGTCAACGATGCGCCGGCACTCGCCGCGGCCGATGTCGGCCTCGCGATGGCCAATGTGGGGGGCGGCACGGACGTGGCGCTGGAAACCGCCGGCCTGACCTTGATGCGCGGCGACCCCTTGCTCGTACCCCAGGCCGTGGCGCTGAGCCGGGCGATTTCCCGCAAGCTGCACCAGAACCTCTTCTGGGCCTTCATCTACAACGTGGTGGGCATCCCGCTGGCGGCGCTGGGCCTGCTCAGCCCGATGGTGGCCGGCGCTGCGATGGCGGCCAGCAGCGTCTGCGTGATCGGCAACGCGCTGCTGCTCAGGCGCTGGCGCCCGAGGTCCTGACAGGCCCGGCCTTCGGGCTGACTCGCCCCAGGCTCGTCGTCCGCGGCACAGGGCTCGCCGGCAGGCCGCTCATGGTGCGCCGCTGGGGCCATGCCGGCCGCTCGCAGCGGCGGCCTTCAGCGACGGGCCGGCAGGGCGTCACCCGCCCACAGCGCATCGAGATTCAGCTTTGCCCAGGGCTCGGCCGGTTCGCGCCCGAGGATGCGATCCTGCGTGCGCGAAAGATCCAGCAGCCGCGGCGACACCGGCATCTGGGACTTCAGCGAATAGAAGATCTTCACCCAGGGTGTGGTGAGCGACGCCGGATGCTGCTCCACCACGATGGCCAGTTGCTGGGACTGCAGGCGCACCAGTGAACCCACCGGGTAGATGCCCAGGCTGCGCACGAAGGCCTGGAAGATCGCTGCGTCGAAGTGGCCCTTCCAGCTGGCCATGCGGGCGATCGATTCCGCCGGATCCCAGCCCCCCTTGTACGGCCGGTTGGAGGTGATCGCGTCATAGACATCGCAGACCGCGCCCATGCGGGCGATCTGCGTCATCTGTTCGCCCGTCAGACGGTGCGGGTAGCCGCGGCCGTCGACGCGCTCGTGGTGGTGCAGGCAGACATCCAGCACCGGCTCGTCGACACCCTGGCCTTCCGACAGCAGCTGCCGGCCACGCTCCGGGTGCGAGCGCATGATCTGGAACTCCGCGTCGGTGAGCTTGCCCGGCTTGTTGAGGATCTCCAGCGGCATCAGGGCCTTGCCCATGTCGTGCAGCAGGCCGGCAAAACCGGCGGCCCTGCAGCTGTCGTCGTCCAGCCCCAGCTGGCGCGCCAGCGCCACCATCAGCGCGCACACCGCCACCGAGTGCATGTAGGTGTAGTCGTCCCGGCTCTTCAGCCGCGCCAGGCTGACGATCGCGCTGGGATTGCGATAGACCGAGGCGGAGATCTCCTCGACCAGCGGCATGCAGCGCTCGGCCTGCAAGGCCTTGCCCAGGCGCGCCTCGGCAAACATGTCGACCACGGCCTGACGGCTGCGACGGCACAGGGCCGCCGCCTGCAGGACCTCTTCGCTCAGACCGCGCGGAGGCTCCCTCGCCGCCACCGGGCCGGACGCAGAGGCCGGGCCGGGTGTCCAGACCGCAGGAGGCGGGACGGCCTGCTCTGGCGCCTGCGGCGTCGCCACATCCAGGCCAAGCGAGACATCGATCCAGCACTCGGCCACGCCCGAGCTCTGCAGCTTGCGCAGGTCTTCGATGCTGTCGACGACAAAGCGCGTCTTCCAGAACGGGTGAGCGATCCACGAGCCCTCCAGGGCATGCAGGTGCATGCCCAGTCGGACATCGGAGACGGCAATCTTCTTGAGCATCGGCAAGGCAGGGCAACGGCAACAGGCGGCCGTCAGACGGATATCGGCCGGCAAGCCGCAGCACTGAACCGCAGCCGGCGCGCACCGACGCCGGGCAAGGCCTGCATCAAGGGGCCGGGCCGCGCCAACCAGGCTGGCCCAGAAGGCAAACGGCCGCTGGAATCAGCGGCCGTTCGAGGCGGGGCAGAAGCCGCGGGTGATCAGCGGAACTTGCTTTGCGGCACGGTGCGCAGATCGCCGGGCAAGGAGCCCAGGTAGTTGGCCATCGCCTTCAGTTCGGCCGGCTTGAACTGGGCCACCTGGCCGACCATGATGGCGTTGCTGCGGCCCACGGTGGCCAGATCCTTGGCCTTGTAGGAGCGCAGGGCCACAAACAGGTAATCGGCGTGCTGGCCGGCCAGCTTGGGATAGGACGGATCCAGGGGCTTGCTGTAGTTCACGCCATGGCAGGAGGCGCAGGCGCCCTTGGTCAGCAGTGCCGCGACTTCAGGCGAAGGTGCGGGCACCGCTTCCGGCGCCGGCGTGCCGATGCCCTTGCCCTGCTGTTCGTAGAAGGCCCCCAGATCGGCCATGTCCTTGTCGCTCAGGGAGGCAGCGATGCCACGCATGGAAGGATGGCGGCGCTCACCCTTCTTGTAGGCCTGCAGGGAGGCCTCGATGAACTTGCCGTTCTGGCCCGCAATCATGGGCACGCGGTGCACTTCGGGGAAGCTCGACTGATAGCCCGGGATGCCGTGGCAGCCGATGCACATGGCGGCCTTTGTCTCTCCGGCCTTGGCGTCCTGCGCGCTGGCCAGCGGTGCGAAGAACACCACGCACACGGCGGCGAGGGCTTGGATTCTCTTGATCATCGTCACATCCAGGAAGGGGTTTGCGGTTGCTCGCGGCAAACCAATGAATTATAGGGGGACGCATATACTGATCCGGACCTTCCCACCACACCGCAGCCGCCTGGCGCCCAGCCACCCGCGGCGATGGATCACGCGACATGAAATTCCAGGGCTCCGATCAGTACGTCGCCACGCAGGATCTGATGCTGGCCGTCAATGCCGCCATCACGCTCAAGCGCCCGCTGCTCGTCAAGGGCGAGCCCGGCACCGGCAAGACGATGCTGGCCGAAGAAGTCTCGCGCGCGCTGGGCATGCCGCTGCTGCAGTGGCACATCAAGAGCACCACCAAGGCGCAGCAGGGCCTCTACGAATACGACGCCGTGAGCCGGCTGCGGGACAGCCAGCTCGGCGACGAGAAGGTCAAGGACATCCACAACTACATCGTCAAGGGTGTGCTGTGGCAGGCCTTCACCACGGATCAGCCGGTGGCACTGCTGATCGACGAGATCGACAAGGCCGACATCGAGTTTCCCAACGACCTGCTGCGCGAACTGGATCGCATGGAGTTCTACGTCTACGAGACGCACGAGCTGGTCAAGGCGCGCCATAGGCCGGTGGTGTTCATCACCTCCAACAATGAAAAAGAGCTGCCGGATGCCTTCCTGCGCCGCTGCTTCTTCCACTACATCAAGTTTCCCGATGCGCAGACCATGCAGAGCATCGTGGACGTGCACTTCCCGCAGCTGAAGAAAGAGCTGCTGGGCGCGGCGCTGAAGACCTTCTACGACGTGCGCAACCTGCCCGGCCTGAAGAAGAAGCCGAGCACGAGCGAGCTGCTCGACTGGCTGAAGCTGCTCGTCGCCGAGGACATCCCGCTCGAGGCGCTGCAGAGCAAGGACGAGAAGGTGGCGGTGCCGCCGCTGGTGGGGGCGCTGCTGAAGAACGAGCAGGACGTGACGCTGTTCGAGAAGCTCGTGTTCATGCAGAGGCACAACCGCTGATGGGATGGCCGGACCCGGTGACGCTGGCGGGGCCGCACGCGACGCTGCGCCCGCTCGACGCTGCGCACCACCCCGGCCTGTGCGACGCCGTGCGCGACGGCGAGCTCTGGCGGCTCTGGTACACGGCGGTCCCCTCGCCCGAGGGCATGGCCAAGGAGATCGAGCGCCGCCTCGGGCTGCAGGCCCGCGGGTCGATGCTGCCCTTCACCGTCTTCGACGAGGCCGGGCACATCGTCGGCATGACGACCTACATGAACATCGACGCGGCGAACCGGCGGGTCGAGATCGGCAGCACCTGGACCGCCGCGGCCACGCAGCGCACGGCGCTCAATACGCAGTGCAAGCGGCTGCTGCTCGGCCATGCGTTCGACGCACTCGGCTGCATCGCGGTGGAGTTCCGCACGCACCGCCTGAACACGCAGAGCCGCCGCGCCATCGAGCGCCTGGGCGCCCAGCTCGACGGCATCCTGCGCGCGCACATGGTGGCGCCCAACGGCAGCCTGCGCGACACCGCGGTCTACAGCATCACGGCGGCCGAATGGCCGACGGTGAAGGCCCACCTCGACTGGCAACTCGCGCGGCCGCGCTGAGCGCTGCGCCCTCACAGGTCCCTGCACCATGCCCGGCAAGACGAAGAAGACCCTCGACATCGAAGCCCTGTGGCAGATCGAGCGCATCGGCGCGCCGAGCCTCGCGCCCGACGGCGCGCAGGCCGTGGCGTCGGTGACGCGCTACTCGATGGAAGAGAACAAGGGCGCGAGCTCGCTGTGGCTGATGTCCACGCTGGGCGGCGCGCCGCGGCGCCTGACCGCGTGCGGCGACAAGGACGCGCACCCGCGCTGGAGCCCGCATGGCGACCGCATCGCCTTCACCGCCCGTCGGCCGCAGGTGGGCGTCGGCGCCGGCGAGCAGGAGGGCAAGAAGGACGAGGAGGCGCAGCTCTACCTCATCGCCCCCGACGGCGGCGAGGCCCGGCGCGCCGCCCAGGTGGCGACCGGTGTCGAGGACTTCCGCTGGTGCCCGGATGGCCGCTCGCTCGTCTTCGTGAGCTGGGTCTGGCCCGAGCTCAAGGGCACCAAGGCACAGGCGGCGCGCATGAAGGAGTGGAAGGCGCGCAAGGAAAGCGGCTACGCCACGAGCGAAGCCCAGTACCGGCACTGGGACCACAACCTGCCGATGGGTCGCGTGGCGCACCTGCACCTGATGACGCTGCCACGCGACGACGACGACGGCGCCGCCAAGGTGCGCGACCTGTTCGAAGGCACGAGCTACGAGCTGTCGCGCGCCGAGCCCGATGCCGACTGCTTCGACATCTCGCCCGACGGCCGGCGCCTCGTCTTCGCCTTCGACCCGGCACCGACGAAGAAGCAGGACGGCCGCTTCGCGCTGGCCGAGCTCGAGCTCAAGAGCGGCCGCGTGAAGGTGATCGCCAAGGACCCGGCCTGGGACTTCCGCACGCCGCGCTACAGCCCCGATGGCGGGCGCATCGCCTTCACGGCCAGCCACCAGGCGCTCAAGCACACGATGCCGTCGCAGCTGGCGGCGTGGGACCGGGAGAGCGGCACCTGGCAGGTGGAAAGCGCCGAATGGGACCACGAGGTGCACGCGCCGCTGCTGTGGGAGGACGACGGCCAGGCCGTGCTCTTCGCCGCCGAGCAGCGCGGGCGACGGCACCTGTGGCGCTTCGAGCTCGGCGCGCGGCGCGCCGAGGTGGCGGTGCAGGGCGGCTGGGTCGTCGGCTTCGACAAGGCCGCCGGCACGCTGGTGGCGCTGGGCAACTCGGCGACGCATCCCGAGCGCCTGTTCGCGCACCTGCCCGGCCAGGCGCCGCGGCGCATGGAGAGCTTCAACGACGCGCTGCTGGGCCGGCGGGCGGGCGGTCGCGTCGAGGAGCAGTGGATCGCCGGCGCAACCTCGGCACCCCCGGCGAAGAAGGGCAAGGGCGCGTCCGCGGCCACCACCGGCGACCCGGTGCAGCTGTGGCTCGTCTACCCGCCGGGCTTCGACGCCAAGAAGACGTACCCGATCCTGCACCTCATCCACGGCGGGCCGCACACGACCTTCGGCGACGCCTGGCACTACCGCTGGAACGCGCAGGTCTTCGCGGCCCAGGGCTACGTGGTGGCGATGGTCAACTACCACGGCAGCTCGAGCTACGGGCATGCCTTCCTCGACAGCATCACGCACCGCTGGGGCGAACTCGAACTGCAGGACGTGGAGGCGGCCACCGACTGGCTGCTGACGCAGCCCTGGGCCGACGCGAAGCGCGTGTTCGCCACCGGTGGCAGCTACGGCGGCTTCATGGTGGCGTGGATGAACGGCCACGTGCCGGCGGGCCGTTATGCGGCCTACGTGTGCCACGCCGGCTGCTTCGACTGGGTGGGCATGTTCGCCGACGACGCCTGGGCCTGGCATGCCAAGGAGCTTGGCGCCTGGTACTGGGACGACATGGCCCAGGCGCACAAGCAAAGTCCGCACGCCTTCGCGCGGCACATGAGCACGCCCACGCTCGTGATCCACGGTGCGCTCGACTACCGCGTGCCCGACGCGCAGGGCCTTGCCTACTACAACACGCTGAAGGCGCGTGGCGTCGACGCCCGGCTGCTGTGGTTCCCGGACGAGAACCACTGGATCCTGAAGCCGCGCAACAGCCGCCTCTGGTACGGCGAGTTCTTCGACTGGCTGAAGCGGCACGATCCCGCGCAGGCGAAGACGGCGTCCGGCTCGAAGAAGGGCGGGCGGAAGCTCAAGGCGAAGCAGGGTTCCGCCTCGCGTTGATGCGGCACGCGGGCCGCTGCGGCGCTGTTGCGGGCGGATCGTTCGAGGTCGGGGGCCGGCGCACGTAGGGCACGCAGAGCACCTCGCGCACCTCGCGCACTTCGCGCGCGTTTCGCGCATGGCGCACAGGGCGCCTAAGCGGCCGGGAGCGCTCCGGCCGGCGGCGCCAGTTCCACGCGGTCGCGGCCGCCCTGCTTGGCCCGGTACAGCGCGGCATCCAGCCGCTGCATGAGCGACTCGGGCGCCTCGTCGCCGCGGTCGGCCACGGCCACGCCGATGGACACCGTCAGCGTCAGGTCG
>JAEUOZ010000036.1 GCA_016790225.1 Rubrivivax sp.
CCGCCGGCGACCCGCTGCCACAAGCCACGCTCGACAGCATCCGCCGCACCCGGCTCGCGCTGAAGGGCCCGCTGGAGACGCCCTCGGGCGGCGGCTACCGCTCCTCCAACGTGCGCCTGCGCGAGGAGTTCCAGCTCTACGCCAACCTGCGGCCGGCGCTGACCATCGTGCCCGGCGGCCGCTTCGACAAGGTCGACCTGGTCGTGGTGCGCGAGAACCTCGAGGGCCTGTACATCGGCCACGAGCACTACGTGCAGATCGACGGCGACCCGCACGCGGTGGCGATGGCCACCGGCATCAATACCCGCGCCGGCAGCCGCCGGCTGCTCGAGTTCGCCTTCGACCATGCGGTGGCCACCGGCCGCAAGAAGGTCAGCATCGTGCACAAGGCCAACATCATGAAGGCGCTGACCGGCATCTTCCTGGAGACCGGCCTGGAGCTGTACGAGCAGCGCTACAAGGGCAAGTTCGTGCTCGACACCGTGATCATCGACGCCTGCGCGATGAAGCTGGTGCTCAACCCCTGGCAGTTCGACATGCTGGTGACGACCAACCTGTTCGGCGACATCCTGTCCGATCTGGTGGCCGGCCTCGTGGGTGGGCTGGGCCTCGCACCCGGCGCCAACATCGGTGCCGATGCCGCCATCTTCGAGGCCGTGCACGGTTCGGCACCCGACATCGCCGGCCTCAACCGCGCCAACCCGGTGGCGCTGATGCTGGCGGCGGCCCTGATGCTGGAACACGTGAACGAAGCCGACAAGGCGCGCCGCCTGCGCCAGGCCATAGGCGCCACGCTGAATGTCGATCAGGTCCGCACCGGCGATCTGGGTGGCCGCGCCACCACCACCGAGTTCACGCAGGCGCTGCTGAAGCGGCTGGGGGGCTGAGCGCAGGGCTGTGGGTCGGGCGGGCCTGCCGCTCACACCAGCCCGTCGAACAGCCACACATCCACCAGCCCGCCTTCGGGGACGGAGGCCTGCTGGTGGCGGAGCACGACCAGGGCGTTGGCTTCGCTCATGCTGCGCAGCACGCCGGCGCCCTGTGATCCGGTGAGGCGCACTTCCCAGCCGTCCGGCGCCGGGCTGACGATCCCGCGCTGGAACTCGGTGCGGCCGGGGCGCTTGCGGATGGCGGCGACGCTGCGTGCCTGCAGCACGGGCAGCGGCTGCGGTGTCGCGCCGGCCAGTTGCAGCAGGGCCTCGCGGGCGAAGGCGTAGAAGGTGACCAGCGCGGCCACCGGGTTGCCGGGCAGGCCGAAGAGCCAGGAGCGCTGTCCCTGCGGACCTTGCAGCGGGCCGAAGGCGAAGGGCCGGCCGGGGCGCATGGCGACCTTCCAGAAGGCCACCTCGCCCAGCCGCGCCAGCAGCTCGCGCGTGTGGTCGGCGTCGCCGGCGCTGACGCCGCCGCTGGTCAGCACCACGTCGGCGCGCTGCAGGGCTTCGTCCAGCGTGCGCTGCAGCGCAGCGCGGTCGTCCTTCACCAGGCCGAGATCGATGACCTCCATGTTCAGCCGCTGCAGCGCGGCGGCCAGTGCAAACCGGTTGCTGTCGTAGATGCAGCCGGGCGGCAGCGGCTCGCCCGGCGCGATGACCTCGTCGCCGGTGGAAAACAGCGCCACGCGCAGCTTGCGGCGCACGCTGACGGTCTCGAAGCCGAGCGAGGCCACCAGCCCGAGATCGGCCGGGCGCAGCACGCGTCCGGCGCGCAGCGCGGGCTTGCCACGCGCCAGATCCTCGCCCTGGCGCCGCCGGTTCTCGCCGGCCCGCATGATCCCGGGCTCGATGTGCACCTGCACCGCGTCGGCTGTGCCTTCGGCCTTGCACAGCTCCAGCGGCACCACGGTGTCGCAGCCCGCAGGCATCACTGCGCCGGTCATGATGCGCACGCACTCGCCCGGCGCCAGGCTGCCGGCAAAGGGCGTGCCGGCGAATACCGTGCCCACGCTGCGCAGCCGGGTGGGCTGGCCAGGCTGCATCACCTGCCCGGCAAAGGCATAGCCGTCCATCGCGGAGTTGTCGTGCGCCGGCACGTCGATGGGCGAGATCACATCGTCGGCCAGCACGCGGCCCACGGCCTCCCGCAGCGGCAGGCGCTCATCACCGCGGATCGGCACCAGGGCCTGCGCGATCGCGCGCCGTGCGTCGTCGACGCTGATGTTGTTCTCACCCGCAGCCAGCGGATTGGGGCCGAGTTCGCTCATGGCGCTTGGGGCCGCGCATGCATCGCGGCGAGGGGGAAAGCGCAAATTCTGCCCCTTGGGCCGCGCGTGGCGGCGGCGAGATATGCAGCCGTGGACATATCGATCGCGCTGCGCGGCCCAGGGAGAATGCCGGCCGTCCTTGGGCCACAGATGAACGCCGTCACCGAAAGCCTCAGCCTCGCGCTGCAACTGATCCTCAGCGCCGATGCCGAGCTGATGCGCATCGTGGGCCTGTCCCTGCGGGTCAGCGGCACCGCCTGCCTGCTGGGCGCCGCGGTCGGGCTGACGCTCGGCGCCTGGCTGGCGGTGGCGCGCTTTCCCGGGCAGGCGGCGGTGGTGCTGGTGCTCAACACGCTGCTGGCCATGCCTTCGGTGGTGGTGGGCCTGCTGGTCTACCTGATGCTCTCGCGCGCAGGCCCGCTGGGCTCGCTGGGCATCCTGTTCACGCCCACGGCCATGATCGTGGCACAGAGCATCCTGGTCATTCCGCTGGTGGCCGCACTGGCGCGGCGGCTGGTGCTCAACGCCCAGCGCGATGGCGGCGATCAGCTCGCGTCACTGGGCGCAGGGCCGCTGACGCGTGCCGTGCTGCTGCTGCTGCACGAGCGGCTGGCCGTGCTGACGCTGCTGCTCACCGCCTTCGGCCGCGCCATCTCCGAGGTGGGCGCAGTGATGATCGTGGGCGGCAACATCAACGGCGTCACGCGCGTGATGACGACGGCCATCGCGCTGGAGACCAGCAAGGGCGATCTGGCGCTGGCCCTGGCGCTGGGCCTGGTGCTGCTGGCGGTGGTCGGTCTGCTGAACCTGGTGGTGGGCCTGCTGCAGGGCAGCTCGGCCGCCGAGCGCGAGGCGATCGCATGAAGCCGCCGCCGGAACTGTCTGCCGTGCTGCGCGCCGCGGGCCCGGATTCCAGCGCGCCGGCCCAGCCGCTGCTGACGCTGGATCAGGCGGCCGTGCGCTTCGGCGAGCTCACGGCACTGCAGCCGGTGCAGCTCACGCTGCACCGCGGCGAGCGCCTGGCCCTGGTGGGTGCCAATGGCAGCGGCAAGACCACGCTGCTGCGGCTGCTGCACGGGCTGCTGCCTTGCGCGCAGGGTCAGCGTGTGCTGCACAGCCTGCCGGAGGGCCGCATGGCGCGCCAGGCCATGCTCTTCCAGAAGCCCTTCCTGCTGAGCCTGAGCGTGCGCGCCAACCTGGCCCTGGCGCTGTGGCTGCGGGGCGTGCCGGCGGCGCAGCGCGCAGCGCGCGTGGCGCAGGCCCTGCAGCGGGTGGGGCTGGACGGGCTGGAGGCGCGGCGCGCGACCACGCTGTCCGGCGGCCAGCAGCAGCGCCTGGCGCTGGCCCGGGCCTGGTCGCTGCAGCCCGATGTGCTGCTGCTGGACGAACCCACGGCCAGCCTGGACCCGAGCGCCAAGCACGAGGTGGAGTTGCTGATCACCGAGCTGGCGGCCGAAGGCCTGACGGTGGTGCTGAGCTCGCACAACCTGGGACAGGTCAAGCGCCTGGCCACGCGGGTGATCTACCTGGATGGCGGGCGCGTGCTGGACGATGCGCCGGTGGAGCAATTCTTCGAGCAGCCGCGCTCGCCGCAGGCGCAGCAGTTTCTGGCCGGTGAGATGGCCTGGCGCTGAGCGCCGCGGCCGGCTTCAGCGCGTGGCCGGATGGTGCGCCAGATCGCGCACGTGCGTCGGGCCCACGCGCTGCTCGATCTGCGCCATCAGGCTCTTGAAGAGGCCGAGGCTGGCCAGCAGTTCCAGCGTCACGAACATCGGGCCCACCAGAAGGCCGACCAGATCATCGGCAAAGGCCGGCTTGCGACCTTCGTAGTAGTGGCCGATGAACTGGATCACCCAGCCCACCACGAAGAGGCCCACGCCCCAGGAGAGCCAGGCCAGCGTGCTGGCGCCAGCGCTCAGGTGGTGGGCCAGCATCATCAGCAGGCCCACACCCAGCACCGTGGCGGCGCCGATGGCCAGAAGGCCGCGCGTCAGATACCACAGGCTGACGAGCCCGAAGACCAGCCAGGCCGGGCTGAGCAGCCAGCCCGCCAGCGCAAAGCCGGGCCGCGCGAGCAGCAGCCCCACGGCGCACACGATCAAGGGCACACCGACGAAATGCGTGACGATGTTGCGGCGGTCGCGGTGGTATTCCGCATACTGCGTCAACAGGGCGAGGGCGGGTCTGAAGGGACTGGCCATGCGAATCTCCCGAGTCAGGCCGATGTTAGCGCTTGCCTAGAATCCCGGCATCCCGTGATATGCAGCGGCCAGCCCGCGGTTGCAACCCATGGGCAGAACAGGCAAGAGGCGGATGAGCATCAAGAGCGATCGTTGGATCCGGCGCATGGCCGCCGAGCACGGCATGATCGAGCCGTTCGAACCCGGCCAGGTGCGGCAGGCGCCCGATGGCCACCGCATCGTCAGCTACGGCACCAGCAGCTATGGCTACGACATCCGCTGCGCGCGCGAATTCAAGGTCTTCACCAACATCTACAGCACGGTGGTGGATCCGAAGAACTTCGACGAAAAGAGCTTCGTGGATGTGGAAGGCGATGTCTGCATCATCCCGCCCAACAGCTTTGCGCTGGCGCGCACGGTCGAGTACTTCCGCATCCCGCGCAACGTGCTCACCATCTGCCTGGGCAAGAGCACCTACGCACGCTGCGGCATCATCGTCAACGTCACCCCCTTCGAGCCCGAGTGGGAAGGCTATGTGACGCTGGAGTTCAGCAACACCACGCCCCTGCCGGCCAAGATCTACGCCGGCGAAGGCTGCGCGCAGGTGCTGTTCTTCGAGAGTGACGAAGTCTGCGAAACCAGCTACAAAGACCGGGGCGGCAAATACCAGGGCCAGCGCGGCGTGACATTGCCCAAGACCTGAAGCGCCTGTGATCTGGCCGAACCGTGGCCCGCAACCGTTGGGACGGTGATCCGATCACCGCAGAGCCAGAAGGAGACTGCGCATGAAATGGGAAGGTCACGAGCAGAGCCGCAACGTCGAGGATCGGCGGGGCAGCAGCGGCGGCGGAGGGGGCGGCCTGCCGCGCATCGGCGGGCGCGGCATCGGCCTGGGCACGATCGTCATCGCGCTGCTGGCCAGCTTCATCTTCGGCATCAACCCGCTCACGGTGCTGGGCGTGCTCAGCGGAGGCGATCTGAGTGGCGGCGTGGCCACCAGCACTCAGCAGCAGGGCCCGGCGCCGGCACCGCCGGCCAATGACGCGGCCGCGCTGTTTGTCTCCACCGTGCTGCGCGATACCGAAGTCATCTGGGGCCGCATGCTCAAGGGCAGCGGCGGCAGCTACCGCGAGCCCAGGCTGGTGCTGTTCCGCGGCGCCTATCCCACGGCCTGCGGTACGGGCCAGGCGGCGATGGGGCCGTTCTACTGCCCGGGCGACGAGAAGGTCTACATCGATCTGGGCTTCTTCGAGACGCTGCAGCGCCGCATGAATGCGCCGGGCGACTTTGCACGGGCCTACGTCATTGCGCACGAAGTGGGCCACCACGTGCAGAACCTGCTGGGCATCACGCAGAAGGTGGATTCGATGCGCGGGCGCGTGTCGCAGGCGCAGATGAACGCGCTGTCGGTGCGCGTGGAACTGCAGGCCGACTGCTTTGCCGGCGTCTGGGCGCACCACTCGCAGAAGGGCAAGGGCTGGCTGGAGCAGGGCGACATCGAAGAGGCGCTGAATGCGGCGGCGCAGATCGGCGACGACAACCTGCAGCGTCAATCCCAGGGCATGGTGGTGCCGGAGAGCTTCACGCACGGCAGCAGCTCCCAGCGTGTGGCCTGGTTCAAGCGCGGCCTGCAGACGGGCAGCGTCCAGGAGTGCGACACTTTCAACGCCCGCACTCTCTGAGCCCACCCGGCGACCCCGCCCACCATGCGCAACCTGCGAAGCCTGCCCGCCCTGGTGGACAGCTGGTTCGACCTGCTGCCCGCCAACCAGCGCGAGACCGCGCTCGCGCTCCATGCGGCGATCCTGAAATCCGCGCCGCAGGCGGATCTGCTGGTGCGCAGCGGCAACCTCTTCTACGGGGCCAACCACGAATACGCGCTGGCGCTGGTGCCGCACCGCACGCACATCCACCTGCAGGTGCTGACGGGCGGCGAGCCTTCGCCGGCTTTCCCTGAACTGCAGCGGGCCGGCAAGGGGCTGATGTGGCGCTTCCGGCTGGGTGATCCGGTGGATGCCGCCAGCGTGTCGCGCCTGTCCACCATCATCTTCAGCCTGCTGCGGGTGCACGGCGGGCTGCCGCCGGATCGCACCTGAACGGATACCCCGGCATGCCTCATCGCCACGCGGCCGAACGTCTGGCGGGCAGCCAGCGACAAGGCAAGATCGTCAGTGCTGCCGAAGCCCTGGCCCTGGTACGGGATGGGGACACGGTGGCCAGCAGCGGCTTCGTGGGCATCGGCTTTGCCGAGAACCTGGCCGTGGCGCTGGAAAAGCGCTTTCTGGACAGCGGCTCGCCGCGCGAGCTGACGCTGGTGTATGCCGCGGGCCAGGGCGATGGCAAGACCCGCGGGCTGAACCACTTCGGCCACGCCGGGCTGGTGGCGCGCGTGATCGGCGGCCACTGGGGCCTGGTGCCGGCGCTGCAGAAGCTGGCGGTGCAGAACCAGATCGAGGCCTGGAACCTGCCGCAGGGCGTGATCTCCCACCTGTTCCGCGACATCGCGGCCGGCCGCCCCGGGCACCTCACGCGGGTGGGCCTGGGCACCTTCGTCGATCCGCGGCTGGGCGGCGGCAAGCTCAATGCCCGCACCACCGAAGACCGCGTGCGCCTGATGCCCATCGACGGCGAGGACTTTCTCTTCTACCCCGCCTTTCCCATCGATGTGGCGCTGATCCGCGCCACCACGGCCGATGGCGACGGCAACCTCACGATGGAGCGCGAGGCGCTGACGCTGGAATCCCTGGCCATCGCGATGGCGGTGCGCAATTCCGGCGGCATCGTCATCGCGCAGGTGGAGCGCCTGGCGCAGACGCATTCGCTGCCGCCGCGCGAGGTGAAGATCCCCGGCGTGCTGGTGGATTGCGTGGTGCTGGCCGAGAAGCCCGAGTACCACCCGCAGACCTTTGCCGAACCCTACAGCGCCGCCTTTGCCGGCGAGATCCGCGTGCCCGCGGCCAGCGTGGAGCCCATGCCGCACGGCGAGCGCAAGTTCATCGCGCGGCGCGCCGCGCTGGAGTTGCGGCCCAATGCGGTGGTCAACCTGGGCATCGGCATGCCCGAGGGCGTGGCGGCGGTGGCGGCCGAAGAGCGCGTGATCGATCTGATCACGCTCACGGCCGAGCCCGGCGTGATCGGCGGCATTCCGGCGGGCGGGCTGAACTTCGGTGCGGCGGTCAATACGCAGGCGGTGCTGGATCAGCCCTACCAGTTCGATTTCTACGACGGCGGCGGCCTGGACCTGGCCATTCTGGGCCTGGCGCAGGCCGATGCGCAGGGCAACGTCAACGTCAGCAAGTTCGGGCCGCGTCTGGCCGGGGCGGGCGGCTTCATCAACATCAGCCAGAACGCCAAGCGCCTGGTCTTCGTGGGCACCTTCCTGGCCAACGGGCAGGCGAAGTTCGTGCACGAGGTGGAGCACCGCACCTTCAGCGGCCGCGAGGCGCAGCGGCGCGGCCAGCCGGTGCTCTACGTCACCGAGCGCGCTGTCTTCGGCCTGCACGAGGCCGGCATCGAACTGCTGGAGATCGCGCCCGGGCTGGAACTGCAGCGCGACGTGCTGGACCACATGGCCTTCAAGCCCGTGATGCGCGGCGAGCCCGCGCGCATGGAGCCGGCTGTCTTTGCCGAGGCGGCGATGGGCCTGCGCGCACGCATGCTGATGCTGCCGCTGGCCGATCGCTTCCGCTTCGATGCCGGCAGCCGCACGCTGTTCATCAATTTCGAGCGCCTGAGCATCCGCACCGAAGACGATGTGCAGGCCGTGTGGGCGGAGATCGAACGTCAGGTGCTGCCGCACACGCTGCAGGGCGGGCCGGTGGATGCGGTGGTCAACTACGACCACTTCCACCTCGCGCCCGAGGTGGAAGACCGCTGGGCGGAGATGGTGCAGGAGCTGGTGCAGCGCCACTACCGCAACGTGGTGCGTTACAGCACCTCCGGCTTCCTGCGCGCCAAGCTGGGCCCGGCCCTGGCGGCGCGCGGCGTGGCGCCGCACCTGTACGAGACGCCGGCCGAAGCGCGGCGGCATCTGCCCCGGAGCTGACGAGGCACCGGCGCCGTGGCGCCCGCCGCGGGCCGCGCTACTCCACGCGCCGCACGCGGATCGGCTGGTTCACGCCCTCGACATCCAGCACGAAGGAGCCCAGCGCCCCGCGCTTGATCGTCACCGCCGGATCGCGCAGCCGGTAGAAGGCCGAACTGCCGTCGCTGACCTGCCAGACCTGGCCGTTGGCGAGCCGAAAGCGCGTGCCCGCCTGCCAGCCTTCGAAGGGGCCGGGAATGCGGCTGCGGATCGCATCCATGCCGCCACCGCCTGAGCGCTGCTCCAGTCCGAAGGCCTGTTCGGCGCTGCTGAGGGCCGTGCCGGCGGCTGCTGTGCCGGTGGCTGCCGCTGCCGCCGGCCGCGCGCCGGCCGGGCCTGGGCCGGCGGGCGCCGGCGCCGCGGCGCTGGGCGCGCTGCCGGGCGTGCTGCCGGGTGCGGAGAGGGACGGCTTGACAGCGTCATAACACGCCAGCCGGGCCATGGGCTCGGTGACGCTGCGGCAGCGCAGCCAGGCTGCGTCATCGGCCTGCACGGCCGGCGGCAGCAGCAGGGCCGGGCACAGCGTCAGCGCGCGTGAAAGCTGGCTGAGGCGGGTGAGGGGGCCGAAGCGGCTGGAGCGGCTGGAGCGGCCGAGGCGGCTGCGCCAGCCGGCGCTGCCCGGCCGGGCCTGTGGGTGCAAACGGGTGTCGGCGAAGCTCATGCTCGGCACTCTATCGCCGCCCCCCAGCCCTGCCCAGGCGGGCTTTCACGCGGAACCGGCGTGGCCCACGCCGCGCGGCCTCAGCCCCGCGGCACCACCGGAAAGGTCCCCGGCACGAGGATCGAACGGTCCACGCCGCGCAGCTGCGTGTGGCCGCAGAAGGCCATGGTGATGTCCAGTTCCTTGTGGATGATCTGCAGCGCCTTGCTCACGCCGGCTTCGCCCATCGCGCCCAGGCCGTAGACCATCGCGCGGCCGATCATGGTGCCGCGCGCGCCCAGGGCCCAGGCTTTCAGCACGTCCTGCCCGCTGCGGATGCCGCCGTCCATCCAGACCTCGATCTTGTCTCCCACGGCTTCGACGATCGCGGGCAGCGCCTCGATGCTGGACAGCGCGCCATCGAGCTGCCGCCCGCCGTGGTTGCTGACGACGATGGCATCGGCGCCGCTCTTGACGGCCAGCAGCGCGTCTTCGACTTCCATGATGCCCTTGAGGATGAACTTGCCGCCCCAGCGCTCCTTCACCCAGGCCACATCGTCCCAGTTCAGGCGCGGATCGAACTGCTCGTTGGTCCAGGCGGCGAGCGACTTCATGTTGCTCACCTCCTTCACATGGCCCACCAGGTTGCGGAAGGTGTGGCGCCGCGTGCCCAGCATGCCCAGGCACCAGCGCGGCTTGGTGGCCAGGTTGATGATGTTGGCCAGCGTGGGCCGGGGCGGTGCCGTGAGCCCGTTCTTGAGATCCTTGTGGCGCTGGCCGATCACCTGCAGATCCAGCGTCAGCACCAGCGCACTGCAGCGCGCGGCCTTGCAGCGGTCGATCATGCGGGCCATCGCATCGCGGTCCCGCATCATGTAGAGCTGGAACCAGAACGGCGCCTGCGTGTTCTCGGCGATGTCCTCGATCGAGCAGATGCTCATCGTGGACAGCGTGAAGGGGATGCCGAATTTCTCCGCCGCGCGGGCGGCGTGGATCTCGCCATCGGCATGCTGCATGCCCGTCAGGCCCACCGGTGCGATGGACACCGGCATCTTGGCCTCCTGCCCCGCCATGGTCACCGCGGTGCTGCGGTTTTCCATGTTGACGGCCACGCGCTGGCGCAGCTTGATGCGCGCAAACTCTGCTGAATTGGCGCGGTAGGTGCCTTCGGTCCAGCTGCCGGAATCGGCATAGTCGTAGAACATCCGCGGCACGCGCTTTTCGGCCAGAACGCGCAGATCTTCGATGTTGGTGATCACGGGCATGGGTTTGTCTCCTGTGCCGGCATGCTATCCAGCGCGGAGACCCTGGCAGAGGAATGTTCTTCGCGCCAGACCGGAAATCGCTTCCGCCGCGCAGCCTCAGCGCGCCGGTGTCGCGCGCCGCAGTGTCTGCAGCGCCTGCTGCGACAGGCGCTCGCCCTGGGCCTGCAGCCAGGCCGCGAAGGCCTGCGCGGCCTCGCTGGTGGCGTGGGCCAGCAGGTGGTACTGCGCCAGCGGCGTGGCCTGCGTGCCGAAGGGTGCGCGCAGGGCGCCGCTGTCCAGCCAGGCCTGCGCCAGGCTCGGGCGCCCCAGTACCACGCCCTGGCCGGCCAGCGCCGCTTCGAGCGTCAAGCCCAGATCCACCAGCTTGGGGCCGCTGGCCGGCTCCGGCAGCGTCAGGCCGGCCGCCTGGAACCAGGGTGCCCAGGGTTCCAGCGGCGTGCGCAGCAGGGGCGCACGCGCCAGATCGGCGGGCTGCTGCAGGCCACCCAGGCGCTGCAGGAGCGCGGGCGAAAGCATCGGCGTGACCACGTCGTGCAGCAGCTGCACGGCCCCGCTGGCTGGCAGCGGGCCGTGCCGGATCTCCACGTCGGCATCCGCGCCCGGGCCTTCGACGAAGGGGATCGAGAGCACGATCTCCAGCTCCACCTGCGGCTGCGCGCGGCTGAAATCGTCCAGCCGCGGCACCAGCACCTGGCGCGCAAAGGTGGGTGGTGCGCTGATGCGCAGGCGCTGCACCCGCTGCGTCTGGCGCTGGTGCTGCGGCACGGCGTGCAGCAAGGCCAGCGCCTGCTGCACATGGGCGAGGTATTCCTTGCCGGCGGCGGTGAGCTGCAGCTGGCGCGCGCCGCGCTGCAGCAGCGGCGTGCCCAGCAGCTCTTCGACGGCCGCCACGCGCTTGGCCACCGCGCTGGCCGTGATGGCCAGCGATTCGGCAGCGCGCTCGAAGGTGCCCATGCGCGCGGCGCACTCGAAGGCACGCAGCCCTTCCAGCGAGGGCAGGCGGGTATCGGATTCGGGTCGCAGGGGCAAGGGGCGGGTGTGCGCTGAGGGCCGGCGGGGCAGGGGCTGCCCCTCGCGCTTATACCCTTGCCGCGGCCGCTGTGCATCGGGGCAAGCAAGCCCCAACGCATGAACTCAGCTGCAGCTGGCCGATCCGCAGCTGGTGACCAGCTCGGCCTGCGGGGCGGGCGGCCGGGCCACCGCGCCGGTCTCGGCATCCAGCCCGTGCTGTGCCATGGTCTCGGCCAGCGCCGCATCCATCATCTGGGCATGCGCGACGAACCAGCTGCCCAGCTCGGCCGTCAGGCGGCGCACGATGGCGGCATCGCCCGTGGTGCCGATGATGCGCTGCACCTCGCGCAGCACGTCCAGCACATGCTGGTGCTGGAAGGCGTGGCAGTTGCCTTCGGCAAAGCCCAGCTGCTGCATCCAGCGTTCTTCCTGCGCAAAGTGCGCTTCGGTGTGGCTCAGCAGGCTGGCGAAGCGGCCGGGCAGCAGCTCCGGATCGTCATTCAGCGCGTGCTCGACATCGGCCACCAGATCCACGAATTCGCGGTGCGTGCGGTCCATGCGGCCGTGATCCAGCACCAGGGCATCGGTCCAGGTCAAGGTACTCATCGATTCGGGTGTTGCTACAAATTGGAGCAACAGTCTCTGGTGGCTTCGCAGAGCCCGGCTTGATGTGGCGCAAAGTCCCGGCAGGCGGTACCGAGGGCGTGGTTTCCGGGTGCAACCGGGGGGCTCAGCCCTTCACCCCGGCCTTGCTCAGCTGGCCGACGCGCACGCCCAGCAGGCGCAGCCGGCGGCTGAGGTCCACGCGCTTGAGGCAGCCGCCGGCCAGGCGCCGGATGGTGGGGCCGTCGGCCGTGGGCTCGGGAACGGTGTGGTCGCGCGTGACGGTGCTGAAGTCCTCGAAGCGCAGCTTGATGCCGATCGTGCGGCCCACATAGCCCTTGCGCTGCAGGTCTTCGGCCACGCGGCTGCACAGCTCGGTGAAGATTGCGCCCAGCTGGGCCTTGTCGCGCACGGCGTGAAGATCGCGCTCGAAGGTGGTTTCGCGGCTCATCGAGACCGGTTCGCTGTGCGTCACCACGGGGCGCTCGTCGCGGCCGTTGGCGGCTTCGTGCAGCCAGCTGCCGTAGCTGCGGCCAAAGTGCTCGATCAGGCGGGCGCGCGGCTGCGCGGCGAGCTGGCCGATGGTCTCGATGCCCAGCTGCTGCAGGCGGGCCGCGGCCTTGGGGCCGATGCCGTTCACGCTGCGCGCGCGCAGCGGCCACACGCGGGTGGGGATGTCCGCCTCGGTGAGCACTGTCAGGCCATCGGGCTTGTCCATCTCCGAGGCCAGCTTGCTCAGCAGCTTGTTGGGCGTCACGCCCACCGAGCAGCTGAGCCCCGTGCGGCGCAGCACGTTGTTGCGGATCTCCTGCGCCACGGCCCGCACGCCGCCCAGGGGATCGTGACCCACGGCCTCCTGCGCGCCGGGCACGGCGCTCAGATCGATGTAGATCTCGTCGATGCCGCGGTCTTCGATCAGCGGGGCGATCTCGGCCACGGCGGCCTTGAACTGGCGCGAAAAGTCGCGGTAGCGCTCGAAATCCGTGGGCAGCAGGATGGCATCGGGCGCGCGCAGGGCGGCCTTCATCAGCCCCATGCCGGAGTGCACGCCCAGATCGCGTGCCGCATAGGTGGCGGTGGTGATCACGCCGCGGCCGGCATAGCCCTTGAGCCGGGCAAAGACCAGCGTGCCATCGGGCTGCGGCAGCGGCTGGTGGCGCCGCCCGCCGCCGATGACCACCGGCAGCCCCTTGAGCTGCGGATAGCGCAGCAGTTCCACCGAGGCATAGAAGGCATCCATGTCCAGGTGGGCGATCCAGCGGCGCGGGGCGGGCATGCGGCAAGCGTAGCGGCTGACGGGCGGGCAGGCCGCCGTACACCGTGCAGCACTCGTTTACCAAATGGACACAAATGTGCAAGTTGCACATTTATACTGTGTCCCATGGTCGGTCCGTTGGGGGCCGGCCGCCCGCCCAGGAGCCCTGCAGCATGTCCACCCGTCCTTCCCTTGAAACCCACCTTGAAACCCGCGCGCTCGCGCCGCGCCCCGGCCTGCGCCGCCTGGCGGCCCTGCTGCTGAGTGCCTCGGTGGCCGTCATCGCCGCCTGCGGCGGAGGCGGCGACGCCGCACCCACCGGCGGCGGCACCGCGGCGGCAGAGCGCGCCACGGCCTTTGCCGCCGGGCCGATCAGCGGCTTCGGCTCGGTCATCGTCAACGGCGTGCGCTTCGACGACAGCGGCGCGGTGGTGACGGACGACGATGACCGCGCCCGCAGCCGCGATCAGCTGCGCCTGGGCATGATGGTGGAGCTGGAAGGCGCGGGCGTGAATGCCGGCGCCGGCACCGGCCGCGCACTGCGCATCCGCTTCGGCAGCGAGATCGTCGGCCCGGTGACGGCGGTGGACAGCGCCGCCGGCACGCTGACCGTGCTGGGCCAGAAGGTGGCCGTGACGGCCAGCACCGTCTTCGACGACAGCCTGGCCGGCGGCTTGGCGGGCATCAGCACCGCCAGCGTGCTGGAGGTGCATGCCCAGTTCAATGCCACCGACGGCAGCTACACCGCGATGCGTGTGGAAGACGCCACCAGCGCCACCACTTACAAGCTGCGCGGCCTGATCGCCGGCCTGGACACCACGGCCAAGACCTTCAGCGTGGGCGGCCAGGTCATCAGTTATGGGCAGCTGGCCGCCGCGGATGTGCCTGCCAGCCTGGCCAATGGCCAGCGCGTGCGCGTGCGGCTGCAGACCACGCAGGTCAACGGCCAGTGGGTGGCCACGGCCGTGCGCACCGGCGTGCGCCAGCCCGACGACGGCGTGGGCGCGCATCTGCGCGGGCCGATCACCGCGTTCAGCTCAGCCAGCGAGTTTGAGGTCAATGGCCTGAAGGTCGATGCCAGCAAGGCCAGCTTCCCCGACGGCGTGACCGGCATCGTGCTGGGCGCGGTGGTGGAAGTGAAGGGCAGCGTCAGTGCCGGCACGCTGGTGGCCACCACGGTGGAGCTGGACGGCCGCCACGCGCCGGAGCGCCACCGCTTCGAGCTGCACGGCAGCGTCTCGGCCCTCAATACCACGGCCAAGACCTTCAAGCTGCGCAACGTGACCGTCAGCTATGCCGGAAGCGTCACCTGGAAGGACGGCGCCGAGACCGATCTGGCCGATGGCAAGCGCGTGTCGGTCAAGGGCACGCCCTCGGCCGACCGCACGCAGCTGGTGGCCACGCAGATCGACTTCGAGTGAAGCCGGCACATCCTGTGGCTGATCTGATGCGCGCCCTGGGCGCGCCACCCTGAAGCGCCCGGCGCCTGCCGCACCACGCCCAGTGCACGCAGCGGCGGGCGCGGGCTGTTCCAATCCCCCGCGTGAGCGAAACCCCGCCGACCCCCGGACCCGACGACGAGCAGCAGGCGCTCGTGGCCGCGATGCGCGCGCTGCTGCTGCCGCTGGCGCGGCTGGCGGTGGAGCGGGGCCTGCCCTACGCGGTGCTGGAAGAGACCTTGAAGCAGAGCATCGTGCAAGCTGCCGCCCAGGCCCACCCCGGCATCCCGGCCCACCGCAGCGTGAGCCGCATCGCCACCGCCACCGGCATCAACCGCCGCGAGGTGACACGCCTGGTGCTGCAGCGCCAGCCCGAAGGCGCGCCGCCCGCCCGGTCGCTGGCCACCGAGGTCTATACCCACTGGCTTTCCGCACCCGAGTACCGCGACGCCGAAGGCCAGCCGCGGGTGCTGCCGCGCCTGGGCCCGGCGCCCAGCTTCGAAAGCCTGGCGCAGGCCATCACCCGCGATGTGCACGCACGCAGCCTGCTGGATGAACTGCTGCGCCTGAAGATGGCGACGCTGGACGAGACGGCCGACACCGTGCGCCCGCGTGGCGATGGCTTTGTGCCCAGCGGCGACCGCGTGCGCATGCTGGGCTTCCTGGCCGCCAACGTGGGCGATCACCTGAGCGCCGGCGTGGACAACGTGCTGGCCGATGGACGCCGGCACTTCGAGCAGGCGCTGTTTGCCGACGGCCTTTCGGACGCCTCCGTCCAGGCGGTGCGCGCGCTGATCGCCCCGCAGTGGAAGCTGCTGCTGC
The DNA here is from genome assembly GCA_016790225.1 of Rubrivivax sp. The sequence continues at coordinate 15,500 of JAEUOZ010000036.1, forward strand.
AGACCCTGGTGCCGCCGCTGGAAAAACACGTGGCCGAGGACGAGGCCCTGCCCGCGGCGGCGCAGCGGCGCGTGCGCATCGGCCTGTATGCCTTTGACGAAGCCACCGAAGCCGCGCGCGCCGCGCAGGCCCAGGCCCCGGCCGATCCGGCGCGCCCCGCGGCCGCGCCACGCCGCCGACCGCGCAAGCGATGAGCCCCGCCCGCGCCCCCAGCCGGAGCGCTGCAAGCGATCGCGCCGACAACCCCCATTGCGAGCCCGCCTCATGAATACCTTCTTCCGCCATCGCCCCCGCACCGGCAGCCCCGCCCGCACAGCGCACGGCCGCCCCGGGACCCCGTTGACGGCAGCGCTGCGCACGGCAGTCCAGTGCTTGCTGGCATTGCTGGCCACCGGCCTGCTGCTGGCCGGCTGCGGTGGCGGCGTGGGCAGCGGCGGCACCGGCAGCTATGCCTCCGGCGCCATCAGCGGCTTTGGCTCCATCATCGTCAACGAGGTGCGCTTTGACGACAGCGCGGCCAGCGTGCTGGACGACGACGACGCCACCCGCAGCAACAGCGAGCTGAAGCTGGGCATGACGGTGGAGGTGGAGGCCGGCAGCATCGCCAGCGACAGCAGCGGCCGCCGCGCCAGCGCGACGCGCATCCGCTTTGGCAGTGAACTGCTGGGCCCGGTGGCCACCGTGGACACAGCCGGCAGCCGCTTTACCGTGCTGGGCCAGACCGTGCAGGTGAGCGCCGAGACCGTGTTCGACGAGCGGCTGGCCAGTGGCATCGACAGCCTGCGTGCCGGCAACGGCGTGGAGGTCTATGCGCTCTTCGACGCCGCCAGCGGCGTCTACCGCGCCACGCGCATCGAGCCGCGCAGCCCGCTGCTGCAGTGGCGCGTGAGAGGCATCGTCACGGCGCTGGACAACAGCGCCCGCACGCTGCGCATTGGCAACGCCGTCTTCGCCTGGGGTTCGGCCGGCAGCGTCCCCGCCGATCTGGCGGTGGGGCGCACGGTGCGCCTGCCGCTGGCCACCACGCTGGATGCCAGCGGCCGCTACGTCGTGAGCAGCTTCGCCACCGCGTTGCGCCCGCCGCCGGATCGGCCGGAGGCGGAACTCAATGGCTTGATCACCGGCTTCAGCAGCGCGGCCGCCTTCAGCGTCAATGGCCTGCCCGTCGATGCCAGCGGCGCCAGCTTTCCGGACGGCACGGCCGGCCTGCGCCTGGGCACCCGCGTGCAGGTGAAAGGCCGCGCCGAAGCCGGCAGCCTGATCGCCACCAGCGTCAGCATCGAGACCGAAGCCCAGACCCAGGAACGTGGCTTCGATCTGCGCGGGGCCCTCACGGCGGTGGACAGCAGCGCACGCACCATCACCCTGCGCGGCGAAACCATCAGCACCGCCCGCCCCGACCTGCGGCTGGACGGCGGCGGCCTGGCCGATCTGAGCGTCGGCCGCCAGGTCGAGGTCAAGGCGCAGCTCAACCCCAGCCGCACGCGGCTGGAGGCCGTGCGGATCGTCTTCAAGTGAGACGGGCGGGCGGGGCGCCCGCGCGGCAGGCGCCGCTGAAAGGCCTCAACGAAGCCCGTTCGGGCTGAGCCCTTCCAGGCCCGGCGCGCGCGTCTCCACCAGGCCCAAGCTGCTGATCGTCAGCCCAGCCGGGGCTCCGCTGCCCAGCACCGGCACCACCAGTGCCGCCACCAGCAGCACGGCCAGCAGCGCCAGGCCCAGCACCATCAGCACGTCGAAGCGGTGCAGCATCGTGCGCTGCTGCGCTTCGCTTTCGGCGCGGTAGATCTGCGTGATGTCCACCAGCGCCTCGTGCAGCGAATCCTGGGCTTCGCCCTGCTCCAGCGTCTGCTGGGCCTCGGCGTTGAAGATGCAGGCATGGCGGAAGACGGTGGACAGCGGTTCGCCCTGTTCCACCAGCCGGCGCGCCTGCTCGACCACCGCGGCCAGATGCGCGTTGCCGCATTCCAGCGCGGCCAGCTGCAGGCTGCGCGGCAGCGGCAGGCCGCTGCGCTGTGCCAGGGCCAGATTGCCGGCCAGCCGGGCCAGCGCATTGGCGCGCAGCGTGGGGCCGGACAGCGGCTCCATCAGTCGCAGCCGATCGCGCAGTTGATGCAGCCCCGCCGGCGCCCAGCGCGGGCGGCTGCGCAAGGCCAGCAGCAGCGCGCCAGCGCCCAGCACCGCCAGCGGCCCCTGTTCCTGGATCGCACCGCCCATGTGCAGCAGGGCCAGCGTCAGGCCGGGCAGGGGCTGCGGTGAGGCCGGCAGCATCTGCACGGCCCAGGGCAGCAAGCCGCCCAGGCCCAGCACGCCGGAAACGGCCAGCGCCGCGCCCAGCATCAGCGGCAGCCGCTGCGAAGCCAGGGCCTGCGTGCGCATGAAATCCTGAAACTCGTGGTGCAGGTAGATCGTCTTGAAGGCTTCCGCCAGCTTGCCCGCGGGCTCGCCCTGGCGCACCACCGCCACTGAAAACTCGTCAAAGACCGCCGGCTGCGCCGCCATCGCGCGCCACAGCGGCTCTGATTGCTGCACGGCCGTTGCCATCTCTTCCACCACCGCCGTCAAGGCCGGGTTGCGGATGTTGGCCGTGAGCCCCGTGAAGGCGCGCGAAGGCGCCACGCCCGCGCGCATCAGGATATTCATCTGCTTGGCCAGATCCAGCAGATCTGCCGTGTCGATCGCACCCGGCGCAGCCCGCGCCGACGCCGAAGCCGCACCCGCCGCCAGCCCACTGAAACCGGCCTGCGCCGCGCCCGCAGCGGCCACCGCCGCAGCGCCAGCCGCAGCCCCAGCCCCAGCCCCGGGGCGCCGCAGCACGCCCGCCGCCTTCAAGCGCGCCGCCCGCGTGGAGGCCGCCGCCGCTTCCGCCGAATCCGGCAAGGGCACGATGGCCACCGGCTCCAGCGCCTGCGCTGAGAGCTGCGCCTCCACCTGCGCGGCAGAAGCGGCTTCGATGACGCCGGAACGCATGACAGACCGTGCGTCGCGGCCCGTCCAGGTGAACTGCGGCATGCGCGAGGGCCCCACCCAGAACCGCCACCCGAGGCCACAAGGCCCCGCGGCGGCAGGCGGGCAGGTGAATGGGATGAGGATGCCGCAGTCTAGGAACGGCGCGCGCAGGGGGAGGCCGGGAAAAGGCGGGCCTTGGCGGGGTAGATGGGGTGGGGCGAGCGGGCGGGGTGCCGGGGGATCGGGCAGGTCGGGTCCGGTGTCGGGTGGCCGTTGTCGTTAGGGGTTAGCCCTGTCATCAGTTCTGCGTAGAGCGGGCTGGAGGGGTATTGGACAGGCGGGGGTGGGCGATGTTGAATGGGGTGTGTGGAAGAGGGTAGGGGTAGCGAGATGTATCAGGGGCTGGTCAGATGTGGACACTTTTGGTGACGACGCGGGTTCGCGGATTGTCTAAATCACGTTAGGCGGCATAGGGCACTTCCGGTGAAACAGATCAAGATTCCTAACCGCCTTTCTCGGTACGCAGTTTGGCTGAGTGCGCTCTGCTTTACAGCGAGTCTGCTTCTTCCAGCCTACACTATTGACTACTATGGGAAGCTCAAACCGGAGTTTGGGTTCTCGGCTTTCCTGCTGGGGCCGATTGGTCTCTTTGCTGGCCACTTCTCATGGCTCGCAAACCTCTTCCTCTTCTTCTCGTGGTCTAAGCGCACCGGTCCACGTTCGCAAGAGGCCGTGGCTCTTGCCGTAGTCGGCTTGGTTATTGCAGTGACGTTCTTGGTTCCCGAGAACATCGCATATGGGAGCGCAGGCGAGTTCTCCTACACCGCCGCAATAGGCTACTACACTTGGCTCGCGAGCATCGGACTGGCCGCTATTGCAGCGTACCTGTACCGCGAACCGGCGCCAGTCTAGACACCGGCTATCGAGAATGCCGCCTAACCCCTCTACAAGGACTTCCAGAAACGTCAAGTGGTGGCGAGCGTGTGTTTGGCTGTTGGCGTTTCGGCGGTGTCAAGGGCGGGCGCGCAGGCCGCAGCGGAGCGCAGCGCGCATTTGGCGCGAGCACCGAACG
>JAEUOZ010000011.1 GCA_016790225.1 Rubrivivax sp.
GGAGTTGGCTGAGTTCGAGCGATACATGGCGCACTTGTGCGCCGGTCTAGGTCATCTGGATCGACACGCGGGGTTGCGAGGGTACTGCACGGGATTGATGGCGCCGCTCAAGCGCAAGAGCGTGGAGCCGATGGCGTCGCACCTGGCGCCGGCGTCCACGCGGTCGAGGCACCAATCGCTGCACCACTTCGTTGCCGACTCGGCGTGGTCTGACGAGCAGATGCTGCTTCGTGTGGCGCAATGGGTCGTGCCGGCCATGGACTTCGCCGACGGCGGCTGGTGGATCGTTGACGACACCGGCTTTCCCAAGCAGGGCACACACTCCGTGGGCGTGGCACGCCAGTACTGCGGGATGCTGGGCAAGCAGGACAACTGTCAGGTGGCTGTGAGCTTGTCACTAGCATGCCAGGCGGGCAGCCTGCCGGTGGCCTGGCAGTTGTACATGCCCAAGGAGTGGTGCGAAGAGGACAGCGTGGGTGAGGCGCGGCGCCAGAAGGCTGGCGTTCCGAAGGACCTGGCCTTTGCCACCAAGCCGGCCATCGCATTGGCGCAGATCGAGCGATTGATCAGCCAGGGTGCACCCAGGCACTGCGTGTTGGCCGATGCTGGCTACGGGACTGACACGGCCTTTCGCGAGCGGCTGAGCGAACTGGGGCTGACCTATGTGGTGGGCGTGACCGGCCAGGTCAACGTCTGGCCGCCCGGGCACGCGCCGCTGCCGCCGCCGGCCTACAGCGGGCGGGGCAATGTGCCCACGAGACAGTGTCTGGGCGAAGCTGCAAACGAGCGCCCGCTGTCGATGAAGGAACTGGCGCGCACGCTGCCAGCCTCGCAATGGCAGACCCTCGAATGGCGCGAGGGCACGAACTTCGCGCTGCGATCGCGTTTTGCTCGGGTGAGGGTGCGTGCCGCGCACCGCGACTACCAGCGCGGGCAGCAACGCCCCGAGCAGTGGGCGCTCATCGAGTGGCCCGAAGGCCACAAGGAGCCGATGAAGTACTGGCTGTCGACATTGCCCGAGGATATGGCGCTGCAGCGCATGGTGCTGGAGGCCAAGATGCGCTGGCGCATCGAACGCGACTACCAGGATCTCAAACAAGACCTCGGCCTCGGGGACTACGAGGGCCGCGGCTGGCGAGGCTTCCATCACCACGCCAGCTTGGCTATCGCGGCCTACGGCTTCCTGATGGCGCAGCAGCTGCGGCACCCCGAAGGTGTCGGCAAAAAAAACGCCACAAGACGTGTCGCACCCGGCCAAGAACCTGCCCTACCCACGCATTACAAACCTCGCGGCAGCCCAGCGCACGCAGCGCCACGTCCCATCATCCATCAGGAGCTTGCGGCTGCGTATCGCCGCAGCTTTGCTCAGGACGCTACCGCGGTGTCCTTGCTGCCTCCGCGCAAACGAAAGGCTTCACTTATGACACAGTAAGACTAGTTGCCTGCCGGCGCCGAGGCCGGGGCCGACGCGGCTGCCGGCGCCGCAGCGGCCGGGCGGCGTTCGCAGGGGTATTTGTCCTGCAGCGCTTCAAGCAGGATCGATTCGATGGAGCGCTCGCGCCGCAGCAGCGTGTCGCGGGCGAAGCCCAGGCTGCTGTCGATGGCCTGCTTGTAGGTGTCGGCGGTCATCGCCGCCTGCTCCGGCGCGCAGAACAGCGGCGACTCATCGCGGTTGCGCAGCGCCACGTTGGCCAGGCGCAGCCCTTCGCCGATGCCCAGCAGGTAGATGCGCAGCCGCATGTGCGTGGGCGAGGTGGCCGCTTCCTTGCGCTGCTTCTCGTAGGTCGGGATATCCATGGCGCGCGCCGCGGGCGGCAGGGCGCAGGCTGCGGCCAGCAGGGCGGTGGTCAGCAGGGAAGGCAGGGCAGCGCGCATGATCGGGGGGCTCTCGAGGCTGGGCGTGGGCAGGCGCCGACGCAAACTGCCGGATGGTGCCGCCTGCCGGCCCGCGCCGGGCTCCCCTGTCCGCGCGGGGCGCCTGCAAGCCGGGTGTGGGCGGCACCCGGTGACCGGCAGGTTAGCGCATCGAGCCTCAGCCGCGCACGATCAGCGCGCACAGCTGGCGCACATGCCGCGGGCCGGGGCGCAGATCACCCAGCGAGCGCAGGGCCAGCGGGCCGGCAGCGCTGTCCAGCGTGCGGCCATCCTGCGCACGGATCACCAGCACCTGATCACCGGCCGGGCTGTTGAACAGCTCGCCCCAGCTGAACAGCGCGCGGTAGCCATCGGATGCCAAGGCCTCCACCCAGGCGTTGCGCGCCGCCCGATCCCCTGGTTCGCCGAAGCCGGCCGCCAGCAGCACATCGCGCGCCAGGACGCCGGACAACTGCCACTCGCGCCGCTGCAGCGCGGCGCCCGAAGCTGCGCCTGCCGCGGCCACGCTCTGTTGCTGGACCAGCGTCGTGGCCGGCAGCTGCGCCAGCGCCACCGCATCCAGCTCCAGCGCGCGCTGCGGCGTGATCACCGTCAGCTGGACCTGGGCCAGACGCGCGGGCGGCAGGCCCGGGCAGGGCGCACTCCCGATCTGTGCCTGTGCCCACGGGGAGCCCAGCGCAAGGGCCAGAAGCAGGGGCTTCAAGGCCGGCTGAACCCGTAACGCGCCAGGATCTGCTGCCCCGGATCCGAGAGCACGAAGCGGATGAAGCGCCGGGCCTCTTCGCTTGCCGGGTTGACGGCCGTGATGCCGTAGACGGCCGAGACATTGATGGCGTCAGGCACCGGCAGCACCTGCAGGCCGGCCACTTCCTGGCGCGCCAGGACGGCATTCGTGCAATAGGTGATGAAGATGTCGGCACGACCTTCGGCCATCAGCCAGGCGTAGAGGTTGTGGCCGGCCGGCGGCTGCGGGCTTTGAGGCCCGCCCGCCAGCTGCAGGGCCTTGCCCTTCAGGGCCTGCGCGCTGCCCGCAGGGCCGGCGCCGGAGGATTCGATGCGATCGAACATCTCGAAAGCGTAGTCACCGGCGGGATCAGCGCGCGGTGTGGAGGTGGCCACCCTGACGTTCGAATCCAGCAGACGCTGAGCCAGGGTACGGCCTTGCAGCGAAAACGGGGGCGTGGCCAGCCCGCACAGCGCGTTGCGTGTGAAGGCTTGCACCGGCTCGGCACGGCCGGCGGTGTGCAGCGCCCGCGGGTGCTCCATGTTGGCCGAGGCGAATACCTGAGAGGCTTCGCCTGCGGCGATGCGCTCGCGCAGCAGCCCGGAAGGCGCAAAGCTGAGCACGGGCCGCACGGCACCGCTGCGCGAGGTCTCGTAGGCCTTGGCCAGATCGGTCATCACAGCACGCAGGCTGCCCGCCGCATGGACCGTGAGCGGCGCCGCCGCGGCCGCCGCTGCAGGGGTTGGCGCCGCGGGTGCTGCAGGTGGCACGGCCGGCATCTGCGCGCAGGCTTGCAGCAGAACGGCGGCAGTGAAGACGGCGGCGAGGCTCAGCCAACGCAGCCGCTGCAAGCGTGGTGAAGGAGAGGCTTTCAGCATCATGTCGCTTCTTCAAAGGGTGACCGCGTCATCTTCGCGCCGGGCTCGGCGCAGGCGCTGGCTGCCTGCCTCAAAGGCCTACGCGGCGTCCTATGAAATGCGCGGCATATGGGAGGCTCGTTCACAGCTCGTGACAATGTTTCCTGGCTGTCATCCGTGCCGAGCCCGGCGTCCACCGCGCTCCCTTCATTCCTCTCTACGATGCCCACCATGAACCTTCGTCGCTGTCTGCTCGCCGCCTGTGCCGCGGCCCTGTCGTGCATGACCCTGCTGCCGGCCCAGGCGCAGGATCGATTCATCGTCATGGCGTCCACCACCTCGACGGAGCAGTCCGGCCTCTTCGGCCACCTGCTGCCGGCCTTCAAGCAGGCCACGGGCATCGATGTGCGGGTGATCGCCGTCGGTACCGGCCAGGCGCTGGATACGGGCCGCCGCGGCGATGCCGATGTGGTGTTCGTGCACGACCAGGTGGCCGAGGAGAAGTTCGTCGCCGATGGCTTCGGCGTGAAGCGGCTGCCGGTGATGTACAACGACTTCGTGCTGGTCGGCCCCAAGGGGGATCCGGCCGGCGCCAAGGGCGCTGACATTGCCGTGGCACTGGGCAAGCTGGCCGGCTCGAAGAGCGATTTCATCTCGCGCGGCGACAAGAGCGGCACACACGCGGCTGAGCTGCGCTACTGGCGCGCGGCCAACGTGGACATTGCCGCCAGCAAGCCCGCTGGCTACAAGGAATGCGGCTGCGGCATGGGCCCGGCGCTGAACATGGCCTCGTCCACCAACGCCTACGTGCTGACCGATCGCGGCACCTGGCTCAGCTTCAAGAATCGCGGTGATCTGGCCATCCTGGTCGAAGGCGACCGGCGGCTGTTCAACCAGTACGGCGTGATGGTGGTCAACCCGGCCCGGCATCCGCACGTCAAGGCGCCGCTGGCGCAGAGCTTCGTCGATTGGGTGGTGTCCCCGGCGGGACAGGCCAGCATCGCGGCCTACAAGGTCAGCGGCGAGCAGCTGTTCTTCCCCAACGCCAACCGCTGAGTTCAGCCGCAGGCGCGCACCATGGCCGGCATCGGCGTCCAGCTGCAGTACAGCTTCGACGGGGGCGCGCCGCAGCGCGGCAGCGATATCTCCAACCCGCTGTTCGAGCTGCTGCAGGCGCTGCGCGACGGTGGCTCGATCCTCAAGGCTTCCCGCCAGCTGGGGCAGAGCTACCGCCACACCTGGGGCTCCATCAAGCGCTGGGAAGAGGTGCTGGGCCAGCCGCTGGTGGTCTGGGCTCAGGGCCAGCGCGCGCAGCTCACGCCGTTTGCCGAACGCATGATGTGGGCCGAGCTGCGCGCCCGTGCGCGCTTGGCGCCGCACATCGAAGCCCTGCGCGTGGAGCTCGCGCGCGTGGTGCAGGAAGCACTGGCCGGCGATCACGACAGCCTCACCGTGCTGGCCAGCCACGATCTGGCGCTGCCGGTGCTGGGCGAGCTGGTGCGCGACAGCCAGCGCCTGCACATCGATCTGCGCTTTGTCGGCAGCGTGGATGCGCTGCAGGCCCTGGCTGAAGGCCGCTGCCAGGTGGCCGGTTTCCACGTGCCGGTGCTGCCCAGCGGCGAGCATCGCTTTGCCGCCGAGATGCGCCCGCGGCTGAAGCCGGGTCTGCACAAGCTGATTGCGGCGCTGCGGCGCACGCAGGGGCTGATCGTCGCGCCCGGCAATCCGCTGCAGCTGCGCAGCCTGAAGGATCTGCCGGAGCGCCGCCTTCGCTTCATCAACCGGCAGTCGGGCTCCGGCACGCGCCTGCTGACCGAGCACCTGATGGCCGAGGCCGGCGTCGATCCGCAGCTGGTGGCTGGCTGGAATGACGAGACCGAGAACAGCCATGTGGCGGTGGCCGCCTCGGTGGCTTCGGGCGTGGCCGATGTCGGGGTGGGCGTGTCGGCCGCCGCGCAGGCTTTCGGGCTGGGCTTTGTGCCGCTGGTCGAAGAGGACTACTTCCTCGTCTGCCTGAAGGATGTTCTGGAAGAGCCGCCCGTGCAGCGGCTGCGTCAGGCGCTGGCTGGCCCCGCCTGGGCGCAGGCCCTGGGCGCGCTGCCCGGCTACCACCCGGCGCCGCAGCCGGGTGAGGTGCTTTCGCTGACGCGCGCGCTGCCCTGGTGGACGCTCACGCCGCGCGCCGCGCAGGCTGATTCGGCCGCTGCTGCCGCTGCACCCGGCAAGGCCGGCCGCGGCAAGCCGGCCGCCGACACGGCCTCAGCCGGTGCAGGCAGCGCAGCTCAGCGCGAGCCGAAGAGCCCGCGCAACCAGGCCACCAGGCGTGCCAGCAAGCCCGCCGGCGCAGGTGCCGGCAATGAAGACGGTTCCGGCTCGGCCACGCCGTAGCGGGCCTTCAGCGCCTCGTTGAAGCGGGAGAAGAAGTCTCCTGCCATCTTCTGCGCGGCCATGTCGATCAGCCGCGAGCCCACCTGGGCCAGCTTGCCACCCACCGAAGCCTGCACCGTGTAGTGCAGCGTGGTCTCGCGGGCGCTCACCGGCTCCAGGCGGATCTGTGCCGTTCCCTTGCCGTGGCCCGCGGGGCCGCCCTGGCCCTCGAAGTTCAGGTGGTAGCTCTGGGGCGGCTGCAGATCGCTCAGGCGCAGCTTGCCCTTGAACTTGGCCTTCACCGGGCCAATGGCCGCCGTGACCAGCACCTCGTAGCTGTTTTCGCCGGCCGGCGTGAGGCCTTCGCAGCCCGGGATGGCCTGCTGCAGCAGGGTGATGTCGTTCAGGGCTTCCCAGGCCTGGGCCTGGCCGACTGGCAATGCCTGTTGTGCGGTGAGTTGCATGGAGAGACTGCGGTGGAAAGTTGAAGGATCAGAGGTCGGACATCAGCGCCGGGCCGCCGGGGGCCGCAGCGCAGGGCCGCCTGCGGTGCCCAGGGCGCGCGAGGACCGTGTGTGCGGCAGGCGGCCGGGTTCGGCCAAGGAGGCCAGCAGCTGCTCCAGACTGTGCAGGTTGTGCGCCGGCACGAAGCGGTCCACGTGCGGCAGCATGGCCCGCACGCCGGCCGCGCGCGGCTCGAAACCATCAAAGCGCAGCAGCGGGTTCAGCCAGATCAGCTGCCGGCAGCTGCGCGAGAGCTGTGCCATCTCGTCGCCCAACGCGCGCAGGGCGGGCGCATCAGCGCGCTCCAGGCCATCGGTGATCAGCAGCACCGTGCCGTGGCCGGGCAGCACGCGGCGCGCCCAGCGGCGGTTGAATTCGTGCAGGCTGTGGGTGATGCGCGTGCCGCCGGACCAATCCTGCACCGTGCGCACCACCTCGCCGACGGCGATGTCCGGATCGCGCCGCGCCATCAGCCGCGTGATGCGGGTCAGCCGCGTCCCGAAGACGAAGCTCTCCACCGCGGTCTGCGCCTGGCGCAGGGTGTGGGCCAGATGCAGCAGCATGCGCGAGTAGCGGCTCATCGAGCCGGAGATGTCGGCCAGCAGCACCAGCGGCGCCGGCTTCAGGCACGGCGCGCGCCAGCGCGGCAGCAGCAGCTCGCCGCCCCGCCGTGCGCTGTGGCGCAGGCTGGCGCGCCAATCGAGCCTGCCCGGCCGCGAGGTGGGCGCAAAGCGCCGGGTCGGCAAGGGCGGAAAGACCGGGCGCAGCTGAGAAAGCAGCCGGCGCGCGGCACGCCACTCGTCCGCCGTCAGGGTGTCGAAATCGGCCTGGCGCAGCAGCTCGCGATCACTCACCGTGAGCGCGGCGTCGAATTCGATCTGCTCCTGCGGTGGCGGCGGCTGAGGTGCTTCGGGCTGATGCGGAAAGAGGGCTTCGCCCAGGCGCCGGTTCTCGCGCGGCGCGGGCACGGCGCCCGGCTGCAGCTGCACCTTGGGCAGCAGCAGCGCGCGCAGGCGGCCCATCAGATCCGGATCCTTCCAGAAGAGCGCGAAGGCCTGATCGAAGAGTTCGGCATGCTCCACGCGGTCCAGCAGGCAACTGCGCAGCACGGTGCGAAAGTCCTCCCGCCGTTCCAGCCCGGCCACCTGCAACGCCTGCTGCGCCAGCAGCACCCGATCGCTGCCCAGCGGCAGGCCGGCGCTGCGCAGCACCCGCGCAAAGTGCATCACGTTGGCCGCCAGATGGCCGCCCGTCTGCAGCGGCGGCAGGATCACGGCGCCGCCGCGGCGATGCGCCGCGCGTCTTCCAGCAGCCGCATGGCCTCGCTGCCCTGCACGGCAGCGATGTCGTCCTGGTACTTCAGCAGCACGCCCAGGGTGTGCTGGATGAGCAGAGGATCCAGCTCCAGCGCGTCCAGCTCCAGCAGCGCGCGCGACCACTCGATCGTCTCGGCGATGCCGGGCAGCTTGTACAGATCCAGCGTGCGCAGCCCCTGGATGAAGGCCACGATCTGCCGCGACAGCGCCTGCGCAGCACCGGGCACACGGCGCTGCACGATGGCCAGCTCTCGGGCGGCCGAAGGGAAGCCGACCCAGTGGTACAGACAGCGGCGCTTGACCGCATCGTGGATCTCGCGCGTGCGGTTGCTGGTGAGCACGACGATCGGCGGGTGCGTGGCGCGCAGCGTGCCCAGCTCCGGGATCGTGAGCTGGAAATCCGCCAGCAGCTCCAGCAGGAAGGCCTCGAAAGGCGCATCGGCGCGGTCGATCTCGTCGATCAGCAGCACCGGCGCCACGGTGTTGGCCGGATCGATGGCCTGCAGCAGCGCGCGCCGGATCAGGAAGCGCTGGCTGAAGAGCTCGTCGCCCAGGGCCTGGCGTGAGCTGAGGGCCTCGCGCTCGGCCAGGCGGATCTCGATCATCTGACGCGGGTAGTTCCACTCGTAGGCGGCCCCCGCCATGTCCAGCCCTTCGTGGCACTGCAGACGGATCAGCGGCCGCTGCAGCGCCAGCGCCAGCGTGCGCGCGACCTCGGTCTTGCCGGTGCCCGGCTCGCCTTCCAGAAACAGCGGCCGCTGCAGGCGCAGCGCGAGAAACAGCACCGTGGCCAGCTCTCGGTCGGCGAGGTAGTCTTGCCCGGCCAGCAGGGCAAGGGTCTGGTCGATGCTGTCCGGCAGATCGCTCACGCAGGGATGCTCCAGAAGGAAACGCCGCAGACCGTGCGGCGTCAAGGCCCGGTGCGGGCCGGCGTTTCAGGCCGCTGCGCGTGCGGCCAGCACGGGGATCAGCGCCGCACGGTACTCGGCCGAGCCGTGCAGATCGCTGTTCAGCCCATCGACCGAAACGTTGGCGCCGGACAGTGCAGCCGCTGAACCGTTGGCGGCGGCGAGGCGGGATTCCAGCTCCCGCGCGCGGAAGACGCAGGGGCCCGCGCCCGTGACCGCCACACGAAAGCCCTGGGGCCCGGCGCTGACGAAGACACCCACCAGCGAGAAGCGCGAGGCCGGCTGCTTGAACTTCTGCCAGCCGGCCTTGCGCGGGATGGGAAAGCTCACCGCGGTGATGATCTCCGATTCGCCCAGCGCGGTTTCGTACAGGCCCTTGAAGAAGTCATCTGCGGGGATGTCGCGCCGGTCGGTGTGCACCGTGGCGCCCAGGCCCAGCACGGCGGCGGGGTAGCAGGCGGCGGGGTCGTTGTTGGCCAGGCTGCCGCCCAGCGTGCCGCGGTTGCGCACCTGCCGATCGCCGATGTGGCCGGCCAGATCGGCCAGCGCCGGAATGGCCTTGCGCACCTCGGCGCTGGCGGCCACCTCGGCATGCGTGCACATCGCGCCGATGCGCACGCTGCCGCCGGCCACGGTGATGCCGCGCAGGGCCTGCACGCCGGCCAGATCGACCAGCGCGTCGGGCGCGGCCAGGCCGAGCTTCATCGATGACAGCAGGCTCTGGCCACCGGCCAGCAGCTTGGCGCCGGAGGCGCCGGCCGCCGCGGCGGCCTCGGAAACGTTCGAAGGGGTCTGGAAGTCAAAGGTCTGCATGGGTCCTCCGGGGCGTTCGGCGGGCAGCGCGGGCGGCCTGCGCCAGCACATGCGAGCGCCAACGGTGCTGTGGGCTGCTGGATGTGCTGACGATCACATCGCAAATATAGGCGCCATCGTGACGGAGGCGGTCTGGGCTGTCGCTCCTGAACTGCTCGCGCGACGAAGCACGAGCGCCAGGCCTTATGCTCCACGCCGCAATATCAGCGACCGCGGGCCGCGCGCCCAGACCAGCAGCGGTTTGCCGTGCACGCATGGACAACATCGATCTGAGCCTGCTGAGGCAGGTGGACCAATGGCTGCAGCAGGGCCACCGCGTCGTGCTGGGCACCATCACGCGCACCTGGGGCTCGGCGCCCCGGCCGCCGGGTTCTTCGGTGGCGATCCGCGATGACGGGCTGGTGGCCGGCAGCGTCTCCGGCGGCTGCATCGAGGATGATCTGATCGAGAAGGCGCGCGCCGGTGTGCTGGCGCAAGGCAGGCCTCAGGTGCTGCGTTATGGCATCGACGCCGAGACCGCCAACCGCTTCGGCCTGCCCTGCGGTGGCCTGATCGAGCTGGTGCTGGAGCCGGTGCTGCCGCACACGCGGCTGCCGGAGCTGCTGCAGCGCCTGGCCGCGGGCGAGCGCCTGCGCCGCGTGCTCACGCTGGCCGACGGCACAGTCGATCTGCAGCCGGCCAGTGCCACGGATGAGCTGCTGCTGACCGAGACCCAGCTGGTCACTCACCACGGCCCGCAGTGGCGATTGCTGCTGATCGGCGCCGGCCAGATGACGCAGTACCTTGCGCAGATGGCCACGGCGCTGGGCTATGAGGTCACGGTGTGCGATCCGCGCGAGGAATACGCCACCGGTTTCGAGGTGCCCGGCGCGCGGCTGGTGCGCACCATGCCCGATGACACCGTGCGCGATCTGCGCGCCGACGGCCACACCGCCGTCATCGCCCTCACGCACGATCCCAAGCTGGACGACATGGCGCTGATGGAGGCGCTGCAGAGCGACGCGTTCTACGTGGGCGCCATCGGCTCACGCGTCAACCAGGACAAGCGCAAGGCGCGCCTGGCCGAGCACTTCGGCATGACCGAGGCACAGCTCGATCGCCTGCACGGCCCGGTGGGCCTGAAGAACGGCGCTCGCACGCCCCCGGAGATTGCGGTGAGCATCCTGGCGGAGCTCACCGCCGTGCGCTACGGCTTCGCGGTACCGCCGCCGGTGCGCGTGCGCCAGGACGGCGCCGCGCCGGAGGCCGGCTGCGTCAGCTGAATTCAGGAGTTGGCCCAGGGGCTCGGCTCTCGGTCAACCTCGTCGGCCGAAGCCGACCCTCCCCGTTGATCCGAGGCCGAGCTCCCGTCCCCCTGAGCCTGTTCTGTTCGTCCGGCACACCCCGTTCGCCCGGAGTCCGTCGAAGGGCCGCAACCCAGGCTGCTTCCCAGCCCGCTTCAACCCATCATGAAGCCGAGGTCCCCTCGGTCGAAACGCCCGATGTTGGGAAAGACCGTGCTCATCTGCGCGGCTGGCACGCCCATCCAGCGCGCCAGCGTTGCCCCGTACTGATCGACGCTGACAGCCGGCAGCAGACGGCCCTGGCCGATGTCGTCATCGGCGCCCAGGCGCATCGAGGGCAGGGCACCGAACCAGCTGCGCGGGCGGACGGCACCGCCCATCACCATCACGTGGGAGCCCCAGCCGTGATCGGTGCCATCGCCGTTGGAGGTCAGCGTGCGGCCGAAATCCGAGGCCGTGAAGGTGGTGACCTGCTGGCTCACGCCCTGCGCGTCGAGCGCCGTCTGGAATGCGGCCATGGCTTCGGCCACGATGCCCAGCAGCGGGTCGTGCTGAGGGCGCTGGCTGGCGTGGGTGTCGAAGCCACCGATGGAGACGAAGAAGACCTGGCGGCGCACGCCCAGGCCCTGGCGTGCCGCGATGGCGCGCGCCACCATGCCCAGGCTCGCGCCCAGCGGACTGGCCGGCATCGGCACCGGCCCCACGCTGCCCAGCGCCTGGCCCAGCAGCTGGCTGGCCTGCGCCGTGCGCAGGTAGCGCGAGCGCAACTCGCGCCTCAGCAGCAGGGCGCGCGGCGCTGACAGCTGGGCTTCGATGAGCTGCCGCGCGGCCGGTGTCGCGGCCGCGGCGAGCGCCACCGGGCCGGAGACGTTGAGCGGGTACTCGAAGGATTGCAGGCCGCTGGAGAACACCGAACTCGAACCCACCGTGATGTTGGTGAGCAGCGTGCCGGGGCCGTTGGCAGCGGCCAGCAAGTCGCCCATGCGGCCGCCCCAGCCGGTGGACGCACCTTCGTTCAACATGGTCTGCCACAGGCTGAACTGGTCATTGTGGGACAGCAGCTTGGGCGGGAGGTTGCGACCGTTGACGTAGTCGGCCAGCGTGGTCGGCGCGACGAGCGTGCCCACGCGCAGGCCCAGCGCGAGCTTGCCGTTGTCGAAGACGGGCTTGAGTGCGGCCATGGCCGGGTGCAGCGCAAAGGCGCGGCTGCCTGACCAGCCGCCATCCGGCCTGAGGATGGTGGACTGCAGCTCGCTGCGCGCCAGCGCCAGGTCGGGCCGGGCCTGCTGGTACAGGCCGTGATGCAGTGCGTCGTAGGGCACCAGCGTGTTGTACGAGTCATTCCCGCCGTAGAGGAAGATGCACACCAGGGCCCGGTAGTCGTCGGCCGTCTGGGCGCTGGCAGCGCTCATGGCCGACAGTTGCAGGGCCAGGGGTGCCGCGGCGCCATAGGCGCTGAGCGAAGCCGCATGGCGCAGGAACTCGCGGCGCGAGGCCGCAGAGCCACGGGTGGAGCAGGCGTTGGGAGTGGTTTTCACGATCAGACTCCGTGTTCAGCGTTGGACGAGAAAGCCAGGCGTGGAGGCCACCATCTGCAGGGCGGCCACCACGCGGCGCCTGGTTTCGCTCGCCGGGATCTCGGTCAGTGCGGCTGTCATGGCTTCGCGTGCGGCAGGTCCGATGCCATGGCCGCGCCCCGTCAGCAGCAGGATGGCGCGCGCCAGCAGCTCAGGTGGATCGTTGGCCAGCGCCTGAAGCTCGGGCATGCCCGCGTACTCGAAGACACGCGCCTCGTCCGCGATCATCGTGTTGATGAAGTTGATCGAGCTGATGATCTGCGAGCCGGTCACGATCTGGAACTCGGGTGCGACCAGTCCGGCGCTGGCCACTTCAGAGGCTGGCGGCACATAGCCGGGCCGGAAGAAGTTGAAGACCGAGGGTGAGTTGACGGGCGTCTGGCCCACGCCGGGAACCGATTCCGTCAGATTGCCGAGCGGAAACAGCGGCTGCGTACTGCGGGCACCCAGCACGCGGGCTACCGCAACCACGCGCATCGTGGGTTCCCGCAGCTTGCCGCCGTGCACTTGCGGCATGTCTTCGGAATCGGGGCCGCTCAGGGCCTCGGGGTCGGTCAGAATGCTGCGGATGACAGCCTTCATGTCGCCCCGCACGCCTTGCCCGTTGTCGGCGAAGACAGCGGAAACGCGGGCCACATAGGCCGGGCTCGGGTTGCTGGTCACCAGGCGCTGGATGAGCTGGCGGCCGATGAAGGGGCCGACGTTGGGGTGCTGGAAGAGGTGGTCCAGCGTCTGCTTCAGGCTGGCCCTGCCGCCGGTGCCCGCGGCGATCGTCAGCCCTAGAAAGCGCTTGGCCTCAGGCGAGTGCAGATTCGGGTACTCGACCATGCGGGCGCGCAGGCGCTCGAAGCCCGTCACGCTGTTGTCGTAGTCCCAGCCGGTGAAGACGCGCGCCAGGTTGAAGATGTCCGACTGCGTGTAGGTCTCCACCGGCGCCCCGTTCACCAGGCGCGGCGTGCCGTCGGCGTTCAGTTCCACCAGGCCGATGGAGAACAGCTGCAGCAGCTCTCGCGCGAAATTCTCGTCAGGCTGACGGATCTCGACGCCGTGGGCGTCGTAGCTTGCCTTGCGATTGCCCCTGTGCGACAGGAAGTTGCCCATCGTCGGACTGAGTGCGACATCCTCCAGCAGATCGCGGAAGTTGCCGAAGGCATGGCGCTCCAGCATGTCGATGTAGCCGGCAGCGGAGTACTGGTTGTTCTGAAGGCCGATCAAGGCGACGCGCTCGTTGATGACGAACACTTCCAGCAGGGCGGCACCCACGCGCTTGCGCAGCTGGTCGGGCGAGCTGATGTAGGCCCGCCACATCACCGGGATGATCCACTCGCCGGCCGGATTGACGCCATACGAAAGGGCCGGAAAGGTCGGCCGCGGCGTATACAGCGCGGCCAGCGTGTTCCAGTGCGATGTCTGCACGGGCATGTTCATCTGCTGCTCGAGCCAGGCCTTGTACGAGCCTGCCGCCAGCAGATCGTTGAGCGAAGCCGAGGTCGCACCGAAAGTCGCCATGTTCAGGAAGGAGGCGGCCTGGCGGGGCAGCAGAGCGGCGGCGGTGGCCTCGGCCAGAGGGCGTTGGCGGGCGTCCTGCGGGCTCCGCGCGGCCGTGGGCGCGTTGCCTCCGCCGCAGCCGCTGGCCAGCAAGGCGCAGGCGATCGACAAGGACAGGGCCAGACCGCGAGCCGCAGCGCGGAGTCTCATGGGTTCAAAGGTTCGATCGCAAGCCACGTTTCTCTCTCCTGGGACATGCGGGCCACGACATGCGCCCTGCAGATGTGGCGCATTGAAGCTCGCTGTGGTCCATGGCGGGCGGCGTGCGGGCCACGTGAACCAGGGAACCGGACAGACGAATCCCGGGCCCTGCGGCAATTCCGCACGACCCTGGGACGGCGAGTTCGGCGCACACCCCTCGATGGGTGATGCGCCTGTTGGTTGCCGGCCGAGCCCGACTGCGTCAGCTCAGGCCGATCGTTGGCTGTCTGACAGCTGTTGTCAGCCCAGGGCCTGCGGGTACAGGCCGCGCGTGCGGCCGAACAGCCGCGTCAGGCCGAGCAGCGCCTCGATGCTGGGCATGGGCTGCTGCAGCCGGCTGCCGATCTCGTGCACGGCGCCCAGCAGGGCATCGAGCTCGATCGCGCGGCCGGCCTCCACGTCCTGCAGCATCGAGGTCTTGAAGGCGCCGAGCTTGCGCGTGATCGCATGGCGGTCCTGCGGGCTCTGGTCGATGGGACAGCCGATGGCCGCGCCGATGGCGGCCGCTTCCTGCATGGCGCGCGAACACAGCTGCAGCACCAGCGGATCGGCCAGCACGCGATCGATGGTCGCTCCGGTGAGGGCGCTCACCGGGTTCATCGTCATGTTGCCCCACAGCTTGTACCAGATGTCGTGGCGGATGCGGGGCGAGTGCGTGGCCTCGAAGCCGGCATGCAGCAGCAGGTCCACCAGGCCCTGCGCGCGCTCGCTCAGGCCGCCGCCAGGCTCGCCCACGATGAGGCCGCGGCCCACGCGGTGCTGCACCAGGCCGGGCTCCGGGGTCGAGCAGCTGGCATGCACCACGCAGCCCAGCACTTGGCCGAAAGGCAAGGCCGCGCCGATGGCGCCGCCCGGATCCACGCTCTCCAGCGGCACCCCGGCAAAGCCCGGCTGCTGCTGACAGAACCACCAGGGCACGCCGTTCATCGCCGGCACGATCAGCGTCTGCGGCTGCAGCAGGGGTGCGATCTGCTGCGCCAGCGCCGGCAGCGCAGGCGCCTTGACGGCGATGATCACCACGTCCTGCGCGCCCAGCGTGGCGGCCTCATCGCTGGCCAGTGCGGGAGTCTGCAGCAGCCCTTCGGCCGTGGCCAGCCGCCAGCCCTGGCTGCGCAAGGCCTGCAGCGTGGCGCCGCGCGCCAGCGCACTGAGCCGCACGCGGCCAGCCGCGGCCAGGCGCGTGCCGATGAAGCCGCCGATGGCGCCGGCGCCGACGATGCAGATGCGGGTCATGGTGTCTCCTGAAGGGCGGACGGTGCCGGACCGGGCCGGCGCGACGGGTCGAAAGCGAGCCTCGCGCCTTCGTGGATCTGCCCGCCCGGGATTCTGGCCGGATGCAGAAGCCGCACGCCGCGCATCATCCGACAGCCGGGTCGGGGCCGGCGTCGTCGCCGTCGTCGTCGTCAGCAGCAGACCGTCCGTCGCTATCGCGCCTGCGGTTCGGTTTGCCCACAATACGGCGCATGGACCTTGCCACGCTCTACCCATCCGAACGCCCGGCCTCCATTGAGCCCGCCGAGTGGTCAGCGCGCCTCGCGCTGGCGGCGGCCTACCGTGTGTTCGATCTGCTGGGCTGGACGGAGCTGATCTACAACCACATCTCGCTGCGCGTGCCGGATTCGCCGGGCCACTTTCTGATCAACCCCTTCGGCCTGCATTACAGCGAGGTCTGCGCCTCCAATCTGCTGAAGGTCGATCTGCAGGGGCAGATCGTGGGTGCGGCCAACTTCCCGGTCAATCCGGCCGGCGTGACCCCGCACGCGACGCTGCACCGGCACGTGGAGCGCGCGCACTGCGTCATGCACACGCACACGACCGCGGGCATGGCCGTGGCCTGCAGCGAAGAGGGGCTGCTGTTCACGAGTTTCTATGCCGCGCAACTGGTGGACGACGTGGCGTACCACGAGTTCGAGGGCATCACGGTGCACGCCGACGAGAGCCAGCGCCTGCTGGCGAGCATCGGCCGGCGGCAGCTGGTGATCCTGCGCAACCACGGCCTGCTGGCCTGGGGCGAGACGCTGCCGGCTACCTTCTACCGACTGTGGGCCCTGCAGCGCGCCTGCGAGATCCAGATCGCCGGCGCTGCGCTTGGCCCCCGTCGCGAAATCCCGGTGGACATCCAGCGGCGCTGCGCCGAAGACTCGCGCCGCGTCAACATGCGCCCCGGCTTCGGCCAGGATGTCTTCGAGGCGATGGTGAGACTGGCCGATCGCCGGGACGATTCCTGGAGACGCTGAGCGGCGCGCCGAGGCGCCCGCCCGGGCGCTTATCCGTCAGCTGGACGAAGATCCCATCTGCGTCTGCAGGTAGTTCTGCTCGCCGACCTTGGCCACCAGCTCGAGCTGGGTTTCGAGGTAGTCGATGTGTTCTTCGGTGTCGTCCAGGATGTCTTCGAAGAGCTCGCGCGTCACGTAATCTCGCACGCTTTCGCAGTAGGCGATCGCTTCCTTGAGGTGGCCATGGGAGCCGGTCTCGATCGTCAGATCGCAGCGCAGGGTCTCGACGGCGTCTTCACCGATCAGGAGCTTGCCCAGATCCTGCAGGTTGGGCAGGCCTTCGATCATCAGCACGCGCTCGACGATGCGGTCGGCGTGCTTCATTTCCTCGATCGATTCCTTGTACTCATGCGCCGCCATGCGCTCGAAGCCCCAGTTCTTCAGCATGCGGGCATGCAGGAAGTACTGGTTGATGGCCGTGAGCTCCAGCTTGAGCTGGGCATTGAGGTAGGCGATGACCTTGGCATCTCCCTTCATGCGCGGACTCCTGATTTGAAAGGGTTGGAGCAAGCATTCTCCATGCCATCGCAAAGGGCCCACCACGGTGTTCTGAATGGGAACCGCTTGCATCACCGGGTGAAAAGACCCGGCGGCTTTCTCGTGAACTTGCCAAATGCGAATGACTCGCAATAAGATGGCGACACCATGATCATCTGCCTGTGCCACCGCGTCAGTGATCGCGACATCGCGCGCGAAGCGGCGGATGGCTGTGAAGGGTTTGACGCCTTCCAGGAGAGAACACGCGCCGGCACGGCCTGTGGTGTCTGCGTGCCCATGGCCCAGCAGCTGTTTGCCGCACAGTGCGAGGGCTGCGGCCGCTGCCGCGCTACCGCGGCCGATGTGAGCGGCCCGCCGCCCGCGTGGGCTCTGGGACCCGCGGGCGCCTGAGAGTCTGGCCCGGGGCCCGAGGCCCCGGACTTCAGATCAGTGCACGCCCTGGGCGGGCTCTGCAAAGCGGCGCCCGCCATCGGCGCGGAAGCTGTCCAGCACGCTGGCCGTGCTCGGATGCTGGCTGCGCACCCAATCGTCAAAACGCTCCCGTGCCGGGCCGCCCCAGCGCTGGTAGATCTTCCAGCCGACAAAGGCGATCAGACCCAGCACCAAGGCTGTGCGCAGGCCTTTGGCCAGGGCGACCACCGTGGCGATGCCCATGCCGAAAGCGACCCACAGCCACCAGTCGCCGCTGTGGGTCATGCGCGAGATGACGAAGCAGAGGCCGACCACGAACAAGGCCTTGAAGGGCATGGTGACGGCGCGGTAGAGATCCTTGAAGGGCTTCATGGTGACTTCCTGTGGGCGGACCCTGTGTCCGATGGCTCGCATGATGCCGGCCAGCTCGCAGAAGACCAGCCTCAGGCGACGAAGGCAGCGCCTCGCGGCGCCAATCGACACTGCAGCGGATGAACCGGTCTCAGCCCTGGCGGGCTGCGCCGGGGCGGGCGGTGCCGACTGCCAGCCCGGTGAGAGCCAGGGCCAGCGCGACGCAGGCGCCACTGGGCGCATCGGCCAGCCAGGAGGCGCCCAGACCCACACCGCTGCCGCTCATGGCGATCAGCACCGCCCGTCCCGGTGAACGCCCGGCGCGCTGCCAGAGCGCCGGCACGATGAGCGCCGCAAACACCACGAACAGCCCCAGCACCGGGACGATCAGGCTGGCCACCACGGCAAAGGTGCTGAAGAAGACGGCATCCCGCCCCAGCCAGCGGCGCAGCGCCTGCACGGCCAGTGCGCAGACGGCCAGCACGGCCACCTGCTCCCAGCCGGCCCACAGCACATCCGCCGCCAGCAACTGCGCCAGCCGCTCGCGGCCGTGCGGATCCTGCCGCGCGCCCAGCAGCGCGACGCTTGCGCCCAGTACGTACAGCAGGCCGATCAGCGCCTCGCGCTGCGCGGGCCAGCGGTGTGCCACCCAGGCCACCGCAGCGGCGCACAGCAGCGCGCCGCTGGCGGCCAGGGCTTGCGTGACGACCAGGTTCGGGTGATCGACCACGGCCGCCACCCACAGCGCCGCAGCGGCGGCGGCCTGCGCCACGGCCAGATCGATGAAGACGACGCCGCGCTGCAGCACCTGCGCCCCGAGTGGCGCGAGTGCCAGCACGCTGAACAGCAGCGCCGTCGCCGGCGCGAGAAACCACAGCTCAGCGGGCACGCAGCAGCGCCTCGATCAGACCGTCCATCCAGCGCATCAGTTCGTCGGCGCCTGCGTCCTCGCCCACGGTGGCGGGCAGCACCAGCAGCGGTACCGGCTTTCCGGCAGCGCTCAACTGGCCCGTCAGCCAGCGCGCGGGCCGCGCATCCTGGTGACTGGCGATGACCACGGCCCGCGGCGGCTGCGTGCGCAAGCCTTCGAACAGGCGCTGCAGGTGGCCCGGCGTGGGCGCCATGCCCGGGCGCGGTTCCAGATCGGCCACCGCATGCATGCCCAGCCAGCGCCACAAGTAGCCGAAGGTGCTGTGCTGCGCAGCCACACCTTGCCCCTTCAAGGGCATCGCACGTGGCGTCCAGACGGCGATCCGGGCTTTCCACTGGCGTTCGAAGCCGGCGCGGCGCTGCTCGATGGCGGCCTTCTCGGCGGGCAGCTCCGCCTGCAGCCGTTCAGCCAGCGCGTTGGCCACTTCCAGCAGCTTGTTGGGATCCAGGTGCAGGTGAGGGTTGCCTTCCGCGTGCACATCGCCCGCCCACGGCGTACCGATCGCGCCGGGCTGCGGATCAATCAGCTCCACCTGATCGGCGGCGAAGAAGACGTCCCGGGCCTTGGCGTTGGCAGCACGCTGCTGCAGGACAGGCAGCCAGCCGGATTCCAGCGCCGCGCCCGTGCACACAGCCAGATCCGCGCTGCGCAGCTGGGCGATGAGCGCTGGCCGGGCTTCAATGTGGTGCGGGTCCTGGCCGGCATGCGTGGCCACGTGGATGCGCGCCTGCGGCAGCAGGATGCGGGCGAGTGCGGCCCACTCGGGCTCGCAGGCAAACACGGTGAAGGCGCTGGCGGGCGCGCTGGCCAGCGCGAACAGCAGCGCGAGGGCGGCCCTTGCCCGGCGCATGAGGTGGCGCGTCAGCGCTTCAGAAACTGTGCGCACCGTGGGCTCCGAACGAGACCACGTACTGCAGCTGGACGCTGCGCCGTGCCGGCGCATCGATCTCGCCGGCGGCGCTCTGGCGCGTGGCCTGCAGCCTCAGCATCTGCAGGTGTGTCGGCTTCCAGGCCAGCATCAGCGACTGCTCGCGCAGGCGACCCGTGTGCAGCTGCTCCTCGTGCGGCACGCGCACGCGCAGCTGGTCGGTACGCGCGCCCACTTCCCAGCTCGGGTGAAAACGCCAGACCGCCGCCAGGGCCAGCGCCTGGTGATGGTCGCCGGAGCCGGCCCAGCGACCCAGGCCGCTGATGCGCGCGGCTTCGGCGCTCAGGCGCAGCTGCTGCCCGCGGCTGTTGCCATCGGGTGACCACTTCCAGGTGGCGTCCACCATCCACGTCTTGCGTCCGGAAAAACGGGCGCCGTGGCCGTGGGATTCTTCCTCGTGCTCTTCGGCTTCGGCTTCGCCCTCGTCGTGCTCCTCGTGCTCGGCAAGTGCCTCGCGCCGGTTGTGGATGTAGGACAGGCCCAGCAGCACGCTGTGCGAGCGCCCGATGTCCGCGCCCAGCTTGGCGGCCAGCGTCGCCACCCCCGCACGCGGTGGCGTGTTGGCCAGTTCGCTGACCAGCGCGCGGCCGCGGAAGACTTCGGCGCCCAAGGCCAGGTAGATGGGGGTGGGCGCGGTCCAGCTCAGGCGCAGACCGTCGTCGTTCCAGTGGCCGCCAAAGAACGCGCGATACAGCAGCGGGCGCTCGGTGAAGTCGTCGGCATGGAGGTGCTGCTGGTTGAGGTAGCCGATCTGGGCCGGAAAGCGGCCGGCGCGCAGCGTCAGCCCGGCGGGCAGGGCCGTGGTCTCGACAAACGCCTCTTCGATCTCCTTCTCCAGCCGGCCTTCGTGCGTGGCAAAGGAGGCGGCAATCTGCGCACGCAGCCAGGGGCCCAGCGGCCCGGCGGCGTTGAGATCGCTGTGCCCCAGCTGCAGACCCTGATCGCGCAGGCCCAGTGCCAGCGCACGTGAGGTGTGCGTGACATCCAGGACGGCGCCAAAGGCCCAGCGCGCGGCAGGAGCGGCGGGGGTTCCCGCGGCCGGGTTGCTGGCGACCTGTGCCTGGGCGCCAGCCCAGCCGGCGCCCAGCAGAACCAGCAGGGCGGACAGACAAGTTGTACGGAGCATGAGAGACCTCGGCGGGTGGCGGGCGTGGGGAAGACGCAGCGCTCGGGATGGAGAGAGAGCGGAGCAGCAGAACGGCGGATCGGGCCTGTCGGACGGCAAGCGGGAAGCGTCGATTGAACCTATAATGAGAAGGCATTATCACCATAAACCCTCACTTCCGATACGCTCCATGCATGGAACGCAACACCCGCCAGCGCTCGGCCATTCGGGATGCCATCGCCCAGGCGCAGCGCCCGCTGCTGCCTCTGGAAGTGCTGGACGCCGCGCAGAGGGATGTGCCCGGGATGGGCATCGCAACCGTCTATCGCAACCTCAAGGCGCTGGTCGACGAAGGCGAGCTGAAACTGGTCAATCTGCCGGGCGAGAACGTGCGTTACGAGCTGACCGGACAGCACCACCACCACCACTTCCAGTGTGTGCAGTGCCAGCGTGTCTTCGACGTGCACGCCTGCCCGGGCGATCTCTCGCGGCTGGCGCCTCCAGGCTTCACGGTGGAAGACCACGATCTGACGCTGTACGGGCGGTGTCGCGATTGCGGGCCGCGTGCGCAAGCGCTGCGCCGCATCGCCCGGCCCGCCGCCGGCTGAAGGCAAGACCCGCGGCGCGCTGCATCAGGCACGCTGCGGCCCGAGAGCCGCGCCTGCACAGGAGCGGCCGGTGCTGATGTCCGGTCTCGGGCAGCGCCTGGCCTGGGTGGCGGTCTTGCTGCTCTTGCTGTGGGCAGCCGTGGGCTGGGCGCTGTGAAGGCCTGGTCCGGCGCAGCGCTGGAGCTGGTGGACCTCACGGTGTCCTACCAGGGGCATCCGGCGGTGCATCACCTCAGCGGCCGCTTCGAGCCCGGCACGCTCACAGCCCTGGTCGGGCCCAACGGGGCAGGCAAGAGCAGCCTGCTGGGGGCCCTGGCCGGCACGCTGTCGGGCTGGCAAGGCCGCATCGAGCAGCCCGCGGGCTGGCGCAGCGCCTACCTGCCGCAGGCTGGCACGCTGGACCGCAGCGTCCCCATGCGCCTGGATGAACTCGTGGCCATGGGGCTGTGGCACCAGATCGGCAGTCTCGGGCGCGTCAGCGCCGCTCAACGCGAACAGGTGCAGCAGGCCTTGCAGGTCGTGGGGCTGGGCGGGCTGGAGCGCCGCTGGCTGGGCGAGCTGTCCACGGGCCAGTTGCAACGCGCGCTGTTTGCGCGGGTGCTGCTGCAGGACGCACGTCTGATCCTGCTGGACGAGCCCTTCAACGCCATCGATGCGCGGACCACGGCCGATCTGCTGGCGCTGCTGCCGCGCTGGCGCGACCAGACGCGCACCGTGATCGCCGCGCTGCACGATCTCGATCAGGTGCGGGCCCACTTCGACCAGACGCTGCTGCTGGCGCGCGAACCGATCGCCTGGGGCCCGACGGCCGAGGTGCTGAAGGCTGAACACCTGTTTCGCGCACGCCAGCTGGCCCAGCGCTGGGATGAGGAGGCGGCCTGGTGCCGCGACGGTGTCCGAGCCTCCGTGCAGAAGCCTGCGCATGCCGATGGCTGAGGCCGCGCCGCTGGTGGACGGGCTTCTGCAGCTTCCGCTGCCGGCTGCGCTGTGGGCCGCTCTGATCGAACCCTTTGCCGAATTCGCCTTCATGCGACGAGGGGCCGTGGCCTGCCTTGCGCTGGCGCTGGCGGCAGCGCCGCTGGGATGCTGGCTGATCGTGCGCCGCATGAGCCTGGTGGGCGACGCGCTCTCGCATGCCGTGCTGCCCGGCGCGGCAGCCGGTTTCTGGCTGGCCGGCCTGTCGCTGCCGGCCATGAGCCTGGGCGGTTTCTTCGCAGCCTTGATGGTGGCGCTGGGCGCGGGTTTCATCACACGCCGCACGGCGCAGCGCGAAGACGCCGCGTTTGCCGCGCTCTACCTGGTGGCGCTGGCGCTGGGCGTGCTGCTGGTCTCCTTGCGTGGAAGCCCGGTGGATCTGATGCACCTGCTCTTCGGCAGCGTGCTGGCCGTGGATCGGGTGGCCTTGCTGATGATGGCGGGCGTGGCCAGCCTCACGCTGCTGGGTCTGGCCCTGATCTGGCGACCGCTCGCGCTGGAGACCGCCGACCCGGGCTTCCTGCGCCACGTGCGCGGACCGGCGGCGCTGGCGCATGCCGCGCTGCTGGTGATGGTGGTGGCCAACCTGGTCAGCGCGTTTCAGGCGCTGGGCACCTTGATGGCGGTGGGCCTGATGATGCTGCCCGCAGCTGCCGCGCGCTTCTGGGCGGCCAGCCTGATCGGCCAGTGCGCCACAGCGGCCGGCATCGGCACGTTGGCGGGTTTGGGGGGGTTGCTGTGGAGCTGGCATGCCGAGCTGCCATCCGGCCCCTGCATCGTGCTGCTGTGCGGTGCCGTGTACGGAGCCTCCGTCATGGCGGGCCGCCGGGACAGCCTGCTGCGCCGCTGGATGCTGGCCCATGCCCACCGCGTGGCCTGACGACCCAGAACAAGTCTTGCAACAGGAGAAAGCTCATGAACAGACCCGTGCGTGATCCGGCCAGGCGGCAAGCGCTGGCCGCCGCCAGCGGATGGCTGGCACTGGCAGCCACACCCGTCTTTGTGCGGGCGGCGCCGCCGGAGCGCTTCAGCGTGGTGGCGAGTTTCTCGATCCTGGCAGACATCGTGCGGCAGGTGCTGCCGGACGCTTTCGAGGTGACGGCCCTGGTGGCGGCGGATGCCGATGCCCATGTCTTCAGCCCGCGCCCGTCAGACGCGCAGCGCGTGGCGAAGGCCGACTGGGTGATCATCAATGGGCTGGGCTTCGAGGGCTGGATCACCCGGCTGATCCGCAGCTCGGGCTATGCAGGCCCGGTGCTGGCAGTGACCGACGGGATCCGGACCCGTGGCCACAGCAAGAAGGGCCGCGATCCGCACGCCTGGCACAGCATCGACAACGCGCAGCACTTCGTGCAGCGCATCGCCGAGGCCGCGCAGCGCCGCTGGCCGGCCCAGGCGGATGCGGTTGGCGCGCGTGCCCAGGCTTATCGCGAGCGCCTCGCCGAGGTGGATGCGCGTCTGCGCACGGCGCTGGAGAGCGTGCCACGCGAGCAACGACGCGTGATCACGGCCCACGATGCCTTCGGCTACCTGGGACAGGCCTACGGCATCGACTTCCTGTCGCCGCAGGGATGGTCCACACACAGCGCGCCGTCAGCTGCTGCGGTGGGACGCCTGATTCGCCAGATCCGCGAGCAGCGCATCCGTGCCGTGTTTCTGGAGAACATCAGCGACCCGCGCCTGATGCAGCGCATGGCCGAGGAAGCCGGCGTGCGTGTCGGTGGCACGCTGTACTCGGACGCGCTGTCCGCGGCCGGTGGGCCAGCGGACAGCTACCTCAAGCTGATGGAGCACAACGTGCTGACCTTGCGCCGCGCGCTTCAGGCCGCAGGCTGAAGATCAGAAGCGGTGGCGGACGCCGGCGCTGTAGTTGTTGCCGGTGCCCGTGCCGCTGAGCTTGTCGTTCATGAAGGCGCCGTACAGCTCGGTACGCTTGGACAGGTTGTGCGTGTAGCCCAGCGACAAGGTGCTGCGCTTGGCGCCGGTGCTGGGCTTGACCTGGCTCCATTGCGCGCGGACCAGGCCTGAGCCGGCGGGCACGGTGGCGCCCAGGCCCAGGATGTCGAAGTCGCGGCCGGTATTCTTGTTGTCCACGTTGCCGTACTGCGCGAACAGCTTGACCGACTTCAGGTCGTAGCTGGCGGCCATCTGCCAGGTGGCGGTGTCCTGCACCGTCGCGCCCTTCTTGACGTTCTGGTAGGCAAAGCCGGCCCCGAAGGCGCCGCTGAAGTACAGCGCGCTGGCGCCGATGTTGCGCCCGCCGTTGTTTTCAGCGGCGGCGGCCATCACCGTGGTGCTCAGGCTGCCGAGCTTGGGCAGGGCCCAGCGGATGGAATCGCTCCAGCCGGTGTCACCGGTGACCGTGCCGCTGGTGAAGTAGTGGCGGATGCTGGGGGAGAAGCCGAAGGAATCGCCCAGCGCGTTGAAGATCAGCGTCTGCACGAAGAGGCTGGTGGTGTTGCGGCCCAGCGTGACCGTGCCGAATCCACCTTCCAGGCCGACAAAGGCGTTGCGTGCCCAGAAGGTATCGCCGGTGAAGCGGCCGCCCTCGGCGGTGTCCGCGCGCATGAAGCTTTCCAGCGTGAAGACGGCCTTCAGGCCGCCGCCCAGGTCTTCAGTGCCGCGCACGCCCCAGAAGCTGGTCGTCATCTTGCCGCTTTCCACGCCATTGACGCTGGGGCCGCCAGGAGCCTGGGTCCGACCGATGGACAGATCGAGCAGGCCGTAAAGGTTGACGTTGCTCTGGGCGGAAACCGTGGCGGACGCAGCGCAGAGCGCGATACCGGCCAGCAGGGCTGTGCGGGAGTTCATGGGCTTGAGTTCCTCGTTCGTTTTTGGTGGTGATGCCGTCAGGCGGCACCGAGTATCGGCCCTGCAAACTGCATGCCAGCTTACGCACCAAATCGGTGTTGCGAGAAAGCTTCAAGCGCCCGTTGACGCCTTTCGGGACCGCCGCCGCGGCTTGGCGACGGCCTCGGGAATGGTTTCTGCGGCGGCCACGCCCGCGGGCTTTGCACGGGCATCTTCGGTGGCCGCTGCAGCGCGCGCGCTGTTGCGTGGTGCCCGGGTGGCGCGCACGGCACGGGCCGAACGCGTCGACCGGGGCGGGGGCGCCAGGACCGCGGCCTCGAGCTCGGCAAAGGTCTCCATCGCATAGACCGCCAGGCGCTGGATGCCGGGCACCGAGGTGTGGCAGGCCGTGAAGCCGAAATCCATGTAGCCCGCGTAGCTGTGGCAGGTGATGTTCAGCGCCTGGCCGTGCGTGACGATGCTGGCCGGATAGATGGCGGTCAGCTCCGCGCCGCGGAAATACAGCGGTTTGTCAGGCCCCGGCACGTTGGAGATGGTGATGTTGAACATCGGCCGCGTGCGCCCGCCGATGCCGCTGAGCAGCGTGACGATGGTCGGCGCCATCAGCAGCACGGTGTACTGCGTCATCGCCTGGCGCGGCAGGCCCTGCACATGCGCCTTGGCATGGCGCACCGACGCGCGGATGGCCTCCAGGCGCTCGGCCGCGTCCTCGATGTCGGTGCCCAGCGTGGCGACGATGAAGCTGATGGCGTTGCCGGTGCCCTGGTCGTCCTTGGGCCGCACCGACACCGGGATGCCGGCGGTCAGCGACTTCTCGGGCAGGCTGCCGCGTTCCATCAGGAAGCGGCGCAGCGAGCCGCCGCACAGCGCAAGCACCACGTCGTTCAGCGTGCAGCCGGCGGCATCGGCCAGCGCGCGCAGCCGCGCCATCGTGAACTGCTGCGTGGCGAAGCGGCGCTTCTCGCGCACCCGGCCGTTCAGCACCGACAGCGGCGCATCGAAGGGCAGGGCCATGCCGTCGCCGCGCTCGCCGACGCGGCGGATCATCTTGCCGAAGGCCGCCAGCAGCTGCGGCGCCGACGACAGCTGGCCGCGCAGCGCCTGCGAGGCCGCCGCCATCACGTTGGCCATGCTGGGCACCGAGGCATGGCGCTCCGACTTTGCAGGCTTGCCCTCGCCCGAGGACCAGAAGGGCGGCAGCGCCAGGCTCTTGGCCGCGTCGGCCGACATCGCCTGCTGCAGCATGCGCATGCCGCTGATGCCGTCGATCAGCGAGTGGTGCATCTTCACGAACAGCGCGAAGCGGTGGTGCTCCAGCCCCTCGATGATGGTGCATTCCCACGGCGGGCGGCTCAGGTCCAGCGGCGTGCTCTGCAGCCGGCCGACCAGCTCGCCCAGCTCGCGCTCGCCGCCCGGCCAGGGCAGCGCGGCGTGGCGCACGTGGTATTCCAGGTCGATGTCGTCGTCCTCGACCCACTCGGGCACCGGGTTCAGGTTGAAGGCGTACTTCAACCGCCGGTTCCACGGCGCGCTGAAGCCGCGGTAGGTGCGGAAGTCGTGCATCAGCTTGCGCAGGAAGTCGCGCGGCGCGTCCTCGGGCAGCTTGAAGATCAGCAAGCCGCCCACGTGGTTGGGCGTGGCCCGCGTCTCGGTCATGATCCAGGCGGCGTCCAGGGGGTTCAGGCGGGTGCTGGTCATCGGGGCGGCTCCTCGGCGTGGCGTGCAGGGCAACAGGGCTGCATTCTGTTGCCTGGCCGGTGCGGCGCAGGGCCGCACTCAGGGTTTGTCGCTAGAGCCCTTGCGTCATGTCAGGCGCCGGTCGAACGTCTTGGAAGGCGGACCCGCATGTGGACGGGCCCGGTGGAAGGAGAACCCGATGCATTCCTACCTGCTGCTGCTGCACGAGAACCCGGCCGATGCCGCCGAGGTCAGCCCGGCCGAGATGGCCGAGATCATCCAGCGCTACAAGGCCTGGTCGGCCGACCTGGCGCAGCGCGGCCTGCTGGCCGGCGGCGAGAAGCTCACCGACGACGGCGGCCGCCACCTGCGGCTGCAGGGCGGCCGGCCGCTGGCCACCGACGGCCCCTATGCCGAGGCGCACGACGTGATCGGCGGCATGTTCATCGTCAAGGCCGGCAGCGATGTCGAGGCCGAGGCGCTGGCCGCCACCTGCCCGCACCTGCAGGGCACGCAGTGGATCGAGATCCGCCGCATCGAGGCGCTGTAGCCGCCGCGCCCGACGGCGCCGCCCGCGCCCTGCAGCAACTGCTGCAGGGCCAGCGCGCCCGCGTGGTGGCCCACCTGGCGCGCGCGCTGGGGCTGGCGCAGCTGGCGCTGGCCGAAGACGCGGTGCAGATCGCTTCGCTGAAGGCGCTGCGGGCCTGGCCGCAGCAGGGCGTGCCCGACAACCCGGCCGGCTGGCTGTACCGGGTGGCGCAGCGCGCTGCGCTGGACACGCTGCGGGCGCAGCGCCGCGAGCTGCCTTGGCCCGAGGACGGCGAGGACGCGGCCGATGCCTTGCCACGGCTGCCGCCGCCGGCCGGCCGCTTCGCCGGCGAGCTGGACGACGAGCAACTGGCGCTGCTGTTCGCCGCCTGCCATCCGGCGCTGCCGGAGGCTACACAGGTGGCGCTGGCGCTGCGCCTGGGCGCGGGGCTGGAGCTGGCGCCCATTGCTGCCGGCTTGCTGTGCAGCGAAGCCGCGCTGGCCCAGCGGCTGGCCCGCGCCCGCCGCCAGCTGGCCAGCCAGGCGCTGCAGGTGCCGGCCGGCGACGAGCTGCCACCGCGCCGCGAGGCGGTGCTGACGGCGCTGTCGCTGGCCTTCCACGCCGGCGCGCGCGAGCGCGCCCGCGGTCACCGCATCGATGGCGCCGATGCCTTGCAGCTGTGTTGGGAAAGCATCCGCCTGGCGCGGGCGCTGGCCGCGCACCCGGCCGTCGCCCACGCCGATGCCGACGCGCTGGCCGCGCTGCTGCTGCTGCACGGCGCGCGGCTGACCGGGCAACTGGACGAGGCCGGCGACATCGTGCCGCTGGCCTACCAGCCGCGCGACCGATGGGATGCCGGCATGGTGCGCCTGGGCTTCCTGCACCTGCAGCGCGCGCAGCGCGGCGAGCGGCTCTCGCGCTGGCACCTGCAGGCCGGCATTGCCGCCGAGCACGCGCGCGCGCCCAGCGCCGCGGCCACCGACTGGGCGGCCATCGTGCAGTACTACGAGCTGCTGCTGCGGCTGGACGGCTCGGCCGCACCGCGGCTGGGCCATGCCATCGCACTCGCCGAAGCGGGCGATCCGCAGGCTGCGCTGGTGGCGCTGCAACAACTGCAGCCGGGCTTGCCGGCGGTCTTGCAGGCCCATGGGCTGGCGGCCCGGGCGCGGGCGCTGCAGCGGCTGGGCCGCGCGGCCGAGGCCGCGGCCTGCCTGCAGCAGGCGGTGGCCGCCGCGCAGCACCCGGCCGAGGCGCGGCTGCTGCAGCGGCAGGCGCGGGCGCAGGCCGAAACCGACCCGCCCGCGGGTTAGCCCTGAGCGTAGGGCCATTGGCGGGAGCGCCGGGCTAGGCTAGACTTGCAGCAATGAAAGCGCTTTCAGAATGCGCTTTCACAGAGCGGAGCCGTGGGGCCATCCGCCGCCGCCACCGAGTCGATCACCAGGAGACCCTTCATGAAGCCGAGCCGCCTTTCCACCCTGGCCGCTGCCGCCCTCGCGCTGGCCGCCCCGCTGGCCGCCCAGGCCGCACTCTCGCCCTACAGCCAGAACTTCGAAGGGCTGAGCGGATCCTCGGCGTTGAGCGGTGACGGCTGGAAGATCTTCGGCAATGTCTTCAACCCCGATGGCAGCTATGTCGGGGGCTATGGCGTCTTCGGCGCACCTAACGGCGGCGCCGGCTTCAGCGCGGTGGCCAGCGGCCAGGGCGGGCCGGCCCAGGGTGCGCAGCAGCTCGTCGTCTACAGCGATTACAACAATCTATCGCAACCCACCAAGTGGGTCGAGGCGCTGGTCTTCCAGGAGCGCACCATCGCTGCTGGCGACAGCGGCCAGTGGCGGTTCAGCTTCGATGCCAAGAAAGGTGATCTGAAGCCGGACTCTTCTGCCTACGCCTTCATCAAGACGCTGAATCCGGCGGCGGGCTACGCCACCACGAACTTCGTACAGATCGACATGACGTCGATCTCGGGCGACTGGAATCGCTACGCGCTGTCGTTGGCGGTGGATGGCGCATTGGCAGGCCAGCTGCTGCAGTTCGGCTATGCCGCCAAGGCAACGAATTACACGGCCTCGGGCACCTTCTACGACAACGTGTCCTTCGCCACCGCCCCGGTGCCGGAGCCCTCGACCTATGCGCTGATGTTCGCCGGCCTGGGCCTGGTGGGTTTCGTGGCGCGGCGGCGCGCCACGACGGCGCGAAGCTGAGAGCCGATCGGCCCGCGCGGCTGCAGTTCAGGGCAAGGGACGGCGCCGCAGGCGCCGTCGCCGTTTCAGGCGCACCCGCAAGTGCCACACGCCGTTGACCAGCAGGTAGGCCAGCAGCGAGAAACCGAACGAGAAGATCAGCGTGCCTACCAGCAGGGGCTTGCCGACGTCCTGCAGCGTGACGACCCACTTCGACCAGCCGCTCAGCGCCGGGCCGGCGGCCTGCAGCGTGGCTGACTGGCCGGCCAGCACGCCCGGCTTGTGCTCGGCGTCGACCGGCTCGTCGAGCACGCGCGCACCCACCCACCAGGCGGCGTAGTACACCGGGCCGAAGGTGGGGGGCGTGTTCACCAGCGTGGCCGCCACGGCGGCCGGCACGTTGGCGCGCAGCGCCACCGAAAGCGCCGCAGACAGTGGAATCTGCGCAATCGGCGTGATGAACGCGAAGAACACGCCGATCGCCGCCCCGGTGGCCACGCCGCGGCGGCTCATGTGCCACAGCCGCGGATGCAGCAGCGAGGGCCCCAGCCAGCGCAGCCAGCGGTTGCGGGCCATCGCCTCGGGCGTGGGCATCAGGCGTCGAAGTCGGTCGAACATGGCCGGCCGGTTGAAGACGGGTGCGTGGGCGCCTACAGCGCCTGTTCGTACAACTGCGCGTACTGCTCGGCCGTCGGCTTGACCGGCGTGCCGAAGTGCGCCAGGTCGGCCAGCGCATAGGGCACCAGCTCCGGAATCATCTCGCGGGTGACGCCCAGCGCCGCCAGGCCGCTGGGCAGGCCGATGGCCGCATTGCGCGCGGCCACGGCGTCGGCCAGGTCGGCGCCGGCGTCCAGCCCCATCGCCTGGCGCAGGCGCACGTACTTGTCTTCACAGGCCGCGGCGTTGAAGCGCAGCACGGTGGGCAGGATCAGCGCGTTCAGCGTGCCATGGTGGGCGCGCAGGTCCTCGCGGCGGCCCACCGCATGGCTCATCGAATGCACCGCGCCCAGGCCCTTGATGAAGGCCAGCGCGCCTTCGGTGGAGGCCATCATCATCTGCCAGCGCGCATCGCGGTCGTCGCCTTGCGAGACGGCGCGCTCGATGTGCCGCCAGCCGCGGTACAGCCCGTCCAGCGCCACGCCGTCGGCCGGCGGGTTGATGCTGGGCGCCAGGAAGGCCTCGATGCAGTGGGTGATGGCGTCCATGCCGGTGGCGGCGGTCAGCAGCGGCGGCAGGCCCAGCGTCAGCTCGGGGTCACAGATCGCCACCTTGGGGATCAGCATCGGGTTGGCGATGGTCAGCTTGCGGCCGTCGTGCAGCACGATGACCACGCCCACCGACACCTCGCTGCCGGTGCCCGAGGTGGTGGGCAGGCAGATCACCGGCGCCACACCACGGATGTGCTTGGCGCCGCCCTTCAGCGGGTCGAAGCGGGCCAGCGGTTCACCCGAGACGGCCAACAGGGCCACCGACTTGCCCAGGTCCATCGACGAGCCGCCGCCCAGGCAGACCACGCCGTCGCAGCCCTCGGCGCGGTACAGCGCCAGCGCCTCCAGCGTGGCGCGCTCGGTGGGGTTGCCGGGCGTGCCGTCGAACACCGGCGGCGCCATGCCCTCGGGCAGCGTGGCCAGCACGCGGTCCAGCAGCCCGGCACCGCGCACGCCCTTGTCGGTGACCAGCAGCGGCCGGCTGACGCCCAGGCGCTTGAGCTCCGGCGCCAGCATCTTGATGGCGCCGTGGTCGAAATGGGTGGTGGTCAGGTAGCTCAGGATCGGCATGGTGGTCGGGCAGGGCGGCAGTGGAGAACGCCCCTATTGTCCGTCCTGCCGGCACTCGGGCCAGCCTGGCCCGGTGGCGCGTGGGGCTCTCAGCCCGCCAGCAGCCGGGTGCCCCAGATGGTCCAGGCGGCCACCGCGGCCCAGGCGATCAACGTGCCCACC
This sequence comes from Rubrivivax sp., assembly GCA_016790225.1. The sequence continues at coordinate 31,194 of JAEUOZ010000011.1, forward strand.
AGGTTGCGGCCGGCGTTGTTCTGCGCGAACAGCGCCCAGTTCCAGTAGGCCACCGGCTTGCCGGCCAGCGGCCAGCCGGGCAGGAAGCGCCGCACCTGGGCGCGGTACTCGTCGTAGGGCGCGCCGAAGATCGGCTGCAGGTGCGCCTCTTCGCGCTCGACCCGCGCGTCCATGTACTTCCAGTACACCACCGTGTAGATGAGCAGCAGCCACCACTGGCCCAGCAGCATCAGGAAGCCGAAGGGGATGAAGAAGCGGCCCAGGTACATCGGGTTGCGCACCATCGTGTAAGGGCCGCGGATGGTGAGCGTGCTGTTCTTGTCCAGCGAGGCAAAGCACCACAGCTGGATGAACTCGCCCACCATCGACACGACGAAGCCGGCCAGCAGCCATTCGGGCCGGGCGAAGGGCGCCACCAGCACCAGCACCAGGATGAACAAGGGCTTGCGCGTCTTCACCAGGAAGCTGCGCAGCGCGGGGTTCTGGAACAGCCCTTCCGAGGTTTGCTTCATGCCGCCATTGTCGCCCGGCCGTGCGCAGCGCCTACTTGCGCAGCCCGAAGTAGCCGCGGAACACCCACAGCCGCCGCCAGCGGTTGATGCGATCGAAGTGCTCTCGTCGCTGCGCGCCCATCGCCGCCGGCTGGAACTGCAGCCACTTCTTGTAGATGCCGCCCATGTCCAGGCCTTCGAACCAGCGGCGCAG
>JAEUOZ010000019.1 GCA_016790225.1 Rubrivivax sp.
TCGGCCGAATCGCCCTGGATGGTGCTGTACAGCACGTCGCGGATGGGCTCGAGCGTGCTGTACGGGACGCAGAAGTGGATCGAGCCCGAGGTGTCGCCGACCTCCAGCGTGAAATTCGTGGCCACCACGATCTCGCTGGGCTTGGCGATGTTGGCGAACTGCGGCTGCATCTCCGAGCGCTGGTACTCCAGCTCCAGCGGATAGATGCCGTGCCAGGCCTTCTTGTATTCGGCGGCGATCACTTCCACCACGCGCAGGATGACGCGCTGCTCGGTGGGCGAGAAATCGCGCCCTTCGATGCGGGTGTGGAACTTGCCCGCGCCGCCGAACAAGGCATCGATGGCCGCGAAGATGACGCTCGGATCGCACACCACCAGACCCGATCCGCGCAAGGGCTTGACCGAGACGATGTTGAAGTTGGTCGGCACCACGATCTCGCGCAGGAAGGCGCTGAACTTCTGCACCTTGATGCCGCCGATGCTGACCTCGGGGCTGCGCCGGATCAGGTTGAACAAGCCCACGCGGATGTTGCGCGCGAAGCGTTCGTTGATGATCTCCATCGTGGGCATGCGCCCACGAACGATGCGTTCCTGGTTGGCGAGGTTGTAGTCGCGGATGCCGCCGGTCGGCTCTTCCTCGGCCTCCAGCTTCTGGCTTTCGCCGGTGATGCCTTGCAGCAGCGCATCGACCTCGTCCTGGGAGAGGATCTGCTGGTTCATGGCCGTGACGGCCCTGCCGCCGTATCACGCGCAGGCGCCGCCCCGCGGGGCGCAGGACGAACCGGATGACGCATGCGGGTCGCGTCGTTCATGTCACTGGATGATGAAGTTGGAGAAGTGCACGGCCGTCACTGGCAGTTCGACCGGCGCGCGCTTCTTCTTTTTCTTCTTCTTGGGCTTTTCCTCGTCCTCGGCCTTGGCGGCTTCCTCTTCCTCGTCCTCGACCTCGATGCCCAGCGCGCGGGCGGTCTCGCGCTGGATGTCGCGTGCCAGCTTGTCCTTGCCTTCGCGCCCCAGCATCTCCGCCGAGGTCTTGTGCGCCAGCACCATCAGGATGTTGTTGCGGATCACCGGCATGTAGACCTTGATCGTGTCGGCCATCTTGGGGTCGGCCAGCTCCAGCGTCATCCCGACCTGGGCATAACGCTCGGCATCACGATCGGCGAGGTTGACCGTGAAGGGGTCCAGCGGCACGAAGGTCGGCGCCTGCTTGGGGTCCTTGGCCACCGCGGCGGGCTTGGCCTTCTTGTCGGCGTGGCCCTCGTCCTCGGCTTCTTCCGCGGCAGCGGCCGCAGCGGCCTTGCTCTTCAGATAGAAGACCGCGCCGCCGCCCGCCACCAGCAGCAGCGCCACCACGGCGCCGATGATGATCAGCAGCTTCTTCTTGCCACCTTTGGCCGCGGGTGCGGCGCCGGCATCGGGAGCGGCTGCAGCGCTGGACATGACATCTCCTTGAAACGGGACCGTGCGGCCCAGGCGGCGCCTGGGCGGGCTCGGACATTCAAGGGGATTCTTGACCTGGGGTCCCGGCGCCTATGCCGGGAAAAGCGGCGCCAAAGCCAGCGTTGTCAGCCCGGTGGCGCGGATGCGCGGCGGGCCGGCATGCGCGTTCAGGCAAACAGGTCGACCAGGCCGCGAGCGGGCGTTGCACGGCCGCTGGCGCTGCGGGTGGCGGCCGCCAGGTTCTCGTCGTTCGTGGCCAGGGATGCGGCGGCGCGGCCCTGCGCCTCGAAACCCTGCTGGTTGCCGCGGTCCTGGGGCGCCTGCTGGAAGACGCCGCCGCCGGCGAGCGTGAAGCCCGCGTCGCGCAGGGCGCTGGCCAGCGCCGGCAAAGATTGCTCCAGCGCCTGGCGGGTGGCAGACCAATCGGCCGCCATGTCCACGCGCACCTGTGTGCCGTCCAGCGCCAGCCGCACCGCGATCGGGCCGAGTTCGGCCGGGTTGACATTCAGCCGCGCCTGCTCGATGCCGTCGCGGGCCAGCACGCTGATGCGCGCCCCCAGCGAGGCGCCGAAGCCATCGCTGCCGATGCGGGCTTCCACCGTGGCCGTGGCGTCCACCGGGCCGCTGGCCGGCGAAGGCGCGCCCAGACGCGCGTCACCGGCGGGTACCGGCGCCAGGCCGGACAGGGTCAGCGGCGCCGTGGGGCTGGTGAGTGCGCTCGGGCTGCCGGCCGGCGCTGGGGCGGCAGCTGTCGCTGCGGATTCATCGCTCGAACTCAGCGCGTCCAGCGCGGAAGACTCCGCAGCCTGACCGTTCTGGCGGCTGCTGGGGGCGGCCTCGGGTAGGCCGGGGCGAGGCGCCTGCGCGGGGCCGGGCTTGGGCGGCGCGCCCGGGCCGCCCGCTGCGGCCACTGCGGCGGAACGGCTGTCGGTTTCAGGGCCCAAGGACGTCTGTCCTGCAACCGGGCCCGCAGTGGCCGCGAGGGACGGTGCGGCGTCGGCACCGGCCAAGGCCGCCGGCACCTGGGCCGTCGGCGTCACGGTCGCCAGCGCCGCAGGGTCGATGGTGGCGTCTGCGGGTTCGATGGCGGCCGTGGCGTCGTCGGGCGTCAATACGGCCGCGGCGGCCTTGTCACCGGCCGGTTCGGTCGGCTGCGGGGTGGCGCTGGTGCCGGTGCCGGTGCCGGTGCCTTCGCGCGCTGCGCGTGGCGCCACGGTCTTGCGAGGTGCAGCCGGTGACGCCGGTGAGGGCGCCGCTGGCGCGTGTTCCCCACCGGACGGCTCATCGGCTGAGCCGTCGCCCGCAGCCTCAGGGCGGCCGTCTGCGGCCTCGGGCCGGGACTCTCGGGCGCGGCCCGCTGGGGCCGGCGCCTCGCCCGACGTCGAAGCCGGCCTCGGCGGCGGCTCGCTCGGGGCCGACAGCTTGGCTTGGGTGGCCAGTTGGAGCTGCTGGACAAAGTCCGGCGCTGCCGAGTTGCCCGAGGCCCAGGCGGAGGGCGGCGGGTTCATGGCGGGTGCCGCCACCGGGGCGCGCAGGTTCACGGGGTTCATGCTCAGGCCTCCTGCCAGCTGGGGCTCTCGGTGGATGGGCGTGCGGCGGCCGCTCGGGCGTAAGCCTGCTGCGCGGATTCGTCGAAGGCCTTCTGCTCCTGCCGGCCGTGGTGCAGCAGCAAGGCCAGGCGCCGGCGCTCGACCAGCTTTTCGATCATGGCCACGCGCAGCTCGGCGGCCATCAGCGCTGAACGGCGCTCATTGGCCTGCTCCAGGCAGGCGGATTCGGCGCGCTGCTGCTGGGCCAGGGCATCGTCCAGCCGCTGCAGGAAGGCACGCGCGGTCTGCAACTGCTGCGGGTGGCACACACGGTCCTCGGGCGTGGCCCAGCGGCGCGCGGTCTCTTCGCGGTAGCTGCGCAGCGCTTCGCTCTGCGCCAGCACCTGCGCCTGGCGCTGCTCGGCTTCGCGCAGTGCGCGCCAGCAGAGGTCGCGCTGTCGCTGCTCATGCTGAAGCACGGTATCCAGGGCGCGCGGATCGGATGGCGGCATGCCTTTGCTCCTCAGCCGGCCAGCGACTGCAGCTGTTTGACGCTCTGCGGCAGCACGGCGCGCTCGCGCATGTCCTGCTGCAGCAGCTGGTTGATGGCACCGTGGTTGCGCACGGCGGTGTCGAGTTCGACATCCTGGCCGGCGACATAGGCGCCGATCTGGATCAGATCGCGGGCCTTGCTGTAGCGCGCCAGCTGCTGGCGCACGCGGCGCGCTGCCTGCAGGTGCTCCGGGCCGGCCACGCTGGTCATCACGCGCGAGATGCTGCGCTCCACGTCGATGGCCGGAAAGTGGCCGCTTTCGGCCAGCTCTCGCGAGAGCACGATGTGGCCGTCCAGGATGCCGCGTGCGGCGTCTGCGATCGGATCCTGCTGGTCGTCGCCTTCGCTCAGCACCGTGTAGAAGGCGGTGATCGAGCCCACGCCGCGCAGGCCGTTGCCGGAGCGCTCCACCAGCTGCGGCAGGCGCGCAAAGCAGCTTGGCGGGTAGCCCTTGGTGGCCGGTGGCTCGCCGATGGCCAGTGCGATCTCGCGCTGCGCCATCGCATAGCGGGTGAGGCTGTCCAGCAGCAGCAGCACATGCTGGCCGCGGTCACGAAAGTGCTCGGCGATGGCCGTGGCATAGCCGGCGCCCTGCAGGCGCATCAGCGGCGGCGCATCGGCCGGCGCCGCCACCACCACGCTGCGCGCCAGGCCCTCGTGGCCGAGGATGTCCTCGATGAACTCCTTGACCTCGCGGCCGCGTTCGCCGATGAGGCCGACGACGATGACATCGGCCTGCGTGAAGCGCGCCATCATGCCCAGCAGGACCGACTTGCCCACGCCGGTGCCGGCAAACAGGCCGATGCGCTGGCCGCGGCCGACGGTCAGCAGCGCGTTGATCGCGCGCACGCCGGTATCCAGAGGCACGCGGATGGGGTCGCGGTCCATGGCATTGATCGGGCGGCGCGCCATGGGCTCGTCGTGCACGTCAGCCAGCGCCCCGCCGGTATCCATCGGCTGGCCCATCGGATCCACGACCCTGCCCAGCAGCCCCGGGCCCATGGGCAGGTGCAGGCCGTGGTCCTCGTGCCGGCGCCAGGGATGTGTGTTCACGCCCAGGCTCGGCACCGGGGCCTTGCGGCGCAAGGGGCGGACGATGGCGCCGCTGGCCAGGCCGTGCAGGACGCCCGTGGGCATCAGAAAAGCCTTGTCGCCATGGAAGCCCACCACTTCGGCCGTGGCCACGGGCTGGCCGGGCGCGTGCAGCTCGCACAGCGAACCCACGGGCATCTGCAGGCCCACGGCTTCCAGCACCAGGCCGGTCACCCGCACCAGGCGGCCGCTGAGCTCCAGCTGCCCGGGCTGCCCGGCAAAGGCTTCCATCGAATCGAAGAAGGCCTGCCAGCGCTGCGGCGAGCCGCTGGCACCGGCGGGTCCCGCCGGCGGCAGGGTCTGGCTGTTCACGGCGTGGACCCCGGCTCGCCGGTGTCGGCTGCAGCGGGCCCGGCCTCCGCCGGCGCTTCGTCGTCCCAGGGCAGACCGCTGCCCAGCGAAGCGGCCGCGGCTGCCCAGCGGGTGGCCAGCGTGGCATCCACGCTGCCGATATCGGAATGCACCAGGCAACCGCCGCGCTGCAGCGCCGCATCGGCGACGACCCGGGCGCCGCGCGACTCCAGGGCCTCGCCGGCGCCGAGCTTGACCAGCTCCAGATCGTCCGGGTGCACATGCACGCTCACGCGCCGCGCGCTGTGCATCAGCGCGGCCGTGGCGTCCTGGGCGAGCCGTGACACATGTTCAGGGTGGCTGCGCAGTTCGTGATGCAGCACCTGGCGCGCCAGCAGCACGGCCGTGCGGGCCAGCGCCTGCGCCATCTGCGGCTCCAGCGCAGCCCATTGGCGCTCGAAGCCCTGCAGCAGCTGGCCCAGCTGACGCGCCAGTTGAGCGGCGTGGCTCTGCTTGAAATTCTCCAGGCCGACGAGGCCGTCGCGGTAGCCGTCCTGGTAGCCCGCCTTGCGCGCCTCCTGGATGCGTTGCTGCCACTGTTCCGCCGTCGGCTCGGCCGCGGCGCCGTCGACCGCCGCGGCGCGGCCGGGGGCAGGGCGTGCCGGGCCGCCGAAGCTGCCGGGCTGCCAGCTGGCCACCGGGCCCAGCTCTTCGGCCGGGATGATGCGCGAGTAGCTCGCGCCGGCCTTGGAGCCCGGCGGTGCCGGGACATTCGGAAAGCCGCGGAAGCCGGCTTCAGACAAACTGGTCATCGCCGCCCGTCGCCATCTGGATCTGGCCCTCGTCGATCAGGCGACGCACGACCTTGAGCATTTCCTTCTGCTCGGATTCGACCTCCGAGACGCGCACCGGCCCGCGCGACTCGAGGTCTTCGCGCAGGGTCTCGGCGGCGCGGCTGGACATGTTGCGGAAGACCTTCTCGCGCATCTCCGGCGTCGCGCCCTTCAGCGCGATGACCAGCGATTCGCTCTGCACTTCCTTCAGCAGGGCCTGGATGCCCTTGTCGTCCAGCTTCTCCAGATCGTCGAAGGTGAACATGCTGTCCATGATCTTCTGCGCCAGGTCGTTGTCGGCCTCGCGCACATAGTCCAGCACCGAGGTCTCGATCTGGCTGCCCAGCATGTTCAGGATCTCCGCGGCCGGCTTCACGCCGCCCAGCGAGGACTTGCGGGCGCGGTCGCCGCCGGCGAGCACCTTGCTCAGCACCTCGTTGAGATCCTTCAGCGCGGCGGGCTGGATGCCGTCCAGCGTGGCCACGCGCACCATCACCTCGTTGCGCTGCCGTTCGGTGAACTGTTTGAGTACGTCGGCGGCCTGGTCGTATTCCAGGTGCACGAGGATGGCGGCGACGATCTGCGGGTGTTCGTTGCGCAGCAGCTCGGCCACCGAGACCGCGTCCATCCACTTCAGGCTCTCGATGCCCGAGACATCGCTGCCCTGCAGGATGCGGTCGATCAGCAGGTTGGCCTTGTCATCGCCCAACGCCTTGCGCAATACCGCCTTGACGTACTCGTCGGTGTCGGGCACCAGCATGCTTTCCGAGGCGGCCAGATCGACGAAGCGGTTGAGCACGCCTTCGAAGCGCTCCCGCGGGACGGCCTTCATGCGCGCAATGGTCTCGCCCAGGCGCTGCACTTCCTTGGGCGCCAGGTGCTTGAAGACTTCCGCGGCCTCTTCTTCGCCCAGGCTCATGAGCAGGATGGCGGCGTCTTCAACGCCCGTGTCTTCGCTGCCGCCGCCGTCTCGTGCCATGTCGGTGTGTGCTCAGGTGGTGGCTTCTTCGCCGCTCATCAGGCCGCGGACGATGTTGGCCACGGCCGCGGGGTTCTGCTTGGCCAGCGCGCGGGCCCGTTCCAGCTGGGTGCCGCCCAGCGCCGGGGCCTCCAGCGCCAGCGGCGCGTCCGCGCCAGGCACCGGCAGCGGGGTGGCGTCGTCCACCACGGTCGTGATCTGGCTGCCCGGCGTGGTGATCACCGGCGGCGGCGCATTCAAGGTCTTGAGCGCAGGGCGGATCAAGGTCATGACGATCAGCAGGGCCACGAAGCCCAGGCCGGCCGGCAGCACCGCCGCACGCAGAAGATCCTGCACCCAGGGCTGCTGCCACAGCGGGATCTCTTCGGCCTTGGGCGCCACATCGCTGCGGAACGGCGCATTGATCACGCGCACCGTGTCGCCGCGGTCCTTGCTGTAGCCGATGCCTTGCTGCGCGAGCGCCGTGAGCTTCTCGATCTCGCCGTCGGTCAGTGGCGTGGCGTTGCTCTTGCCCTTGGGGTCGACCGTCGTGCGGTGGTTGACGACCACGGCCACCGACAGGCGTTTCACGGTGCCGGTGGCGCTGCGTGTCGTGCGCTGGGTCTTGTCCACCTCGAACTGCGTGGTCGACTCACGTCGGGAGTTGTTGGCGCCGCCGCCCTGGGCCGGCTGCAGCCGCTGCGCCGCGCCATTGATCGGGGCCGAGGCCGGCACCGGAGGCTGGTTGCTCTGCGCCCCGGGCACGCCGCTGGGCTGGCCGGGTGTGGAGCCGGTGGATTCGGAACTCTGCGTCGTGCGCACGGCCGCGGGCTCGCTGCCCTGGTTGGGGCGGTACTGCTCGCTGACCTGCAGCGACTCGGAGAAGTCCACATCGGCGGTCACGGTGGCGCGCAGGTTCTCGCGCCCCACCACGGGCTCCAGAAGCTCGATCACGCGCCGCTGCAGGCCGCTTTCGATCTGCTGCACATACTGCAGCTGCTGCGCATCCAGCCCGCCTTCGCCCGACTCCTGGGCCGTGAGCAAGCTGCCATTGCCGTCCACCACGCTCACCGCCTTGGGCGCCAGATCGGGCACGCTGGAAGACACCAGGTGCACGATGCCGGAGAGCTGCGCGCGGTCCAGCGTGCGCCCCGGATGCAGCGAGACCACCACCGAGGCGGCGGGTTTCTGCTGTTCGCGGAAGAAGCCGTTGCTCTGGGGCAGCGCCAGCAGCACGCGCGCGCTGTGTACGGCCGAGAGGCTGGAGATGGTGCGCATCAGCTCGCCTTCGATCGCGCGCTTGATGGCCACGTTCTCGCCCGCCTGGGTCTGGCCGAATTTCGGCGTATCCAGCAGCTCATAGCCGCCGGTGGTCGACTTGGGCAGGCCCATCAGGCCGAGCTTCATGCGCACGTCGTGCACCTGGGCGGCGGGCACCAGGATCGCGCTGCCACCTTCGCTGTGCCGGTAGGGCACGTTCATCTGCGACAGCTGCGCGATGACGGCGCCGCCGTCCTTGTCGGACAGGCCGGCAAACAGCACCTTGTAATCGCCCTTGTTGCCGCCAAGCGCCAGCGCGATGGCGATGCTCATCAGCGCGATCACGCCCAGGCCCAGCATCAGCACGGCCTTCAGCGGCAGCGCCGCCATGCGCTCGCCCAGGGAGGGTGGGCTCGCAGGCGCGGCGGGCAGAACGCTGGTTGAAGGGGAGGTGAGTTCGTTGGCCATGCGGCGCCGGGATCAGGGCGCGCAGGGGCAGGAGGCCCCGATGCGCGAATGGCCTGATTGTTCGGCAGCCCCCCTGCGCCAGACGGAGCGAGAAGCCCAGCCAAACGCGCGCAGTTCCCCCCATCGGCACGGCCTTGCGCGCCTACAGTGTGCTCACGGTGTCAGCCCCTTGCCGCGCCGTGAAATCCTCCACATGGACGTCAAGCTCAAGCCCTTCGACTTTGCCCAGGCGGTGGCCAAGGCCGGCCTGCGCCCGGATGGCCAGCCGCTGCGCGCGCCGGCCGCGACCGCGGAGTCCGGCAGCTTCCGCACGGCGATGACGCAGGCGCTGGATGCCGTGAGCCGCCAGCAGCTGGAATCCGGACGGCTGCAGCGCGAGGTGCAGCTGGACAACCCCACGGTGAGCCTGGAGGAGACCATGGTGGCGATGACCCGCGCCAACCTCGGCTTCACGGCCGCCGTGCAGGTGCGCAACCGGCTGGTGCAGGCCTACACCGACATCATGAACATGCAGGTCTGACGCTGCAGATCAGCAGCGAGGATAGCCCAGCAGCGGCCGGTCCGGCCCGCAGATTCGGGCGCGGCCCATGGGCGTGACGACCACCCGCAGCTGATCGTCGTGGTGGCTCTGCACGGTCAGCATCAGCGGCTGGCTGCGGGCATCGGCGCTCGGCGCGAACGTCAGCTGCATCGGTTCCTTGATCTGCACGCTGGAGCCTGCCGGCGCGACCACGCGTGTGCGCTGGCAGGCCTGGGCCGTGCCGCAGCCGCAGCCTGGGGCGTCGCTGAGGGCCCAGCACCACTGCGCACCGGGCTGGATGTCCATGTGCAGCAGGCGTCCGCGCTGCGCCGCGTCGTGGCGAGCATCCGCGATGTCGAAGGCCAGGCGCTCGGCCACGGCCTGCAGCTTCCACTGCGTCATGCGGCGGCCGAACTCCGGCACCGCCAGCGAAGCCAGGATGGCCAGGATGGCCAGCGCCACCATGATCTCGATCAGCGTCAGGCCGCGCAGTGCGCTGCGGGCGATGCGGGCAGGGCTCATCACCGGTTCCAGCAGTGGTCGCTGGGCCCCTGGCTGGCCTGGCCGTCGGAGACGCTCAGCGTCAGCTCATGGCAGCCGCCGTTCTGCGGCGTCTCCCGCGTGATGCGGGCCCGGGCGATGTAGCCTTGCGCATGGGCGCTGGCCAGGCTCAATTCGATGTGAGGCGTGATCTCCCCCAGCGGCCCCAGGGCCTCCAGCCGCAGCGCATAGCTGCCGTGGTGGGCACGAAACTGTTCCTGGGCCAGCTGCAGCCGGGTCAGCCGGTTCATGGCCTCGGCGCGACGCGCCTTGGCCAGCTGGCCCTGGTAGGAGGGCAGGGCCATCGAGGCCACCACGCTCAGGATCGCCAAGCCCACGGTCAGCTCGATCAGGCTCAGGCCGCGAGCGGCTCCGCGGGGCATGGCATCAGGCTCAGAAGCTCAGCGTCAGCAGGCGGCGCCGCTTCTGCGTCTGATCGATGTAGCGCTGCAGGGAGCGCTGCGCCGAGCCGTCCATCTGCACCCACTCGCAACCCAGCCGGTGCGCGCCGTTCGTGCCTTGGGAGGCGACGTGGTGCACCAGCATGCCGGCATCGAAGCGGGTATCCGGGTCCAGGTCGACATGCACCCGCTGTAGCCGCGTGCCGGCCTGCAGCAGCGGCACATCGGCCGGCAGCAGCAGGGCGCAGCCGCCGATGCTCACGTCCAGGATGCGCAGGGCCAGCGCCATGTCCGGGATCGCCGGGTGGCGCAGGCCGACGCTCAGGCCGTGCCGGTCTGCGGTCTTGACGCGGTAGCTGCCGCGACGCTGGAAGCGGTACATCGCCTGCGGCATGGCACCCTGCAGCGCACAGGACTGAGCGCCGCGCACGAACACCAGGCGCTGCAGATCGAACTGCAGCTTGACGTTGTCCAGGTAGGCCACGGCGGTGACCTCGTTGCCCTCCACCAGCCTGGCCGGCTGCAGGTGCTGATCGTCCGCGCTGAAGCTCAGGCGCCCGCCGGCCGAATCGAAGGACCACAGGACGGTCGTGTAGCTGGTGCCATCCGCGCCGTTCAGGATCACCGGAACGCCGGAGTCGCGCAGCTCGCGCAGCAGGGCGGCCATGTCGCTGCTGCTGGTGACGCGAAAGCCGGCAAAGCTGTCGGTTCCGCCTGATTTGTCCAGGGCGGCGGGTCGGGTGTCGAGAGACATCGCGAAGTCCTTGCGGCGCAGGGCCGTCAGTGCAGGATGCGCGGCTTGCCGGCCATCATGCGTTCCAGCTCCGGCAGCCAGGGTTCGGTGAGGTTGCGCAGCTCGCCTTCGTTGACGACGATGCGCTGCAGGATGCGTGACTTGGCGCGCGCGGTTTCGGCGTCCAGGGGCTTGGCCTGAGAGGCTTCCTTGAGCTGGCTGATGAGCAGCACGCAGGCGCCTTCGAGCTTGACCACCTGGTCCCAGTCGCCCAGCCGCGCGGCGGCCAGCATGTCGGCGCTCGCCTGCTCGATGGCCTTGTAGTAGGAGAGCAGTTCGCCCTGCAGGGGCTGGGTCTCGGCGCCGGGGAGGATGGAGTCGGTCATGGTCTCAGGCTCCGGCACGTTGGGGGGCGTTCTGGGTCTGGGGCCGGATGCTGGCCCAGGCCTGCGCCAGCGGCTGGATCAGCTCTGCGCATTCGTCCAGCGCGGCTTCGTCGCCGCTGAGGTTGGCGCGCGTGAGCCGCATGGTCACGTAGGCGTAGAGGTCGTGCAGGTCACGCGCCAGCGGGCCGCCCTGGCGCAGATCGAGCGCCGCGCGCAGGCCTTCGTCGATGATGCTGACGGCCTTGCCGAGGGCGCGGCCCTTGGCGGCCAGGTCGCCGTTGCGCATCGCGCCGCGCGCCTGGGCCAGCGCTTCGAAGAATCCATCGAAGAGCATGACGACCAGCTGGTGGGGATCGGCCTGTGCGGCACGCACGTCGATGGCGGTGCGCTGGTAGGCATGGACCGGGGCACTGCGGCCGGCGGCGTACGGGGAACTGAAGAACATCGTCGGAGCCTTCGTACAAATCTGCCAGCAGTCACTGGCTTGACTTGTTTTCGACGGTGCCGCGAGCCTTCTTTAGGTGGAATTGCCGGGCTGCAGGGGCTCAGGAGATCGTGCGTGCGCCGTTGCGCAACTTGGCACGCTCAGCCGGCCGAGGCCTTGTTGAAATTCTGGAAGGCCGTGATCTGCTGCGACACATAGCTGCTGAGCGCATTGGCGCGGCTCATGGTCGTGTCCAGCGAGGTGTACTGGGCGCGCAAGCGCTTCTCGATCGCGGCCACGCGGTCTTCCAGGCGCTCCTGCTGCTTCTGGTTGGAATCCAGCCGCGACTGCAGCGCCTTGGTCTTGCCCGGCAGCGTGCCGCCGCTGTCCAGCATGCCGTCGGCCCAGGCCTTGAACTTGACCATGCTGCCCGTCAGCATGGGCTGGCCGCTGACTTCGCGGCTGAGCGCAGAGGCCAGCTCCGGCAGGTTCTTCAGAGCCGAATCCAGCCGCGCGCTGTTGATCTGCAGCGTGCCGTCCTTCTGCAGTTCCACGCCCAGGCTGGACAGGTTGGTCATCGTCGGCGCGGCATGGCTGGAGCTGCCGACCATGGTGCGCATCTGGTTGGCCAGGCCCAGCACGCTGCTGTCGCCCTGGAACAGGCCGGCCTGCTGCGTGGCGGGGTCGTACCGTGTCTGGGACGCAAGAAACTTGGCCAGCGCGTTGTAGGCCGCCACGAAGCGCGAGATCTGCTGCTTGACGGCGTCGGTGTTGGCGCCGACGGTGAGCGTCACGTTGCTGGCCGGCGCCTTGCGGGCCGTCAGCGTGAGGCCCTCGATCGCGCCTTCAAAGGTATCGGTGGCCGAGCGCACCTCGACGCCGTTGATGCTCATCACGGCATCGGCCGCGGCCATGGTGCGTGTGGTGCGTGTCGTGCCCGCGGCCGGGTCGAAGGCCAGCCGGGAAAGCCCGCTGCCATCGACGTGCTGGGTGTCGACATCGTTGGCCGTCAGCCGAAAGCCGTTGTCGGCGCCCGTGGCCGTGGAGCGCAGCGTCAGCCGCACGCCGGTGGTGTCGCTGATGATGGCCGCATTGACGCCGGCATTCAGTGCATTGATCTTGTCGCGCACGTTCGCCAGCGTATCGGTGGCCGAGACCACGATGTCCACCGCCGGGCTGCCCGCCTTGGGCGTGAATTGGCTCATGTCCGCATTCCAGCGGCCCAGGTTCAGCGTGAGCGTCCCTTCGCCCGCCAGACTGGCGGCCGAGAGGTAGTCGGCCGCGGCGCTGGCGGTGGTCTGCGTGGCTGCCAGCGAGGTGGTGGAGATCGAGTAGGTGCCGGCCACCGGCGTGCCGCCGCTGGTCGTGACGGCGCCCAGGCTGGCGGCGTCGCTGGAAATCGCGCTGATTGCCGTGAAGGTGTCGGCATCCGCCAGCACGCCGGCAGTATCCCTGACGGCCGAAGTCAGGCTCTGCAGCTGGCCCAGGCCGGAGATCTGCGTCTGCAGACGGTTGGCATTGGTCTGCAAAGAGGTGATGGGACGCCGCTCCAGCGTCACCAGCTGCTTGACGATCGAATTGACGTCAAGCCCGCTGCCGACGCCGGGGGAAGAGAGGCCGGAGCTGGTGGTAGTCATGTGTCAACGCCCTGCGGATGACCGATACCTCGGTCATCGACAGGGCGCCTCAGGACTTGAGCGCGGTTACTCAGCGTTGCAGCAACTGCAGCACCTGCTGCGGCAGCTGGTTGGCCTGCGCCACCATCGCATTGGCGGCCTGTTGCAGCACCTGGGCGCGCGACATCGCGGCGGTTTCCTTGGCGAAGTCGGCATCCAGGATGCGGCTGCGCGAAGCCGAGAGGTTCTCGCTCGTGGTCTCGAGGTTGGAGATCGTCGCCTGGAAGCGGTTCTGTACCGCACCCAGATCGGCGCGCCCGCCGTTGACCTGGGAGAGTGCGCTGTCGATCACGCTCAGCGCATTGCTGGCGCCGGTGAAGGAGGAGATGTCGATGGCGGCAACGGCTGCAAAGGAGCTGTTGTTGACGCCGGCCGCGCCGAAGACCGTGGCGTCTGCGCCCGCGGTCGAGATCGCGCCCTTGCTGCTGACCAGCTCGATCGTGCCGGTCTTCACGGCGGCGACGGTGCCGCCTTCCGTGAGTGTCGTGCCGCCGAAGACGATGGAGTCGTTGCCCGCGGTCGCGTTGGCAAAGGCGCCCAGCGCGATGTTGCGGCCGTCGGTGGTGGTCAGCGTGATGTCGTTCTTGGCGTTGGGGCTGGTGAAGGTGGCCGTGACGCCGGTGGTCGCCGCCACACCGTTGATGGCCGACACCAGATTGCTCAGGTCATTGCGGTCCGCCACCGTGGCGGCGACGTTCTGGCCGTTGAGCGTGAAGCTCACATTGCCGGCGGCCGACAGCAGGCTCAGGTTGGTGCTGTTGGTGGCGGTGGCCGTCACGCCCAGGCCCGAGGTTCCGGTGTTGATGGCTGCCGCGATCGCATCGGCCCCGGCGTTGGCGGCGTAGGAGATCGGGCTGGTGGACAAGCCGCCGGTGGTGATCACCAGATCCGTCTCGGCGGCGATGCCGTTGGTGGCGCCGGCCACCACGTTGCCGGTGACCGTGCCATCGGCCACCAGCGTGTGCTTGCCCAGCGAGGCGGCGCGTGCATCGGTGATGCCGGCGACCGTGATCACCTGGCCGGAGTTGGCGCCGACCTGGAAGGTCTGCGCGCTGAAGGAACCATCCAGCAGCTTGATGCCGTTGAATTCGGTCTGCGTGCCCACGCGCTGGATTTCGGCGATCAGGGCCGAGACCTCCGACTGCAGCGCCGCGCGGTCGCTGGCGCTGTTGGTGGCATTGGCCGATTGCACGGCCAGCTCGCGGATGCGCTGCAGGTTGTTGGCGGCCGAGCCCAGCGCGCCTTCAGCGGTCTGCGCCAGCGAGATGGCGTCATTGGCATTGCGAGCAGCCTGGTTGATGCCGCGGATCTGCGTCGTCATGCGTTCGCTGATGGCCAGGCCGGCCGCATCGTCCTTGGCGCTGTTGATGCGCAGACCGGACGACAGGCGATTGATCGCCGTGGAAAGGTCACCTTGGACCCGGCTGGCATTGCGTTGCGCTGTCAGCGTCGAGACGTTGGTGTTGATGATCTGCGCCATGTGAGCACTCCAGAGTTGCGGTCGGGTTCCGGCTCCAAGTGCCGGCCATCGCGGGCCGTTCCTGATCTCGAGGTGGAGGCCGACCTTCGCGTCTGATGCATTCTTCGGCCAACGGCGAGGCGCCCATCCAGCGAAATGAGGCTCAGGTCAAGTGCAGATCGAAATGGAAGAAGGGCGTCACCGCGCAAACAGTGACGCCCTTCACGACACCGGCCGCGCGAGGCGGCCGACTTCCTGGTTCGGCCGCTCAAGGCGGCCGGTGAGTTCTGCCTGAGCCGTCTGGCGCGGCCCAGGCTGCCGATCGGCGATCAGCGCAGCAGCGCCAGCACCTGTTGCGGCATCTGGTTGGCCTGCGCCACCATCGCATTGGCCGCCTGCTGCAGCACCTGGGCACGCGACAGTGCAGCGGTTTCCTTGGCGAAATCGGCATCCAGGATGCGGCTGCGCGAAGCCGAGAGGTTCTCCGTGAACACTTCCAGGTTGGCGATCGTCGCCTGGAAGCGGTTCTGCACGGCACCCAGATCGGCGCGGCCGCTGTTGACCTGGCTCAGCGCCGAGTCGATCACGTTCAGCGCGTTGGTGGCACCGGTGACGGTCGAGATGTCCACCGCGGCGATGGCCGAGAACGAGCTGTTGGAGACCGCGGCCGTGAAGACCGTCGTATCGGCACCGGCCGTCGAGATCGCGCCCTTGGTGCTGTTCAGGGCGATCGTGCCGGTCTTGATGCCGGCCACCGTGCCGCCTTCGGTCAGCGTCGTGCCGCCGAAGCTCACGGTCTGGTTGCCGGCCGTGCTGTTGGCGAAGGCACCCAGGCCGATGTTGCGGCCATCCGTCGTGGTGAGCGTGATGCTGTTCTTGGCCGAAGTCGAGGTGAAGGTCGCCGTCACGCCCGAGGTGGCCGCCACACCGTTGATGGCCGAGACCAGGTTGCTCAGGTCGTTCTGGTCCGCGATGACGGCCGAGACGTTCTGGCCGTTGAGCGTGAAGCTCACGGTGCCGGCTGCGGACAGGGCCGAGATGGTCGTGCTGTTGGAGGCCGTGGCCGTGATGCCGATGCTGGAGGCCGCGTTGTTGATGGCCGTGGCGATGGCATCCGCGCCGGAGCTGATGGCATACGAGATCGCGCTGGTGGATCCGCCCTGGGCGGTGGTGAGCACCAGGTCGGTTTCCGCCGCGATGCCGTTGACCGTGGCGCTGGCGGCGGTCACGGTGTTCATGATCGTGCCGGTGGTGTTCAGCACATGGCTGCCCAGCGAGGACGCGCGGGCATCGGTGATGCTGGCCACGCTGATGGTCTGGCCGCTGTTGGCGCCGACCTGGAAGGCCTGCGACGTGAAGGAACCGTCCAGCAGGCGGATGCCGTTGAAATCGGTCTGCTGGCCCACACGCTGGATTTCAGCGATGCGCGCAGCGGCTTCCGCCTGCAGCGCGGCGCGGTCGCTGGCGCTGTTGGTGGCGTTGGCCGCCTGCACCGCCAGTTCGCGGATGCGCTGCAGGTTGTCCGAGGTCGAGCCGAGCGCGCCTTCGGCCGTCTGCGTCAGGGAGATCGCGTCGTTGGCATTGCGGGCTGCCACCGTCAGGCCGCGGATCTGCGTGCCGAAACGCTCGCTGATGGCCAGGCCGGCAGCGTCGTCGCGGGCGCTGTTGATGCGCAGGCCCGAGGACAGGCGGTTGATCGCGGTGGACAGATCGTTCTGCACCTTGTTCGAGTTGCGTTGGGCAGTCAGCGTCGAGATGTTGCTGTTGATGACTTGGGGCATGGCCACTCTCCGATTCAGGTTGTGCTACCCGGCCTGGGAAACATGGTTGGGGCCGGACCTGTCCACGGTTGACACCCCGAGGACCCCGGGACACTTTCCTGTGCACCCGATGGACCAGATATCGGAGGCCATTTGGGCGGGCTTTAGGGTTCTTTTGAGACATCCGCCGCAGGCTTCCTCGGGCAGGGCCTGCGGCCGGTGCTGCGGCCTGTAGGAATTTGTCCGACACGCGGCATGGATGCGTGCCGACTCAAGCCGTGGATGCGTCCTGATGTCGGCCGAAACGGGGGGTGCCTACAGTCCATCTCACACGATGACGCGCACCCAACCAGACGCCAGTCGCCCTGTCAACCTGAACCGCCAACCGACCGGAGCCCGAACATGAATGCCGACCAGATCCTGGCTGAAATCCGCGAAGCCAACCTGTCGTACCTGATGCTGGCCCAGAGCCTGATTCGCACCGACCGCGAGCAGGCCCTGTTCCGCCTGGGCGTGAGCGAAGAGACCGCTTCGCTGATCTCCTCCCTGACGCCGGCGCAGATGATGAAGATCGCGGGCGGCAACACCCTGCTGTGCCGCTTCCGCATGGACGACGAACTGGTGTGGAGCCTGCTGACCAGCCATGGCAAGGGCGCCGCCAATGAATCCGTCAACCGCCTGCACGCCAGCATCCTGATGGCCGGCCGCCACCAGGAAGCCGCCTGAAACCCCCGGCAAGCCGGACGCAAGACGCATCCTGACTCCACAGAGGCACCCATGGCCCGCACCAAGAGCATCCTGACCGAAGCCCGCCAGATCGAGCGAGCTGTCGAACTGATCAATCTAGGGGCCCGCCTGCAGGTGCTGGAGTCGGAGACGGATCTGAGTTACGAGCGTCTGTTGCGTTTGTACAAGGAAGTATCCGGCAAGAGCCCGAGCAAGGGCCAACTGCCGTTCTCAACGGACTGGTTCATGACCTGGCAGCCGAACATCCATGCCAGCCTCTTCCTGAACATCCACGAGTATCTGAACAAGGTCGCCGAGCTCGACGAGATCGACACCGTCATCAAGGCCTACAAGCTCTATCTGGAGCAGACCTCGGCGCAGGGCCTGGATCCCATGTTGTCGGTGACGCGCGCCTGGCGCCTGGTCAAGTTCGTCGACAACGGCATGCTGACGATGACCAAATGCTCCAGCTGCCACGGACATTTCGTTACCCATCCGCACGAGATTGCGCGTCACTATGTCTGTGGTCTGTGCAATCCGCCGGCCCGCGCCGGCAAGGGCCGGCAGACCGGCGCACTTCGAATTCCTTCCGAGCGTGACATCGTGCGCGCTGCGGCCCACGGTTGACGGCACACCGGCCTGTGCAAGGGTGCCGGCGCTTCCGAAGCATTGAGAGAGTTGATCGTGGCTGAGTGAGTTTTTTCTTGCTTGTCTCCTCCTGGCACAGTCCCCTGTGCTTTCAGCGGGTCCCTCGTGGACCCGCCTTTTTTTGATTGCTCCTGAGCGCCTGAGCTGAGCCCATGCCGGTTGCCGACGCCAAGATGGTTCCGTTTGCACCCAAGTACCTGAGGGTGGGCGAAGCCTTGCCGTTCGGTGTGCATGACGCACAGGGCCAACTGCTGCTGGCGGCCGGGCAGGTGATCGAATCGCAGGACAGGCTGATCAAGCTCACCAGCCAGGCGCTGACCGTCGAAGAGGAGGCCTCCTTCGACTGGCGGCGGCGGCTGGTGGTGACGATGGACGCCATGGTGCGCCAGAACGCCTCGCTCAAGCAGATTGCCGAGGCGCGCCCCAAGGACGAGGCCGAAGCCATCCGCGCGATCGCGGAAACGCCGCTCAACGATCAGTGGGAAGACGCCATCGCGGCGCTGGATGCGGCGCTGCGCGATGCGCGACCGGATGGCGCCTGGCTGATGCGTGCGCTGGATCTGCGCGTGCAGTGCCACCGCCTGGCCACACGAAGGCCCGATGCCTCGCTGTACTACCAGATCTGGCGTGCCGCGCAGGCGCCGCAGCGCTACAGCGCCCAGCACTCGCTGCTGGTGCAACTGGTGGTGGAGCTGGCCGCGCCGCTGCTGGGCATCGGCGCCGAAGGCGTGGAGCGCCTGGGCGAAGCCGCCCTGATGATGAATGTGGCGATGGTCCGCCTGCAGGACCACCTGGCCCAGAACAATCTCCCGCCGACGCCGGCCCAGCGCAAGGAGATCGCCGAGCACGCCGAGCTGGGCGCCCGCATGCTGCGGGCCTGTGGCGTGGATGACAGCGTCTGCCGCATCGTGGCGCTGCACCATCACGACAGCCTGCCCGCGGATGTGGATCCGGTGATCGCGCTGCAGACCCAGCTGCTGCACCGCATCGACGTCTTCACGGCCAAGCTCAGCCGGCGCAAGACGCGCGAGCCGATGTCGCCCGTGCAGGCGGCTCGTCAGGCCTGCCTGGGCGCGGACGGCAAGCCCGATGCGATCGGATCGGCCTTGCTCAAGGCGCTGGGCCTCTATCCGCCCGGCAGCTTCGTGCAGCTGGCCAGCGGCGAACAGGGCGTGGTGGTGTCCCGTGGCCGCAGCCCCAGCCAGCCGCTGGTCGCCAGCCTGATCTCCGCCTCCGGCATGCCCATGGGCGAGCCGACCTTGCGCGACACGGGCGATGCCCGGTTCCTGGTCAAGGCGCCGGTCGCCAGCTCGACCATGAAGGTTCGGCCGATTCACGCCAAAGTCCTGGCACTCATCTGAAGATCGCCCGCGGGCCGGAACGGCGACAAACGTCGCCATGAACCGCCCGCTCGTCCTGCCGTCGCTCGGCTTGCCCTGGCCCCTGCCCGCGCTGGGCGCCTGGGGCTGTGCCTGGCTCGGCTTTGCCGTGTTTCGCCACCTGGAGTGGCCGGCCTGGCTGGCGGCCGCAGGCGCGCTGATGCTGCCAGCCGCCCTGGCCTGGCGCACGCCCGGCTGGATGAAGCGCTTGCTGATCCTTGCGGGCTTTCCGCTCTCGCTGCTGCTCTCCGGCCAGGCGCAGGATGTGCCGCCGTGGGCCTGGCTGGCACCGGCGCTGGTCATTCTGCTGCTCTATCCCGTGCGGGCCTGGCGCGATGCCCCGTTCTATCCGACGGATGCCGGCGCGCTGCAAGGCCTGGCGCAGCACCTGGCCTTGCCGGCGCGCCCGCGCCTGCTGGATGCCGGCTGCGGCCTGGGCCACGGCCTTGTGGCCCTGCGGCAGCAGTGGCCTCACGCGCACATCGAAGGCATCGAGCACAGCCGCGTGATGGCTGCGGTGACCCGTTGGAGGTGTCCCTGGGCCCGGGTGCAGGGCGGCGACATGTGGCAGCGGCCCTGGGGCCCGCTCGATGCGGTCTATCTGTTCCAGCGCCCCGAGACCATGCCCAAGGCCTGGGCCAAGGCCTGCCGCGAGATGAAGCCCGGCCGCTGGCTCATCAGCCTGGAGTTCGAGATCGCGGGCGAGCCGCCCGCGCTGCGCTGGCAGCAGCCCGGTTGTCGCCCGGTCTGGATCTATCGCGTGCCGGCGTTGCCGCACCGCTCAACCGCGGTGTCGGCCGACCGATAACCCAGGCAGTTCCCGGCGGCGCAGCCGTCATCGCGCGCGCACCGCGGAAAGCCATTCGGAAACAGGGTCATGTTCGTCATCATCGGTTGGGTTGTCGTCCTGGGTTGCGTGTTCGGCGTGTTCATCGCGCACGGCGGCAACATGGGCCCCATCCTCAAGGCGCTGCCCTGGGAAATGGCCATGATCGGCGGCGCGACGCTCGGCGCCTTCCTGGTGAACAACCAGATGACGGTGATCAAGGGCACGATCGCCGGCGTGCTGTCGTGCTTCAAGGGCAGCCAGTACACCAAGGCCCGCTACATGGAGCTGCTGGCGCTGCTCTACGACATCCTGACCAAGGCGCGCAAGGAAGGCCTGATGTCCATCGAGAAGGATGTCGAGGACCCGCACAACTCCCCGCTGTTCCAGAAGTACCCGACGGTGGGCAAGGACCACCACGTCACCGAGTTCGTCACCGACTACCTGCGCATGATGGTGTCGGGCAATCTGAACGCCCATGAGATCGAGTCGCTGATGGACAGCGAGATCGAGACCCACCACCACGAGGCCCATGCGCCGGTGGGCGCCATCCAGCGCGTGGCGGGCGGCTTGCCGGCCTTCGGCATCGTGGCCGCCGTGCTGGGCGTGGTCAAGACCATGGGATCGGTGGGCCAGCCCCCGGCGGTGCTGGGCGCCATGATCGGCTCCGCCCTGGTCGGTACCTTCCTCGGGATTCTGCTGGCCTACGCGTTTGCGGAGCCCCTGGCCGGCCTGCTGGAGCAGAAGGTCGAGGAGAGTGGCAAGGAGCTGCAGTGCATCAAGACGACGCTGCTGGCCAGCATGCAGGGCTATGCCCCGCAGGTGGCCATCGAGTTCGGCCGCAAGGTGCTGCTGTCCACCGTGCGCCCCACCTTCAGCGAGCTGGAATCGCATGTCAAGGGCAAGAAGTGAGGCCGACGGGAACGCGGCCTCCGCCTCGCCCGCGGCGTCACATGATGACAGTCGTTTGCTGCCCTGCAGCGGCGCAGCCTTGACGGAGCCTGGCCATGGCGGGTGACGCGAAGAAGCTGCAGCCGATCATCGTCAAGAAGATCAAGAAGGGCGGCCATGCGGCGCATGGCGGTGCCTGGAAGATCGCCTATGCCGACTTCGTGACCGCCATGATGGCCTTTTTCCTGCTGATGTGGCTGCTGGGCAGCACCACCGAGGGCGACAAGAAGGGCATCGCCGACTACTTCCAGTCGCCGCTGAAGGTGGCGCTGGGGGGTGGCTCGGGCTCGGGCGATTCGTCTCACCTCATCAAGGGGGGCGGCGAGGACCTTACGCGTGCGACCGGCCAGGTCAAGCGCGGCGAGATCGAGGCGCGGCGCGACACGGTGAACCTGCACAAGCTCAAGGCCGAACAGGTGCGCGCCGAAGCGGCGCGGCTGGAAAACCTCAAGGAGCAGATCGAGTCGAAACTGTCGGGCGATGCGCGCCTCACGGCGATCCGGTCGCAGATCCGGCTGGACATGACGCGGGACGGCCTGCGCATCCAGATCGTCGATGGCGACAGCCGGCCGATGTTTGCCAGCGGCAGTGCGGTCGTGCAGGCCTACATGCGCGATCTGCTGCGCGAACTGGGGGCGATCCTGCAGGAGGTGCCCAACAAGCTCACGCTGGAAGGGCATACGGATTCACTGCCCTTCGCGGCGGGCGGGGCCGGCTACGGGAACTGGGAACTGTCAGCCGACCGGGCGAACGCCTCGCGGCGCGAACTCACGGCCGGCGGCCTGGCCGATGACCGCGTGCTGCGCGTGCAGGGCCTGGCGGCGAGCATGCCGCTGGACCCCAAGGAGCCCGCGGCGCCGGTCAACCGGCGCATCAGCATCATCGTGATGAACCGCGAAGCCGAGAACCGCGTGTACCACACGACACCGCTGCCGGAATCCGCTGAAGACAGAGGTTTGATACCCGGTCTGCCGGCACCGCGTGCGGCGCACGATGCAGCCGCTGTGGCCGCAGCGGCCGCGACCGCGGGTGCCGGTGCGGGTGCGAAACCTGAGGCACGCGAAGTGCACACCGAAGCCTCAAGAGCCGCGCCGCACGGTCGATAAGCTTTCCACTGACTGCACCGCCCCTGATACCCGAGGACGCCCATGAGCACACTCACCGACATGAAGTTCCTGATCGTCGACGACTTCTCCACGATGCGCCGTATCGTTCGCGGGCTGCTCAAGGAGATGGGCTGCAACAACGCCGACGAGGCTGAAGACGGCGCCGTGGCCTTGAACATGCTCAGGACCAGCAAGTTCGACTTCGTCGTCTCCGACATCAACATGCCCAACATGAATGGCTTCGAGCTGCTCAAGGCCATCAAGGCCGATGACTCGCTCAAGCACCTGCCGGTGCTGATGGTCACGGCCGAGGCACGCAAGGAAGACATCGTGCTGGCCGCGCAATCCGGCGCCTCCGGCTACATCGTCAAGCCCTTCACAAAGGCCACGCTCGAAGAGAAGGTCCAGAAGATCCTGCAGAAGATGGGCGTCGCCGCCTGAGAGCCCGTCAACGCGCCTGAGAGGCCACGAACATGAAGATGGATACCGCCGAAGTCCTGTCGCCCGCAGCCATCCGCGAGGCCACGCCGGCCGAGGTCTTCGTGCAGGTCGGCACGATCACGCGCCTGCTGCACGACACCCTGGCCCAGCTGGGCGTGATGCCGCAACTGCAGCAGGCTGCCGATGGCCTGCCCGATGCGCGCAGCCGCCTGAGCTACATCGCCGACAAGACGGCCGCCGCCGCAGACAAGGTGCTGAACTCGGTCGATCAGGCCAAGGCGCAGCATGCCCACATCGCGGCCGCCACGCGCGAGCTGGCGCAGCGTCTGACGGCCGACCCGGTGCGCGCCGTGGCCAGCGGCGCCGTGCTGAACTTCGTCGGCGACGTCGAGGCATCCACCGCGCGCATCGACCAGCACCTGACCGACATCATGCTCGCGCAGGACTTTCACGATCTCACCGGCCAGGTCGTGGCCAAGGTCGTGAAGCTCGCCAACGATCTGGAAGGCAGCCTGCTGAAGCTGCTGGTGCAGGTGATCCCGCCCGAGCAGCGCGAGCGTGTCGAGCAGGCCATCGTGCTCAACGGCCCGGTGGTCAATCCGGAAGGCCGCACCGATGTGGTGGCCAACCAGGAGCAGGTCGACGACCTGCTGGCCAGCCTCGGCTTCTGATGCCGCACGGACGCTCGGCGACTTTGTTCACGGGTGTTTGTAAACAGGCCTGATTGACGGGCCTTATCAGACTCAAGTCACGGCGCACGGCCGGCACGATGCAAGGGCTCCTTCGGGAGCCCTTTTTGTCATCATGGCCATGGCCGACAGCTCCCAAGACCGCACCTTACCCGCCACCCCGCGGAAGATCGAGAAAGCGCGCGCCGAAGGCCAGGTGGCGCGCTCGCGCGACCTCGGCCACTTTGCAGCGCTGCTGGCCGCGGCACTCGTGCTGGTGGGTCTCGCGCCCTGGATCGTGGATGTGCTGGCCCGTGTGCTGGCGCGCGGCTTGCGCTTCGACGTGAATGCCGTGGCCGAGCCCAGGCCCATGGTGGACCGGCTGATCGACGGCGGCTGGACCTTTGCCGCCGCGGCCGTGCCCATGGGCGTGCTGATGGTGCTGGTGGCCTTGCTGGCGGCCGCGCTGAGCGGCGGCTTCAACTTCAGCTGGAAGGCGATGCGTCCGCAGCTGCAGCGCATCGATCCGCTCAGCGGCCTGGGGCGTGTGTTCTCGATGGCGCAGCTGGGGCAGGCCCTCAAGGCCTGCCTGCTGGCGCTGGTGCTGGGCCTGATCGGCGCTGCCTTCGTCTACAGCGCGGCGCCTCGCTTCATGCACACCCTGCAGCTGGCTCTGGCAGCGGCCGTGCCGCATGCGGCCGGCGCGGTGTGGGCCGGCGTGCTGCTGCTCCTGCTGGCCCTCGGCGCATTTGCGGTGGTGGATGTGCCTTTCCAGCGCTTCATGTGGATGCGCCAGCTGCGCATGAGCCATGCCGAAGTGAAGCAGGAACACAAGGAAGTCGAGGGCAACCCCGAAATCAAGCAGCGCATGCGTTCACGCATGCGCGAGATGAGCAACCAGCGCATGCTGGCGGCAGTGCCCAAGGCGGACCTCGTGGTCATGAACCCGACCCACTTTGCCGTCGCGCTGCGCTACGACGACAAGACCATGAGCGCGCCGCGCGTGGTGGCCAAGGGCGCCGACCTCATGGCCATGCGCATCCGCGATGCGGCGCAGGCGGCCCAGGTGCCGGTGCTGCAGGCCGCCCCGCTGGCGCGGGCGCTCTATGCGCACGCCGAAGTCGACCGCGAGATCCCGGCCGCGCTGTTCTCTGCCGTGGCCCAGGTGCTGGCCTGGGTCTACCAGCTGCGCGCCTCGATGAGCGGCGCCGCACAGGCGCCGGGCGAGTTGCCGCCGCTGCAGGTGCCCCCCGAACTGGACCCGCTGAACAAGGCCCGTGCCTTGCCTGACGCATGATCGAACTCCGCAACAAGCTGCAGGCCTGGCTCGGCCCCAAGGCCGGCGCCGTGAAGGCGCTGTCGGCACCGCTGGTCATCGTCATGGTGCTGGCCATGATGGTGCTGCCGCTGCCGCCTCTGGCGCTGGACCTGCTGTTCACCTTCAACATCGCGCTGGCGCTGATGGTCATGATGGTGGCCGCCACGATGACGCGGCCGCTGGACTTCGCCGCGCTGCCGGCCGTGCTGCTGGTCACCACGCTGCTGCGTCTCAGCCTGAACGTGGCCTCCACGCGCGTGGTGCTGATGGAAGGGCACACCGGCCCCGGGGCGGCAGGCCGCGTGATCGAAGCCTTCGGCCACTTCCTGATCGGCGGCAATTTTGCGGTCGGCCTGATGGTGTTCGCGATCCTCGTGATCATCAACTTCATCGTCGTCACCAAGGGCGCGGAGCGCATCGCCGAGGTCGGCGCGCGCTTCACGCTGGATGCGATGCCTGGCAAGCAGATGGCCATCGACGCCGATCTCAATGCCGGCCTGATCGACGAGAAGGAAGCCAAGAAGCGGCGCGCCGAAGTGGCCGAGGAGGCGGACTTCTTCGGCTCGATGGACGGCGCCAGCAAGTTCGTGCGCGGCGACGCGATCGCCGGACTGCTGATCCTGATCATCAGCGTCATCGGCGGCCTGGCCATCGGCATGCTGCAGCACGATCTTTCGGCGTCTGCAGCGGCCAACAACTACGTGCTGCTGGCCATCGGCGATGCGCTGGCGGCCCAGATCCCGGCGCTGCTGATCTCGGTATCGGCCGCGATGGTCGTCTCGCGCGTGGGCAAGGACCAGGACGTCGGCAGCCAGATCCGCGCGCAGGTCTTCGACTCGCCGCGGGCCATCGGCGTGACCGCCGGCATCGTGGCCACGCTGGGCGTCATTCCCGGCATGCCGCACTTCGTCTTCCTGCTCATCGCCGGCGGCCTGGGGGCGCTGGCCTGGTCGATCGCCAGGCGCAAGCAGCGGGCGGCGGCCGACGCCGCGATGGCGGTGCCGGGTGCGGACGACGCGCAGCAGCAGGCCAACGCCGAGGCGAGCTGGGACGATCTGGCGCCGGTGGACACGCTGGGCCTGGAGGTGGGCTACCGCCTCATCGCCCTGGTGGACAAGGGCCGCAACGGCGAACTGCTGTCGCGCATCAAGGGCGTGCGCAAGAAGTTTGCGCAGGAGGTGGGCTTCCTGCCGCCGCCGGTGCACATCCGCGACAACCTCGTCGATCTCAAGCCGGGCATGTACCGCGTCACCCTGCGCGGCGCCGTGGTCGGCGAGGCCGAGGCCTTCCCGGGCATGCTGCTGGCCATCAATCCCGGCGGCGCCACGCAGGCGCTGCCCGGCGCCAAGACCACCGATCCGGCCTTCGGCCTGCCCGCGGTATGGATCGAGGAGCGCCAGCGCGACACGGCCCAGATGGCCGGATTTACGGTCGTTGATTGCGCGACCGTCGTGGCGACCCACCTCTCACACTTGATGCAGGTAAATGCCGCGCGCCTGCTGGGCCGCGTGGAGACGCAGGCGCTCGTGGACCACGTGACCCGGCTGGCGCCCAAGCTCATCGAGGACGTCGTTCCCAAGATCGTGGGCATTCCCGCCCTGCAGAAGGTGCTCCAGTTGCTGCTCGAAGAAGGCGTTCACATCCGCGACATGCGCTCCATCGTCGAGTGCCTGGCCGAGCACACGCCGGCCGTCACCGACCCTGGGGAGCTGGCGCGGCGCATCCGCGTGCACCTGGCGCCGGCCATCGTGCAGCAGATCTACGGCACGGTGCGCGAGCTGGACGTGATCGCCATCGAACCCGATCTGGAACGCCTGGTGACCCAGGCGCTGACCTCGCCTCACGGGGCCGCGCTGGATCCGGGGGTCGCCGATGCGCTGGCGCGCAACGCTGCAGAGACCGCGCGGCGACAGGAAGACATGGGCGTGCCGGCCTGCCTGCTGGTGCCGGACGCCATCCGCGCGCCGGTGGCGCGCCTGCTGCGACGTGCTGCGCCGCGCCTGAAGGTGCTGGCGCACAGCGAGATCCCTGAAACGCATTCGATTCGCATCGGCTCGGTCATCGGGTCGGGTGTGGGAGCCCTGGCATGAACGTACGTCGCTTCACGGCCCGCACCTCGCGCGATGCGCTGGGGCTGGTCAAGCAGGCTCTGGGCAACGAGGCCGTGGTGCTGTCCACGCGTCCCTGTGCGGAAGGCGTGGAGGTGCTGGCCATGACGCCCGATGCCGTGGCGTCCTACGAGGCCCAGGCGCCGGCCGTGCCGGTGCGCGCCACGCCGCCGCGCCTGGCCGCGCCTGCGCCAGCCGCCCCGCGCGCGGCGAGCCTGGCCGACACCTCGGCGGCGCAGGATGCCGAACGTCTGGCGATGAGCACCTTGTCCTTCCAGGACTATGTGCGCGAACGCATGCTGCGCCGTCGGCGCGCCGAGATGCAGGGGCAGTCTCCTTCCGCCTCCGCGGCGGCGCCTTCCGCGCCGATGCCCACCCCGGTGGTGCCGCCCCCCGCCGCGCTGGCCGCCACGGCCCGCCTGTCCGCTGCGGTCCAGGCGCTGGCAGCTGCGCAGGAGGCCCCGCCGCCGGTGGCGCCACGGGCGGCGCCGTCTCCTGCGGCGGCTGCGCTGCCCACCCCGCCGCAGCGTGTCGCGCCGCGCACCGATCCCATGCTGGACGCCGATGAGCTGTTCGGCGCCGTGGCACGCCAGGCTGCGCCTCCCGAGCCGGCGGTGTCGCTGAGCACGCCCGCACCCGCCCGCAGCGCCGAGGATGGCGAACTGCTGCAGCAACTGCGCGAGATGCGCGGCCTGATCGAGCAGCGCTTCGGCGCCCTGACCTATCTGGAAAAGCTGCGCCGAGAGCCGCGCCAGGCGCAGCTGTCGCAGCGACTTCTGGAAGCCGGCTTCTGCCCGCTGCTGACCCGCCGCCTGGCCGACAACCTGCCACCGGACGGCGACGAATGGTCCTGGGCCGCGCAGGTCCTGGAGCGCAACCTGCAGACCGGCGAGCGCGAAGCCGCGCTGGAGGATACCGGCGGCGTGTATGCGCTGATCGGCTCCACCGGCGTGGGCAAGACCACGAGCACGGCCAAGCTGGCGGCGGCCTTTGCCACGCGGCATGGCAGCGGCAACCTGGGCCTCATCACGCTGGATGCCTACCGTGTGGCCGCGCACGAGCAGCTGCGCGCCTACGGCAAGATCCTGGGCGTTCCGGTGCACACCGCGCACGACCGCGCCTCGCTGGAAGACCTGCTCGATCTGCTCAGCGGCAAGCGCATGGTGCTGATCGATACCGCCGGCATGGCCCAGCGCGACGAGCGCACGCGCGAGCTGCTGGACATGCTGGGCCACCGCAGCGTGCACAAGCTGCTGGTGCTCAACGCCGCGCAGCAGGGCGACACCATCGACGACGTGATCGCGGCCTACCGCGGCACGCAATGCCGCGGGGTGGTGCTCTCCAAGCTGGACGAGGCGGTCAAGCTCGGCCCGGCGCTGGATGCGCTGATCCGCCACAAGCTCAAGGTGCTGGCCGTGGCCAACGGCCAGCGGGTGCCCGAGGACTGGCACCGTCTGTCCGCCGGCACGCTGGTTCAGCGTGCGCTGCGCGTGGCCACGCCGCCGGCCTGGAAGCTGGAATCGGAAGACGTGAGCCTGGTGTTCACCGATCCGCGCAACGTACCCCGCGCATCATGAGCCGCCGCGACACCGACTTCGACCGTCAGCCCTCGGGCTTCGGCAGCACGACCGTGCGCGATCAGGCGGACGGCCTGCGCCGGCTGTTCGTGGGCAATGGCGTGCGCCACATCCCGCTGGTGGCCAACCCGCACATCGCCATGCCGGGCCTGGCCATCGAGCGCCTGGCCGCCATGCTGCTGGAGCTGGGCCAGCGCACGCTCGTGGTGGATGCGGCCGACAGCGCGCCGGCCGTGGCCGAGTCCAGCGCGCTGGGCCTGGCGTCCTGCGTCGAGCCGCTGACCCCGCAGCTGGCCTACCTCGCCGCACGCGGCCTGCCGCGCCGCTATGTGGATACACGCGGTTCGGCCGCCCGGCTGCTGGACGAGCTGTGCACGGCATCGCCGTCGTCCAACGTGATCCTGGTGCACGCCGAAATCACCGATCTGGCGCGCATCTTCAAGCACCGCCCGGCCCGCCCGGTGCTGCTGGCGGCGGATCAGCCCGAAGCCGTGAAGCACGCCTACGCCGCCTGGAAGCTGCTGGCCGCCCGCTGCGAATGGCTGAGTGCCGACCTGCTGCTGCTGGCCGCACCGCAATCGCCGCGGACACCGCACATCGCCGCCAGCCTGGCGCAGTGTGCCGACACCTTCATGGGCGCGGTGCTCAAGCACTGGGCCGACATCGATCCGGATGGCGAGGTGCCGTGCTGGCCCGATCCGGCCCTGCGCAGCCTGGTGGCGGCGCAGCTGGAACTCGACGACGCCACGGCGCCCCATGCCTCTTCGCCGCAGCCCGGACCGCGCGACGCGGCCCTCTCGGCGGCACGCCATTGATCCCACGGAGCACGATTCCATGTACACCGCCAAAGGCCAGCTTGATCCCAATGCGATGCTCAAGCAGTACAGCCCGCTGGTGCGCCGCCTGGCCCACCAGATGATCGCCAAGCTGCCGGCCAACGTCGAAATCGATGATCTGATCCAGGTCGGCATGATCGGCCTGAGCGATGCCCTGACGCGCTTCGACACGGCCCAGGGCGTGCAGTTCGAGACCTTCGCCACGCAGCGCATCCGGGGCGCGATGCTCGACGAGCTGCGCGGCAACGACTGGATGAGCCGGGGCGATCGCCGCCACCAGCGCACCATCGAATCGGCCGTGCACAAGCTGGAGCAGAAGCTGGGCCGTGCGCCCAGCGAGGGCGAGATCGCCGCCGAGCTGGGCATGAAGCTCACCGACTACCAGGAGCTGCTGACCAAGGTGCGCGGCACGCAGCTGGTCTATCTGGAAGACATGAGCGGCGACGAAGGCGACGAGGACTTCCTGGATCGGCACGTCGCCGACACCGAAGCCAACCCGCTGGCGCGCCTGTCGGACCGCAAGATGCGCGAGGCGCTGGTCGCCGCCATCGAGAACCTGCCCGAGCGCGAGCAGTACGTGATGAGCATGTACTACGAGCACGACATGAATCTGAAGGAAATCGCCGCGGTCCTCGGTGTCACCGAGTCGCGCGTCTGCCAGCTGCACAGCCAGTCCATCGCTCGCCTGCGCGCGAAGCTGAGGGAATGGTGAGCGCAAGACCCTGAACGTCCCGAACCGTCGACCAGAAGAAAGAGACAAGCCATGCTGAGTCTGCTGTCCCGCAAGAGCCAACCGGCCAGACAAGCCGATGACGTGATCGAGGCCGCCCGCCGGTCCATCGACAGACAGACTTATGAAGACCTGATCGGCAACCTCAGTGGGCAGGCCTCGTCGCTGGGCCAGGAAGCCGCCGAGGTGCGGGGCACGATCGACGACACCGACAAGGCCGCGCACGCCACGATCCAGGCCGTGCAGGCGCTGGCCAAGCGGCTGGACGACGTGGAGTCCTCGCAGGCCGCGATCGACGAGGAAACACAGGGCAGCCAGCAGACGGTGGCCGATGCCCGCCGCGCGGTCGAGGAAGTCGGCTGCGAGGTCTCGCGCATCGTCGATTCGCTGCGCGATGTCGGCCAGGCGGCCGGGCAGATCACGCAGATTGCCCTGCAGACGCGGCTGGTGGCCTTCAATGCCTCGGTCGAAGCCAAGCGCGCCGGCGATGCCGGGCGCGGATTCGGCGTGGTGGCCGACGCCGTGCGCGATCTGGCCGGCCTGGTGGAAACCTCGTCGCAGCACATCATGGGCACCATGAAGCAGCTGGACGAACGTGTGGGTCGGCTGGCCCGCGAGATCCAGCAGCGCGAGGGCGCGGCGGCCGAAGACCATGACGGCGCGGTGCACAAGGCGCTGGCGTCCGTGGACCGCAAGGTCAAGCGCATCCAGGCCGTCACGCTGGCCAGCCGCGAGGTGTGCAACGGCCTGCGCTCGCAGATGGGTGGCATCCAGGACGACATGCGCAAGACCTCGCGCACCCTGTCTGCGGCGCTGGGACGCACCGACACGCTGCTGCAGATCTCCGAGCAGTTGCTCGAAGCGGTGGCCGAAGGCGGCGTCGAGACGGTGGATACGCCCTTCATCAAGGCCGTGCAGGCCGGCGCCGGGCGCATCGCGGCGCTGCTGGAGCAGGCGCTGCAGGGCGGCACGATCCGCCAGCCGGACCTGTTCGACGAGAACTATGTGCCCCTGGCCGGCACGCAGCCGGCCCAGCACAGCACACGTTTCTGCTCGCTGGCCGATCGCCTCTTCCCTTCCGTGCAGGAAAAGATGCTGGAGCTGTCGCCCAAGGTGGTCTTCTGCATCGCGGTGGATCGCAACGGCTATGTCGCGGCCCACAACGCCAAGTACAGCCAGCCGCAGCGGCCCGGTGACGTGGCGTGGAACACCACGAACAGCCGCTACCGCCGCATCTTCAACGACCGCACGGGCCTGGCTTCGGCGCGCAACCAGCGCCCCTTCCTGCTGCAGACCTACCGCCGCGACATGGGCGGCGGCAACTTCGTCGTGATGAAGGAAGTGGCTGCACCGATCAAGGTGGCCGGCCGCCACTGGGGCGGGCTGCGCCTGGCCTACCAGTTCTGATCGCTGCGTGCCGCGTGCGGCACGCAGCCCTTCACAGACGAAGCACAGAAGAACGGCGCCTCAAGGGCGCCGTTCTGCACTCCGGGCCGCTCAAGCCATGATCTCTTCGGGTACCGAGAGGATCTGCGGCGTCTGCGCCGGCAGCGAGAACTCGAAGCGTGCGCCGCCTTCGCTGCGGGGCTGGGCCTTCACGGCGCCGCCGTGGCGCTCGATGATGCGCTGCACGATGGTCAGGCCGATGCCGGTGCCGTGGTAATCCTCGCCGGTGTGCAGCCGGCCGAAGGGCTTGAACAGGCGCTCGGCCTTGCCGGGATCGAAGCCGATGCCGTTGTCCTCGATGATCACGTGCACCGTTCCTTCGGCATCGATGTGGCCGCGCAGATCCACCTGCGGGTTCTCGCAGCGCCGCGTGAACTTCGCCGCATTGCCCAGCAGGTTGCTCAGGACGATCTTCAAGGCGGCGACCGCCGCGACGGCACGCAGCCCCGGCTGCACCGTCCAGCGCACCGGTGCCGTGCGCGCCAGCGGCGCGAGGCCCTCGATCGCTTCCTGTGCCAGTGCGCTCAGGTCCACCACCTCGGTGGGCATGGGCTGCATCGTGGAACGGGCCAGATTGAGCAGGGCGTCCACCGTGTCGCGCATGTTGCCCGCCGAGAGCAGCTGCAGCTCCAGCAGCTGCCGATCCTCGTCAGACAGGTCGTCGGCACGCCGGTTCAGCAGCAGCTGCGCGAGCCCCTGGATGTGGCCGATGGGGGTGCGCAGTTCATGCGCCAGCTGGCGGGCAAAGGCCTCCAGATCCCGGTTGATGGTCTGCAGCTCGTTCGTGCGCGCCGCCACGGCACGCTGAAGCTCTTCGTTATGCCTCAGCAGCACACGCTCGGCTTCCTTGTGGCCGCTGATGTCGCGCGCCACGCCGTGGTAGCCGCGAAAGCCGCCTGCGGCATTGAAGCGCGGCAGTCCGCTGATGGCCAGCCAGTGGCGGTTGCCGTCCTCGCTGTCCACGCACAGCTCCAGCTCGCGGAAGGGGCGCTGAGCTTCCACATCCTGGCGGTGCATCTCCCAGGCCATCTCGTCCAGGCCGAAGGGAAACGCTTCCCACAGCGTGCGGCCGCGCACGGCATCGGCAAAGAACTGACCCTGGTGCTGCTGCTCCATGCGCATGGGCTGGATGCGGTGCTGCTCGTCGCTTTCCCAGTACCAGTCGGTTGCCAGGCGCACGACGGTGGACCAGCGCTGCTCGCTGGCGCGCAGCTTGGCCATCGCGCGGCGCCGTTCGGTCACATCGCGCGCGACGCCCTCGAAGCCGATGAATGCGCCGCCGTCGTCCTGGCGCGGGCGTCCGCTCAGCGCCACCCAGCGCATCGAACGCCGATCGCGCGAGATCACGCTGCACTCGAATTCGCGGAAGCGCTCCCCGCCCTGCAGCTGGGTCACCAGCGGTCCCCAGCCCGCGATGCCCGGCGCCTTGAAGAAGCTCAGCTGGTCAAAGCGCTTGCCGGTCAGATCGGCCGCGCCCCAGCCCTGGGCCGTGAACACCTCGATCGAGCCGCTGACCTTGGTCAGCCGCTGCTGCTTGTCGGTTTCCCAGTACCAGTCGGCCGACAGCTCGGCAAGGGCCTGCCAGCGCCGGTCGGACTCGCGCAGCACGCCGGCCACGCCGTTGGCCAGGGCATCGAAGGCCGATGGCGGGCCGGCGGGATCTTCGCGCAGCGCCTGCACGGCGTTTTCCCAGTCAGCACCCTGACCGAGTTCATCGGAGAGCCGGTGGATGCTGCGGCGCAGCCGGCGGCGGTGCCGCACCAGCCCGAAGATCATCAGCAGCAGCAGCCCGGCCAGCGTGGCCGTGACCACCTTGATCGTGCCTTCGGCCCGCTGCTGGCGGGCGTCCAGCTGCGCGCGGATCGAGCCTGTCAGTTCCTGGGCCGCGGGAAGCATCTGCCGCAGCGGCTCGTCGGCGCCGGCCTGGCGCGCAGCGCGCAGGCGTGTGCTGAATTCGCTGAAGGCCGCCTGGTCCAGATCGTCCTGCCGCAAGGAGTGATCCAGCAGTTCCAGGCGCCGCGTCAGTTCGGCATCGAGCGCCGGTTTGCCGACGTCCGGCGCCGTGAGCCGGTCAGCCAGGGCGGTGGAGACGGCGGCGGCGTGATCGATCGCGCTGCCGCCGGGCAGGCGGAACAGCACCACGAACAAGGCGGTCGCGCACAGCAGCGAACCGCCCAGCAGCAGGGCCCAGAAGCTCTTCAGGTGCTGGCGCTGCGCCTGTCGTGGAACGCGCGGCGGCTCGTCGCCGTCCAGCTCGGCAGCCAGGTCACGGGCTTCGTCTTCGGGAATGGTGGCCAAGGCTGCGTTCCGCCAGAAAGATCAGAAAGGAAGGCCGGCAGCCGCCGGCGGGAGCTCAGGCCAGCAGCGCGCCGCTGCTGCCCGCGCGGCGTTCCGAGCCCCGCGGCCCGTACGCGCCGGGTGCAGATGGCGACAGCACCTCCAGCGCGCGGCCCACCGAGGTGCCGGATCGTGCCACGGCAGCGCGCAGCGCGTGGGCCGTGGCCTGTGCCTGGCGCAGGCGCTGTGGCGCATCGCCTGGCGGCGGCTGGCGCTGCCCTGCGTTGCGGGCGCGCTGGCCCAGTTTCAGCAGGCTGGCCCGCAGCGCCTGGCTGCAGCGTTCCAGCGTGGCGGGGTCCGATTGCCCGAGCGCTTGCGCAAAGTCACGCAGCGCCTGCTCCATCGCCGACAGCTCGGGCTCCCCAGGCAGGGACGAGGGCAGGGCCATGGCGGGACTCAGTTGCGCGCGCGCCCCAGGAGTTCCTGGGCGTTGGCGATCAGCTTGTCGGCGATGGCGCCGGCATCCACCTGGAAACGCCCCTCGCGGATGGCGGCCGAGATGCGTTCGACCTTGGCCTTGTCGAAGCTGGCTTCTTCGGTGCTCAGGCCGGCCAGCGACGAACTGGCAGAGAGTTCGACCTTGGCACTGGGCTCCGGCGCGCCGCGCCCGGCAGCGGCCGTGGTGCGGCGCTCGGCGGGGCCTGTGCTGGCCGGCGTGTGCTTGGGTTCGATGGGTCCGATCTTCATGGTGTGCTCCACGGGGAAGGGGCAAAAGGCCGTATCCCTTGAGTCGCTCTATCGGGCGGGACAGGGAGGAACTTTAGGGCCGGCGGTCGCAACCACCGTGTCGGAGGGGGTCGTGACCCGTAAGAAATCGTCAGAGTATCAAGCGGGTGATTCACAGCGGTACCTCCACCCGACGATCGCCTGTGGCGATGCCTGAGAGGGTGCGCCCACTTTCTGTGCGTACGCGGACGGCCTGGCCGTCGATCCCGGCGCTCAGTGCCACGCCGTCTGCGCTGACCGAGAAACCACGGCCCACGGCCACCACACGAACGGCGTCGCCCACGGCGAACCATTGGCGCTTCTTCAGATCGGCGTCGCGCAGCGTGGCGCCCGCAGGCAGGCCGCGGGCCAGGCTGCGCCCGACCACGGCATCGATGCGGCCGAAGGCCGGTGATTCGGTGGCGGCCCAATCCGCCTCGGCCAGGGTCAGGTGCTCGGGCTGCAGGCTCGTCCCGGCAGCCAGCACCTCCTTCACGCGCACCGCGGGGGCCAGCACGCGCACGGTGACCGGCATGTAGACGTTCCAGCGCACGGGGCCTTCCACGCAGCGCAGACCCACGCGCATCAGGCCCCAGGGTTTCTGGCCGGCAGGCAGATGAAAGTCCACCCGTTCGCAGGGCGCGAGGCGCAGGCGCGCATCCAGGCGGCCTGGCTCCACCTCGATGCGCACGTCCGGGCGATCGGACAGGGCGGCCTGGGCAGCCTGGGTGACCCAGCGGTCGATCTGCTGCGCCCACTGCGCTTCCTGGGGCGAAGGCTCGACAGCCGGCATCTGCGCATAGGCACAGGGCAGGGCCAAGGCCAGCCAGAGCGCGGCCAGCCACTCCAGGGCGACGGGCCGGGATGCGCTTGATGAGGGGGACAAACGTGCCTTTTCCACAGAGAGCGAATCTAGACGCGACGCACGCCTGGCAGGCTGCGAATTGCGCGGCGATGCAGCCGCTTATCCCTCGCTGTGCGCACAGGCGGCTGCCGAGAATCGGCTCCCAGATCCCGGACATCCGAGCTGGGCCTGGTTGGGAAGAACGCCATGATCCATCGACTCACCGATGCCCTGAGTTTCCAGACTCAGGCGCTCGTGCTGCGTTCCGAGCGCCAGCGGCTGCTGGCCAGCAACATCGCCAACGCCGACACGCCCGGCTACGAATCGCGGGATTTCGACTTTGCGCGCACGCTGCGCGACGCCACGGCGGCACAGCGCGCCGGCGCACCGGCCCACGCGGCCCGCACCGAAGCCCAGCTGCGCTGGGCCACGCCCTCGCAGACGAACCTGGACGGCAACTCCGTGGACATGGACCGCGAGCGCGCGGCCTTCGCCGAGAACGCGCTGAAGTACGACGCCACGCTGCGCTTCGTCAACGGCAGCATCCGCACGCTGCAGGAAGCCATGCGCAGCCACAACCAGTGAGTGCTGAGGCTGCGCGCCCCGGCTGCCACCGCATCCCGCCAAGGATCACCCCATGAGCATGTTCCGCATCTTCGATGTCGCCGGCAGCGCGGTCAGCGCGCAGAGCCAGCGCCTGAACGTGGTGGCCTCCAACCTCGCCAACGCCGACAGTGTGGCCGGCCCCGACGGCCAGGCCTACCGCGCGCGACAGGTGGTCTTCAGCACCGAGCTGATGGGCGCCGCCGCCTCGGCCGGCGTGCGCGTGAGCAACGTGGTGGAAGACAGCACACCCGGCCGTCGCGTGCACGACCCCAAGCACCCGGCCGCTGATGCTCAAGGTTATGTGACCTTCAGCAACGTGAGCGCCGTCGAGGAGATGGTCAACATGATCTCGGCCTCGCGCTCCTACCAGAACAACGTCGAGGTGATGAACACCGCGCGCACCCTGCTGCAGAAGACGCTGCAGATGGGTCAGTGAGGCCGGCATGAACCTGACCGCTTCCCAGACTGCCGCCAGCGCCGCCGATCCCTTTGCCGGCCTCAACGGCAAGGCCAGCGTCGGCGTGACGCAGAACGACACCGCCAGTGCCGATCGTTTCCTGAAGCTGCTGGTTGCGCAGATGCAGAACCAGGACCCGCTGAATCCGATGGACAACGCGCAGGTCACGAGCCAGATGGCGCAGATCAACACCGTCGACGGCATCTCCAAGCTGAACGAGACGGTCAAGGGCCTGAACGGCCAGTTCGTGCAGCTGCAGGCGCTGCAAGGCGCTTCGCTGGTGGGGCGCGTGGTCAGCGTGCCCGGCGACCGGCTGGCCCTGAGCGGTGCCGAAGGTGCGCGCGTGGGCGAAGGCGGATTCGAGCTGACCGGCACCGCCGACAACGTGCGCGTGGAGATCCTCACCGGCGCGGGCCGCGTCATCGGCTCCCAGGATCTGGGCGCGCTGGATGCCGGGCGCCATCACTTCGAATGGCCTGCCGGAGCGCAGGCCGCGGAAGACGGCCTGCGTTACCGCGTGGTGGCCACGCGCGGCGCGGCCACCGTCGCCGCCTCTCCCCTGATGCTGGACCGGGTGAGCTCGGTCAGCATCGAAGGCAACAAGCTGCGGCTGGAGCTGGAACGCAGCGGCAGCGTCGATTACGGCAGCGTGGCCGCCGTTCACTGAAGCCCGCCGGGCCCCCTTTTCCCCACCGCCCGCGCGGATCACCAGGAGCATGGAATGAGTTTTCAGCAAGGCCTCTCCGGCCTGAATGCCACCAACAAGCATCTTGAAATCATTGGCAACAACATCGCCAACTCCAACACCTTCGGTGCGAAGATCTCGCGTGCCGAGTTCGCCGACATGTATGCCGCTGCGCTGAATGGTTCGGGCTCCAACAACATCGGCATCGGGGTGAACCTGCAGTCCGTGTCGCAGCAGTTCACGCAGGGCAACATCACGACCACGGAGAACCCGATGGACCTGGCCATCAATGGGTCGGGCTTCTTTCAGCTGACCGACGGACGCAACCCGGTCACCTATTCGCGCAACGGCCAGTTCAAGATCAACCGCGACGGCTTCATCGTCAACAACACAGGTGACAAGCTGGTCGGCTACATGGCCGATGCCGATGGTGTGATCCTCCCCGGCGCCGCGGTACCGCTGCAGCTGCCCACCGCCGGCATCGCGCCCCGCGCAACCACCGGCGTGGACATGGAGATGAACCTCGATGCCCGCCTTCCGGTCACCACGCCGGCCAGCGGCGCCCAGATCAACTTCCAGGATCCCAGGACCTTCAACAACGCCACCTCGGTGACGGTCTACGACGCCAAGGGCCAGGACATCGCGCTGACCTACTACTTCCAGAAGTCGGCCACCGATACCTGGAACATCTTCGCTACCGCCAACGGCTCGACGCTGCTGGGCACCAGCGCCGCGCCGCTGCCCATCGGCACCGTCAACTATGCGGCCAACGGCTCGGCCCCGCTGACACCGGCCGGTCCCATGACCTTCGACATCCCGTCCACCACCAACGGCACCGGTGCGGTAACGCTGGCGATGACCGGCGTGGAGCTGGACCTGACCGACACCACGCAGTACGGCTCGCCCTTCGGCGTCACGGACATGCTGCAGGACGGCTTCTCCGCCGGCATGCTGACCACGCTGGCTGTCGAGTCCGACGGCATCGTGATGGCGCGCTACTCCAACGGCGAATCCAAGCCGGCCGGGCAGATCGAGCTGGCGACCTTCCGCAATCCGCAGGGTCTGCAGCCGCTGGGCGGCAATGGCTGGGGCGCCACGCTGGCCGCCGGCGATGCGGTGGTCGGCGTGCCGGGACAGGGCAACATGGGCGTGCTGCAGTCCGGCGCGCTGGAAGAGTCCAACATCGACCTGACCAGCGAGCTGGTGGCCATGATCACGGCCCAGCGCACCTACCAGGCCAACGCGCAGACCATCAAGACGCAGGACTCCGTGCTGCAGACCCTGGTCAACCTGCGCTGAGCCGGGGCTGAGCCATGGACCGCCTGATCTACCTGTCGATGTCAGCGGCGAAGGCCACGATGCACCGGCAGGAAGTGCTGGCGCACAACCTGGCCAACGCGTCGACCACGGGCTTTCGCGCCGAGATGGCCGCGCTGCGCGCCGTGCCCGTGCGCGGCGACGGCGCCAGCACGCGCGTCTATGCGCTGGAGTCGACGGTCGGCTACGACGATGCGCAGGGCGTGGTGCAGACCACGGGGCGTTCGCTGGATGTGGCCGTGCAGGGCAAGAGCTGGCTCGCGGTGCAGTCGCTGGACGGCACCGAGGGCTATACCCGGGCCGGCGCGCTGGAAGTGAACGCCGAGGGCTCGCTGGTGGACGTCAGCGGCCGTCCGGTGCTGGGTGACGGCGGGCCCATCACCGTGCCGGCGAATGCCGCGGTGGACATCGCCAACGACGGCAGCATCAGTGCCCGCGTGGGCAATGGACGCCCGCAGAACATCGGCCGACTGAAGCTGGTGACGCCCGAGGACCGGCTGCAGCGCGGCGAGGACGGCCTGTTTCGCCCCGCCGATGGCGAACCGCTGCCGGCCGATGCCAGCGCGCGATTGCGCGCCGGCGCGCTGGAATCCTCCAACGTGAGCGCCGTCGAGACCATGGTGGCCATGATCGCCGCGGCGCGGCAGTTCGAGCACCAGATGAAGATGCTGCAGAACGCCGAGCAGAAGGAACAGGCGGCTGCCAAGCTGCTGGCGCCCTGAGGCGCCGAAGCCCTGACGCGCGCAAGCGCCCGGGCATCCGGGGCTGATGCCCGGCGTGGCCGGGCCCGTCGGTCCCATCGACCGCATCCACCGCACCCCGTTCCCCGAGCCGCGCCACAGTGCCGGCCCGCGCCCGATCGCCGTCCGCGCCATCCGCGGCATCTGCGCCACGCGCCACGCGCCATCCTCGTTCCGGGTCGAAGGTATCCTTCAGTCAGACGTTATGTTGCCCGCCATCCGTGAACTGCGACACGGTAGAAAACCACGTCGTTTACAAGGGCTGTCGCGGGCCAGCTTATCGCCCGATCCGCGCCCCTCAAGCCGCTTCACAGTCACGCTCATTCGCACTCCCGCGCCTGGCGCAGGGCACTCAAGATGATTCGTTCGTTGTGGATCGCCAAGACCGGCATGGAAGGTCAGCAGACCAAGCTCGATGCCATCTCGCACAACCTGGCCAACGTGGCCACCACCGGCTTCAAGCGAGGCGGCGTGGTCTTCGAGGACCTGATGTACCAGCAGCTGCGCCAGCCCGGCGCGGCCACCTCGGAACAGAGCCAGCTGCCCACGGGCCTGCAGATGGGCCTGGGCGTGCGCGCCGCGGCGACCACGCGCAATTTCTCCCAGGGCACGCTGAACCAGACCACCAACCACCTGGATGTGGCCATCGAAGGCAACGGCTTTTTCCAGATCCAGATGCCCGATGGCACCACCGGCTACACCCGCGACGGCTCCTTCCAGCTCGACCCCAACGGCCAGCTCGTCACGGCGGCCGGGTATGCGGTGCAGCCCGGCATCACCATTCCCGCCAATGCGCGCACGGTGAGCATCGCCAAGGACGGCAGCGTCAGTGTCACGCTGCCGGCGCAGACCAACCCGCAGACCGTCGGCCAGCTGCAGCTGGCCAGCTTCGTCAACCCGGCGGGCCTGGAGTCCCTGGGCGGCAATCTCTTCGCCGAGACGGCCGCATCGGGCACCGCCAACGCCGGGGCGCCCGGCGTCAACGGCCTCGGGGGTGTGCGCCAGGGCTTCGTCGAGGGCAGCAACGTCAACGTGGTCGAGGAGCTGGTGGCGATGATCGCCACGCAGCGCGCCTACGAGATGAACTCCAAGGCCATCCAGACCAGCGACCAGATGCTCCAGCGCCTGGGGCAGCTCTGATGCGCGCGGTCCACACTGCCGCACGCGCCCTGCGGCTCGCCCTGGCGGTGGCCGCGGGCGCTGGCCTGGGGGGCTGTGTCTCCTACCTCGCGCCGCCGCGTGTCGAGGTCGGGGCTACCGAGGCGCCCATGCCGGCGCCGGTGCTGCTGCCTGCGCCCAGCAACGGCGCCATCTACCAGGCCGGCCAGTACCGGCCGCTGTTCGAGGATCACCGGGCGCGGCTGGTGGGCGATTCGCTCACCGTGAGCATCGTCGAGAAGGTCTCGGCCACGCAATCCAGCAAGAGCACGATCGACAAGGGCGGCAGCATCGACGCCTCGGTTTCCGCGCTGCCCGGCATCAGCTCCAAGGCCTTCGCGCGGGCCACCGCCAGCGGCACCTCGAGCAATACCTTCGAAGGCAAGGGCGCCACGGAGAACACCAACGATTTCTCCGGCACGATCACCGTGCTGGTGACCGGTGTGCTCCCCAACGGCCACCTGCTCGTGGCCGGCGAGAAGCAGATCGGCGTGAACCAGAACGTCGACGTGCTGCGCTTTTCCGGCCAGGTCGATCCGCGCAACATCGGCGCGGCCAATACCGTGGCCAGCACGGCCATCGCCAATGTGCGGCTGGAGCACCGCGGCCGCGGCGCACAGGCCAATGCCAACGCAATTGGCTGGCTTTCCCGCGTGTTCTTGAGCGTTCTGCCGATTTAAGCGCTTCACAGAATCGGGCACGGGGTCGCGTGTCCACGATGGGCCGGCCGCCGTTGCCGAGTCCATCATGTCCGACACCTTCTTCCCTCATCGCGGCTTGAACCTGCCCGCCGGGCCCCGGCCGGCGGCGTCTGGCTTCATGGAGCGTCTGCTGCGCGCCAGCCTCTGGCTGACCGTGCTGCTGGCCAGCGCCGCGCTGTGGTGGCCGGCGCCGGCGCACGCCACGCGCATCAAGGAGCTCGCCGCCGTGCAAGGCGTGCGCAGCAACGCACTCACGGGTTATGGCCTGGTCGTGGGTCTGGACGGCACCGGTGACCAGACCACCCAGACCCCGTTCACGACCCAGAGCCTGAACGCGATGCTGCAGCAGATGGGCGTGACCGTGCCGCCGGGCACCAGCATGCAGCTGAAGAATGTCGCGGCGGTGCTGGTGACGGCGCAGCTGCCGCCGTTTGCGCAGCCCGGGCAGACCCTGGACGTGAACGTGTCGTCGCTGGGCAACGCCAAGAGCCTGCGCGGCGGCACCCTGATCGCCACGCCGCTGAAGGGCGCCGACGGTCGCATCTACGCCATGGCCCAGGGCAACCTGATCGTGGGCGGTGCGGGCGCCTCGGCCGGCGGCTCCAAGGTGCAGATCAACCACCTCTCGGCCGGGCGCGTGCCCGACGGCGCGACGGTGGAGATGGCGGTGGCCACGCCGCTGCTGACGGGCGAGCGCATCCAGCTCGATCTGCATGCGAGCGACTTCGCCACCGCCCGGGCGGTGGCCGCGGCCATCAACGAAGCCAAGGGCGAAGGCACGGCGATGGCGCGCGACGGCCGCGTGGTCAGCGTGCGTGCGCCCACCGATCCGAACGAGCGGGTCGGCTTCCTGGCCGACATCGAAAACCTGCCCATCGGACTGGCCACGCCGGCCGCGCGCATCGTGCTCAATGCGCGCACGGGCTCGGTGGTGCTCAACGACGCCGTGACCCTGGGCCCTTGCGCCGTCGCGCACGGCAGCCTCTCGGTGACCATCAATTCCACACCGCAGGTCAGCCAGCCCGGGCCCTTGTCCAACGGCCAGACCGTGGTCGCCGAGAAGGCCGACATCGCCATCACGCAGCAGGGCGGGGCGCTGATCCAGCTGCCGGCCAGCACCCGGCTGGCCGATGTGGTGAAGGCCCTCAATGCCCTGGGCGCGACGCCGCAGGACCTGCTGGCCATCCTGCAGGCCATGCGGGCGGCCGGGGCCCTGCGCGCCGAGATCGAAGTCATCTGAGCACGGTGTGACATGACGCTCCCCACTCAGGCCCTGGCCGGCGACGTGCGTTCGCTGGAGGCGCTGCGCAGCAAGGCCGCCAGCGATCCCAAGGCGGCCGTGCGCGAGGCGGCCAAGGCCTTCGAGACGCTCTTCATGCAGGAACTGATGAAGAGCATGCGCTCGGCCTCGATGAACTCCGGCCTCCTGGAAAACGAAGGCACGCAGCTGGGCGGCGAGCTGCTGGACCAGCAGTACGCCACCCGCCTGAGTGGCATGCCGGGCGGGCTGTCGGATCTGATTGCCCGTCAACTGGAGCGTCAGATGGGACTGGCGCCCGGGCCCATCCCTTCCACCGCGCGCGCCAATCCCGTGCCGGCGCCGCTAAAGACCGAGGGTGATCCGGCGGCCGCCGTGCGCCTGCCGCAGAAGGCGGCGGCGGCCTTTGTGCAGCAGCACGAGCAGGCCGCGCGCCAGGCCCAGGCGAGCACGGGCATACCGGCCGAATTCATGATCTCCCAGGCGGCGCTGGAAACCGGCTGGGGACGGCGCGAGATCCGCCATGCCGACGGCAGCACGGCGCACAACCTGTTCGGCATCAAGGCCGGGCCGGGCTGGCGCGGCCCGGTGGCCGAGGTGACGACCACCGAATACATCAACGGCCAGCCGCAGAAGGTGACGGCGCGCTTTCGCGCCTACGGCAGCTACGCCGAGAGCTTTGCCGACTATGCGCGGCTGATGCAGAACAACCCGCGGTACGCCGGCGTGCTGGCCCAGGGCGGCAGCGCCAGCGGCTTCGCGCAGAACCTGCAGCGCGCCGGTTATGCCACCGATCCGGCCTATGCCGAGAAGCTCACGCGCGTGATCAACACCACGCTGCGCCTGCAGCGCAGCCTGACCTGAACGGGGGCACCGCATGGGAGCCAGCACCCTGATGTCCATCGGCCTGAAGGCCATGGTTTCCAACTACTCGGCGCTGCAGACCACCGGTCACAACATCGCCAACGCCAGCGTCGAAGGCTATTCGCGCCAGCAGGTCGAGCTGTCCACGGCCACGGGCCAGTTCACGGGCGCCGGTTTCTTTGGCAAGGGCGTGAACGTCGACACCGTGACCCGCGCGCACAGCAGCCACCTCACGCGAGAGGCGTCCAACACCCGCTCACTGGCAGCAATGGACCAGACGCGGCACGAGGCGCTGAAGGATCTGGAGGCCGTCTTTCCGATGGGCGAGACGGGCATCGGCTACGCGGCCGGGCAGTTCCTGAATGCGGCGGTGGATCTGGCGAGCCGGCCTTCGGATCTCTCGGCGCGGCAGGTGGTCCTGGCCCGCGCGCAGGAAGCGGCCGGCCGCTTTGCTGCCGCCG
Organism: Rubrivivax sp.; assembly: GCA_016790225.1. Next base: position 43,219 of record JAEUOZ010000019.1, read on the forward strand.
CCGACCAGCTGGACAGCCTGCAGGCCAACGTGGGCGAGCAGATCGGTGCCACGGTGGACACCATCAACAGCCTTGCGCGCAACATCGGCGAGGTCAATCAGCGCATCGCCTCGCTCAAGGGGCTGGGCCAGCCTCCCAACGATCTGCTGGACGAGCGCGATCGCCTGGTGGCGCGTCTGAGCGAACACGTCCAGGTCACCACCATCCCGGCGGAGGACGGCACGCTGGGTGTCTTCGTGGCCGGTGGTCAGCGCCTGGTGCTGGGCCACCAGGCCTCGCCCTTGCGGGCCGTGCCCGACCCCGAGGATTCCTCGCGAAAGGCGATCGCCATCGATGACTCGGGCCAGCTGCGTGTGCTGACCGACGGCTCGCTGGGCGGCGGCGCGCTGGCCGGGCTGCTGCGTTTCCAGAACGACGATCTGGTGTCGGCACGGGCGCAGCTGGGGCAGATGGCCGCTGCGTTTGCGGCTGCCGTGAATACCCAGCAATCCCTGGGGCTGGACCTGCGCGATCCGCCCGGGGCCGGGGCGCCGCTGTTTGCCAACGGCCCGGCCCAGGTGCTGCCCAACGCGGACAACCAGCGCACGCCGTCCGGCGGCTTTCTGGCCCAACCGTCCATCAGCGTCACCGATGCCACGCAGCTGGTGGCCAGCGAGTACGAGCTGCGCGCGGACCCCGGCGGCGCCGCCGGGGCCTGGCAGCTGACGCGGCGCTCCGATGGTCTGGTGCGCACGGTGGCCGATGGCGACACCGTCGATGGCTTTCGCCTCACCGTGGGTTCGCCGGCGCCGGTCGCCAACGACCGTTTCCTGCTGCAGCCCGTCAGCCGCATGGCCGTCGGCATGCGGACGGTGCTGTCCGATCCGCGGGGCCTGGCGGCGGCCTCCCCGGTCACGGCCACCTTGTCGCCGTCCAACCGCGGGACGGCTGGCGTCGCTTCGCTGACGGTGGTCAGCAGCGCTGTCAATCCCGATCACACCGCCAACCTCAGCTTCACGTCCGATACCGGCGACTACAACTGGGAGCTGCGCGACCGCGTCAGCAATGCCTTGATCTCCAGCGGCACCGGCACGTGGAGCGCCGGCAACCCCGTGGCGCTGAACGGTTTCGAGTTGCAACTCTCCGGTGTGCCGCGAAACGGCGATGCGCTGAGCGTGGCCAGGACCGCCTTTCCGGGGGCCAACAACGGCAATGCCCTGTCCCTGGTGGCGCTGCGCGATCGCCCGCTGGTGGGCCAGACGGTGCAGAGCAACGGGCAGCTGGGTGGTGGCCGTACGCTCAACGAAGCCTATGCCTCCGTGATGGCCGATGTGGGCGTGCGCGTCCAGGGCGCGCGGGTGTCTTCCGAGGTCTCGGCCACGGTGGCGGCTCAGGCCGAGCTGGCGCGCTCCTCGGCCAGCGGCGTGAACCTGGACGAGGAGGCGGCGCGGCTGCTGGCCTTCCAGCAGAGCTACCAGGCGGCGGCCAAGGTGCTGCAGGTCGCGCAGGCCGTGTTCGATACCCTGCTGCAGACCGCGCGCACCTGAACGCTGCCGCTGCCCGACCCGCCTGACCCGGCCCGAGGAATCCCGCCATGAGAGTCACGACCGCCTATACCTTCGATCGCTCGATCGATCTGCTGCAGCGCCGCTCGCAGGCCATGGCCGAGGCGCAGGAGCGGCTGAGCAGCGGCAAGAAGGTGGCCCGCGCCAGCGACGATCCCACGGCCGCTGCGCGCGCCGAGCGCGCCCTGGCGCGCGAGGCGCGGGCGGATGCCAACCAGCGCGCGCTGGATGCCAGCCGCAATGCGATGGTGCAGGCCGAGAGCGCGCTGGGCGATGCCTCCGACCTGCTGCACAGCGCGCGCGAGCTCATCGTCCAGGCCGGCAACCCGGCCTACACCGATGCCCAGCGCCGGGATCTTTCGGCCGCGCTCAAGGGCCTGCGCGATCAGATGCTGCAGGTTGCCAACCGCAGCGATGGCGCCGGCGGCTGGCTGTTCGGCGCGCAGGGCGCTTCCGCACCACCGTTCGTGGACGCGCCGGGCGGCGTGCAGTACCGCGGCACGCAAGGCCAGCTCAACGTGGCCACCGACGAGCCGCTGCCGCTCACTGCCGATGGCGGCGCGATCTTCCTGCAGGCCAACTCCGGCAACGGCGTCTTCGTCACCGAACCGGCGGCCACCAACGGCCCGGGCGCCTGGATCGACGCAGGCTCGGTGACCAATCCCTCGGCCCTCACCGGCGATACGCTGGAGCTGGTCTTCAGCACCGGCACGGCCGGCACCAGCTACGCGGTGCTGCGCAACGGCGCGGCCACCGGGATCACGGCCGCGCCCTATGTGTCAGGGCAGGCGATCGAGCTGGACGGCATGGCGGTCACCATCACCGGCACGCCGGCCACGGGTGACCGCTTCGAGCTGGCCCCGTCCGCACGCGAGCTGTCGGTCTTCAGCGCGCTGGACCGCGTGATCGGCGATCTGGCCCTGTCCAACCGCAGCGGTGCGCAGCGCACACAGGGCGTGCAGACGGCCTTGCGCGATCTCGATGCCTCGCTGTCCGGCCTGGTGGGCGAGCGCGCGCGCCTGGGCGAGGTGCTCAACCGCACCGACGCCGTCGAGGAGCGCATCGCCGATGGCAAGCTGCTGGCGCAGACCGAGCGCTCGGCGGCCGAGGACATCGACATGGTGCAGGCGGTCTCGGAGTTCTCGGCGCGCCAGACCAGCTACGACGCGGCACTGAAGGCCTATTCGATGGTGCAGAAGCTCTCGCTCTTCGATTACATCCGGTGACGTATCCGCCGCCCGGCGGCAGCGGCCTTTGGCTGAATCTGGGCATGCAGAGTCATCCGATCCTGGATCAGGTGCTGATCGGCTACAGCCCGGTCATCGACAGCCACCGCGCACTGGTCGCCACGCGCCTGATCGTCTCCCCCGACCGCCCCGAGGCGGCGCCCGAAGGCGCCGCGCTGCTGGCGGCCGTGCTCGATGCCTTCGAGCCCGGCCCTCCGCAGCGCGGGGCCGGGCTGCCGCCGCTGCTGCTGAGCCTGACCAGCGAGCCCTGGCTCGATGGGGTTTTGGCGGCGGCCCTGAACGCGCCTGCCGCGCTGCTCATCGAGGTACCGGCCTTCCTGGCGGCCGATCCGGCGCGGGCGCAGCGGCTGCAGGCCCTGCGCGCGGCCGGACAGCCGCTGGCGGTGAGCGGACAACTCACGCCGGAGGCGCAGCGCAGCCTGCCGGACGGCGTCGGCTTTCGCGTCGCGGATGTGCAGGACGCGGCCGCCGGCCCCGATCTGCCTTCATTGCCGGTGCTGCGCAGCAACGCACGCCTGGGCGCCGACATCGACGCCGCGCTGGCACGGGGCGATCGCGCCGTCATCGGCTGGCCCATGGACGACGAGATCAGCATCAGCCAGCCGGCCGGCGTGCCGCCCGAGGTGCGCGGGATCGTCGAGCTGATGAACCGCGTCGAGCGCGGCGAACCGGCCGAGCGCATGGAGGCCGTGCTCACCTCCGACCCGACCCTGGCCTTCCGGCTGTTGCGCTACCTGAATTCCTCGGCCTTCGGCCTGCGCAGCGAGGTCACCTCCTTCAAGCATGCGCTGATGCTGCTGGGGCACCAGCGGCTCAAGCGCTGGCTCGCGCTGCTGCTGGCCTCGGGCAGCAAGAACGTGGCGGTGCGCCCGGTGATGCACGTGGCGGCGCGCCGCGGCCTCATCATGGAAGAGATGGCGCGCGGCATCGGCGACGAGGCGATGCGCGGCGAGATGTTCATCTGCGGCGTGTTCTCGCTGCTGGACCGGCTGCTGCGCCAGCCCATGGCCGAGCTGATGCGCAGCGTGCCCGTTCAGCAGCGGGTGCAGCAGAGCCTGCTGGGCGAAGGGCCCTATGCCCAGCACCTGGCCCTGGTGCGGGCGATCGAGCAGGCCTCGGTGTGGGATGTGCGGGAGACGGCCGAGCGCCTGATGCTGGGCCGCGGCGAGCTCAACCACGCCTTGCTGCGCGCCCTGTCGGCGGCCCGGGAGCTGGATTGAGCACGATCACCGAAGACTTCTCGCCGGCACAGGCGCTGTCGCCCCTGCCTGCAGCCGTGCCGGGCACGCGGGCCGTCACGCCGGCACCCGGCGTCTGGGGCCTGCCCGTGATGGCCGAAGCCGTGACGCCCGGCCTCACGTCCTCGCCCTGGATGAGCCTGCCGTTTCCCGTGCTGTGCGAAACCGAGCAGGGCACGATCGTCGAGGTCAACGAGGCCTTTGCCCAGCTGCTGGGCCTGCCGCGGGCGCAGTTCACCGGCACGGCCGTGGCCCAGTGGCAGCCCTCGGAAGACCGGGCGTTGCACCGTCACCTGCACGATGCGGTGTGGCAGGCCGCGCAGGAACACCAGCATCTGCCGCCGCACGAACTGCGCTTCATCCACGCGACAGGTGACGAACGCTGGTGCCGCGTCTGGCTGCAGCCGCTGGAGACCGGGCGCGGCTCGCGTGGCCTGCTGTGGCTGATGCAGGACAGCACGGAGGAACGGCGCGCCCGCGCGCAGGCCGACCGCTCGCTCGATGAACTGGCCCAGTGGTTCGAGCTGAGTCCCTCGGGCAAGGTGGTGTATGACGACAGCGGGCTGGTGCTGCGCTCCAACGCGGTGTTCGAGGCCTGGGTGGGCGGTGTGCCCGTCACCCTGGTCGACGCGTCGCCGGCGATGCAGCGCCTGCTGGGCTGGTCCGGTAGCGGTGTCCGCAGCGACCTGCGGCCCGGCCTGCCGGTGATCGAGACCGTGGCGGAACTGGAAGGCGAGGGCGGGCGGGTCACGCGGCTGACTGCGCGCCTGCGGGCGGTCGAGGCCGGAGACGGCCGGCAGCGGGTGATGGCGGTCGTGCTGGACATCAGTGCCGAGGCCGAACGCGACCGGGCCCAGCTCGAAGTCGGTGCGCTGATGAGCGCGGCGGGTGTCGGGGTGGCCACGTTCGAGTCCCAGGGGGCGCTGCCGCTGGCCGGCATGGCCACAGCCGACAGCGTGCCGGCGCTGCCGAGCGCCCTGCCGGACTTCAGGCCCGAGTGGCTGGAACCGGTCACCCACGGGGTCTATCAGCGGCTGCGCGACGCCCTGCGGGCAGGCCAGAGTGCTGAAGGCCGTTATGCCGTGCGGCATCCTGAGCGGGGCTTGCGCTGGCTCCTGACACGCGTGGAGCCGGCGCTGCTGCGCTCGGGCCGCCAGGCCACCTCGGTGGTGACGCTGGACATCACGGAGCAGGAGCTCACGCGCCAGCACGGCGACGAACTGCTGCGCGAACTGACCACCATCCTGGACGGCTCGCCGGTGGGCATCGCCTACCTGCGTGACGGCCGCCTGGTGCGCTGCAACCTGCGCTTCGAGCGCATGCTGGGCTTCGAGCCGGGGGCTTCGGCCGGGCTGCCGACGGCGACCTTGTTCGATCTGTGCGGCTCGACCAGCCCGGGCGTCGAGGCCGCGCTGCAGGCGCTGGCGCAGGGGCGTGCGTGCGACATCGAGCTGCCCGTGCTGCGGGATCCGGAATATCCCGAGCCGGTGCGGCCCCGGGCCGGGGTGCGCCGCTGGTATGCGCTGTCGGTGCGCGCGGCCGAATCGCATGACTCGCTGTCGGTGGAGGCCGTCGCAGTGCTGGCCGACATCACCGGCCTGAAGCGCCAGCAGGCAGCCGTCGAGCGCGCGCTGCACGAGCGGGAGCTGATGTTCAACCAGTCCGACGTGGGCATCGTGTGGCTGCGCGCGGGCCGCATCCTGCGCGCCAATGCCGCGATGTCCGATCTGACCGGCTTGAGCGCGCCGGAGCTGGCCGGCCTGGACATCCAGCAGCTGCAGGACGACAGCGAAGCGGCCGCGCACGAGCGCGATGTGCGCCTGGCCCTGGCCACGCGCGGGCGCTACGTGGGCGAGCGGCGCCTGCACCACCGCGACGGCAGCCGGCGCTGGACGCAGCTGGCCGTGCGCGCCGTGGACGCGGCCGATCCGCAGTCGGACCTGATCTGCTCCTTCGTGGACGTGGACGAGCGCCAGCGCGCCCGGGAATCACTTCAGCAGTTGGCGGTCCGCACCCGCGCGGTGCTGGACTCCGTGCTGGTGGGCATCGTCACGGTGGGTGACCAGGGCATCGAGTGGATGAACCGCTCCGCGCGCCGCATGTTTGCGGGCGAGCTGGAAGACTTTGTCGGCGCGCCCATCGGCACCGTGGCCACGCACGAGGCCGATCATCCGTTGCTCCGCACGGACTGGCTGCAGCGCCTGGCCGACGGCGAATCCGAGATCTTCGAGTGCCGCCTGAAGGCGCGCGACGGTCGGCAGTTCTGGGTGGTCGGCAATGCGGTGGCCACGCCACGCGATCTGGCCGTGGGCCGGCAGGTGACCTTTGCGCTGCTGGACATCGAGGCGCGCCGCCAGGCGGAGGTGCGCATCTCCGGTGCACGCGCTTCGCTGCAGCGGCTGATCGAGACCGCGCCGCTGGCGATCGCGCTCTTCGATGCCACCACGCTGCAGATCGTGGAAAGCAACCAGGCGGCCGAGGCCTTCTTCGGGCGACCAGCGCAGGCGCTGCTGGGTGCCTCACCCGAGGGCTGCTTTGCCGATGCGGACCAGGCGGCCGCGCTGCGGGCCAGCCTGGATCTCGCGCGCGAGACGCCGGAAGGCGTGCGGCGCGAGATCACGCGGCCGGCCAGCCAGGGCGCGGGCACGCAGCGCTGGGACACGCGCTTCGTCAACCTGAGCGAGCCGGGCTCGCGCCAGCCCGAGGCCGGCCAGGTGCTGCTGGTGGCCAGCGACGTCACCGAGCTGCGCCTGGCGGAGCAGGCGCGCCTGGATGCGGCGATCGCTCAGCGGGAGATGCTGGTCAAGGAAGTGCACCACCGCATCAAGAACAACCTGCAGGGCGTGGCCGGACTGCTGCAGCAGACGGCCCAGCGCAGGCCCGAGGTGCAGCTTGAGCTGCAGGAGGCGATCGGCCAGGTGCAGGCGATCGCCCAGGTCTACGGGCTGCAGGTCGGCGCGGCCGGGCCGCTGGATCTGGTGGGTGTGCTCAGCGCCGTGGCAGGCTCCGTGCAGCGGGGCCTTCACCACGTGATCGAGGTGACGCTGGAGCAGCCGGTGGCCGTGCGCTGGATGCTGCCTGAAGGGGAATCGATCCCGCTGGCGCTGACGCTCAACGAGCTGCTCACCAATGCGGTCAAGCACGGGGATCAGCGCGCCGTGCGCTGCAAGGTGCAGGCGCGCAGCGAGGACGTGCTGATCGAGATCAGCAACGGCGGGCAGCTGCCGCCGGGCTTCGATCTCAAGCTGACGCCCACCGGCATGTATGGCCTCGGGCTGGTGCGTGCGCTGCTCCCGCGGCGCGCGGCCACGCTGGATCTGCACGGCCAGGACGATCGCGTGGTGGCGGCCTTGACGCTCAAGCCGCCCAGCGTGCGCCGGCCGCCAAGCTGATCGCGCACGAGGCGGGTGCGGCTTCCTGCGTCACAATCGCGCCCACAGCTGCAAAGGGCAGCGAAAAGGCAGCGGGCATGTCAGCGGTGGCGTCGCACTCGGCAGGGCGCAAGGGCAAGATCCTGGTGGTCGACGATGACCGCCTGGTGCTGGCCACCGTGATGCATGGGCTGTCCAGTGCCGGCTATGAAGTGATCGACGCCGACAACGGTGACGACGCCATCCTGTTGGCCCGCCAGCATCGGCCGGATCTGGCGCTGCTGGATATCCGCATGGATGGCAAGACCGGCTTCGATGTGGCCGAGTACCTGCGCGAAGTGGGCCACACGCCCTTTGTCTTTCTTTCGGCCTTCTCGGACGAGGCCACGGTGGCCAAGGTCACGCAGCTGGGGGCGCTGGCCTACCTGGTCAAGCCACTGGAAGTGGGCCAGATCGTGCCGGCGGTGGATGCCGCGTTCGAGCGCGCCCGCACGCAGGCGCAGAACCTGGCGCCCGCGGAGCGCGCCGATCCTGCGCAGGACGAAGCGGCCGATGCGCTGAGCCAGCCGGTGGCGCTGGCCGTGGGCGCGCTGATGCACCGCTTCTCGCAGACCCGGGGCGAGGCCCTGGCGCGCCTGCGCAGGCACGCGGCAGCCGAAGGCCGCAGCCTGCGCGCCCAGGCCGAGCGCGTGGTCCAGGCCATCGAGGATCTGGCTAGCCCGGAAGGGTGAAGCTGAAGCGGGCGCCGCGGCCGGGCTCGGCCTCGGCGCGGATCTCGCCGCCGTGGCGGTGCACGATGCGCAGCACCGAAGCCAGGCCGATGCCCGTGCCGGGAAACTCGCTGCTGGCGTGCAGGCGCTGAAACAACCCGAAGAGCCGCGCCGCGGAGCGCACGTCGAAGCCCGCCCCGTTGTCGGAAACCTCAAAGCGCCGCAGGCCCGCGGGTGCTGGCTCGGCCAGGGCGCGCAGGCGGATCTGCGGCTGGGCCGTCTTGCCGGTGTACTTCCAGGCGTTGCCCAGCAGGTTTTCCAGCATCTGGCGCAGCAGCAGCGCATCGCCCTGGACTCGCAGCCCGGGTTCGATGTCGACCTGTACCGTCCGAGCCGGCTGCGACTGGCGCAGATCCTCGACGATCGACAGCGCCATCTGCGACAGGTCCACGGGCTGCAGCTGCAGCGGCTGCGCAGACAGCTGCGCCAGCGAGAGCATGGCGTCGATCATCGAATTCATGCGCATCGACGCGCCCAGCATGCGATCGATGTGGTCGTTGCCGATGCGATCCAACTGTCGACCGTAGTCTTCCTTCAGGATGCGCGCAAAGCCCTCCATCACCCGCAGTGGTGCGCGCAGATCGTGCGACAGCGCATAGCTGAACGCGGCCGCATCGTCCAGGCGATGCACATCGCGTTCGTGGGCCGAGGCCACGGTGGCGGAGGCTGAGGCCCGGCCCGCGCTGGCGGGGGGCTCTCTCTTGACGGCCGACGACGGCGGCTGCCCCGGGGGCGCGAGCGGTTTCGTGGCCGCTGGCATGCGCCGCCCCAGCATCCAGCCGAGCACGGCCACCACGATCAGCGCCACACAGGCGAAGAGCCAGGGCCCCAGCCCCGGCGCGCCGGCCCCGGTTTCGGCCGCGGATGCCCAGCCAGGCGCGCCCAGCATCAGTGCCAGCGTGGCGGGCCCGCGCACGAGGCCGGGCCCGGTTGCGCTCGGCGGGCCTGCAGGCCCGCTGCGAGCCAGCGGCGGGGCAGTTCGGGCGGCAGTGCGGCGCATCGGCGGATTGTAGGCAGCCGACCTTCCGCGCCCCGGGGCGCGCCGGGGTCCGGTCAAGTTGCCTGGCCCGGTGCCGAAACTGAGTCGAACGGAGCGCCTCGGTGTGGACGGCGCCCATCGCAGCGCGGCGACAAGCCCCTTTCTGGCCCGCAGTTGCTGTGATACCGGCTTTCAGGTTTTCGCACAATCGAGGTCACCCATGCCCACAGATGTCACGCCGTCGGCTCCCGGCTCCTGCTCGTCCGGGAGCGGTGACCCTCCGTCGCTGGATCCGGTTGCCCTGGAACAGCTGAGGCTGCTCGATCCGACCGGCGCCGCCAACATCGTGGTGCGTGTACTGGAAACCTACCAGCGCTCGCTCACCCGCTCGATGCAGGAAGCCCAGGCCGCGCGTGCGGCGGGCGATCACTCCACCCTGGGCCGGCTGACCCATACGCTGCGCTCATCCTCGGCCAGCGTGGGCGCCCTGCAGTTCTCGGCCCTGTGCAAGGAGATCGAAGCCTTGGTCCGCGAAGGCCGCACGGGCGAGCTGGAATCCCGGCTGGATGCGCTTCAAGATGAAAGTGTGCGCGTACAGGCTGCATTAGCCGCTATGCTCTCACCGAGAGGATCTGCTGCGTGACGCTGCCCACCGCCTTCTTCGGCGAAGTCGATGCTGGTCCCCCGCCCCGGGTGCTTCTGGTCGACGACGACGAGGTCAACCTGTTGCTCACCACGCTCGCCCTGCGCGAGCGGGGCTTTGTCATTACCGGCGCAGCCAGCGGTGAGGATGCGCTGAGCCTGTTGCAGAGCAGCGCGCCGGACGTCGTGGTGCTCGATGCGGTGATGCCCGGGCTGGACGGGTTTGCCACCTGCGAACGGCTGCGCGGGCTGCCGGGCCACTCCAATACCCCGGTGCTGATGCTCACGGGCCTTGACGACGACGCCTCGATCGCCCGCGCCTACCAGGCCGGCGCCACGGACTTCTTCGTCAAGGCCAACCAGTGGAGCCTGCTGGCCGGTCGGCTGCGCTACCTGCTTCGCTCGGCGCGCACGCGCCTGGAACTCGAGAGCAGCAAGGCCAAGCTCGCACGCGCCCAGGATCTGGCCCGCATGGGCAGCTTCGAGTGGCGTCCGCGGCCGCAGATCGCGGCCGGGCGGCTGGATCTTTCGGCCGAAGCGATGCGGGTTTTCGGCGTGGGCCCGGAAGATGGTTTTTCCATGGGCCGGCTGCTGCGCATGGTGCAGCGAGACAACCGGCGTCCCGTGCTGCGCATGCTGGCCGAGGCACAGGCCCATGGCAGCGTGCTGGCCACGGATCTGGCGGTCACGCTGCCGGATGGGCGCGCGCGCATCGTGCACCTGGAAGCCGAGCCGGAGTTCAACGAGCACGGCGTGGCCACCGGCTACACGGGCATCGTGCAGGACGTGACCGACCGTCGCAGTGCGGAAGACAAGATCCGCCACCTGGCCAACTACGATTCGCTGACCGGCCTGCCCAATCGCCGCCAGCTGATGTGGCGCACCGAGCGTGCGCTGGAGCACGCCCGGTTGCAGGGCCATGCCTGCGCGCTGCTGCTGATCGATCTGGATCGCTTCAAGGTCATCAACGACACGCTGGGCCATGCGGCCGGCGACGAGATGCTCTGCGAGGTCGCCAACCGGCTGAGGTCCTGCGTCAGGCATTGCGAGCAGGTCGTCGAAGGCACGCTCGATTCGGCCGGCTCGCGTGCGCACCGCACGCTGGAAGCCGCCGGCCGTCTGGGCGGCGACGAGTTTGTGGCCCTGCTGCCGGACGTGAGCGACGAGCAGGATGCGGAGCGGGTGGCCGCGCGCATCCTGGATGCCCTGCGCCAGCCGATGCTGGTGGCCGGCCAGGAGTGCTTCATCACCGCCAGCGTGGGCATCGCGGTCTATCCACGCGACGGTCAGAGCGTGCTGGATCTGTTGCGCAATTCCGACGTGGCCATGTATGCCGTCAAGGCCGCCGGCCGCAATGCCGCGACGCTGTATTCCCCCGTGCTGGCCGGCCGCGGCCGCGAGAAGCTGGAGCTGGAGACCGCGCTGCACAAGGCGATCGAGCGCAATGAGCTCGTGCTGCACTACCAGCCCAAGGTCGACGTGCGCTCGGCCCGCATGGTCGGCGCCGAGGCGCTGATGCGCTGGCAGCGCGGCGCCGTGCTCGTGCCACCGGGGGATTTCATTCCGCTGGCCGAAGAATCCGGCCTGATCGTGCCGATGTCGGAATGGGCGCTGCGCGAGGCGGCGCGCCAGGCCAAGGCCTGGGCCGATGCCTGGGGCTTCAGCGACGCGATCGCCGTGAACATGCCCACGCGCCTGATCGAGCGCTCGGATCTGGTCGAGCACATCCACCAGGCCGTCACCACCTTCGGCGTGCCCCACCGCGCGATCCAGCTGGAGCTGACCGAGACCGGCCTGATGAAGGATCTGCAGGAGGTCATGCCCTCGCTGCACCGGCTCAACGAACTGGGCGTGGAGATCTCGGTGGATGACTTCGGGACGGGCTATTCCTCCCTGGCCTACCTGACCTCGCTGCCCATCTCGGAACTCAAGATCGATCGCAGCTTCGTGCGCGATCTGGGCGTCACGCCGCAGAGCAGCGCCGTGGTCACGGCCATCATCGCGCTGGCCCGCTCACTGGGCTTGCGTGTGGTGGCCGAGGGTGTGGAGAGCCTGCGCCAGATGGAGGTGCTGCACCGCCTGGGCTGCAGCCTGATGCAGGGTTTCCTGTTCAGCAAGCCGATCCCGGCCGATCAGGTGGAGCCCTGGCTGCAGCAGACCGTGCTGCCGCGCAAGGCGCCGTGGATCTCCAAGGCGGCCGAGGTCAACCCGGGGCTTGCGCCGCTGTCGCGCACGCTGGCGGGACCTAACGTCTGACGACAGCGGCGTTGCCGCTCCGGCGTCTGGCCGGCGATTCCGGCCGGTGGTTCTGGCCGTGGAGGACCGCGGAGCGCCGCAGCAGCCTACGGCGCGCGCAGCACGCGATCCTGCAGCACCGTCCACACCGGTGTGAGGCGGCCGCCCAGCGCGGGCAAGGTCCCCAGCTCGGTGCGGCTCTCGCCGGGCGAATGGAAATCGCTGCCGCGTGAAGCCAGCAGACCGAACTCCAGCGCCATGTCGGCATACTTGAGCTGATCGGCGGTCGAGTGGCTGCCGGTCACCACTTCCACGCCGCGTCCGCCGTGGGCCATGAATTCGGTGAACAGCGCGTATTCGGCCGTGGGCGTGAAGTCGTAGCGCGCGGGGTGGGCGATCACGGCCTCGCCGCCGGCCCCGGTGATCCAGTTGACGGCGTCGCCCAGGCGGGCCCAGCGGTGTGGCACGAAGCCGGGCTTGCCCTCGGCCAGATAGCGCGAGAAGACTTCGTGCGTGCTGCTGCACACACCGGTCTCGACGATGTAGCGCGCGAAGTGCGTGCGCGAGATCAGATCCGGGTTGCCCACGTACTTCAGCGCGCCCTCATAGGCGCCGCGGATGCCCACCTTGGCCAGTTCGTCGGCCATCTCCTGCGCGCGCTCGGCGCGGCCGCCGCGGGTGGCGGCCAGCCCCTGACGCAGCACCGCGTCTTCGTGATCGAAGCCCAGGCCGACGATGTGCACCGTGACACCGGCGAAAGTCACCGAGATCTCCACGCCGGTGAGCACATCCAGCCCCCACTCGTGCGCCGCGGCGATGGCGCGGGCCTGGCCGCCGACCTCGTCATGGTCGGTCAGCGCCCAGAGCTCCACGCCGTTGGCACGCGCCCGTTCGGCCAGGGCCTCGGGCTGCAGCGTGCCGTCCGACACCACGGAATGGCAGTGCAGATCGGCGTTGAGGAGGTTCACGCCGTCATTCTAGGAAGGCGGGCATGTCCGCGCCGCGGCGCGGTCTCTGAGTGGGGCACGGCTGTTCCCGGCACCCGCACGGCGCACCGCGCTATTCGTGCCGCAGCGCCTGCGCCGGATCCACGCGGCTGGCGCGCCAGCTCGGGTAGAGCGTGGACACCAGGGCCAGCAGCAGCGACACCGCGGCGATCGGCAGCACATCGGAGGCCAGCGGCTGGCTGGGCAGCCTGGAGACCAGGTACACGCTGGCCGGCAGCAGCGGCTGGCCCAGCAGGCCTTCGATCAGCGGCACGATGACATCCAGGTTCAGCGCCAGCAACAGGCCCAGCGCCACGCCGGCCAGCGTCCCCAGCAGCCCGGCCATGGCGCCCTGGACCATGAAGATGCCCATCACCGAGCGCGGGCTGGCGCCCAGCGTGCGCAGGATGGCGATGTCGGCCCGCTTGTCGGTGACCGTCATCACCAGCGTGCTCACCAGATTGAAGGCGGCCACGGCCACGATCAGCGTGAGGATCAGGCCCAGCATGCGCTTCTGCTGCGCCACGGCCTCGAACCAGTGGCGGTTGCTGCCGGTCCAGTCGCGCACCACGGCCTGCTGGGGCCAGCGCGCGGCCAGGCGCGCAGCCACCTGTGGCGCCTGCAGCGGATCGTGAAGGCGCAGCCGCAGCCCTTCGCGCACCTGGCCGGGCGCCAGCTGGCGCACATCGTCCCGGTGCATCAGCGCCCAGGCGGCGTCGTACTGATGGTGGCCGGCACTGAAGCTGCCCAGCAGCTGCAGACCGATGACTCGCGGTGCCGTGGCCGCGGCGCTGCCGGGTTCTGCCGGCAGCACCAGGGCGACAGGCTGGCCGGGGCGTGCCGCGCCCGCCGCGCCCGCCGAGGGCAGCCCGAGCGTGCGCGCGAGCTCGCTGCCCAGCAGGATGTGCCGGCTGCCCGGCTGCAGCTGCGGCAGCAGCGCCTGCGGGCCGCTGGCCAGGCGCTCGGCCAGCCCGGAGACCGCCGGCTCTGCCGCCGGATCGATGCCCTGCACCCAGACGCCGCGCATCTGCTCGCCATGACCCAGCAGACCCTGCAGCGAAGCAAAGGGCGCGGCGGCGCGCACGGCCGGATCCTGCAGCGCCTCGCGCATCAGCTGCGGGCTCTGCGCCGCCGCATCGCCCAGGATCTGCACCTCCACGTGGGAGATGACATCCAGCATGCGATCACGCACCTCGGTGCGAAACCCGTTCATCACCGAGAGCACGACGATCAGCGCCGCCACGCCCAGCGTGATGCCGGCCACCGAGAGCGCTGCGATGAAGCTGACGAAGCCGCTGCTTGCGCGTGCGCCGCCCGGCCGGCCGCCGCGCAGGTAGCGCCAGCCGATCTGCCACTCGTAGCCCAGAGCTTCCCGTCCGGCCTTCACAGGCTAGCTTCCCAGCACAAGGGTTCTGTCGCAGCGGGCCGCCAGCACCGGATCGTGCGTCACCACGACGAAGGCCGTGCCCTGCTCACGCGCCAGCGAAAGCATCAGCTCGAACACCGCCTCGGCCGTGTGGCGGTCCAGGTTGCCGGTGGGCTCGTCGGCCAGCACGCAGGCCGGCTGCGTGACCAGCGCGCGGGCCAGCGCCACGCGCTGGCGCTCGCCGCCGGAGAGCTGCGCCGGGTGGTGCTGCAGCCGCGCCTGCAGTCCCACGCGCGCCAGCATCTGCGCGGCCGCGGCACGGGCTGGCGACAGGCGCTCGCGGCGGATGCGCAGCGGCATGGCCACGTTGTCCAGCGCGCTGAATTCGGGCAGCAGGTGATGAAACTGGTAGACGAAGCCCAGGTGCAGGTTGCGCCAGCGCCCCTGTTCGGCAGCGGACATCTGCGCAAAATCGCGCCCCTGCAGCAGCACGCGCCCGGCGCTGGGCTCGTCCAGCCCGCCCAGCAGGTGCAGCAGCGTGCTCTTGCCGGAGCCCGAGGCGCCCACCACCGCCAGCGTCTCGCCCGCCTGCACCTGCAGATTCACGTGCTGCAGCACGGTGACGTCCAGCGCCTGCGCGCCGCTGCCTTCGCGGAAGCGGCGGTGCAGATCGATGCCCTGCAGGACGACGGCGTGAGCTTCACTCATGGCGCAGGGCCTGGGCAGGGTGGATGCGGCTGGCGCGCCAGCTCGGGTAGAGCGTGGCCAGGAAGGCCAGCAGCAGCGACAGCAGGCCGATGGGCACGATGTCCGATGCCAGGGGCTGGCTGGGCATGCGCGAGATCAGGTAGATGCTGCCCGGCAGGAAGGCGATGCCCAGCGCCCGCTCGATGGCCGGCACGATGACGTCGATGTTCAGCGCCACCCCCACACCGGTCAGCAGCCCGGCGAATGTTCCGATCACCCCCGCCAGCGCGCCCTGCACGACGAAGATGCCCATGATGCTGTGCGGGCTGGCGCCCAGGGTGCGCAGGATGGCGATGTCGGCGCGCTTGTCGGTGACGGTCATGACGAGCGTGCTGACCAGGTTGAAGGCCGCCACGGCCACGATGAGCATCAGGATGATGCCCATCAGGCGCTTTTCCACCTGCACGGCGTCATACCAGTTGGCGTTCACGCGGGTCCAGTCGCGCACCAGCAGGCCGGCGGGCAGAGCCGCCGCGAGTTGCGCAGAGACCTCGCGTGCCTGCAGCTGATCGGCCAGCTTGAGCTGCACGCCGCTGGGCCCTTCCAGCCGGAAAAGCCGTGCGGCGTCATCCAGGTGGATCATCGCCAGCGAAGCGTCCAGTTCGAAGTGGCCGGAATCGAACACGCCGCTGACCGTGAACTGCTTGAGCCGCGGCAGCACGCCGGCCGGCGTGACCTGGCCGCCGGGCGCGACCAGGGTGAGCTTGTCGCCGGGCCGCAGATCCAGCTGCCGCGCCAGTTCACCGCCCAGCACGATGTTCCACGTGCCGGCCTGCAGCGTGCCCAGCAGCGCGGGTTCCAGCGGGCTGCCGGCCGGCAGGATGCGCGCTTCCTCGGCCGGATCGATGCCACGCACCAGCGCGCCGCGCAGCCCCTGGCCGCGGCCCAGCAGGGCCTGCACGGCGATGAAGGGCGCCGCCGCCTGCACGCGCGCATCGGCCGCCCGGGCGGCGGCCGCGGTGCTGCGCCAGTCGGTGAGCGCGTTGCCCTGCGCATCGCTGATCTCGGCATGCGGGATCACGCTGAGCATGCGGTCCCGCACTTCCTTCTGGAAGCCGTTCATCACGCTCAGGATGATGATCAGCGCGGCCACGCCCAGTGCGATGCCCAGCACCGAGATCGCGGAGATGAAGGAGATGAAGCCATTGCGGCCCGCCGCGCTGCCGGTGGCTGCATGGCGACGCCCGCCGCGCGTGTAGCGCCAGCCGATCTGCCATTCGAAGTGCTGCCAGGGCGCCGTCATCGGGCCGCGATGCTACCGTGGGCCGTTGACGCCAGGCCTGTGCACCGCGCCGTCCGGATAATGCGGCGATGCACCTGATCGTTCCCTTTGCGGCGCCCTTGTCGGCGGCGCTGCGCGCGCAGTTCGGTGCGCTGCGCGCCCCGGCGCTGCAGGCCTGGCTGCAGCGCCAGCCGCCGCCGCAGACCTTCGTGGCCGGCGACGAATGGAGCCTGAGCACGCCGCACGAGCGGGCACTGAGCCAGCTGATGGGCTGGCCGGCGGCCGACGGCCTGGTGCCGCTGGCGCAAGCGCAGGCGATGCAGCAAGGTCTGGCCGAGGCCGCGCGTCCGGGCTGGGCCTGCGTGGCACCCACGCACTGGAGCCTGGGGACCGAGCAGATCAGCCTGTTTGCGCCGGAGCTGCTGAACCTGGACGTTGAATCCTCGCGCGCCTTCTTTCAGGCCATCGGCGAACTCTTCACCAGCGAGGGTTTCGCGTGGCACTGGCTCGGCCCCACGCAGTGGCTGTGCCGGCACGATGAGCTGGCCGAGCTGCCCACCGCTTCGCTGGACCGCGTGATCGGCCGCAATGTCGACCGCTGGCTCACGCCGCATCCGCGTGCCCGGCGCCTGCGCCGCCTGCAAAACGAGGCGCAGATGCTGATGCATGGTCATGCGCTGAACGAGCCGCGCGAAGCGCAGGGCCTGCTGCCGCTGAACAGCCTGTGGTGCAGCGGCACGGGCAGCCTGGACGTGGCACAGGGCGAGACGCCCGAGGCCGCGCAGATTCACGCGGCCCTGCGCGGCCCTGCGCTGCAGGAAGACGCCGCCGGCTGGGCGCAGGCCTTTGCGCAAGCGGATGCGCAGGTCTTCGGGCCCTGGATCGCGCAGCACGGTGAAGACCCGGCCTCCAGCCTCATCCTGTGCGGCGAGCGCCAGGCCAGCCGCTGGAGCGGCGGTCCGCCGTCCCGGGGCAGCGGCTTCTGGCCCGCGCTCGGGCGCCGGCTGGGCCTGGGCGCATCGGCTGATCCTGCGCGTTGGCCGCAGTGGCTGGAGCCTCTGTGAACGCGGCCCCGCAGCTGCTGCTGCGCGAGGCTTCGCCGCGCGGCGCCTTTGCGCTGGAAGCGCAGGGGGTGCATCCCCTGCTGGCGCGCCTGCTGGCCGCACGCGGCGTGCGCCAGGCCCAGGAGCTGGATGACGGGCTGCAGCACCTGCTGCCGCCCCACACGATGAAAGGCGCCGAGGCTGCGGCCGCGCTGCTGGCCGATGTGCTGCAGGCGGGCCAGCGCATCGTGGTGGTGGCCGATTACGACTGCGACGGCGCGACCGCCTGCGCCGTGGCTCTGCGCGGCCTGCGCCTGCTGGGCGCGCGCCCGGGGACGCTGGGCTACGTGGTGCCGGACCGCAGCGTGCACGGCTATGGCTTGACGCCGGCCATCGTCGATCTGGCGCGCGCGCAGTCACCCGATCTGCTGGTGACGGTGGACAACGGCATCGCCAGCCTGGAAGGCGTCGCGCATGCGCAGGCGGCCGGGCTGCGCGTGCTGGTCACCGATCACCACCTGCCGGCGCGGCAGGCCGATCAGGTGCTGCTGCCCGCGGCCGAGGTGATCGTCAACCCCAACCAGCCTGACGACAGCTTCGAGAGCAAGCACATCGCCGGCGTCGGCGTGATGTTCTATGTGCTGCTTGCGCTGCGCGCCGAGCTGCGACGGCGCGGCCGCTTCGACGCGGCCACGCAGCCGCGGCTGGATGCGCTGCTGGATCTGGTGGCGCTGGGCACGGTCGCCGATGTGGTGCGGCTGGATGCCAACAACCGCCGCCTGGTCTCGCAGGGGCTCAAGCGGGTGCGCAGCGGGCGCATGCAGCCGGGCCTGGCGGCGCTGTTTGCCGTCGCCGGTCGTGCCCCGGCGCGGGCTGCGGCCTTCGATTTCGGCTTTGCGCTCGGGCCACGCATCAATGCCGCGGGGCGCCTGGCGGACATGACGCTGGGCATCGAGTGCCTGCTCACGGACGATGCGGCGCGTGCCGCCGAACTGGCCTCGCAGCTGGATGCCATCAACCGCGAGCGCCGCGAGGTGGAAGCCGGCATGCGCGAACAGGCGCAGGCGCTGGTGGAGCGCCTGATGCCGCCCGGCGATCAGGCACCGGCCGCGCTGAGTCTCTTCGATCCCGAGTTTCACGAAGGCGTGGTGGGCATCGTGGCGGGGCGCCTGAAGGACCGTCTGCACCGCCCGACCTTTGTCTTTGCGCCCGGCGCCGATGGCCTGCTGAAGGGCAGCGGCCGGTCGATTCCCGGCTTTCACCTGCGCGATGCGCTGGATCTGGTGAGCAAGCGTGCGCCGGGCCTGCTGCGCCGCTTCGGTGGCCACGCCATGGCGGCCGGGGCGACGATCGAGCCGGAGCAGTTCCGGCGCTTCGAGCAGGAGCTGCGCAGCGTGGCGGCCGAGTGGCTGGACGCCGCCGCGCTGCAACGCCAGCTGCGCATCGACGGCCCGCTGGACGCGCAGTGGTTCAACGTGGAGACGGTGCAGGTGCTGGATGCCCAGGTCTGGGGCCAAGGATTCGAGGCGCCGCTATTCTGCGACCGCGTGCAGGTGATGCAGCAGCGTCTGGTGGGCGAAAAGCACCTGAAGCTGCGCGTGCGCCACGCGGGCCAGTTGCGCGATGCGATCTGGTTCGGCCGCACCGAACCGCTGGCCGAGGACATCCGGCTGGCCTACCGCGTGCAACTCGATGAGTGGAACGGGCAGCAGCGTCTGCAGATGGTGGTAGAAGCGTGCGAATGATGAGTGACATGAAGGTCCTGTGGCAGTGGCTGCAGCATGGCTCTGGCGCGCTGGCGCGTCGGGGTGAGTCGCGTGTCGGCCGCACGGCAGGCCGCGGTGCGGCTTGGCGTACGGGTCGTGTCGCGAGCCTGTGGGCCGGCGCAGCCCTGGCCCTGGCGATGGTCGCCGCGACACCGGCCGCGCACGCCGCCGAGCCGCGGCCCGTCACCGTGGCCCAGGGCCTGGTCAACCCCTGGGGCCTGGCCTTCCTGCCCGATGGCCGCATGGTCGTCACCGAGCGTCCCGGCCGCATGCGCGTGATCACCGCGGATGGCCGCCTCGGGCCGCCGCTGGGCGGTCTGCCGGCGATCGATGTCACCGGCCAGTGCGGGCTGCTGGATGTCGTGGCCGATCCGCGTTTTGCCGAGAACAGCCGCCTGTGGTTCACCTATGCCGAGCCCGGCGAGGGCGGCAACAGCACGGTGATGGCTTCGGCGCGGCTGGCGGGCGAGAGCCTGAGCGAACTGCGCGTGGTCTTCCGCCAGGTGCCCAAGGTGCGCAGCTCGCTGCACTGCGGATCGCGCATCGTGTTCGATCGGGAGGGCCGCATCCTGCTGGGCCTGGGTGATCGTGGCTCGCGCCGCGACGATGCGCAGACGCTGGACAACACCATCGGCAAGGTCGTGCGGCTGGAGGCCGATGGTCGCCCCGCGGCCGGCAACCCGCTGGCCGCGCGCCCCGGGGCTCTGCCGGAGATCTTCAGCCTCGGGCATCGCAACATCCAGGGTGCGGCGCTGCATCCGGGCACCGGCGAGCTGTGGGCCGTGGAGCACGGCCCGCAAGGCGGCGACGAGCTCAACGTGGTCGAGGCCGGCCGCAACTACGGCTGGCCCGTGATCACCTACGGCCGCAACTACGGCACCGGCACGCGCATCGGCGATGAAGGCCCGCGCGAAGGCTTCGAGCCGCCGATCCGCTGGTGGGTGCCAACCTCGGTGGCGCCCAGTGGCCTGGCCTTCGTCACGCGGGATCGCTACCCCGGCTGGAAGGGCAGCCTGCTCATGGGCACGCTGCGCGATCAGGTGCTGATCCGCCTGACGCTGGACGGCCGCAAGGTCACCGGTGAAGAGCGGCTGCTGGGCTCGCTGCGCGGGCGCATCCGGGATGTGCGCGAAGCACCGGATGGCTTCGTCTACCTGCTCATCGACGGCCCGGATGGCCGCGTGGTCCGCCTGCAGCCCTGAGTTCGCAGGTCCGGACCTTCAGGTCCGCGCATTCAGAAGCGCGTTTCCCGGCCGATACTGAGCCTGTCATCGATTCGCAGGCGCCACGTGCGCCTTGGGTGGGCGCAAGATGTGGGTTCGGATTCTCGTGGTGGCCATGGCCTTGATCGTGGGCCTGCCGCTGGCCTGGCGGCTGATCCAGTCACCCGAGGTGCAGGCCTGGTGGTCGCCCGTGGCGGCCGAGCCTTCCCGGTTTCGCTTCGACAACGGCAGTGTGCGTCAGCCGCCCGCGCCGGCTTCCGGCCCCCTGGTGGATGTCAGCCCGGGGCTGAAGAAGTGCCGGCAGGGCGAGCGCGTGATCTACACCGATGCGGTCTGCCCACCGGGCACGCAGCCGGTGCTGATGGCCGGCGGCACGGTCAACGTCGTCAAGGGCAGCAAGGTGGAGCCTGCGCCGGCCCCGGGTTCAGCCTCCGGCGCGGCCGCCGGCAAGGGCCGCCCGCCGCATGTGCGCGATCTGCTCAACGATGGCAGCCCCAGCCTGCGCGAGCAGCACATGGAGCGCGTCATGCAGCAGCAGCGCTGAGCGCGTGATCGCTCAGGCCACGCGCCCGAACCACCAGACGCTCAGGCCCGCGCTGAGCACCGCGAGCAGGGCCCCCAACGCGGCAAACAGGCCGCTGACCTCGGTTTCCTTGCGCTCGACCACCAGCTTGGCGGAGAGCGATTCGTAGACCTTGAGCAGGTCCTGCGCCGAGCCGGCGTAGAAGTACTGCCCCTGCGTCACCACCGAGACGTTCTTCAGCGTTTCCTCGTCCAGGCGCACGCGCATGCTCCAGCCTTCGAAGCCGATGATCTCGCCGCTGGTGGTGCCGATGCCCACGGTATAGACCCGCACGCCGCGCTCGGCAGCCATCTTGGCGGCTTCCAGCGGATCCGGGCCCGTGGTGCGCTGGCCATCGGTGAGCATGATGATGGCCGCGGAGTTGTAGCTGCCCGGCTCGACCGGTGTGAACTCCTTCTTGGGTGCATCGCCCAGCATGCGCGGCATGTTGCGCTGGCCGGTGATGTGCGAGATCTCGATGCCCTGATCGGGAAACAGCGTGGCCAGCGAGAGCACGATGCCGCTGCCGGTGGCCGTGCCGCGCTGCAGCTGGAAGCGATCGATGGCGGCCATCAGGTCTTCGCGGCTGACCGTGGGCGCCTGCACCACGGCAGCGGTGCCCGCGAAGGAGACGATGCCCACGCGCACATCGCGCGGCAGCGCCGTGATGAAGGCCTTGGCCGCGTCCTGGCTGGCCTTCAGCCGGTTGGGCTTGACGTCTTCGGCGCGCATGCTGCCGGAGACATCCATCGCCAGCATGATGGTGCGTTCGGCCAGGGGCAGGGTGATCACCGCCATCGGCCGCGCCGCGGCCACCAGCAGCACGGTGACGGCCACCAGCATCAGCAGGGGCGGCACATGGCGCCGCCAGCCGGGGCCCTTGCCCAGGGCCTCGCGGGCGACGGCGATGCTGGCCAGGCGCACGGTGCTGCGGCGCTTGCGGCGCAGCAGCCAGACGTAGAGCATCACCAGCGCCGGAACCAGTACCAGCAGCCACAGCAGGGTCGGCCATTGAAAGCTCATGTCGCAACTCCCTGCGCCGGCAAGCCGCCCGTGGCGGACCCGCGCAGATGGGACGGAAAACGCACCGGCGCCTTCAGGCGCAGGCGCTGGCGCCGCAGATCGGCATAGCGCAGCAGCGCGTCCAGCAGGTCGTCGTCGGTGGCCAGTTCGAGGGTGTCGGCGCCGCTGCGCGCCAGATCGTCGCGCAGCCGGGTCTCGGCCAAGGCCGCGATCTGTTCGTAGCGCTCGCGGAAGGCGGCATCGGTGCTGTCCACGAAGAGCTGCTCGCCCGTTTCGGCGTCTTCCAGGGTCACCAGGCCGACGTCGGGCAGCACCAGTTCCAGCGGGTCATAGAGCCTCACCGCCACCACCTCGTGGCGCCGGCTCAGCCGCGCCAGCGCATCGGGCCAGCCGGGCGTGCTGATGAAATCGCTCACCACGAAGACCAGCGAGCGGCGGCGGATCGCCCGATCGGCCGTCATCAGCAGATCGGCCAGTGCCGTGCCTCCGCCGCCCCGGGTGCGCTCCGTGGGCCGCGTGCGCATGCGCGTGAGCAGGTTCAGCACGTGCAGCCGCGTGCTGGCGGGCTCCAGCAGCGCATCCACGCGCTGCCCGTAGAGCAGGGCGCCCACGCGGTTGCCGTGCCGCGTGAGCACGCGCGCCAGCGTCGCGACGAAGGCCGTGCTGACGGCCAGCTTGGTGACATCGCGCGAGCCGAAATCGATGCTGCCGGACAGATCCAGCAGGAACCAGGCGCTCAGGTCGCGGTCTTCGGTGAATTGCCGCACATAGGGCACCTGCAGCCGGGCGGTGACGTTCCAGTCGATGTGACGCACGTCGTCGTGCATCTGGTATTCGCGCAGATCCGCCAGATCCACGCCGCCGCCGCGGAAGAGGCTGCGGTAGTCGCCCTGCAGCAGGCCGTCGAGCCGGCGCAGCACCTGCCATTCCAGCTTGCGCAGCAGCGCATCGCTGGTGGACAGCGCGCCTGCCGGCGGCAGGCCCGTGGCCGGCGCGGCTTCAGCCACCCGAGGCTCCGGCCGGGGCGGCGCCCGGCTGCAGCGGCTTGTCCGGCTTGGCGACCTTGGACATGACCTTGCCGATGATGGCCTCCGGCGTGATGCCTTCTGCCAGGGCTTCGTAGCTGAGCACCAGACGGTGGCGCATCACATCGGGCACCAGATCGATCAGATCCTCGGGCAGGGCATAGCTGCGCCCGCGCATCAGCGCCAGCGCACGGGCACCTTCGATCATGCTGATGGTGGCGCGCGGGCTCGCGCCGAAGGTGATGTACTTGGCCAGTTCCGGCAGCTCGTAGCGCGCCGGGCTGCGGGTGGCGCTGACCAGCTTGACCGCATAACCGATCAGTGAAGGATCGACATAGACCTCGCGGCACTGGCGCTGCAGCAGCATCAGCTCGTGCGGTTCGGCCACCGCCGAGATGTCCACCGGCCGGCCGGTGACGCGCTCGGCGATCACGAATTCTTCTTCCTCAGTGGGGTAGTCCACCAGCACCTTCATCATGAAGCGGTCCACCTGCGCCTCGGGCAGCGGGTAGGTGCCTTCGGTCTCGATGGGGTTCTGCGTGGCCATCACGACGAAGGGCTCGGGCACCTTGTGCGATTCACCGGCGATGGTGACCTGCCGCTCCTGCATCACCTCCAGCAGGGCGCTCTGCACCTTGGCCGGCGCACGGTTGATCTCGTCGGCCAGCAGCAGATTGGCGAATACCGGGCCGAGCGAGGTGCCGAACTCGCCGGTCTTGGGGTGGTAGATGCGCGTGCCCACCAGATCGGCCGGCACCAGATCGGGCGTGAACTGGATGCGCCGGAAGCTGCCCTTGACGGCGCGCGCCAGCGTCTTGACCGTCAGGGTCTTGGCCAGGCCGGGTACGCCTTCGACCAGCAGGTGGCCTTGCGCCAGCATGGCGATCATCACGCGTTCCAGGAAGCGATCCTGGCCCACGACGACACGCTTGACCTCGTAGAGGATGCGCTCCATCAGCGGGGCGGAGGGCTCTTCGGTGCTGGATGACATGGCGCGTGCCTCGCGTGAAGGAGAGTCTGACGTTTGAAACCAGCCGCTTCAGAACGGCGGCATGCCCGCGGCGGAGGCGGCGTTCTCGATGGGCACGGCAAAGCCGATGCCGATGAAGGTGCGCTGCTCGCCGGGGTTGAGGATGGCGGTGACGATGCCCACGACGTGGCCATCCATGGTGACCAGCGGCCCGCCGCTGTTGCCGGGGTTGGCGGCCGCGTCGAACTGGATCAGATTGGTCAGCGTCTTCTTGCCCTCGGGATCGCGGAACTCGCGCCGCAGGCCGGACACCACGCCGCCGCTGACGCTGGGCCCGATGCCGAAGGGATGACCCACCGCGATGACCTGGTCACCGGGGCGCAGATCGCCGGTGGAGCGCATCGTGGCGGCCTGCAGGTCGTCCGGCAGGCTCATCGCCTTGAGTACCGCGAGATCGTTCTCGGGCTGCACGTTGATGAGCTGCGCTTCGGATTCGTGCCCGTTGGCAAAGCGCACGCGCACCTTGCGCGCGCCCTGCACCACGTGCAGGTTGGTGAGGATGGTGCCGTTGTCGATGATGACCACGCCCGTGCCCAGGCTGCGCTCCATCGCGCGCTGCTCGGGGTTGTCCCGGCCTTCGTCCTGCTCGTCCATCAGGCCGATGACGCGCACCACCGAAGGCCACACAGCCTCGGCCGCCTTGGCGTAGGGCGAGGGCAGGGGCTCCTTTTCGAGCGTCTGGCGCACGGCCGCGTCGATGTGATCCTGCGTGATGATGCGCGCGCCCGGCCGCGTGGAGAGGATGCCCATCATCACCAGCACGGCCAGCATCGCGCCGGCCAGGCTCCAGAGCGGGGCCGGATGCCGCTGTGCCCAGGCCGACAGCCGCTGGCGGCGAGAGCGCGGGGGTGGCGGCAGCGTCGGGCCGGAGGGCGCGGACGAAGGGCCGGTGGCTGAGCGGGCGGCTGCGCTGGCGGCCGAGGCACCGGGCGCCGAACCAGCGGCTGCCGTCGCGGTGTCTGCGCCGGAACCCGGCGCCGCCCCGGGGCCGGTATCGCCGCGGGCGCTGGCGGCCGTCAAGGCCGGGCGGCGGGGAGATCGGCTGTACAGCGGCGGACGGTTCATCGTGTGGGGCTCGCACAGTCAGGCGATGCCACGGTAGCACGCCTGAGAGACCGGTGCATCATGCGGGTCGCCATGTGGATCGACAGCCATTGCCATCTCGACGCGCCCGAGTTCGAACCCGACCGCGAAGCCGTGGTCGAGCGTGCACGCGCCGCCGGCGTGAGGCAGCTGGTGCTGCCGGCCGTCGAGCGCTCGCACTTCGCCGGCGTCCAGGCCCTGGCGCGGCGCTTCGGCCTGGTCTACGCGCTGGGCATCCATCCGCTCTACGTGGACCGCGCTGCCGATGAAGACCTCGATGCCCTGCAGCAGGCGCTGCGCGAGGCGCGCGATGACCCGCAGCTGGTGGCCGTGGGCGAGATCGGCCTGGATCACTTCGTGCCGGGCCTGGACCGCGAGCGCCAGGAACGCTTCTACCGCGCCCAGCTGCGGCTGGCGCGCGAGGCTGGCCTGCCCGTCATCCTGCACGTGCGTCGCTCGGCCGATGCCCTGCTGGCAGGCTTGCGGCGCACACCGGTGCCCGGCGGCATCGCGCACGCCTTCAACGGCAGCGAGCAGCAGGCGCTGGCCTTTGGCGCGCTGGGTCTGCGCCTGGGGTTTGGCGGTGCGATGACCCACGATCGCGCGCTGCAGATCCGCCGCCTCGCGGCCACCCTGCCGGACACGCTGCCGGTGCTCGAGACCGATGCGCCGGACATCCCGCCGCACTGGCTCTACCGCAGCGCCGCGCAGCGTGCCGCCGAGGGCGCCGGGCACGCGCGCAACGAGCCCGCCGAGCTGCCGCGCATCGCGCAGACCCTGGCCGCGCTGCGCGGCTGGACGCTGGAGCACACCGCACGGCAGACCGTCGACAACCTGCGGGCGGCCCTGCCGCGGCTGGCGGCCTGGATGGATGCGCCTGCGCCCACCGCGCCACCCGGACGTTTGCCGGCAGAGGAACTGCAAGGCCTGCCGCACGTGGCCGACGAACGGGCGCGGCTGCTGGTGCTGGGGAGCTTTCCGGGCCAAGCCTCGCTGCGCGAGCAGCAGTACTACGCCCACCCGCGCAACCAGTTCTGGCCGCTGGTGTCCACGCTGCTGGGCCTGGACCTGATGTCGCTGCCCTACGCGCAGCGCCTGCTGGCCGTGCAGGCGCGGGGCCTGGCGATCTGGGACGTGCATGCCGCGTGTCAGCGCGAGGGCAGCCTGGACAGCGACATCCGCCAGGCGCGCCCGAATGACCTGGCCGGTCTGGTGGCGCGCCTGCCCGCGCTGCGCGGCCTGGCCCACCTGGGCACAGAATCCGCGCGCAGCCGCCGGCTCACGCAGGCGCTCGGCCTGCCGGTCTGGCGTCTGCCTTCCAGCAGCCCGGCCAACGCCAGCTGGAGCTTCGAGCGCAAGCTCGCGGCCTGGCGCGAAGCCTTCCTGGCCTGTGGACTCATCGATCCATGAAGTCACTCAAGACTCCGGCCGCGGCCGATCTGCCGCCGGCCACCCTGTCCGAGCAGGATGGCGTGCGCTATCTGCACCTGGGCACGCCCTGGGTGCAGGGCGCGATGCGCATCGCCCGCCCGCAGCGCATCGAGCTGGACTATGTGCAGCGCATGCTGGCCTCGCTGCTGTGGCGGCCGACCGATGCGCTGGGTGAAGGCCACGCGGTGCAGCTGGGCCTGGGTGCCGGCGCCCTCACACGCTTCACCCTGCAGGCGCTGCTGATGCCCACCACGGTGGTGGAAATCAACCCGCATGTGCTGGTGGCCTGCCACACCTGGTTTCGCCTGCCGCGCGATGGTGCCCTGCTGCAGGTGGAGCTGGCCGATGCCGGCGCCTGGCTCGCCGGCCCCGCGGCAGGCGCGCTGCACGGGCGGACAAGTCTGCTGCATGTGGATCTCTACGATCACGAAGCCGCTGCCCCCGTGCTGGACGACGCCGATTTCTACGCGGCCTGCCGTCGCCTGCTGATGCCCGGCGGCGTGATGGCCGTCAATCTCTTCGGGCGGCATGCCAGTTTCGAGCAGAGCCTGCAGCGCATCGTGCAGGCCTTTGGATCGGATCAGGTCTGGCACCTGCGCGCCACGCGCGAAGGCAATACCGTGGTGGTTGCCGGCCTGGCGGTGCAGGTTCCGGGCCGTGAAGAGCTGAAAAGCCGGGCTTCGGCCCTGGAACAGCGCTTCTTCAGGCAAGGCCTGCCCGCCACACAATGGCTGCGCATGGTCCGCCCGTACCGGCCGCCTGAGGGCCTGGCTGATGCCGACGCCCGCATACCTCCTGCCACCCCTGCCTGATGACGCTCTCCAAGCTGCCCCGGTCCACCCCGCCTGCCGGCGCGGTGCGCGCGTCGGCAGCGGCATCCGCTGCGCGGCCTGTGCCGCCGTCGGGCCGGCTGGATTGGCGGCTGCTGCTGCGCTGGCTGGTTGAAGACAACCTGGTGCGCACGCCGGAGGCCACGCGCGTGGCGCGGCGCTTCGAGGCGGGGGATTCCAGCCTGCATGCACTGGTGCGCCTGGGCGGTGCCGGCCTGGAGGTCGAAGGCCGCCCGCTGGACACCGAGGCGCTCACCGAATGGCTGGCCCGCCGCTTCGGCCTGGGCTACCTGCGTATCGATCCGCTGAAGGTGGACGTTGGGCGTGTGGCCGATGTCATGAGCATCCAGTATGCCGAGCGGCGCTTCGCGCTGCCCGTGCAGTGGACAGCGACTGAAGTCGTCATCGCCACGGCCGAGCCCTTCGATGCCGGCTGGGTGGCCGAGATCGAGGCCCACACGCGCAAGGCCGTGCGCCTGCTGCTGGCCAACCCGGTGGACGTGAAGCGCTACACCACCGAGTTCTACTCGATCTCGCGCAGCGTGCGCGCGGCGCAGAAGAGCGGCGAAAGCTCCGCCAGCGCCAATTTCGAGCAGCTGGTGGAACTGGGCCGCAGCAACCGCCAGCTCGACGCCAACGATCAAGGTGTGGTGCAGGTGGTCGACTGGTTGTGGCAGTACGCCTTCGACCAGCGCGCCAGCGACATCCACCTGGAGCCGCGGCGCGAGATGGGGGCGATCCGCTTCCGCATCGACGGCGTGCTGCACACGGTCTACCAGCTGCCGCTGGGCGTGATGAACGCGATGATCGCGCGGGTCAAGCTGCTGGGGCGCATGGACGTGGTCGAGCGCCGCCGCCCGCTGGATGGCCGCATCAAGACCCGCCGCCCGGAAGGCGTGGCCGGCGCGGGCAGCGAGGTGGAGATGCGCCTGTCCACCCTGCCCACGGCCTTCGGCGAGAAGATGGTCATGCGCATCTTCTCTCCCGAGAACGCCACCAAGTCGCTGCAGGCCCTGGGCTTTGCCGAGGACGACAGCCAGCGCTGGCAGCAGCTCATCGCGCGCCCGCACGGCATCGTGCTGGTCACCGGCCCCACGGGCAGCGGCAAGACCACCACGCTGTACTCGACGCTCAAGAGCCTGGCCACGGACGAGGTGAACGTCTGCACCATCGAAGACCCGATCGAGATGATCGAGCCGGCCTTCAACCAGACGCAGGTGCACGGGGCCGTGGACCTGGGCTTTGCCGAAGGCCTGCGCGCGCTGATGCGCCAGGATCCGGACATCATCATGGTGGGCGAGATCCGCGATCTGCCGACCGCCGAGATGGCTATCCAGGCCGCGCTCACCGGCCATCTGGTCTTCAGCACCCTGCACACCAACGACGCCGTTGGCGCGGTGACGCGCCTGATCGACCTGGGCGTGCCGCCCTACCTGGTCTCGGCCACTGTGATCGGCGTGCTTGCCCAGCGGCTGGTGCGCACCGTGTGCCCGGCCTGCCGCGTGCGCGACGAAAGCCTCACGCGCGCTTCGCTGGAGGCATTCGTCAAGCCCTGGCGCGTCACGGGCAGCGTCAAGGGCTGGCGTGCCGTGGGCTGCCTGGAGTGCCGCCACACCGGCTATCGTGGGCGCGCGGGCCTCTACGAACTGCTGGTGATGAACGAGCAGACCCAGGCCTGCATCCATCCGCAGCCCGATCCCGCTGCACTGCGCGCCCAGGGCGCCCGCGACGGCATGCACCCCTTGCGCCTGAGCGGCGTGATGGCGGTTGCCGAAGGGCGTACCACGCTGGACGAAGTGCTGCGCAGCACGCCGGCGCTGGACTGATTCAGGCCCCGCCAGCGGGTGCCCGCACGCTGTCGCACCGCCCGCGACAGCGGACTCCTTTACGTGGAAACCACAGCGGGGCGCCGGGAGGCGCTTCCTAGAATCTGTGACAAACCTTGTCGGAGGAGACACCTCGATGAAAATCAATCACCAGAAGGATTTCTGGTCCGGAGTCCTGTTCCTGCTGGTCGGGGCAGGATTTGCGGTGGGCGCCCTGAGCTACAGCTTCGGCAGTTCGGCGCGCCCGGGGCCTGCCTACTTTCCCTTCGGCCTGGGCATCCTCACCGCACTGCTCGGCGTCTTCGAGATCGTCAAGGCCCTGCTGTCCAGATCCGGCGGTGGTGACATCGGCCCCTGGCCGCTGAAGCAGATGGCCATCATCCTGTTCGGGGTGGTGCTCTTCGGCCTGATGCTCCCCAGGCTGGGCCTCATCGTCGCGCTGCCGGTGCTGGTGTTCGTGGCCAGCATCCCGAGCGGCGAATTCAAGGTCCTCGAAGTGATCATCAACTGCGTGGTGCTCACCGTCTTCTCGTGGCTGGTCTTCGTCAAGGGCCTGGGCCTGACGATCCCGATGCTGCCCACCTTCATCACCGGTTGATCGGGACACCCCGCCATGGACCTTCTCGACAACCTGATCCTCGGCTTCGGCGTCGCGCTGTCGCTGCAGAACCTGCTTTACGCCCTGGGCGGCGCGCTGCTGGGCACCTTGATCGGCGTGCTGCCAGGTCTGGGGCCGGTCGCCACCATCGCCATGCTGCTGCCCAGCATCTATGCGCTGGATGCCACGCCTGCGCTCATCATGTTGGCCGGCATCTACTACGGCGCGCAGTACGGTGGATCCACCACCGCCATCCTCATCAACGTGCCGGGTGAATCGGCCTCGGTCGTCACGGCCATCGATGGCTACCAGATGGCCCGCAAGGGACGTGCCGGAGCCGCGCTGGCAGCCGCGGGGCTGGGCTCGTTCTTTGCCGGCTCGGTGGCCACGCTGGTCGTCGCGGCCTTTGCACCGCCGCTCACGGAGCTGGCCTTCAAGTTCGGCCCGGCCGAGTACTTCAGCCTCATGGTGCTGGGCCTCATCGGCGCGGTCGTGCTGGCTTCGGGCTCGCTGACCAAGGCCATCGCGATGATCCTGCTGGGCCTGCTGTTCGGCCAGATCAATACGGACGTCATCTCCGGCGTGCCGCGCTACAGCTTCGACGTCCCCGAGCTGACCGATGGCATCGGCTTCGTGGCCATCGCCATGGGCGTGTTCGGCTTTGGCGAGATCATCGCCAACCTGGGCCGGCCAGCGGAGCACCGGGAGGTCTTCACCAAGGATGTGAAGGGCCTGTGGCCGACCCGGCAGGATTTCAAGGACATGGCGCCTGCCGTGCTGCGCGGCACCACGCTGGGCTCCTTGCTCGGCGTGCTGCCCGGCGGCGGCGCGCTGCTGGCCTCGTTTGCGGCCTACACGCTGGAAAAAAAGAGCCGCGGGCGCCTGGACGAAGTGCCCTTCGGCCAGGGCAACATCCGCGGCATCGCCGGCCCTGAATCGGCGAACAACGCCGGTGCCCAGACCAGCTTCATCCCGATGCTGACGCTCGGCATCCCGCCCAACGCGGTGATGGCCTTGATGGTGGGGGCGATGACCATCAAGGGCATCCAGCCCGGCCCGCAGGTGATGACCAGCAACCCGGAACTGTTCTGGGGACTGATCGCCAGCATGTGGGTCGGCAACCTGATGCTGATCGTCCTGAACCTGCCCCTGATCGGCATCTGGATCAAGCTCTTGACCGTGCCTTACCGCTTCCTGTACCCGGCCATCCTGGTGTTCTGCTGCATCGGCCTGTACTCGCTGAACAACAACAACTTCGACGTCTTCATGGCGGCGGCCTTCGGCGTAGCCGGGGTGGTGTTCTACAAGCTGGGCTGCGAGCCGGCACCGCTGCTGCTGGGCTTCATCCTCGGGCCGATGATGGAAGAAAACCTGCGCCGCGCGCTGCTGCTCTCGCGAGGCGACTGGAGCACCTTCCTCACCCGGCCGCTCTCGGCCGGCCTGCTGATCGCCGCCGCGCTGATGATCCTGGTGGTCTCTCTGCCGGCCATCCGCAACAAGCGCGAAGAGGCGTTCAAGGAAGACGACTGACACAGAAGCCTCCAGCGGAGGCTTCTGTGCAGTCGTCGCCCGGCTGAGCGCTGCGAAGCCGGTGCCGGCGCGCCAACCCGGCGCGCCCCGGTTTTGCCCCTATGCTCGCCAGCCATGAACCTTGCCGCGCTCGAGCCGCTGAAGGGGCCGGTCTTCCGCGGCCTGTGGCTGGCCTGGCTGGCCGCCAACATGACGATGTGGATGAACGATGTCGCGGCCGCCTGGCTGATGACCTCGCTCACCACCAGCCCCGTGATGGTCGCCCTGGTGCAGACGGCGTCCACGCTGCCCGTCTTCCTGCTCGGGCTGCCCAGCGGCGCGATGGCCGACATCCTGGATCGCCGCCGCTACTTTGCGGCCACGCAGCTGTGGGTCTCGGTCAATGCGCTGGTGCTGGCCGCTCTGTCGATTGCCGGGCTGCTGACGGCGCATCTGCTGCTGCTGCTCACCTTCGTCAACGGCGTCGGCCTGGCCATGCGCTGGCCGGTGTTCTCGGCCATCGTGCCGCAGGTGGTGAGCAAGTCGCAGATGCCTGCCGCGCTGGCGCTGAACGGCATCTCGATGAACCTCTCGCGCGTCATCGGCCCGGTGCTCGCCGGTGGGCTGATTTCAGCCGTCAGCCCGGCGGCGGTCTTCGTGCTCAACGCCGTGCTGGCGGCCTTGGCCTTCGTGCTGATCGTGCGCTGGAAAGCCGAGCCCAAGCGCACCAGCGCGCTGCCCGGAGAACGCTTCCTCGGTGCGATGCGCGCCGGACTGGGCTTTGCGATGCAGTCCCCGCGCCTGAAGGCGGTGCTGTTGCGCGTGTTTCTCTTCTTCCTGCAGAGCACGGCGCTGACGGCCCTGCTGCCCCTGGTGGCGCGCGGCCTGCATGGCGGGGGGCCGGCCACGTTCACGGTGATGCTGTCCTGCGTGGGCGCCGGGGCCATCGTGGCTGCGCTGTACTTCCCGCGCTGGCGCGAACGCTACACGCGCGACCAGTTCGTGGCCATCGGCACCTTCGTGCATGCCGCGATGTCGGCGCTGGTCATCCTGGTCCCCGAACTCTGGGTGGCGCTGCCGGCGATGTTCGTCGCCGGCATGGCCTGGATCTCGGTGGCCAATTCGCTGGCCGTTTCGGCCCAGATGGCCTTGCCGGACTGGGTGCGCGCGCGCGGCATGTCGCTCTACCAGACGGCCCTGATGGGTGGCGCCGCGGCGGGCTCGCTGCTGTGGGGCCAACTGGCCTCCATGACGGATGTGTCCGCCGCGGTATTGACGGCGGCCTGCTTCGGTTGCCTGGTCTGGGTGCTGACGCGGCGCATCACGGTGGACGGTGGTGCCGATCTGGACTTCTCGCCGGCGGCGGCCGGCAATGTGACGCCGCCCGCGGTGGAGATCGATGCCGAGGCCGGCCCGGTGATGGTGACGGTGGAGTACCAGATCGATCCGGCGCAGGCCGAGGGATTCGCGCGGGTGATGGAGCGCACGCGCCGCGCCAGGCTGCGCCAGGGTGCGCTGTCCTGGGGCCTGTTCCGGGATGTCTCCGAACCCGGCCGTTACGTGGAGTATTTCGTCGACGAGAACTGGCTGGAGCACCAGCGGCGTCTTGAACGCTTCACCGCATTTGACGCCGATCTGCGCAGCCAGCGGCTGGCCTTCCACCTGAAGGACGATGCGCCGGTGGTGCGCCGCTACGTCGCCGACCAGCTCACGTCCGATCCCGGATTGCCCTTGTAGCTGATCTGCCCGCCGCACAGCCGCGCGGGACCCCCTTCAACCCACTGCCCAGAACCTCGATCATGAGCAAGCCCTTCGACTGGCAAGCCGGCTACCCCAGCCGCCGTTCGCCGATCTTTGCGCGCAACATCGTCTCCACCTCGCACCCGCTGGCAGCGCAGGCCGGTCTGGCGATGATGCAGCGCGGCGGCAACGCGGTGGATGCAGCCATCGCGGCCGCCGCCGTGATGACCCTGGTGGAGCCGTGCAGCAATGGCCTGGGCTCGGATGCCTTCTGCATCCTGTGGGATGGCCAGCGGTTGCAGGGGCTGAATGCCTCCGGCTGCGCCCCGCAGGGCTGGACGCGCGAGTACTTCCTGCGCAAGTACGGCGCGGATGCCCGCAAGCTGCCGCAGCGCGGCTGGGACGCCGTCACCGTGCCCGGTGCCGTGGGGGCCTGGGTGGCCTTGAGCGAACGCCACGGCCGGCTGCCCTTTGCCGATCTGCTGGAGCCGGCCATCCGCACGGCCGAGCGCGGCTATGCCGTGCCGATGATCGTGCAGCACAAATGGACGCTCGCCGCCCAGGTGCAGGAGCTGACGCGCCAGCCCGGGTTTGCGCAGACCTTCCTGCCGCACGGGCGGGTGCCCACGGTGGGCGAACGTTTTACCTTCGCAGACGCGGCCCGCACGCTGCGCCTGATCGCGCAGACCCGCGGCGAGGCCTTCTACCGTGGTGAGGTCGCCGCGGCGGCCGAGGCGCACGCGCGCGAGCACGGGGGCGTGATGACCGCGGCCGACTTTGCGCAGTGGCAGCCGCAGTGGGTCGAGCCGCTGGCCCTGGACTATGCCGGGCATACGCTGCATGAGATCCCGCCCAACGGCCAGGGCATCGCCGCGCAGATGGCGCTGGGCATGCTGCGTCGCTTCGACATGGCTTCGATGCCGCTGGACAGTGCGGCCTGGCAGCACCTGCAGATCGAGGCCATGAAGCTGGCCTTCGCCGACGTCTACCGGCATGTGGCCGAGCCGCGCAGCATGCGCGTGAGCCCGCAGCAGTTGCTGGATGCCGACTACCTGGCGCGGCGCGCGGCGCTGATCGACCCGCGGCGCGCGCAGGATTTCGGCCCCGGCCTGCAGCCGCAGGGCGGCACGATCTACCTCAGCGCGGCCGACGAAAGCGGCCTGATGGTGAGCTTCATCCAGAGCAACTACATGGGCTTCGGCTCGGGCGTGGTGCTGCCGGGCTACGGCGTGAGCCTGCAGAACCGCGGCCACGGCTTCAATCTGGATCCGGACAGCGACAACTGCGTGGGTCCGGGCAAGCGCCCCTTCCACACCATCATCCCGGCCTTCCTGACGCGTGATGGGCAGCCGCAGATGAGCTTCGGCATCATGGGCGGCGACATGCAGCCGCAGGCGCACCTGCAGTGCACCGTGCGCATGCTCGACCATGGGCAGAACCCCCAGGCCGCCTGCGACGCGCCGCGCTGGCGCTTCTTCGGCGGCAAGCTGAACCTGGAGCCCGGCTTCGACCCGCAGGCCGCGCGCGGCCTGGCCGAGCTGGGCCACCGGGTCGAAGGCTTCAGCGACAGTTACCAGGACTATGGCGCCGGCCAGTTCATCTGGCGTCTGGGTGATCCTGCGGTAGAAGGTTATGTCGCGGCCAGCGATCCGCGGCGCGACGGTCAGGCGGTCGGCTTCTGATGCGTCTGGCCTGCACTGTGCCGAACGGGTGTGCCCGCACGGCCGGCCGGGCTGCCGGCGCAGCCCGGGCAGGGTGGGCATGACGCGCCTGCCAGTCTCCGCTGCCACCCACCGCGCCGGCCTGGCCATGGCGCTGGCCGGCGCGGTGGCCTTCTCGGGCAAGGCCATCATCGTCAAGCTGAGCTACCGCCACGGCGTGGATGCGGTGGACGTGATCTTCGTGCGCATGCTGCTGGCGTTGCCGATGTTCCTGGCCCTGGCCTGGTGGGGTGGCCGCGGGCGCGGGCCGCTGTCGGCACGCGACATGGCGGCGATCGCGGGGCTCGGGTTCTGCGGCTACTACCTGGCCAGCCTGCTGGACTTTCTGGGCCTGCAGTACATCACCGCCAGCCTGGAGCGGCTGATCCTCTACCTGAACCCCACGCTGGTCATGCTGCTGGGCTGGCTGCTGCTCAAGCGCCCGCCCCGGCGCAGGCAGTGGCTGGCCTTGGCCGTCAGCTACCTGGGCGTGGCGGTGGTCTTCGGTCATGAAGTGCGCCTTGAAGGGCGCGACGTGCTGCTGGGCTCGGCGCTGGTGCTGGGCAGTGCCCTGAGCTATGCGGTCTATCTGCTCTACAGCGGCGAGCTGGTGCGGCGCATCGGCACGCTGCGGCTGACCGGCCTGGCGACCAGCGTGGCCTGCGCGCTGTGCATCCTGCAGTTCGTGCTGCTGCGCCCGCTGGACAGCGCGCTGGCCTTTGCGCCGGTCGTCTGGTGGCTGGGGGTGTTGAACGCGGTGGCCTGCACCTTTGCGCCCGTGCTGCTGGTGATGATGGCCATCGAGCGCATCGGCTCGTCCGCGGCGGCGCAGGCGGGCATGATCGGCCCGCTGAGCACCGTGGCGCTGGGCGTCTGGCTTCTGGGCGAGCCGTTCAGCGCCTGGCTCGTGGCCGGGACGGTGCTGGTGCTCAGCGGCGTGTGGCTGCTGGCCCGCGTGCGCTGAGCGTCCGGCCCGCGTACGCGCCCCGTCCGCGACGCTCTCGGGTGTCGCGCCGATGCGGTCTCGCGCACAAGGCCTTCACAATCCGGCCAAGACGAAAAACCCGAACAGGAGACGACATGGACTTGGGCATCGCAGGCAAGTGGGCGCTGGTGTGCGCCGGCAGCAGGGGGCTGGGCAAAGGCTGTGCGCAGGCCCTGGCGGGTGAGGGCGTGCACGTGGTGATCACGGCCCGCGGCGCCGAGGCGCTGGAGGCCACTGCCGCAGCGCTGCGGGCAGCCCACCCTCAGGTTCAGGTGCGCACCGTGGCCGGCGACATCACCACGCCCGAAGGCCGCGCGGCTGCGCTGGCCGCCTGCCCGCAGGTGGACATCCTGGTCAACAACGCCGGCGGCCCGCCGCCCGGTGACTTCCGTGACTGGAACCGCGAAGACTGGCTCAAGGCGCTGGATGCCAACATGCTCACGCCGATCGAGCTGATGAAGGCCACCGTGGACGGCATGGCGGCGCGCGGCTTCGGCCGTGTGGTCAACATCACCTCGGGCGCGGTGAAGGCGCCGATCGACTTTCTGGGCCTGTCCAACGGCGCCCGCACGGGGCTGACGGGCTTTGTCGCCGGGCTGGCGCGCCAGAAGCGGCTGGCCGCCCACGGCGTGACCATCAACAACCTGCTGCCCGGCCTGTTCGGCACCGATCGGCTCAAGGGCACGATGCAGGCGGCGGCGCAGAAGGCCGGCAGCTCGCTGGAAGAGGCCATGACGGCGCGCACAGCACCGATCCCCGCGCAGCGCCTGGGCACGGCTGAAGAGTTCGGCGCGACCTGCGCCTTCCTGTGCAGCCGGCACGCGGCCTACATCAATGGCCAGAACATCCTGATGGATGGCGGCACCTACCCGGGCACGATGTAAGGCCGAAGGGCGCGGCGCCCGCCGAGCCGCGTCGCCGCGCTGCGCCGCTCCTGAAGCGAGGCCCGCCCGCCGTTCAGCGTTCGCTGTCTTCCGGGCTGAGCTGCAGCAGCTGTCGGATGCCGCCCCGGAACTCGGCCAGCGCCAGCGGCTTGGTCCAGACATCCAGGAAGCCGGCCTCCAGGGCCTTGCGGCGGGTGGCCTCGGTCGCGTCGGCCGAGAACAGCACCGCGCGGACCTGGGCGTTCCGCTCGCGCAGCCGCAGCAGCAGCTCGATGCCGTCATCGTGCCCCACATGGCGGTCGATCAGCCAGAGATCGGCTGCGGCGGCGCTGGCGTCCGCCAGCGCCTGATCGCAATGGGTGAAGACCGTGAGACGGATCTCCGGCATACCCGCCAGCATGGCGCGCAGCACATTGATGTTGACCTCGTCGTCTTCCACCAGCACAAGCCGGGCGTGTCGCTGAGGCTGCGGCGCTGCGGGCACGGTCTCGCCCGGCGTCGTGTCCTTCCACACGGTCTCGGACGGCTCGCCGACTGCCTCGATCGGCCGCGGATGCGTGTCGTCGGCAACCGGCACGGTCCAGGTGAAGCAGGCCCCTTGACCGGGCGATGAGCTGACCTGGAGCGAACCGCCCAGGCTCTCGCTGAGCTGGCGGGCGATGCTGAGCCCCAGGCCGGTGCCGGCGATGCCACGATCGGCGGCATCCAGGCGTTCCAGTGGCCGGAACAGGCGGCTGATCGAGGCCGCGTCCAGCCCGCGCCCTTCGTCGCGGACCGACACGGCCAGCAGGCCGTCTTCGGCCGCCGCCAGCGTCACCGTGATCCGGCCTTGGGGGCGGTTGAACTTCAGCGCGTTGCTCAGCAGGTTGGTCAGGATCTGCAGCGCGCGTGTCGGGTCGGCCCAGGCGTTCCAATCGCCCGGCGCCGGCGCGAAGCTGATCACGCCGCCCTGAGCCTGGATGGACGGCTGCATCAGCACGATGGCCTGCTCCACGGTCTTCACCAGGCTGATCGAGCCGGGGCGCAGGTCGGCGTCGTTGCGCGTGCGCGTGGCCACTTCCAGCACATCGTCCACCAGGCGCAGCAGGTGCGTGGCGGCGCCGTGGATGCCCGACAGGAACTCCTGCTGCGCCGGGCGCAGCAAGGCGGTTTCCTGCTGCATGAGCTGCGCGTAGCCGAGGATGGCGTGCAGCGGCGTGCGCAGATCGTGGCTCCAGCGCGCC
The DNA here is from genome assembly GCA_016790225.1 of Rubrivivax sp. Next base: position 81,047 of record JAEUOZ010000019.1, read on the forward strand.
AGGAAATCCTCTCGTGCCTGCTGGGCCCGGTGCTGCGCCAGGGCCTGCGCATGGGCCTCGATCGCCGCGATCAACCGCTGCCGCATGTCGTCCATCGCCTGGCCGAGGAAGGCGATCTCGTCGCTGCCATGCACCCGGATGTGGTCTTCGAAGCGCCCGTCCGAGAGCGCGACCGAAGCGTCCTTCAGCCGGCGCAGACGGATCACCGTGCTGCGCTCGAACCCGACATACAGCACGCTCAGAAGCAAGACGGTGGCCACCAGACCGATCAGGGCCCAGCGCGCCTGCGCGGTGGCGGCCTGGCGCTGCTGGTGCGCAGAGGCCGTCAGGCGATCCGACAGGGCATGGGCGACCGCGTTGAGCGAACGGATGGCCTGCGTGCCTTCGCTGAAGTGCTGCGCGGCCGCGCCGTCGTCCCGTGTGAAGGCCAGCACCGTGGCCAGAGAACGTTCGACAAACACCTCGGCTTCGCCCAGCGCCGCGCTCATGGAGGCGTTCGAGCCGACCGATCGAAGATACGCATCCAGGGTGGCGACGGTTGTCCGATCGGCCGCAAACTGGCTGAGCGTGTGGCGTGCTGTCCCGGCATACAGCCCGAAGCGGGTGAGTTCGATGGCGCTGTAGGTCTGCAAGCCCAGCACCGAACTGCCGAAGCCCCGCTGCCGCCCCACGCGCTCGGCCAGCAAGGGCAGGGTGCCGAAGACCGCGACCAGCGCGTGGGCTTCTGCAATCTTGTCCGCCCCCAGCTCCGAGCTGACCTGCGTCTGCAGCCGGTTGGAGATGACCAGCAGCCGCTCGGCCACCGTGTTATGGCGGTCGAAGTTGCGCTGCGGCTCGTCGCTGTGCGGCAGGCGCGTCAGTTGGCTCATTTCCTCGGCGATCGGTGCGCCGCGGCCGGGATCGAAGGCCGCCAGATCCGGACGATCGCCCAGCAGGACATCGACCGCGCGGGCCTGCACGATCAGCGCCGGCTGCAAGCGCACCAGCTCGCCGCTGGTGGCTTCCTCACCCGCCAGCACGCGGGCGCTCAGGCCGCGGTGCTGGCCCACGGAACCCAGCAGCTGAGCGATCTGCCGCATGTCCTCCACCGACTGCGCACGCAGCTCGGCACGCCGACCGAATTCCAGCGCCACCACGGCCGCCCAGGTGGTGGCCACCACCAGCGGCGTGGCCAGCAGCACGCCGATCACCAGAAACTTGACGCGGAAGCTCAGGTGATCGAAGAGCCGGATCCAGAAGGCCCAGCGGGCCGGGCCCGGTGTCGCGCCGGGTCCGGCCATGGCAGCCGCTTCTGCTCGAGCCCCCGCTGGCGGCGGCAGGGGCTCGCGAGGGTCTGTCACGGAGCGGACCTCATCGGATGAACTGATCCACGTAGGATTCGCCCAGACCCGAGGCGATGTAGTGAGAGCGGCACTTGTCTATGCGGGTGAAGACATCGTCGTACCCGGTGCAGCGTCCATCCGGATCCACATAGATCATCGCGCCGTTCACCTGGAACATCGTGATCATTTCGTCGACGTCGGGGTCGACGACGAGGGTATGGGTCTCGCCGGGCGCTTCGTAGACGTAGCCGCCTTCGGTGGCGACCCAGTCGTGTTCCAGGTAGCGCCAGCGGCCCTTGATCACATAACCGTGCACGGGCTGCGGATGCCGGTGGCGCGAGAGCACGCCGGCGCGGCGCACGCGCAGCAGGTTCATCCAGTAGCCGCGGCTGGCACTGAGGCACAAGGGCCGGAACCAGACGTTGTCGTCGACCGGCACCCAGATGCGCTCGTCCCGGGGCACGACATCGGGAATCACCAGTTCGGGCGGAGACTCCCTGGGCATCGGGTGCCGGTAGGGCAGCCACTTGTCGGACGAGGGCGGTACAGGCTGGGTCATGGCGGGAGCTGGGGTGATTTGGCGGGGGCGGTCCTGGTCTCGCCGGGCGACGCGGGCCGCGAGAGGGCGGCTCAGGTTATCAGGTAGCCACCATCCACGGGAAGGATCACGCCCGTGACGAAGCCCGCCGCGGGGCTGCACAGGAAGAGCACCGGCCCGGCCACATCGGCCGGCGTGCCCCAGCGGCCCATCGGCGTGCGCGCCAGGATGGGGCCGCTGCGCGCGGGGTCGTCCTGCAGTGCCTGCGTCAGCGGCGTGGCGATCCAGCCTGGCGCCACGGCATTGACGCGGATGCGTTCGGCGGCATAGGCGATGGCCAGGCTCTTGGTGAGCTGGGCGACGCCGCCCTTGCTGGCGCTGTATCCCGGCACCAGGCCGCCCCCGAAGAAGCTGAGCATGGAGGCGGTGTTGACGATGCAGCCGCCCCGCTGCGCCAGCCAGGGCCTGGCGGCGCTGCACACGCGCATCGTGCCGGTGAGGTTGATGTCCAGCGTCTGCGCAAAGGCTTCGGGCTCGTGCTCCGCGCCGCGACGGATGATGCCGGCGCAGTTGACCACGACATCCAGCCCGTGCATACGCCCGAGTTCGTCGACCATGGTCTGCACGGCGGCGCCGTCGCGCACATCGAGCGCGCGGTAATGGATGCGGCCTTCAGCGTCGGGCAGCGCCGAGGCCGCGGCCACTTCGGCGGGCGTGGCGCCGGTGGCCAGCACGCGCGCGCCCTGGGCCGCGAAGGCCTGGGCGATGCCCTGCCCGATGCCGCTGGTGGCGCCGGTGATGAAGACGCTGCGTGGATTGTTCATCGCCGGCCCTTGGACGCGGCGGCGGCCGCGCGCTTCTTGAAGTAGCTGAATTCGTCCTCGTGGATCTCCAGATCCAGCTCGGCGATGCGTGCCTGCAGGCGCTCCTGCACCTCGGCCACCGCAGCGTTGTAGACCGAAGGCGCGATCTCTTCCAGGAAGAAGCTCAGCAGGCCCATGGCGGCGATATTGCCGATGCGCTCGTCCCGCTCGGTCTCGAACCAGCGCTGGATGGAGGCGACGGCGGCCTCCTTGGTGGGCTTGTCCAGGGTGATGGCCATCGGGGGTGTCCGCGGGTTTCAGGGATGGGAGGGGGCTGGCTGCGCAGCGCCGGGACTGGCGGGTGCGTCCATCGCGGCACGCACCGCTGCGGCCTGAGGTATCGGTTCGACAGCGCCGTAGCCTTCGGTGGACAGGGCTGCGGCGACACAGGCATAACGGGCGGCATCCGCCAACGCATCGCCCGCCAGCCAGCGCGCCAGGAAGGCGCCGCCGAAGGTATCACCGGCGCCCGTGGCATCCCGCGCGCGGCAAGGGTGCGCCGGCAGCCGGTGGCGTTCTCTGGCCGTGGCCACCAGCGCGCCTTGTGCGCCCAGCTTCAACGCCACGGTGCCGGCCCCCAGACGCAGGCAGTGATCGACCAGCGCGTCAGGATCGTCCAGGCCCGTCAAGGCCACCACGTCGTCCAGGCTGGGCAAGGCGATGTCGCACAGGCGCAGCGCTTCGGTCATCACGTCGCGAGCGCGCGCCAGCGGCCACAGCTTCAGCCGCAGGTTGGTGTCGAAGCTCACCGGCACGCGGGCGGCGCGCGCCCGCTCGATCGCGGCAAAGCCGGTATCGCAGGCCTGGGCGCTGATGGCCAGCGAGATGCCCGAGAGATGAAACAGCCGTGAGGACTCGATCAGGCCTTCCGGGATGTCTTGCGGCCGCAGGCGGCTGGCGGCCGAGCCCTGGCGAAAGAAGTGGAAGTGGTGGCCTTGCTCATCATGGGTGACGAAATAGATCGCAGTGAAGGCCTCGGGTAGCGTGACCACGCCGCGGGTATCCACCGCTTCGCGCTGCCACAGCTCGCGCAGCATCCGGCCATAGGCATCGTCGCCGATGGCGCTGAGATAGCCCGCGCGCGCGCCTTGCCGCGCCGCGGCGATGACCAGGTTGCTGCTGTCGCCGCCGAAGCCCTGCAGGTAGACGCGCCCCTCGCGCTCGCCGGTCTGGTTGAACTCGACCATCGGCTCGCCGAAGGCGAGAATGTCCAGGCCCGGGGCCGATCCGGGCGGGCTGTCGGATCTGCGTTCGACCATGCGGGCCAGTATGGCACCGCGCCTGGCGCGCAGCACGTGCGAGTACCTGCCGGCGCGAAGGCTCCGTGCCCCGCCCCGGGGCGTCTGTCCACCCGGGTGGGACAGCGTCGAGGATCAGCCCGGGACGGCCTGGGGCAGCGTCTTCTCGCCGCCGAACTCTTCGTAGGCCTGCAAGGCATGCGCCGCGTACATCAAGGAAGGCCCGCCGCCCATATAGATGCACATGCCCAGCATCTCTTCGAACTCGGCGCGCGTGCAACCCAGCTTGACCAGCGCCTCGGCGTGGAAGCCCACACAGGGATCGCAGCGGGCACCGACCGACAAGGCCATGGCGATCAGTTCCTTGGTCTTCTTGTCCAGCACGCCGTCTTGCGTGGCCGCACGCGCCAGCGCCGAAAAGCCCTGGGTGACGGCGGGTTGATCGGCGCGCAATCGGGCCAGTGTGCGGGAAATGTCGGTTGTGAGCTCGCGATAGGACTTGTCCATGAAAGCACCGGGTGGGATGGAAAGGTCCGTAGCGTATATCAGCCATGGATGATATTGAATTGACATCCATCACGGGCCGCTGCGCGTATGGATGCAGAGCGGGGCCGCCTGGCCCTCGCGTGCCGGGCGACATGCTGTCCATCCGGGCGAAACTCGCCGACACACTGGCCCAATGAAGGGTGGCTTTCGTGATGACTGCAGGTTTACTGGTGCCGGCAAGCCGGCAAATCGCTTTGGCGCTGCTGCTGGCGGCGCTGGCCGGATCGGCGCACGCGCACAGCCCGGAAGCCGCGGCTGGCGGGCTGCTGAGCGGGCTGCTGCATCCCTTGGGCGGGCCCGATCATGTGATCGCCATGGTCGCGGTGGGCCTGTGGGGCGCATTCCTCGGGCGCCCTGCGGTGTGGATGCTGCCCGTGGTCTTTCCGATGCTGATGGCCTTCGGCGGTGCGCTGGGTGTGCTGGGCCTGCCCTTGCCGGGCGTGGAGGTGGGCATCGCGCTGTCGGCGGTGGTGCTGGGCGCGCTGGTGGCTGCGGCGCAGCGGCTGCCGCTGGCCTTGGCTGTCGTGGTGGTGGCCGTGTTCGCGCTGTTTCATGGACATGCGCATGGCACGGAACTGCCGCAGTCGGCCAGCCCGGTGGCCTACAGCCTCGGCTTCGTCATCGCCACGGGCGGCCTGCATGCCGCTGGCATCGCGCTGTCGCTGTTCACGCGCTGGCCCTGGGGTCGCGCGCTGATCCGCGCCACCGGTGGCCTGATCGCCCTGCTGGGGCTGCTGTTCCTCTGGCGCGCGCTGGCATGAGCCGCGTGAGCCGCGTGCGCCCCGTGCGCCCCGTGCGCCCGGGCCCGGTCAGGGCCTGGCGCGGTGCCCTTGTCGCGGCAGCCCTGGCGGCGGCGGCGCCGGCCGCACAGGCCCACAGCCCCATCGAAGGCATGGGCCCGTTCGCCAGTGGTCTGCTGCATCCGCTGGTGGAGCCGGCGCTGCTGGTGTCGCTGGCGGCGCTGGGCCTGCTGCTGGGCCAGGCGGCGCGTGGCCGGGTGGCCAGCGTGCAGCGCGCCCTGCTGGTGTTTGCCTTGGCTCTGCTGGCCGGCCTGGCCGCGCACCGTGTCGCGGGCGATCCTGATCTCACGCGTGGTCTGCTGCTGCTGGGCGGCTTGATCGGCGTGATCGTGGCCACGGCGGCGCGCCTGCCGGCTGCCGTGCTGCTGTCGGTGGCGGCGGTGGTCGGCCTGGCCGCCGGCCTGGGCTCCGGACCCTCTGGCGTGCAGGGACAAACCTACTGGGTGATGCTGTGCGGCACGGCGCTGGGCACGCTGCTGCTGCCGGCCTGGGTGATGGCCGTGGTGAGCCCGATGCGCCGTGCCTGGATGCAGATCGCCGTGCGGGTGCTCGGCTCCTGGCTGGCGGCCGTGGCGCTGCTGGTGCTGTCTCTGTCGTTGGCGCGGCTGGTGCGTTAGCCTGCGGGCGAAGGTCCGGCAGGCCCGGCTGGCGCGTGTCGAGTTCCAGGCCCGCCGGCAGGAGGTGATGGGCGCATGCCGAGCCAGTTGATGTGGGTGATGCTGCCGATCGTGCTGGCCGGCGCCTGGGTGGCCTGGCGCGCCGCGAGAGGGCGTCTGCCCAGCCGGCCAGCCCTGAACGCGCTGTTCAGCGTGATGCTGGCCTTCTACGTCCTGATCACCGCCGGCCTGGGCATCTTCTGGGTCGCCAACCAGCACCTGCCGGTCTTCGACTGGCACTATGTCTTCGGCTACGCCATGCTCGTGCTGCTGGCCGTGCACCTGGCCTTCAACCTGCGGGCCCTGCTGGCGCAGTGGCGCCGGCTGAGGGAGCACCCGCCGGCGCCGGCGACGCCGGCCAGGCCGGTGCGGGATGCGGCACCGGCCGCGGCGGTGGCGCGCCGCCCGGCGATCAAGGCGATGGGCGGCCTGTGGCTGCTGGGCGTGGGTGCGTCCAGCGGGCTGGCCTATGTCATCGGTCTGCGGCATGGCCGCACCGAACTGCACCTGGGCGCGGCCGGCGCGCCGGCCGGCGAAGCCTCGGCATCGCTGGCGGTGGTGGAGCAGTTTCACGCCCATTCCTCGCACAGCCGGGCGGGTCTGCTGCGGCGCGCGGCCAGCACGGATTGGGGTGATGCACCGCCGCCGTTCAAACGCTACCCCGGCCGGCCCTGGCAGGCTCTGGGCGAGCCCGGCCGGCCCGGGCCCGGGTTGCGGCCGGGCCAGCCGGTCACCCGCGAGGCCCTGGCGGCGCTGCTGTGGCACACCACCGGCGTGAGCCTGCGCCGCGGCGGCATCCCCTTCCGCAGCGCGCCGTCCTCGGGGGCCTTGTTCGCCACCGAGCTCTATGTGGCGGTGGCGGATGTCGACGGCTTGAGGGCCGGCCTGTGGCACTACGATCCCGATCGCCATGGCCTGCACCGGCTGACGGAGGCTCGGCCCGCCGAGCCCCTGCTGCCGATGGGCGCAGCCGCCGCGGTCTGGGCGAGCGCGCTGTTCCGACGCAGCGGCCACAAGTACGGTGACCGGACCTACCGCTACGTGCTGGCTGATCTGGGGCATGCGCTGGAAAACCTGCGCGCCTGCGCCGCAGCTTCGGGCCTGGCCCTGAGCTTCGAGAGCCGCTTCGATGAGGCTCGCGTGGCCGAGGCGCTGGGGCTGGATGCGGCGGAAGAGGGCGTGCTGGCGCTGGCGCTGATCCGGCCCTCGGGCGCCAAGCCGAATGAGTTGACAGCCGGCGCCGGCCCGCAGGCCCGTCCGGGTGCTGCCAGCCCGCAGGAGTCGGTCGGTGGGCCGCTGGCCGAGCCAGGCGCCGCACGTTCGCCGGATGCTGGATCCTGGCGGCCTGCCGCACTGGGCGAGGCGGGCGTCGCCCTCGGGTTGACCACGGCGATCCACCGTGCCACCTCGCTGCAGGCCCCGATCAGCGGCGCTTCGGCCGCCGGGGAGCGCGCCGGGTCTCCGGCGCCACCGGCACACGCTTCAGCAGCGGCAGGCATGGGTAGGGCCTCGCCGCAGTCGTCCACACCTGCAGACGCGCCTGCAGCCCTTGCGTTGCCGCGCCTCGAGCGCCTCGAGCGCCTCGGAGAGGCGGCCGAGGGCACGCTGTGGAGCCGCATTGCCACGCGGCGATCGCAGCGCCGCTTCAGCGCACAGGCCTTGCCGCTGCCGGCGCTGGCCAGGGTGCTGGATGAACTGGCCGGCCCGGGGCCGCTGCTGTCGGCGTCCGTGCGGGTGGATGTGGTCGCAAATGCCGTGGAGGGCCTGCCCAGCGGCAGCTGGCGTCTGGATGCGCCGCGCCGGCAGCTCTTGCGCCGCACGCTGTGGCCGGCCGCGGACATCCGCGCGCGCGCCCAGTCCGCGGGGCTGGACCAGGAGGTGATCGGCGACGCCCAGGCGGTCATCGTGCTGAGCATCGCGCGCTCCGTGTGGGCCGTGGATGCCGCCGGCCCGGCGCGCGGCTACCGGCATGCCTTTCTGGAGGCCGGGCTGGTGGGCGAGCGCGTCTATCTCGCGGCCGCCTCGCAAGGCCTGGGTGTCTGCGCCGTGGGTGCCTTCTTCGACGAAGAGTTGGCCGTGCTGACCGGCGTGGATACCTCGCAGGAGTGGGTGATCCACCTCGCGGCGCTCGGCCTGCCGGCCTGATCGACGGGCGAAAGAAGCGCTCGCGGGCCTCGCCGGCGGCCCCTGCCAAGGCAGCTTTCGGCGTGCAGGTGCAGCTGGAAAGTGAACTGCCAGCGCGTCTGACGCCGGACTGACCACCCCGGAAAAAGTCCGCAAGCGACGTGCGGATTTACGGGGTAGATCGCCCTCGAGTTAGGTGTTTACCCGGTGCCGATCGTCACGGGCATGACACTTGTTTACAGCCACCGCATCTCGCCGGTCGAGGGCTGCCCAAACCAGGGCGGATATCCGGCACAACAGGAGACTGCGGATGGAAACCTTCTACGAGGTCATGCGGCGCCAAGGCATCTCTCGCCGCAGCCTGCTCAAGTACTGCTCGCTCACCGCCACCTCGCTGGGCCTGGGCCCGGCCTTCGTGCCGAAGATCGCGCATGCGATGGAGACCAAGCCGCGCACGCCCGTGATCTGGCTCAACGGCCTGGAGTGCACCTGCTGCTCCGAGAGCTTCATCCGCAGCGCCCACCCGCTGGCCAAGGATGTCGTGCTTTCGATGATCTCGCTGGACTACAGCCACGTGCTGATGGCGGCCAGCGGCTACCAGGCCGAAGCGGCACTGGAAGAGGCCAAGAAGAAGCACAAGGGCAACTACATCCTGGCCGTCGAAGGCAATCCGCCGCTGAACGAGGACGGCATGTACTGCTTCCAGGGCGGTCGCCCCTTCGTCGAGAAGCTGAAGGAAGCCGCGGCCGACGCCAAGGCCGTGATCGCCTGGGGCGCCTGCGCCTCCTGGGGCTGCGTGCAGGCCGCCAAGCCCAACCCCACGCAGGCCGTGCCGATCCACAAGGTCATCACCGACAAGCCCATCATCAAGATCCCGGGCTGCCCGCCCATCGCCGAAGTGATGACGGGCGTGGTCACCTACATGCTGACCTTCGACAAGATCCCCGAGTTGGACCGCATGGGCCGCCCGAAGATGTTCTACGGCCAGCGCATCCACGACAAGTGCTATCGCCGCCCGCACTTCGATGCCGGACAGTTCGTCGAGCAGTGGGACGACGAGGCCGCACGCAAGGGCTACTGCCTCTACAAGGTGGGCTGCAAGGGCCCGACGACCTACAACGCCTGCTCCACCACGCGCTGGAACGGTGGCGTGAGCTTCCCCATCGGCTCCGGCCACGGCTGCATCGGCTGCAGTGAAGACGGCTTCTGGGACAAGGGCTCGTTCTACGACCGCCTGACCACCATCCACCAGTTCGGCATCGAGAGCAACGCCGACCGCGTGGGCGCCACCGCTGCCGGTGTCATCGGCGCGGCCGTGGCAGCGCATGCGGCCGTCAGTGCCGTCAAGCGCGCCACGTCCAAGGGCCACGAATAACGGCTGACACGAGCGGCACAAGGAGCAACCATCATGGCCAGCTACGAAACCCAGGGCTTCAAGCTCGACAACTCCGGCAAGCGCGTCGTCGTCGACCCGGTCACCCGCATCGAAGGTCACCTGCGCGTCGAGGTCAACCTCGACGAGAAGAACACCATCCGCAATGCGGTCAGCACCGGCACGATGTGGCGCGGGCTGGAGGTCATCCTCAAGGGCCGCGATCCGCGCGATGCCTGGGCCTTCACGGAGCGCATCTGCGGCGTCTGCACCGGCACCCACGCACTGACCAGCGTGCGCGCGGTCGAGGATGCCCTGGGCATCCAGATCCCGGACAACGCGAACATCATCCGCAACATCATGCAGCTGAACCTTCAGGTGCATGACCATCTGGTCCATTTCTACCACCTGCATGCGCTGGACTGGGTGGACGTGGTTTCCGCGCTGAAGGCCGATCCCAAGGCGACGAGCGAGCTGGCCCAGAGCATCAGCCCCTGGCCCAACAGCAGCCCGGGCTACTTCCGCGATATCCAGAACCGCCTGAAGAAGTTTGTCGAAAGCGGCCAGCTCGGCCCCTTCGCCAACGGCTACTGGGGCAGCCCGGCCTACAAGCTGCCGGCTGAAGCCAACCTGATGGCCGTGACGCACTATCTGGAAGCACTCGATTTCCAGAAGGAGATCGTCAAGATCCACACCATCTTCGGCGGCAAGAACCCGCACCCGAACTGGCTGGTGGGCGGCGTGCCCTGCCCGATCAACCTCGACTCCGCCGGCGCCGTGGGTGCGATCAACATCGAGCGCCTGAACCAGGTCAAGTTCATCGTGGACCGCACGCGCGAATTCGTGGAGCAGGTCTACATCCCCGATCTGCTGGCCATCGCCTCCTTCTACAAGGGCTGGCTCTACGGCGGCGGTCTCTCGGGCAAGAGCATGCTCAGCTACGGCGATCTGCCCAAGCGCGCCAACGACTACTCCGCCGCCAACCTGATGCTGCCGCGCGGCGCCATCATCAACGGCGACCTCTCCAAGATCCACGAAGTGGACGTGAAGGATCCGGAGCAGGTGCAGGAGTTCGTCACCCACAGCTGGTACAAGTACGCCGACGAGACCAAGGGCCTGCACCCCTGGGACGGCGTCACCGAGCCCAACTTCGTGCTCGGCCCCAACACCAAGGGCAAGAAGACGGCCATCGAGGCCCTGGACGAATCCGCCAAGTACTCGTGGATCAAGTCGCCGCGCTGGCGCGGCCACGCGATGGAAGTGGGCCCGCTGTCACGTATGGTGCTGGGTTATGTGCAGCCCAAGCAGTACCCCTGGATCAAGGAAAACGTCGATGCCGTGCTGAAGAAGCTCGACGTGCCCGTGGCCGCGCTGTTCAGCACGCTGGGCCGTACGGCGGCGCGAGGCATCGAGGCCGCCTACTGCGCCGAGCTGCAGCAGAGCGAGCTGGCACGCCTGATGGCCAACTGCAAGGCCGGCAACACCGCCACCGCCAACGTCGACAAGTGGGAACCCAGCACCTGGCCGAAGGAGGCCAAGGGCGCCGGCTTCACCGAAGCGCCGCGCGGTGCGCTGGGCCACTGGGTGCGCATCAAGGACACCAAGATCGACAACTACCAGTGCGTGGTGCCCACCACCTGGAACGGCAGCCCGCGTGATCACAAGGGGCAGATCGGTGCCTTCGAGGCCAGCCTCATGAACACCCCGCTGGCCAAGGCCGACCAGCCGCTGGAGATCCTGCGCACGCTGCACAGCTTCGATCCCTGCCTGGCCTGCTCCACCCACGTGATGTCGCCCGATGGCCAGGAAATGGCCCAGGTGACGGTGCGCTGAACGAGACCGAGGAGAACCGCAATGACCAGCTTCATCGTCCGCAACCTGGCGCTGGGCGCCTCGTTGATGATCATCGCCTCGGCAGCGCCGGCCCACACCGGCCACGGCCATGAGGACCTGAGCAGCTTCGAGGGCCTGATCCACGCGCTGAGCCAGCCCGATCACCTGCTGATGCTGCTGGCCGGCACGGTGGTGACGAGCCTGCTGGCGCCGCGCCTGCTGCGTCTGGGCAACCGGCTGCTGGCCGGGCTGCGCCGACGCCTGGCCGACCGCCGTGGCACCGCACCCGCCGAGCATTGAGCACGCCAGCCCAAGGGGGTCTCCCATGAATACGACCACCACCAGCCAGCAGGAGCTGGCCGACATCACCGGTCGCGACGACGCCACGGTGGCCGCGGCACCCAGCGTGCACTCGGTCTATGTCTACGAAGCGCCGGTGCGCATCTGGCACTGGATCAACGCGCTGGCCATCACGGTGCTGGCCGTGACCGGCTACTTCATCGGCGTTCCCTTGCCCAGCATGCCCGGGGAGGCTTCCGATCACTACCTGATGGGCTACATCCGCTTTGCGCACTTCGCGGCCGGCTACGTGCTGGCCGTGGGGCTGCTGGCGCGGGCCTACTGGGCGCTGGTCGGCAATCACCATGCCCGCGAGCTCTTCACCCTGCCGCTCTTTCGGGCAGCCTACTGGCGTGAAGTGCTTGCCATGCTGGCCTGGTACCTGTTCCTGCGCCCGCGGCCCAACCAGTACGTGGGCCACAACCCGATGGCGCGCCTGGCGATGTTCTTCGGCTATCTGCTGCTGACGCTGTTCATGGTGTTCACCGGCTTCGCGCTGTACAGCGAAGGCACGGGTCTGGGCAGCTGGCAGGACACGCTGTTCGGCTGGGTCATCCCGCTGATCGGCTCTTCGCAGCAGGTGCACAGCCTGCATCGCCTGGGCATGTGGGCCATGGTCATCTTCGTGATCGTGCATGTCTATGCGGCCATCCGCGAAGACATCATGGGCCGCCAGAGCATCGTCAGCACGATGATTTCCGGCTACCGGACCTTCAAGGAATGAGTTCAGCCGTCGGCGCAAGGGCTTGAGCCCGCGCCGCGGCCGCTGCACACGCCCACCTTCAGACGCTGATCTAGCCACCATGAACAAGCGCGCGCCCCTGGCCCGCATCGGCGTCCCTGCCGGTGTGCCGCGGCGCGCCCCTGTCCATCCGGGCCGTTTCCTGCAGCGTCATTACCTCAAGCCGCTGGGCATCACGCAGACCGATGCGGCACGCCAGCTGGGCATCTCTCGCCAGCGACTGAACGAGCTGGTCCAGGGGCACCGGGCGATGACGCCCGACACCGCGATCCGCTGCGCGCTGGCCTTCGGGCTGCCCGTCACGCAGTGGCTGTGCATGCAGGCCGAGTGGGATTGTTTCCACGCCTGGCGGGCGCTGCGCCAGCAGCTGGTCTCGCCCCCGGCCTTGACGAGCTTCGCCGTGCGTGCGCCGCAGTCCGCACCGGCACGTCCCTCTTCTTCTTCCGCTCGCGGCCTCCCGGCGCACGCCGGCTGAGGTCTCACCTCCCCTTCAAACACGGCCAACACCCCATGAGCACCACCACATCTCCCGCGGCCTGTCACGCACTGCGTGACAACATCGTCGTGCTGGGCATCGGCAACGTGCTGTGGGCCGATGAAGGCTTCGGCGTACGCTGTGTCGAAGCCCTGCAGGCGCGCTATACCTTTGCCGATCACGTGCAGCTGATCGATGGCGGCACGCAGGGCCTGTACCTGATCCCTCAGGTGCATGCGGCGGACAAGCTGCTGATCCTGGACGCGGTGGACTACGGTCTGGAGCCCGGTACGCTGAAGCTGGTGAGCAACGACGAGGTGCCGCGCTTCCTGGGCGCCAAGAAGATGAGCCTGCACCAGACGGGTTTCCAGGAGGTGCTGGCGTTGGCGCAGCTGACCGGCGCCTATCCGGAGGAAGTGCTGCTGATCGGCTGCCAGCCCGAAGAGCTGGAAGACTATGGCGGCAGCCTGCGGGACAGCGTCAAGCAGGCGCTCGAGCGCGCGCTGGAGCTGGCCGTGCAGCGCCTGCAGGACTGGGGTGCCGAGCCGCAGCCCCGCCTGACGCCCTTGCGGCCCGAGGAATCCGTCACCTCGCCGCAGATCGCGCTGATGCGCTATGAAGAAGGCCGGCCCAGCGCCGACGAGGCCTGCCGCATCGGCGATGCGCGCTTCATGGCCACGGCCGACAACTGAATCACCAGCGAGCGCGCCACATCATGTGCATCGGTCTGCCCATGCAACTCATCGAGGTCCAGGGCCATCAGGGTCTGGTCCGCGGCCGCGGCCGCGAAGAGGTGGTGGATCTGCGCCTCGTGGGCGACTGCCCGCCCGGCAGCTGGCTGCTCATCTTCAACGGCGCTGCGCGCGAATGGCTGGATCCGCAGCGTGCGGCCGAGATCGACGCCGCGCTCGACCTGCTGGAAATGGGCATGGCGGGTGTTCACGATGCGCAGGCCGATCCCGGCTTCGTGCTGCCTTCGGCGATGAGCGCCGAGGCGCTGGCGGCACTCACCGGCCAGCCTGCGCCGCCGGCGGCCGGAAAGCCGGGGCCGTCGGCCGATCCGGCGATGGCCCTTGATGCTGCACCTTCGACCGCCCTGGATGCCGTCTCGTCCCTCACGGCGGCCCAGGCCTGAATGCGGTCCTGCCGACCGATCCCATCCTTCACCCAGGAGCCTTCCGCATGAATACCCATCCCTTGATCGAACGCCTGGCCCTGGAGACCGGCGGCGCCGAGGTGCGGCCCGCCGAGGTGGAGCACTTCGAGGCTCAACCCGGCGATGCCGTTCTCTACTTCGGCGGAGATCCGGTGCGCTTCCCCGAGGCGCTGGACGTGGCCGTCGTGCTGCCGGAACTGCGGGCCAGCCTGGGTGGCGGCGCCTGGCGCGTGGGCATCGTCCCGCGCGAGGTGGAGGACACGCTGGCGCGTCGTTATGCCGTGCAGCGCTGGCCCTCGCTGGTCTTCCTGCGCGACGGCGGCTATCTGGGCACGGTCAGCGGCATGAAGGACTGGAGCGACTACGTCACCGAAGTGCGCGATGTGCTCGCGCAGACGCCCGGCCGCCGCCCGGCGCCCACCATCGCCATCCGCAGCGCGGATGGTGAAGCCTGCCACTGAACGCGCCGCGCGCCCCGCACGACGCTCACTTCAACCCCCACCGAACACCCCACTGCCTGCCCCGGAGCACCCACCATGGACCTCAACAACGGATTCAAGCCCTTCCCGATCCCTGTGGTGGCCGCGCTCGGCCCGGGCTCGCAGGAGGATGAAGGTCTGGACTACATGCCCATGCCCCAGGGCATGTCGACCTTCGATGCCCCCGTCCTGCCGGAGCCGGAAGAGCTGGCGCAGCACCAGGGCTGCCTGCAGGTGCTGCAGCAGGCCCTGGCGGCGCTGCAGGCGCCGGATGCCGTCGATCGATCGCAGACGATCGATCTCGGCGGCTTGAATGCGGCGGACCGCACGCTGCTCAATCAGGTGCTGGGCGAAGGCGAGGTGGCGGCCCAGGTGCTGGGCGAGACGTCCGTCCAGGTGCAGGAATCGGTGTTTGCCGGGCTGTGGCGGGTGATCCACCTGCAAGGCGGCCAGCCGATCAAGGACGAGCTGGAAGTGGGGGCCGTGCCCCAGGTGCTGATCGACATCGCGGAGGCCGACACGGCGCGCAACAGCGTCAACTTCGCGGCAGCGCCGCCCGCTGGCGTGATGAACTCACCCGCCCTGCTGGCCGAGATCGACGAGCAGCGCACCACCTGGCGCCGCGGCGACGCGCCGCATGTCATCAACCTTTCGCTGCTGCCGCTGTCGGCGGCGGATTCGGCGCATCTGGATCAGCAGCTGGGCGCGGGCCGCGTGATCTTCCTCAGCCGCGGCTATGGCAACTGCCGCATCGTCAATACCCGCGTGCAGCGCACCTGGCGCGTCACCTACTTCAACAGCACGGACATCGTCATCCTGGATACGCTGGAGGTCTGCCGCGTGCCGGAAGTGGCGTGTGCAGCGGCCGAAGACCTGGCCGATTCGGCGGAGCGGCTGAACGAAGTGCTGGACTGGGTGAGCGCATCATGAGCGTGCGTTCCGGCTTCGAGGGCAGTTATCTGGGCGACCGGGCACGCCTGCCGCGTGATGCCCGCATGGAGTGCAAGATCTGCTGGTACGTCTACAACCCGGCAGAAGGTGACGAGCAGTGGCAGATTCCCGCCGGCACGCCCTTTGCCGAACTGCCGGGCCACTGGACCTGTCCGCAGTGCGAAGGCGCGGCCGAACAGTTCATGGTGCTCGGGAGCGGTGCGTGACAGGGCCTGCGGCCTCCTCCATGGCTGAGGCCCATGTGCCTCAGCCGGGCCGGCGGCCGGCGGCCTTGAGCACGGCAGATCAGGCGCGGGTGCAAGCCCTGGTCGATCGTTTCCGCCACATCGAGATCACTCGCATGGCCGATGTGCCCATGCGCCATCCGGGCCTTCAGGTGGCGGCCGTCGGCTTTGCAGCCGATGACTCCCTTGCCGCGCCCGATGCCGGCGATCTGGCAGCAGGGCAGGGCGGGCTGGTCGGCATCCTGGTCACCTCCTGGTTCATGAACCTGATGTGGCTGCCACCCTCGGCGCCGACCGGCAGTGCGCCGGTGGCGCCTGCAGCCACGCCGCAGGCCCGGCCGGGACCGGCCGCGGGCGGCGTCGGCACTGCCGCAGGCAGCGTCGGAGCCGCAGGCCCTGTGCCGGCGCCACTGCCCACCCTGCGTGTGGGCGACATCCGTGCCCGTCGCATCGGGACCCAGAGTTTCGATTTCATCGGCGCGGAGGAAGACGGCATCGGCTGCTACGAAGCCTGTTCGCTGTTCTCGCCGATGTTCGAGTTTGCCGATCAGGAGGCCGCCCTGGCAACCGCCCAGGCGGTGATGGATCTGCTGCAGGCGCCACCGCCGCCCGCGCAGCCGGCTGCGGTGCCCGCGCCGCGGGCCGATCAGGCTGCGCCGGGGCGTCGCGGCTTTCTCTTCGGGCGGAGCGCGGCATGAAAGGGCCCGCCGGCCGTCTGGTCTTCACGCCTGGCGCTCCGCTGGGCGCGGCCCTGCGGTCCACGCGGCGCGAGTGGGCACCGCTGATCGGCATCGGCCGGCCGGCGGCCGCGCTGCCGGGGTTGCTGGCATCGGTGTTCGCGCTGTGCGGCGGTGCCCATCGGGTGGCCGGCCAGCTGGCGGTGGCGGCCGCGCGGGGAGAGCCCGCGCCCGTCACGGCCGATCAGGCCCGGACCTTGGCGCTGGATACCCTGCGCGAGCACCTGCGCCGCTGGTGGCTGGATGCCCCGCGGCAGTTGCCCGCCGATCTGCGGCCGGATCCTTCGGAGCTGGGCGGCTGCCCGCTGATGAAGGGTGACGCCTGGCCCGACGATCCCGCGGGCCGCTGCTGGATCGAAGATCATGTGCTGGGCGAATCCGCGGACACCGCGTCGCGCCGCTGGAACGCTTCGTGGGAAGACGCGGCCACGGCCTGGACGGACGCAGCGTCGACCTGGCCGGCGCGCGCGGTGGCGGATCTGCGGTACCGGCTGCAGGGGCTGAGCCTGCCGGTGCAGGCGCTGCCCTGCCAGGACTGGGGCACGCTGGCTCCGGCGCTCGCCACGGATCTGCTGGCCGTGCCGGGTTTTGCCCTCAACCCGGTCTTGCGGGGCCAGCCCGCCGAAACAGGCCCCTGGCTGCGCGCGGCAGCCCCCTTGGCAGGCCCCTTGGCAGGCGCCGCCCAGGCTGCGCTGCCGGTGTGGCTGCGTGGCGCGGCACGGGTGCCCGATGTGCTGCGGCTGTGCAGTACCGGCAAGGCCCCTGCGCTGCAGGCCGGCAGCCTGACGCTCGAACCCGGCCTGGGCGTGGCCTGGTGCGAGATGGCGCGCGGCCACCTGCTGCACCTGGTGCGCCTGCAGCCGGACGACACGGTGGCCGAATGCCGCGTGCTCGCCCCGACCGAATGGAACTTCCATCCGCAAGGCGTGGTGGCCCGTGCGCTCTCGGCCCTGCCGGCCAATACCCCTTCTGCCAACCTGCAGGCTCTGGCCGCAGCCTTCGACCCCTGCGTAGAGTTCCATGTCGAGCGTGATTCGACGGTCGAGGACCTGCATGCATGAGATGAGCCTGGCTGGAGGCATCCTGCGCGTCATCGAGGACAGCGCAGCGAAGGAGGGGTTTGGCCGCGTCCAGCGCCTGACGCTGGAGGCTGGCGCGCTGTCGGGCGTCGAGACCCGCGCGCTGCGCTTTGCGCTGGAGGCGGTGTCGCAAGGCACGCTGCTGGAAGGCGCCGAGATCCAGATCGATGAGCCGCCCGGCCGCGCCTGGTGCATGCGCTGCTGCGAGACCGTCACCATCGCCACCCGTGCCGATCCCTGCCCACAATGCGGCAGCTTCCAGCTGCAGCCCACCGGGGGCACCGAGCTCAAGGTCCGGGACCTGATCGTCCAGGACTGACGGACGCCCTGCCTCGATACGGCGAACGCCCCGCCTCCCACCGAACCCACCAGGAGCAAGCCATGTGTGTTGTCTGCGGATGCAGCCAGACGGGTACCCCCAGCAGCGCGGCGCAGGCCGCCACCTCGGGCGGCGCCGAGGCAGGGCCGTTTGCGGTGGACCCGCGCACCGGCGATCTGCACTATGGCGTCGGCGAGGCGCGCGTCTCGGTGCCGGGCATGAGCCCGGCGCGTGCCATCAAGCTGGAGCTCGATGTGCTGGGTGCGAACAACCGCATCGCAGCCCGGAACCGCGAACACTTCGCCGGCCATGGCGTCACGGCGCTGAATCTGGTCTCCAGCCCCGGATCGGGCAAGACCACGCTGCTGTGCGCCACCATCCAGGCCTTGCGCCAGCGCCTGCCGCAACTGCCGGTGGCGGTGATCGAAGGCGACCAGCAGACCAGCAACGATGCCGATCGCATCCGCGCCACGGGCGCCCCGGCCATCCAGGTGAATACCGGCAAGGGCTGCCACCTGGATGCGCAGATGGTCAGCGATGCCTTTGCGCGGCTTCCGCTGCATGGCCACGCGCATGGGCATGAGCCTGCGCAGGGTCACTCGCACGAGCATGGGCATGCGCACTCGCATGAGCACGCGCACGGGGACGGGCACGGGGACGGGCACTCGCACGGGCATGCCCACGTTCCCACCATGGCAGACGCCGCAGGTCATGATGGCGTCACACCCAGTTCGCTGTTGTTCATCGAGAACGTCGGCAACCTCGTCTGCCCGGCCATGTGGGATCTGGGCGAAGCAGGCAAGGTCGCGATCCTCTCGGTGACCGAGGGGGAGGACAAGCCGATCAAGTATCCGGACATGTTTGCCGCTTCGCGGCTGATGATCCTGAACAAGATCGACCTGCTGCCCTACCTGGATTTCGACGTGCCGCGCTGCATCGAGTACGCGCGGCGCGTCAACCCGGGCATCGAGGTGCTGCTGGTGTCGGCGCGCAGCGGCCAGGGCATGGATGCCTGGCTCGATTGGCTGCTGGAGAGCGCGCGGCCATCTTCGAGCCGCTGACGAGAAGAACCAGGAGACGTCGTTTGTTCCCCTTGCCTCGCCAGACCCTGCCCGTCGCGGCGCCAGCCACCGTGCTGGCCGTGGGTGCCTACCTCAAGAATACGGCGTGCCTGCTCGATGGCGGCAACCTGTGCTGGTCGGCGCCGCATGGCGATCTGTCCACGCCGCAGGCCTGCGCCGCGCTGGAAGAGTCTCTGGAGATGCTGGTGGCCCAGGCGCGAATGCCCGTTCAGGCCGTGGCCCATGACCTGCACCCGGATTTCCACAGCACGCGCCTGGCCGTGCAGTGGGCTGAACGCCTGGGCGTGCCGGCCTTTGGCGTGCAGCATCACCACGCGCACCTGGCCGTGGTGCAGGCAGAACAAGGCCTGCGCGAAGACGCCATCGTCGGCCTGGCGCTGGATGGCGTGGGCCTGGGCACGGACGGCCAGGCCTGGGGCGGCGAAGTGCTGGTGGTCCGCGACCACCACAGCCAGCGGGTGGCCCACCTGCCGCCCCTGCCGCTGCCCGGCGGCGATGTGGCTGCGCGCGAGCCCTGGCGCCTGGCGGCGGCGGTGCTGCACGCCACCGGCCAATCCGCCCGCATCGTGCCCTGGCTTGGCCCGCAGGTGGGTGACACCTTCGCACGCGGCGTGCAGATGCTGCTGGACAAGGATCTGAACTGCCCGCGCTCCAGCGCCGCAGGCCGCTGGTTTGATGCCGCGGCCGCTGCGCTGGGCCTCAACCTGCGCCAGACGCGGGAGGCGGAGGCCGCGCAAGCCGTGGAGGCCGCAGCCCACGAGTGGTTCGCGAGCCACGATGCCGATGAACTGGACGCCTGCGACTGCACGCTGGACGATCTGCCGGCCTTCGTGGCCACGCTGGTGGACGAGCCGGACCGCGGCCGCGGCGCGGCCCGCTTCCACCGCAGCCTGGCGCAGATGCTGTCGGCGGCCGTGATCCAGGCCTGCCGCGCTCAAGGGGTTCGTACCGTGGCGCTGGGTGGGGGCTGCTTCTTCAACCGCATCCTCAGCGCTGCCGTCGAGGTTCGTCTGCGGGGCGCAGGCCTCACGGTCCATCGGCCCGCCGCCTTGTCGGTGGGCGATGCGAGCCTGGCCCTGGGGCAGGCCTGGGTGGCTGCCCATCACCTGGGCGAATCGCCCGAAACCCAGGCCCTGCTGGCCACCGAGGAGAGCTGATCCATGTGCCTAGCCCTGCCCGCACGCGTGGTGGCCCTGTTGCCTGGCGATCAGGCGCAGATCGATCTGGGCGGCGTGCGCAAGAGCGTGTCCATCGCGCTTGTGCCCGATGTCCAGGAGGGTGAGTATGTGATCGTGCATGTGGGCCATGCCATCGGCAAGGTCGATGCCGATGAGGCCGCGCGCACGCTCGCCCTCTTTGCCGAGATGGAATCGGGCGCCCAGCCCGAAGGCCCCGATGGGCCGGACGCCCAGCCCCCCGAAGGCACCTTGTCGGCGGGCTCCGCCCGCCCGTGGAGCGACTCATGAAATACGTCGACGAATTCCGCGATGGTGAACTTGCGCAGCGCATTGCGCAGCGCATCGCCGCCGAGGTGCAGCCGGGGCGCCGCTACAGCTTCATGGAGTTCTGCGGCGGCCACACCCATGCGATCGCACGTTATGGCATCACCGAGCTCCTGCCCGCCGCCGTGCGCATGATCCACGGCCCGGGCTGCCCCGTGTGCGTGCTGCCCATCGGCCGCATCGACCAGGCCATCCACCTGGCGCTGGAGCGCGGTGCGATCGTCTGCACCTATGGTGACACGATGCGCGTGCCGGCCTCGCAGACCCTGAGCCTGATGAAGGCCAAGGCGCGCGGCGCGGACATCCGCATGATCTACTCGGCCTCCGACACGCTGAAGATCGCGCGCGAGAACCCCGGCCGCGAGGTGGTGTTCTTCGCCATCGGTTTCGAGACCACCACGCCGCCCACGGCGCTGCTGATCCAGCAGGCTGCGCGCGAGCAGGTGCGCAACCTGAGCGTGCTGAGCTGCCACGTGCTCACGCCCAGCGCCATCACGCACATCCTCGAATCCGCCGAGGTGCGCGAACTGGGCACCGTGCCCATCGACGGCTTCGTGGGCCCGGCGCACGTGAGCATCGTGATCGGCTCGCAACCCTATGAGCACTTCGCCGAGGAATACGCCAAGCCGGTGGTGATCGCCGGCTTCGAGCCGCTGGACGTGATGCAGGCCGTGCTGATGCTGGTGCGCCAGGTCAACGAAGGCCGGGCCGAGGTGGAAAACGAGTTCACGCGCGCCGTCACGCGTGAAGGCAACCTGGCCGCGCAGAAGGTGGTGGCCGATGTCTTCGAACTGCGCGAACGCTTTGAATGGCGCGGCCTGGGCGAGGTGCCCTACAGCGCCTTGAAGATCCGGCCCGACTATGCCGCCTTCGACGCCGAGCGCCGCTTCGGCCTGGATTACCGCGGCGTGCCCGATCACAAGCAGTGCGAGTGCGGCGCGATCCTGCGCGGTGTGAAGCGGCCCACCGACTGCAAGCTCTTCGGCACCGTCTGCACGCCCGAGAACCCGATGGGCTCGTGCATGGTGTCCAGCGAAGGGGCCTGCGCGGCGCACTATTCCTATGGCCGCTTCCGCGACATCCCGGTCCTCGCGCCGGCCTGATCCAGCGCGAACGCCGCACCAGGGGCCGACAACAAGAACAACGTGGGATCACGCATGAAGAAGCCCGATTACATCCGTCCGCTGGATCTGCGCCAGGGCCGCGTGGACATGAACCACGGCGCCGGTGGGCGTGCCAGTGCCCAGCTGATCGAGGAGCTGTTCGCCCGCGCCTTCGACAACCCGGCGCTGCGCCAGGGCAATGATGGCGCCGCGCTCGATCTGCCGGCTGGCCACCGCCTGGTGATGGCGACCGATGCGCATGTGATCAGCCCGCTGTTCTTTGCAGGTGGCGACATCGGCTGCCTCAGCGTGCACGGCACGGTCAACGATGTGGCGATGATGGGCGCGCGGCCGCTGTATCTCTCGGCCAGCTTCATCCTGGAAGAAGGCTTTGCGCTGGCCGATCTCAAGCGCGTCGTCGATTCGATGGCCGCTGCCGCGCGCGAGGCCGGCGTGGCCATCGTCACCGGCGACACCAAGGTGGTGGAGCAGGGCAAGGGCGACGGCGTCTTCATC
>JAEUOZ010000022.1 GCA_016790225.1 Rubrivivax sp.
CAGGGTGCGGCCGTGGAAGCTGTGGTCGAAGGTGATGATCTCGTAGGCGCCGCCCTTGTGCACCTGGCCCCACTTGCGGGCCAGCTTGATGGCGCCCTCGTTGGCTTCGGCGCCGGTGTTGGCAAAGAACACCCGGTCGAATACCGAGTTGGCGGTGAGGATGCCGGCCAGCTCGATCATCGGGCCGTTGTAGAAGGCGGGGCTGGGGTTGAGCAGGGTGCCGGCCTGGGCCACCAGGGCGTCGCGGATCTGGGGTGGGCAGTGCCCCAGGCAATTGACCGCCCAGCCCTGGATGAAGTCCAGGTAGGCCTTGCCGTTGTGGTCATGCAACCAGCTCCCTTCGCCGCGCACGAAGACGAGGTCGGGCCGGTTGGTGATGGTCATCAGGGCGTCGCTGTTGTAATCGCCGTATTGCACTGGGTTGCTCCGCGTTCGGTTCTTGGGGGGAGATAGTTTAAGCCAATTGTTTTGCAGTTCGTGCGTGCATGCGGTCTGTCGGAATCCCGGCCCTGTGATACATAGACGCATGCACACCATCGACCCTTCTCCCCGTCGGCTTCCGGGGCCTCTGCGGGCCCTTGAGCATCGTAGTTTTCGCCTGTATTTCCTCGGCCAGGCCGTGTCCATCCTCGGTTCGTGGATCCAGCAGGTGGCCATGGCCTGGCTGGTTTATCGCCTCACCGGCTCGGCGGCCCTGCTGGGCGTCACGGCCTTTGCGGCGCTGATTCCCCAGTTGCTGGTGGGGCCGCTGGCGGGGGCGTGGATCGACAAGCACGACAAGCGCCGGTGGTTGCTGCGGGTGCAAGGGCTGCTTGCCGCCCAGGCGCTGGTGCTGGCGGGGCTTACCTGGATGGGCTGGGTGGGGCCGGGCCTGCTGGTGAGCATGGCGCTCCTGCTCGGGGTGCTCAACAGTTTCGACACGCCCCTGCGCCAGTCCCTGATCAGCGTGTTCGTGGAGCGCCGGGAAGATCTGCCCAATGCCCTGGCGCTCAACGCCATGCTCTTCAATACCGGGCGCTTCGTCGGCCCGCCGGTGGCAGGGCTGCTGTTGGGCCTGACCTCGGAGGCGGCTTGCTTTGCCCTGAATGCCCTGAGCTTCGTTGCCCTGTTTGTGGCCGTGGCGTCGGTGAAGTTGCCAGCCATGCCCCGTGCCCAGGGCACGGTGGGGGATGTGTTCAAGGAGGGGCTGGCCTATGCCTGGCACACCTGGACGGTGCGCATGCTCATCATCGTGCTGATGGCCCTCAATCTGACCGCTTCGGCCTATGCGGTGCTGCTGCCGGTGTTTGCCGCGGAGGTGTTCGCCGGGGATGCACGCACCCTGGGGCTGCTGTGGGGGGCGGCCGGATGCGGAGCCTTCGGTTCCACGGTGTTTCTGGCCACCCGGCGCTCGGTGCCGGGCCTGATCGGGGCCACCACCCTGGGGACGGCACTCAGTGCCGTGGCGCTGCTGGCCTTCGGTTGGACGCGCCTGTTGCCGGTGGCCATGGGGGCCATGGTGATCCTGGGTTTTGGTATCTCGGTGTGCAATGTGGGGATCAACATGCTGCTCCAGAGCATGGCGCCGGATCGGCTGCGTGGGCGTATCGTGTCCTTCTTCACTTCGGCGCGGTTTGGTTTCGATGCCCTGGGCGGGCTGCTGGCCGGCTTCATCGCCAGCGCCATCGGGCCGGGGCGGACGATGATCCTCGAAGGGGTGGTGCTGCTGGGCTTCGTGGTCTTCCTGGCGAGTCGGCGGGAGCAGTTGGTGGCACACGTGGTGCGGCATGATTCAGGCGTGAGCTGAGAGTCCTGTCGATTTGAGCATTGGTTGATCGTTGTATCTTCAGAGGGACGTCCTCTCTTTTCAGGAAAGCATCATGACCGCGACCCATACCGTCACCCTGCAGCGCGTCCTGCGCGCGCCCCCGGAACGCATCTACCGTGCCTTTCTTGATCCCGCCGCGCTGACCAAGTGGCTGCCGCCCCATGGCTTCACCTGCCAGGTCCATGGCATGGATGTGCGAGAGGGGGGGCTGTTCAGGATGTCCTTCACCAACTTCTCGACCGGGCATAGCCACGCCTTCGGAGGCAAGTATCTGGAGCTGCAGCCCGGGGCGCGGATCCGTTACACCGACGTCTTCGACGACCCGAACCTGCCGGGGGAGATGCAGACCACCGTGACCTTGCGGGCGGTGTCCTGTGGTACCGAGTTGGTGGTGGTTCAGGAGGGCATTCCGGGCCTCATCCCGCCCGAGTCGTGCTATCTCGGCTGGCAGGAGTCGCTGGTGATGCTGGCTCAGCTAGTGGAGGCGGTCGTTCCGGAGTAAGGCTGGCGCGCGGGGGTCAGAAGGATGAGCCCGGCGTCTGCAGAAAGGCGACTTCCTCGGTCGTGGACGGGCGGCCGAGGATGGCGTTGCGGTGGGGGTAGCGTCCGAAGCGGTCGATGATGGCCTTGTGGCGCAGTTCGAAGTCCAGGTTGCCCTCCATGCCCGGCTGGCTGAACAGGGTCACGGCGAGGTGGTGGATGGCGGGGGATTCGCTGTGCATGTAGGGCATGTACAGGAAGGCGCGTTGCACCGGTGGCAGGGGCTGGTCGGCACCGGCAGCCACGGCCACCTGGGCGAGGGTCAGGGCCTGACCGTCGCAGGCGAAGGCGCGGGGCTGGTCGCGGTGGAGATTGCGCGAGAACTGGTCGAGCACGATGATCTCAGCGAGCCGTCCGCTTGCTGTTGCCCGCCAGGGGTGGAGTTCGCAGCGGGCGGCGGCTTCGTGCAGGGCGCCGAAGCGGGCGGCGATCAGCTGGTCGAAGCGGTCGTCGCGCTGCCACCACTGGCGCGGCTCGGTCTCTTGGAACCAGAAGGCGAGCACCTCGCTTGCGGTGGGCAGGGCGGTTTCCATTGGCGTGTCCTCTGTTTGGGTGGGGCTCATTCCATGCCCACGCTGGCTTCAATGCGGAAGAACTGTTCGGCCTGGCGCTTGGCTTCGCCCCGGTCGAAATTGTGCGCGTCGTCGGTGGCGTCGAAGTCGAGCTTGGCGGCCTGCACGGCCCGGCAGGTCATGTAGGCCTTGGCCCGGTGGCTGTCGAGTTCGTCCAGATGGTCGTTGAGCATGGCCACGAGGCTGGCCTTGCGCCGGAACAGTTCGACGTTGGCCTGGAGTCCTTCCCGACGCTCTGCCAGCAGGCTGTGGATGCAGGCCTCGTAGCCCGTGCCCGGGCACCAGGACGGCAGCGCCAGGGTGTGCAGCGCGTGGGTGTCCGGTCCGAGCTCCGTGCCGACCTGCTCAAGGGTACGCAGCAGTTCGTCCTGGTAGGCC
Organism: Rubrivivax sp.; assembly: GCA_016790225.1. The sequence continues at coordinate 3,298 of JAEUOZ010000022.1, forward strand.
TGGGCGTGCATGTACAGGGATTGTTCGCAGCCCTCGCAGACCGGCGCCAGGTATTGCACCAGCCATTCCACGAGCGTGCCGCGGGCACTGCGCTGTTGTTGCACGAGGGCCATGTCTTCGTCCCGGATGTGCCGCAGCGGAACGCCCGATGTGCTGCAGGTCTGTGACTCCCAGGCGGACAGGAGGTCTGCGTAGGAGGCATTGGGCTGGGGGCCGCGGGGCAGGAGGTCGGCCTTGACCAGCAGGCGCCGGGCCTTGTCGTCATAGGCGAAGCTGATGCGGCGGTAGGCCAGGGGCCAGTCCGACAGGGAACTGACGTTCATCTCCAGGAGCGGCCGGTGGGCCAGGGTCCGGTGTTCCGCCCAGAAGCCCCGGTGGGTGTGGGCGGACAGATAGACCAGGGGGTGGTCGAGGCGGTGCATCAGGGCGCGCAGCATGATGCGGGACGGCAAGCCGAGGGTGCGCCAGTTGTGATGGCCGGCGAAGATGACCATGTCACCCCGGGCGACGGCTTCATCGATCCAGTGGGCGATGGCGGCGATCTGGTCGGGGTGGATGTGCCCGGTGCTTCCCGGGCTGCGACCCATCAGGGTGTCCCAGGTGCTGACCAGGGGCCCGGCCTGGTTGGTGTCGAGGCCGATCAGGATCACATCCCGGTCGGCCTCGGGGGCGCGGGGCAGCCGGATGCGCTGGGCGAGGTAGGAGTCGGCATAGGCAATCCCATCCAGGAGTTTGGCCTCGATGCCGGTGAGAAAGGCCCGGGGGTCGGTGCTGTGCCAGCTGGCCACGTGGGTGCCCGCCGCGGGGGGCGGAGTGAGCCCGGGATGGTCGGCGGCTTGCCGGGCGTGCTCGCTGATGTACAGGGCAATGAAGTCGCGCTTGGTGAAGGCTTCGTGTTCGGTCTTGTGGCGGGCGTCGTCGGGGGCCGCGCCGCGCCGGCAGGCCTTGTTCCAGCGCAGGGCGTCAGGGTCGAACTCCGCTTCGAGGAGGTTGTAGGAATAGATGCCGAACATCAGTCCGTCGTGATTGCCGGGCAGGATCGCGCCGGGTCGGGGGGCACCCCGGAAGATGCGCGTCATGCGCCCGGCCTCGATGCGACAGGAGAGGTCCATGACATCGCCGAGGTGGATGAAGGGGGCGTCGGGATGGCTGTGCAGGGCCCATTCCATCAGGCGGCGCCCGAACAGGGTCTGCTCGGGCGGGCGCTGGGCCACTTCCACGTAGGCATCCACGGCACTGTCGTTGTCGTGCAGCGGGTAGCCGGTGGAGACATGCTCCTGGGTGTCGCCGAGGGCAATGAAGGGGGTTGTAAGGGGGCGATAGCCTGCACCCGGCTCCAGCTCCGGCTCCGCTCCCGGGCCGGGCTGGGGGACGAAGCCGGCGCAGCCGGCAAGGAGGAGCGCGCCGAGCAGGCAGGCTTGGGCGAAGGTGCGCGGGATCTTCATGAACGAAGCCCTTCAGTACAGGTTGGCGGGAAAGAACCGGAAGACCAGGTTTTCGATCCGCTGCCACAGGCCTCGGGCCGGCTGGCGGGTGAGTTCGCCGGCATCACTGCGCCAGCGCAGCAGCCCTTCCGTGTCGCGGGTCACTTCCCAGCTATTGGCCGGGCCCATGTCCCGTTCCATGCGCCGGGCGAGCTGCTCCGCCAGGGGGGGGCTGTCGATGATCACGCCCATCTCCGAATTGAGGATCTCCGAGCGCGGATCAAGGTTCATGGAGCCGATGAAGGCCCGTTCCCGATCGATCACCATGGCCTTGGTGTGCAGGCCCACGAACCCCGCGCGCAGGGGGGGTAGATCAACAATCTCGCCCTGCACGGCGGCATCGGCGCGCAACTCGTGGAGGCGCGCGCCGGTGGCCAGGATGGGCTCACGCCAGGCTTGATAGTGGCTGTTCACCGCCGGTACATCGTGGGAGGCCAGGGAATTGGTCAGGATGCGCACCGCTACGCCGCGTTGGCCCAGTTCGCGCAGATCGTCCATGAAGTGGCTGTCGGGGATGATGTAGGCGTTGGTGATCAGGACTTCGCGACGGGCGGAGCGCATCAGCGCCCGGAAGGCTTCCGGCGTGTGGTTGCGAACATCCTGGGCGCGGGAGGGGGAGTCGGTGTGGACCTGACTGACGCCGGCTGAAAGCGTTGCACTGAGCCCGTCCAGGGGAATGCGCCAGTCCGTGTCGGCGGCATTGAGGGCTTGCAGGCTGGGGTGGCGCAGCAGTTCGGCCCGGGCCATGGCGCCCGGCTCGTCGTCGGGCGTGGATACGGCGCTGGCATCCGCCTTGGGAATCCGGCGTACCCAGTCGCTGTTCCAGTATCGGTCGAATACCTGGCTGGCCTGGCGGGCTACCGGGCCGACCCCGAGCACGTCAAGATCGTGGAAGTTGAACGCTGGGTTGAGGCCGAAGTACTCGTCGCCGAGATTGCGTCCGCCGATGATCGCCGCCCGGTTGTCGACGATCATCTGCTTGTTGTGCATGCGTCGGTTCAGGCGCTTGAAGTCGGTCGCTGCGCCGAACATGCGGCCGACGAGGGAGCGCTCGCGCCAGGCGTTGAAGACACGGATCTCGACATTGGGGTGGCGATCAATACGGGCCAGCAGGTTGTCGCGCAGCTCCACGTGGGTCATGTCGCGGAGCATGGTGTTGAGGTCGTCGAAGAGGATGCGCACTTTGACACCTCGGTCGGCGGCATCCAGCACGCGGTACATGATCAACTGGCCCACCTGATCGCCAAACCACACGTAGTACTGCAGGTCGATACTGTGGCGGGCCGAGTCGATCAGGGTGAGGCGCCATTGCAGGGCCCGGTCGTTACGTTCGAGCAGATCGAAGCCTGAGCGGTCAGCGCCATGGTGGGCGGAGATGCGGTTTTCGATCTCCGCGAAGGGGCTCTCCGGATGGGGAGCTTGCGCATGCCCGATAGGGGGCTTTGGCCATGGAGGCTGCGTTGCGCAGGCGGACAGCAGGCTGGTCGCCAGAAACAGGGCACAGACGCGGGAAGCGGACATGGCGGGCCGGGGCGTGGTGGGTGCCTGAATCACACCATGCCGACACAGGTTCTGCAAGCGGCCGGCCGGGCCTCAGCGTTCGGCCAACACCAGCAGATTGCGCGGGGTCAGGGTGCGTGGGCAGAAGGTGCCGACCGTGGCTTTGAAGCCGGCCTCCTCGAGGCCCAGCGCGAGGTCCAGCACCAGCCACATTTCCAGGGCGCGGCGAAAGGCGTGACGGACCAGTTCCAGGCGGCGCACTTCGCTGCGGCGCTGCTCGCCGACGGCCTGCCAGTGCGCCCAGTCCACCTGCCCGGGCAGGGGCAGGCCTTCGCGTGCAGCCAGGTGTGCGCAATAGTCTTCGAAATTGCCCGACAGCCACGTGGACGGGACCGGCCGGAAGGGCCGGATTCCTTCACCCTGGAGGGCATTGCGCAGGGCGGTGAAACCCAGCTTCCACGCCTGGTCGCGGGCCAGGCGCCGGCGTATGCGCTGGGGGGCGGTGACGGTTTCGGTGACGGCCAGGCGCAGGATGCTGCCATCCAGGGGGAGATCGGCGTCGCGATTGAGGGGAATGTAGCCATGCCCGGCGCCCCGGTAATAGCAGCAGGGGGCGATGCGATAGCTGTGGGCGCCGTCGCTGGCGGCGTGGCGAACCAGGGTGCGATGCAGCTCGCCGCAGGCGTGCAGGGCCAGCACGCTGTGGTTACGCACGTGCTGGCGGGCTGCGCTCTCGAGGGCGTCGGCGCACAAGACGGTCTGGGCAATGCCGGCCCGGGTGGCGAGGCGCTGGGCATGGGCGCACAGGGCCGGATCGATTTCGAGGGAACTCACCGGCTGGCCGTCGGTGAGGGCCAGGCGGCGCCCCAGGTGGCCCTTGCCTGCGCACCACTCCAGCAGCGGGGCAGGATTGGCCGGGCCATGGGCCGCAAAGGCGTCGATCTGCTCGCGCTTGCGCAGGGGGATCTCCCAGTCGAAATGAGGGCCGGTGGGTGGCAGGGCGCGTGCTTGCAGGGGCGTAAGGGCACACAGGGCGTCGAGGTCTGCGGCGATGGGTAGCCGTGGAGCGAGCCAGGCCTGCAATTCCGCCGGGTCTTCGCCAAGGCGGGTGAGGGTGTCCTCGTCCAGCCGGAGGGCGGCATCGGCCAGTTCCGGCCAGTGCCCGAACCAGTCGGGGCGGCGGATGTAGAACGGCGATGGGCGCCAGAGTGCCTGGTGGGCGTTCAGGGCGGCCTGCAGTTCAAGGAATCGTTGGCGCAGGGTCATGGCCGGCAGCGTACCAGGGGTGATGCGGGGAGGGGCCGGGCCGGCACCGTTCCGGCTGGCCCCGGGTTTGCTTGCAGGGACGGTGTGGCGTGTTTCCTACAAGAGGTGGCGAATCATGAAGGTCATCGTACTCGGTGGTGGCGTGATCGGTGTGAGCTGTGCCTACTTCCTGGCCCGCGCCGGGCATGAGGTGGTGGTGCTGGAGCGTCGCGAGGGGGTGGCGCTGGAAACGAGTTTCGCCAATGCGGGTGAAGTCTCGCCCGGCTATTCGGCTCCGTGGGCGTCGCCCGGCCTGCTGGTCAAGGCGCTCAAATGGATGTTGATGCGACATCGCCCCCTGGTGCTGTGGCCTCGGCCCGATCCGGCCATGTGGTTGTGGATGGGGCAGCTTCTGGACAACTGCAACGCTGCGGCCTACGGGCGCAACAAGGGGCGCATGCTGGCCCTTGCGGAGTACAGCCGGGATTGCCTGCGCGCGCTGCGCAACGACACGGGAATCGCGTATGACGAGCGAGCGCGGGGCACCCTGCAGATGTTCCGTACCGCCAGACAGGTGGACGAAGCCTTCACCGATATGTCCGTGCTGGATCAATTCGGTGTGCCCCATGCGTTGCTCGACCGGGACGGCTGCGTCGCCCGCGAGCCCGCACTGGCCCGGGTACGCGAGAAGGTGGCGGGCGGTTTGTGGCTGCCCGGTGATGAGACCGGCGACTGCTACTTGTTCACCTGTCGCCTGGCGGCCTTGGCCGCTGGCCTGGGGGTTGAGTTCCGTCATGGCGAGTCGATCCAGGGCCTGCTCCATGAAGGGGGGCGGGTGCGCGGTGTGGTGACCGGTGCCGGGCGGGTTTGTGGTGATGCTTACCTGGTTGCCCTGGGCAGCCATTCGCCCGCTCTTCTCAGGCCCCTGGGCTTGCAGCTCCCGATCTATCCGGTGAAGGGCTATTCCCTCACCTTGCCGATCATCGATCCGGCCGGGGCGCCTGATTCCACCGTGATGGACGAAACCCACAAGGTCGCGGTGACGCGCCTGGGGGACCGTATCCGGGTGGGCGGCACGGCGGAACTGGCTGGATTCAGCCTGGCGCTGCGTCCGGCGCGCCGGCGTGCCCTGGAGCATGTGGTGCAGGATCTCTTCGGGGCGGGGGGAGACTTGGGCCGTGCCCGCTTCTGGACCGGCCTGCGGCCCATGACTCCTGACGGTACCCCTATCATCGGCGCGACGCCCTACTCCAACTTGTACCTGGGCACCGGCCACGGCACGCTGGGGTGGACGATGGCGGCTGGTACCGGGCGGGTTCTGGCGGATCTGTTGTCGGGCCGGGAGCCCGATATCGACGTGGCGGGGCTCGCGCTGGCGCGGTACCGGGCGTGACGCCGCGGCCCGCCGACAAGGGTGGACCGGGTGCGCGAGTGTGGCCGGATAGGGCTTGTGGCACCATGTGGTGCTGACGCGCATGGGTGCGCGCCACGACCGACTTTTACAGAGGAATGGGATGCGGGTTCTTCGACTGTTGATGGCGCTCCTGGCGCTGGCCGCCCTTTCCGGATTTGTGCACGCATCAGGCTCCGTTGCTCTCACCGCCGATACCCGCTGTCTGTCCTTGCGGCCCTACCTGGAGGTGCTGGAAGACCCTTCCGGCAGTTTGACGCTGGATCAGGTGCAACAGCCGGAAACGGCGCGCCGCTTTGCGCCGGTGACGGGCAGCAGTGACCTGAATTTCGGCTACTCGGCATCCGCCTACTGGGTGCGCCTGAATGTGTCGGCGGACACCAGCGCAGCCCGTAGCTGGCTGATCGAGCTGGCCTACCCGTCCCTCGATTCCGTTGATTTCTTCGCCGTGGAGGGCGGTATCGCCGCGCATCAACGGGCGGGGGATCTGATGCCCTACGGTGTGCGCCCGTTCCCGCATCGCAACCTGGTGTTTCCGCTGTCGGTCGAGCCCGGAGGTGGGGCGACGGTCTATCTGCGGGTGAGTTCGGGAGGGAGCCTGACCCTGCCGCTGACCGTTTGGGAACCGCGCGCGCTGCACGAAAACGACCAGAAGGTCTATGGGATTCTGGCCCTCTACTTCGGCATGCTGCTGGCTCTCGGCATGTACAACCTGCTGCTGTATTCCTCCCTGCGCGAGCGGATCTACCTGGTCTATGTGGCCTGCGTCGTGTCCATGGGGGTGGCTCAGCTCTCCATGCTCGGCCTGGGCAACCAGTTCCTTTGGCCGCAGTTTCCGGCCTGGGGCAATCTGGCGCTGCCCCTGGGGTTTTGCCTGACGGGCTTCTTTGGTGCGGTGTTCACCCGGCAGTTCCTCCAGACGGCGCAGATGGCCCCTGGCCTTGACCGCTTGATGCGCATTTTGCAGATTGGCTTCATCGTTGCTGGTCTGATTCCGTTGGTCCATGCTTATCGGCCCGGGGGCGTCGCCACCGCACTGGTCGGGATGGCCTTCTCATGCGTGGCGGTGGTCGCCGGCATCCTCGCCTTGCGTCGTGGCCAGCCGGGGGCGCGCATCTTTCTGGCGGCCTGGACGCTCTTGCTGCTGGGGGTGGCCATGCTTTCCCTGCGGACCCTCAACTGGCTGCCGACCAACCCGATCACCTCGTACGGCATGCAGATCGGATCGGCGCTGGAGATGCTCCTGTTTTCCTTTGCCCTGGCAAGCCGCATCCATGTCCTGCGCCGTGACAAGGAGCAGGCGCAGACCGAGGCGCTGAAGGCCGAGCGGCTTGCCCGGGAGACCCTCGAGGCATCGGAGCGCGCCCTTGAGGAGCGCATTGCGCTACGTACCGCGGAACTGGCGGAATCCACCGAGCGGTCGGCCAAGCTGGCGGCGATGTTGCGGCTGATGTGCGACAACGTGCCCGATCTGATCTGGGCGAAGGATCTGGAAGGACGTTACCTGTTTGCCAATCAGGCCGTGTGCCGCCATTTGCTGTGCGCGGTGGATACGTCCGAGCCCGTGGGCCGGACGGATACCTACTTTGCCTTGCGGGAGCGCTCCTGCCACCCGGATGATCCCCTGTGGCATACCTTCGGCGAGCTTTGTCAGGAAACCGATGCCGCCACGCTCGAGAAGGATCAGCCCTGTATTTTCGAGGAGAGCGGGCACATCCGCGGGAGACCCGTGGTGCTGGATGTGAGAAAGGCGCCTTTCGTCAATGAGGACGGCAAGGTCATCGGTACCGTGGGCTCGGCCCGGGATATCACGGAACGCAAGCACCTTGATGCGGAGCTGGCCCTGCACCGCCAGCACCTCGAGGACTTGGTCGTCGAGCGCACGGCTGCCCTCTCCATCGCCAAGGAGGTGGCCGAAAGCGCGAGCCGGGCCAAGAGCGCCTTCCTCGCCAACATGAGCCACGAACTGCGCACGCCCCTGAATGGCATCATGGGGATGACCGATCTGGCCCTGAGGCGGGCGACGGATGTGAAGCAGATCGACCAGCTACAGAAGGTGAAGCAGGCATCCGATCATCTGCTGGCAGTGATCAACGACATCCTCGATATCTCGAAGATCGAAGCCGAGCGCCTGACCCTTGAGTCCGTGGGCTTCACCTTGCGGGATGTGCTTGACACCCTGACAGGCTTGATGGCGCCGGCGGCAACCGCGAAAGGTCTCGACCTGACGGTGGGGGCTCCCCCGGGCCTCGCGGAGCAACGCTTCAAGGGGGATCCGGTGCGCCTTGGCCAGATACTCCTCAACCTTGTCAGCAATGCCGTCAAGTTCACCCCCAGGGGGAGCGTCACAGTGCGGGTTCTGCCCCCCGAGAACGAGGGGCGCAGCGTGATATTGCGCTTCGAGGTGCGCGATACCGGGATCGGGATTCCCGCGGACGACCGGAAACGTCTGTTCCTGGCCTTTGAGCAATCCGACAATTCGACAACGCGGAAGTATGGGGGCACGGGGCTTGGGCTGGCCATCAGCAAGCGCCTGACGCAACTGATGGGAGGCTCCATTGGCGTCGAGAGTGTGCCGGGGGCCGGGAGTCAGTTCTGGTTCACCGTGCGACTGGCTATTGCTGACTCCCCGGCCATGTCCGCGGAGGGGGAGGCTGTCGCTGAGGACATGTTGCGCAGGATAGGTACGGGTGCCCGGGTCTTGCTGGTGGAGGACGAACCGATCAATCAGGAGGTGTCCCGTGAGTTGCTGCGGATCGCCGGCCTGAACGTGGATCTGGCCGAGGACGGTGCCCAGGCCGTGGCGCTGGCAGAGCGGACCGTCTACGACCTTATTTTGATGGATCTGCAGATGCCGCGGATGAATGGTTTTGAGGCGGCTCGGGCGATACGTGCGCTGCCCGGCAGGCCGCGCACGCCCATCGTGGCCCTGACGGCCAATGCCTTCGAGCAGGACCGGCTGGCGTGCATCGAGGCCGGCATGGACGACCATATCGGAAAGCCGGTGGCTGCAGAGCCTTTCTTCGCGCTCCTGCTCCGGTGGTTGTCGCCAGACGCCCGCCGTGGCGGGGTGCCGTCACCCTGAACGCAGGGCTGCCGTTCAGCCCCCACCGCCGCACATCTTGACACCCTCGTAGATCCATCCGGCCTGGGTCATCCGGGTGACCACTTCCATGTCGGTGGTGAAGCGATGGTTGGAATCGTTGAAGACGAAGCGGTTGTTGTAGAGGCGGTGAACCGGCACGCTGTCCGAGGGGCAGACGCCGTTTTTCGGGACCTTCATATAGTACGCGATGCCTTCATATACCCATCCCGGGTAGCCCTTGACGTCTTCGCACTCCTTGGCATCGGCAGTGAAGAAGTGGGAGTTCGGACCTTTGGCGTAGAAGCGGCATACCGCCTGGGCGCCGCTGGACCCATCGCGCCAGGCGAGGAAGTAGTCGTAGGTGTCGCGCCAGCCCTTGCCGGCATTGCCCGCCAGGATGAAGGCGGAGTCGCTGCGCACGCCGGTACGGAAATAATGCCGGATGTCCACGTTGTAGTACTCGGTGACCAGCATAAAGGGCTGCAGGCCCATCACGGTCAACAGGGTCTGGTAGGCATCGGCGATCCCGGCACCGCACAGGAGGTAGGTCTCGGCATAGCTGCTGCAGATGGAGTCCCGAGGAAAATCGTGACTGGATAAATAGATGGAGTAATACAGCAGTTCGGGGCTGATCTGCGGATCCTGGGCCAGGGCCAGGGCGGCAATTCCAGACACATGGGGTGCGGCCATGCTGGTGCCCTGGTAGTAGGCGTAGCTGCTGGCCACGGGGCCTTTGGTTCCCGAGTTGACCGTCGAGTAGATGCCTGAACCGTCGGTGCCGTAGTAGCTGATGTCACCACCGGGAGCCGAGACGCTTACCGTGTTCACCAGGCTGTAGTTGCTGTAACTGGCCCGATAGCCGTCGTGGTCGATGGCGCCGACGGTCATCACGCCGTCACAGGCGGCGGGAACCACATACGCGGATTCGTTATCGTCGTTGCCTGCGGCGGCCACCACCAGTGCGCCGGTGGCCCGCACCCGGTTGAGGGCTTCCTCATAGGCCGATGTGCAACCGCTGGGGCTCCAGCCGCCCAGGCTCAGGTTGAGCACCTGGGCCGGGTTGGGGTTGGTGGGCACACCGGGTACCTCCAGACCGACGGCCCACAGCATGCCGTCAATGATGTCGGATACGCTGCCGCCGCACTTGCCCAGCACCCGCACCGGAAGAATGCGGGTTCTCCAGTTGACGCCCGCCATGCCCGACCAGTTGTTGCCGGCGGCCGCGATGATGCCGGTCACGTGGGTGCCGTGCCAGCTGGAGGTGTAGGCGGGCTCGCCGAAACCGCATTCGTTCTTGGCCGTCCAGTCGCCCGGGTCACTGGGGTCGGAATCCCGTCCGTTGCCGTCGTTCGCGTTCACGGGGTCTGAAATGAAGTCATAGCCCGGCAGGATGCGGGACTGGAACTCGGGGTGGGCGGTGATACCGGTGTCGATCACGGCTACCACCGTGCTGGCGGACCCGGTGGTCATTGCCCAGGCGGAGGGGAGGTTGGCGGCTCCAGCGTAGGAGTGCACCGACTGCATGTTCCATTGCGTGGGGAAGGCCAGGTCGTTGGGCGTGAAGTCGCGGGACGTGCGCAGATCTTCAGTCACCTGCTCGATTTCAGGCAGGGCGCGGAGGCGCTCCAGGATGGCTCCTGCCTCGCTCAGGGACCTTGGCGTGGCAAAGCGGAATACATGAAAGCCCATGGACATGGCACGTTGGTAGCTCAGCTCGCCGCCTGCGACGCTGTTGAGCTGGGCCACAAGCGCGTCGGGCGGCGGGGCATTGCGGGCCGACAGGGCTTGAACGTCGGGAGAGCGGAAGCGGATCACCAGACCAACGACCTGTCCGGGGCGGGCCGTGCGTTCGCTGCCCTGCGTGGCTTTCTTGATCTGTCTGGCCGTGTCGATCGAGGCGGGCATGGAGAAAGGCTTGTCGGCACCGATACCCATCTTTCTCAGGCGGGCCTCCAGGCGAAGGTGCCCTTCGGCCAGCGTAAGGACGGGGTCTGCGTCAGGTGCGGCGTTGACCGAGTCGATGGCGACGACGGCGAGGAGGGCTGCGACACCCGTAAACAAGGACGGGGCTGGAGAGAGGGACACGGACGCTCCTGGAAGATGTGGCCAAATTCAAATGGTATACGTTCGGTATGTTAGCCGATGGGCACCCGGGTGGCTGTGATGCACTTAACTTGAAGGCCGGAACTGAGAGCTTGTGACGATACGCATTGCTGCGCTCGACCCTACTCCTGCGGTGTGCGCCTCATGCGTCCTCGATGATGGGCAGCATCGCGGAGGTCCTCCGCAGGCGTTCGGACAGGACGCGCATGACCTTCAGGGCAAAGAGCGGGGTTTGCTGAACGAAGTAATTGAAGCGCTTTTCGTCCACCTCGACGAACTCGCAGTCGGTGACGGCGATCACGCTGGCTGCGCGGGGGGCAGGGGCCACCAGGGCCATTTCTCCGATGATGATGCCTGAGCGTCAGCTTGCCCCTTCCTGGCAGGGGGACTTCTTCAGGTTCGTCTAGGGAGTGTGGTTTCTCTCCCGCCAGGCTTGCGGCGGCTGGCCGGTCCAGGTGCGGAAGGCGCGGGTGAAGCTCTTCTCGTTGGCAAAGCCGACCATGGCCGAGATCTGCTTGACCGATTTGCGGCTGCGGTCGAGGAGGGCGATGGCGAGGTCGCGGCGGGTGTCGTCCTTGAGCTGCTGCAGGGAGGAGCCTTCTTCCTTGAGCTGCCGGTGCAGGGTGCGGACGGAAACATGGAGGTGTTCGGCGACCCTTTCGGCGGTGGCGCCCTGGTTGTCGGGGCTGCGCAGAAAGTGGCGGACGCCTTCGACGAGCAGCCGGTCACGCCTGTACTGGAGCACGGTCAGGGGCAGGGCGCGCTGGAGCATGGCGCGCAAGGCGGCTTCATCCCGGCGGATGGGAAGCGTGAGGTAACGGGCGTCGAAGCTGAACCCCGCCGCGTCCGCGTTGAAGTGCACCGGGCCGGGGAAGAGCAGGGGGTAGGTCTCCGCGTGGGGCGGGGGCGGGAAGGGAAAGCGCGTTTCCTGCAGGGGGATGCGTGAGTCGATGGCCCAGCAGGCGTAGCCCAGTACGTAGCGCAGCAGGGTGACCAGACAGAACTCGCGCAGCTCGCCCAGATTGCGGCCGGGGATGAGGGTGAAACGGGCCTCGTCGCCGGTGACTGCAAGGCGCAGCTCGATGTCGTCGGTCAGCAGGCGGTGGTGGCGGCACCAGCGCTTGAGGGCCACCCCCAGATCGGGCGAGGTGATGGAAGCCCGGCACAGCATGCCGTAGCTGCCCCAGGGCAGACGCCGGGAGAACCAGCCAAGGGCCTCGTCGTCGAGCTCCTGCATGGCGGCCCCCGACATGATCTCCATCTGGCTGGCCGTCACCCGCGCTTCGGGGTGTCCGAGCAGGGCCGGGCTGATACCGGCGCGTGCCAGGGCATTGGCCGGGTCTGCACCGTAGCGGCGGTATCCGGCGAGGATGGCCTCAATGAAGGCGATCGGTGTTGCAGCGCGGGATAGGCCGGGCAGGCGGGTGTCGGGAGCAGGATTTTCCATGGCCCGTAAATTCTATCGTCTGAGGCGCCTGGTCGTGGCACGATCTGCAACCACGATGGCGCCCGGCACCCTGCCGGGCGACGTACTCTGCCGCGTGTCGACAGGGACTGCCAAGTCCGGTCCCGCCATACCCATCTTCCGGAGGAGACAAACCATGAATGTACCCAGCCTCGATTTCCACCTCGGCGAAACCATTGAAGCCCTGCGCGACACCATCCAGGCCTTCGCGGCCAAGGAGATCGCGCCCCGCGCCGCCGAGATCGACCGGGTGAATGAGTTCCCCGCCGATCTGTGGAAGAAGCTCGGCGACCTGGGCCTGCACGGCATGACCGCGCCCGAGGAATACGGTGGTACCAACATGGGCTACCTGGCGCACATCATCGCTCTGGAAGAAGTCTCCCGCGCCTCCGCCTCGGTGGGCCTGTCCTACGGTGCCCACTCCAACCTGTGCGTCAACCAGATCCGCCGCAATGGCACCGAGGCCCAGAAGCAGAAATACCTGCCCAAGCTGATCTCCGGTGACCACGTGGGCGCCCTGGCCATGAGCGAGCCCAACGCCGGTTCCGACGTGGTGAGCATGAAGCTGCGCGCCGACAAGAAGGGTGATCGCTACGTGCTCAACGGCGCCAAGATGTGGATCACCAACGGGGGCGACGCCGACACCCTGGTGGTGTATGCCAAGACCGACATCGAGGCCGGCCCCAAGGGTATGACCGCCTTCATCATCGAGAAGGGCATGAAGGGCTTCACCCACGGCACCCACCTGGACAAGCTCGGCATGCGCGGTTCCAACACCTTCCCCCTGTTCTTCGACGATGTGGAGGTGCCCGAGGAGAATGTGCTGGGTGGCGTGGGTAATGGCGTCAAGGTGCTGATGAGCGGCCTCGACTACGAGCGTGCCGTGCTGTGCGGCGGCCCGCTGGGCATCATGGCGGCTTGCATGGACGAAGTCGTGCCCTACCTCCACGACCGCAAGCAGTTCGGCCAGAGCATCGGCGAGTTCCAGCTGATGCAGGGCAAGCTGGCCGACATGTACAGCACCTGGTCGGCTACGCGTGCCTATGTGTACGCGGTGGGCCAGGCCTGCGACCGCGGCGACCATGCGCGCACGCTGCGCAAGGACGCCGCCGGCGCCATCCTGTACTCGGCCGAGAAGGCCACCTGGATGGCCGGCGAGGCGATCCAGACGCTGGGCGGCAATGGCTACATCAACGAGTTCCCCGCCGGCCGGCTGTGGCGCGACGCCAAGCTGTACGAGATTGGGGCAGGGACGTCGGAGATCCGCCGCATGCTGATCGGCCGCGAGTTGTACTCCGAGTCGATGTGAGGCGGGCCATCCTATGCAGGCACTGAAGTCGCAGATCAACACCCGCTCGGAAGACTTCCGGGCCAATGCCCAGCGGCTGCGCGCCCAGGTCGAAGACCTGCGCGTCAAGGCGGCGATGGTGGCGCTGGGCGGCGGCGAGGCGGCGCGCGCGCGCCATGCCTCCCGCGGCAAGCTGCTGCCGCGCGAGCGGGTCGAGCACCTGCTGGACCCGGGCACGCCCTTCCTTGAGGTGGGCCAGTTGGCCGCGCTGGGCATGTATGACGACGAGGCGCCTTCGGCCGGCATCGTCACCGGCATCGGCCGGGTGATGGGCCGCGAATGCATGATCGTGGCCAACGACGCCACGGTGAAGGGCGGCACCTACTACCCCGTCACGGTGAAGAAGCATCTGCGCGCGCAGGAGATCGCGCTGCAGAACCATCTGCCGTGCATCTACCTGGTGGATTCGGGCGGCGCCTTCCTGCCCAAGCAGGACGAGGTCTTCCCCGACCGCGACCATTTCGGCCGCATCTTCTACAACCAGGCCAACATGTCGGCACTGGGCATTCCGCAGGTGGCGGTGGTGATGGGCTCGTGCACGGCGGGCGGCGCCTATGTGCCGGCCATGAGCGACGAGACCATCATCGTCAAGAACCAGGGCACGATCTTTCTCGGGGGCCCGCCGCTGGTGAAAGCCGCAACCGGCGAGGTCGTGAGTGCTGAAGACCTCGGCGGCGGCGACGTGCACACGCGCCTGTCCGGCGTGGCCGATCACCTGGCCGAAAATGATCTGCACGCGCTGGCCCTGGCGCGCAGCGTGGTGGGCCACCTCAACTGGCGCAAGCCGCAGCAACTGGCGCTGCAGCCGCCGCGCTCTCCGCTCTTTGACGCCGCCGAACTGCACGGCGTGATTCCCACCGACGCCCGCAAGCCTTTTGACGTGCGCGAGATCATCGCGCGGCTCGTCGACGGCAGCGAGTTCGACGAGTTCAAGGCCCGCTTCGGTACCACGCTGGTGACTGGCTTTGCGCACCTCGAAGGCATGCCCGTGGGCCTGATCGCCAACAACGGCATCCTCTTCGGCGAGAGCGCGCAGAAGGGCGCCCACTTCATCGAGCTGTGCTGCCAGCGACGCATTCCGCTGGTCTTCCTGCAGAACATCACCGGCTTCATGGTCGGCCGCAAGGCCGAGAACGAAGGCATCGCCAAGCATGGCGCCAAGCTGGTCACGGCCGTGGCCACGGCCACGGTGCCGAAGTTCACGGTCATCATCGGCGGCAGCTTCGGGGCCGGCAACTACGGCATGTGCGGCCGGGCCTATTCGCCGCGCTTCCTGTGGATGTGGCCGAATGCGCGCATCAGCGTGATGGGTGGCGAGCAGGCCGCCAGCGTGCTGGCTACCGTGCGGCGCGACGGGATCGAGGCCCGGGGCGGCAGCTGGTCGGCAGAAGAAGAGGCGCAGTTCCGCCAGCCCATCCTCGAACAGTTCAATGCCCAGGCGCATCCGTACTACGCCAGCGCGCGGCTCTGGGACGACGGCATCATCGATCCAGCCGATACGCGTCGCGTGCTGGCGCTGGGGCTGTCCGCCAGCCTGAATGCGCCGATCCCCGAAGCGCCGCGCTTCGGCATCTTCCGGATGTGACGCGATGCGGCGTGGGTCTGGCTTTCCATCACGCCCCTGGCTGCTGCTGGTTGTCTCCTGGCTCTTGTGCGGCCTGATGGCCGGGTCGCTCGCCAGCCCGGCGCGTGCGCAGGCCGCGGCTGCGGTGCTCGAGGCAGACCTGGCCGAAGATGTGCTGATGATCCCTGCGGACGGGCCCTTGGCGCCGGAGCTGGAGGTCTCGGTCTACCGGCCCCGGGGCGCCGGGCCCTTTCCGCTGGTGGTCATCAACCACGGTCGTTCGCCCGGGCCGGCAGCGATGCAGGAACGCTACCGCCCGCTGCATGTGGCCTACGAGTTCGTGCGTCGCGGCTATGCGGTGATCGTGCCGATGCGCGAAGGCTTCGCGCGCTCGGGCGGTACCGAGCGCGACGGCTCCTGCGATGTCCAGGCCAATGGCCACCAGCAGGCGCGTTCGGTGCGCCGTGCGGTGGACTGGGCGGCCGCGCAGCCCTGGGCGGATGGCTCGCGCAGCGTGGTCATCGGGCAATCGCATGGCGGGCTGGCCACCCTGGCCTACGGCGCGGCACCGCACCCGGGCACGCGGCTGCTGGTCAACTTTGCGGGCGGTCTTCGCCAGCCGGCCTGTGCCGACTGGGAAGACGGCCTGATCGAGGCCATCGGCAGCTACGGCAAGGAAGCCAGCCTGCCGTCGATCTGGTTCTACGCCGACAACGACAGCCACTTCCGTCCCGCGGTGTGGCGTGCGGCCCATGAACGCTTCGTGGCGCAGGGCGGCTCGGCCCGGCTTGAAGCCTTCGGCCGCTTCGGCACCGATGGGCATGCGCTGTTCGGCTCGCGCGATGGCATGCCCACCTGGCTGCCAAAAGTGCTGGCGGCCTTGCTGCCTCTGGGCCTGCCCGTGCGGCCTGATCCGCGCTTCGAACCCATCCCGATGCTGCCTCAGCCCGTGCCGCTTCGCCACGCGCGCGCCGACGAGGCCGACCGCCTGCCGGTTCGAGGCTTCACCGCCCGTGAAGCGTTTGCAAACTGGCTTCGCCTGGCAGTGCCCAAGGCCTTTGCCGTCAGTGAAAACGGCCGGCACTGGGCCTCTGCCTGGGGGATCGAGCGGCCGGTGGCCAGCGCGCTGGAGCAATGCGAACGTGTGGCCCGTGTCAAGTGCAAGCTCTTCGCCATCAACGGATTTGTGGTGGCCGACGGAGATTCCGGCACCGACTGACGGGGGTGCCGTGCAATCGTTCACGGCCGCGGCGGTGATACGCTGCGCGGGCCTTGTAAGGCTTTGTGTCCAAAGCCCGCCGATGGCGCCCCGGCCCCGCGCAGTCAGCCTCGAATCTCAGACCGCCTTCACCACACGCCATGACGTCGCTCCCGCTCGGGTTGATGGAAGTGCTTGCCCTGGCTGCCCTGGCCTCGTTCCTGTGTGGCCTGCGGCCCTTTGCGGTCGTCTTCTGCCTGGGCCTGGCGGGCTGGCTGGATCTGCTGGCCTTGCCGGCTGGCCTGGATCTGCTGCAGCAGGCGCCGGCCCTGGCGCTGTGCGGCGTGCTGGCCCTGGCTGAACGCCTGGCCGATGCCCGCAGCCTGCGTGGCGCCCCCGAAGACCTGCTGCTGAACAGCCTGCGTGTGCCGCTGGGCGCGGTGGTCGCAGCGGCGCTGATGCTGGACGTGCTGGGACCCTGGGGCTGGATCGGCTTGCCGCTGGGCGCCGCTCTGGCGGGTTCGGGACAGGCCCTGCGTGTGGCGCTGCGCCTGCTCTGCGGCCTGCTTGGCTCGCCGCTGGCGGTCGGGTCGCTGGTCGTGATGTTCGACCTGCTCGTGCCCTTGGCGCTGTTTGTGGCGCCTGCCTGGCCGGGATCCAGCCTCCTGACGCTGGCCCTGGTGATGCTCGTGGCCTTGCCGGCGGCGATCTGGTGGGCGCGCGAGCTTCGCAGCCGCTGGCGCCAGTGGCTGGCCTCCCCGGCGCGCCCGACTGCCTGAAGGCGCCGGTCACTGATCCAGCAGGGTCGGCCGCTGCGGCGGAGGGTTGATCCGCATGTCCACGCAGCCGCGCCAAAGCGCCGCTGGCCCTACCATCCGCTGCCAGGCTGGAGAGGGCACGATGTTCAACAAGATCCTGATTGCCAACCGCGGCGAAATCGCCTGTCGCGTGGCCGCCACCGCACGCCGGCTCGGCGTGCAGACGGTGGCGGTCTGTTCCGATGCCGATGCCCGGGCTCGCCACGTCCGTGCCTGCGATGAGGTGGTCTCGCTCGGCGGTCTTGCCGCGCGTGACAGCTATCTGCGCTGGGAGCGCATCATCGAGGCCGCCCGCCAGACGGGTGCCCAGGCCATCCATCCCGGCTATGGCTTCCTGTCCGAGAACGAGACCTTTGCGCAGGCCTGCGCCGATGCCGGGCTGGTCTTCATCGGCCCGCCGCCCGGCGCGATCCGCGACATGGGCAGCAAATCGGCCGCCAAGGCCTTGATGGAGAAGGCCGGCGTGCCGCTGGTCCCTGGCTATCACGGGGCCGACAACCAGCCTGAGCTGCTGGCGCGCGAGGCCGCTCGCATCGGCTACCCGGTGCTGATCAAGGCCAGCGCCGGCGGTGGCGGCCGCGGCATGCGCCGTGTGGATCGCGCGGAAGACTTTGCCGCCGCGCTGGCCAGCTGCCAGCGCGAGGCCAAGGCCAGCTTCGGTGACGACCATGTGCTGGTCGAGCGCTATGTCACCAGGCCGCGGCACATCGAGATCCAGGTCTTCTGCGATACCCAGGGTAACGCGGTCTACCTGTTCGAGCGCGACTGCTCGGTCCAGCGCCGCCACCAGAAAGTGCTGGAAGAGGCCCCGGCTCCGGGCCTGAGCGAGGCGCGGCGCGCCGAGATGGGCGCCGCCGCCGTGGCGGCAGCGCGTGCGGTGGGCTACGTGGGCGCCGGCACGGTGGAATTCATCGCCGAAGAGACCGATGACGGGGACCTGCGCTTCTACTTCATGGAGATGAATACGCGCCTGCAGGTGGAGCATCCGGTGACCGAGGCCATCACCGGCCATGACCTGGTGGAGTGGCAGCTGCGTGTGGCCAGCGGCGAGCGCCTGCCGGCGCTGCAGGGTGAGCTTCGCATCCACGGCCACGCGATCGAGGCCCGCATCTGCGCCGAAAACCCGGACGCCAACTTCCTGCCCGCGACGGGGCGGCTGGAGGTGGCCAACTGGCCCGCTCATGTGGCGTTCGAGCGCCACGCCGTGCTGCCGCGCGTGGATACGGGTTTTGGTGCGGGCGACACCATCAGCCCGCACTATGACTCGATGATCGCCAAGCTGATCGTCTGGGGCGCAGACCGGCAGCAGGCGCTCGCGCGACTGGATGCGGCGCTGCGCGAGACGCACATCGTGGGTCTGCACACCAACGTGGCGTTCCTGCGCCGCGTCGTTGGCTCGCGTGCCTTCTCGACAGCCGATCTGGATACGGCCCTGATCGAGCGCGAACGGGTCGCGCTCTTCGAATCCCCGGGGCTTTCCCTGGCCTGGGTGGCGGCCGGCGTGGTGGCCCATGCACTGGAACAGGAACAGGCGCAGCAGGATGCGGACCCCTGGAGCCGTCGAGACGGCTGGCGCCTGCACGGCGGTGCCCGGCGGCGCTTTGACCTGGAGTGGAAGGGTGGAGCGCACGAGGTGACGCTGGAGCGCCTGCACGATGGCGCCTTGCGCATGACGCTGGCCGGCCAGACGCACGCGCTGGCCACGCACGCGCTGGGTAGCGGGCGACATGAGCTGAGCCTGCAGGGCCGCCGCGCCACGCTCTCGGTCTATGCGGTGGGCGAGACCGTGGCCGTCTTTGCAGCCGAGGGCAGCGCGCAGGTCAGCGAGATCGATCGGCTGGCACATGCCGCGGATGGCGCAGCCGAAGGCGGCGGCCTGAGCGCACCGATGCCCGGCAAGGTGGTGAGCTACCTCGCCCGCACCGGAGAGCAGGTCAAGCGCGGCCAGCCCCTGGCCGTGATGGAGGCGATGAAGATGGAGCACACCCTGCACGCGCCCCACGATGGCGTGGTGGCCGAACTGCTGTACGCCGTGGGCGACCAGGTCGCCGAAGGCGGCGCGTTGCTGCGCCTGGAGGCGGGTTCATGAGCGCGCCGGGCCGCCAGCGCCCGGAGGTCGCTGGCCTTCGCCAGGCGACGGACAGTCCGCCGGGACTGTCCGTGTCCGGGCTCAGTTCCCAAGCGCTCATGCCGGAGCCCGCAGGGCGAAGGGTAGTCCAGATGAGCGCGCGCCGGGCCGAGCATCGGGGGGCCTGGCGATGACCGGCCTGCCGTCGCACGTCACGCTCGTGGATGTCGGCCCGCGCGACGGGCTGCAGAACGAATCGGCCCCCGTGGCCACCGAGCACAAGGTCGCGCTGGTGCATGCGCTGCAGGCGGCGGGCTGCCGCGAGATCGAGGTCACCAGCTACGTCAGCCCGAAGTGGGTGCCGCAGATGGCGGACAACCATGCGGTGATGAGCGCCGTGCAGCGCAAGCCCGGCGTGCGCTATTCGGTGCTCACGCCCAACCTCAAGGGCCTGGAAGCGGCCCTGGCTGACGAGCCCGACGAGATCGTCGTCTTCGGCGCCGCCAGCGAAGCCTTCAGCCAGCGCAACATCAACTGCAGCATCGAAGAAAGCATCGAACGATTCGGCCCGGTGGTGGCACTGGCCCGCGAGCGCGGCATCAAGGTGCGCGGCGCGATCTCCTGCGCGCTGGGCTGCCCGTACCAGGGCGAGGTCAGTGCCGACGCGGTGGAGCAGGTGGTGCGACTGATGAACGCCATCGGCGTGCAGCATTGCGGCGTGGCTGACACCATCGGCGTGGGCACCCCGGCGCGTGTTCAGGCCGCGATGGAGCGTGCACTGCGTCACTATCCGATCGCCGAGGTGAGCGGTCATTTTCATGACACCTACGGCCAGGCGCTGGCCAACATCTACGCCTGCCTGCAGATGGGCCTGCACACCTTCGACGCCAGCGTCTCGGGCCTGGGTGGCTGCCCCTACGCCAAGGGCGCCACGGGCAACGTGGCCACCGAAGATGTGGTCTTCATGCTCAATGGCCTGGGGATCGACTGCGGCATCGATCTGGACCGCCTGGTGGATGCGGGTGCGTACATCTCGGGGGTCATCGGCCGCCCGCCGGTGTCGCGCGTGGCGCGGGCGCTGCTGGCCCGGCGGGCTGCCTGATGCTGTCGCCCGAAGAACGCCCTGAAGGCTTCCGCCGGGTGGCGCAGGCGCTGGCCGCGGCGGGCCATCCTCATCCTCCCTTGTGGCTGGAAGTCCAGGCCCGGACGGCGCAGGAAGCCGCCGAGGCACTCGGCGTGGAGCTGGGCCAGATCGCCAAGAGCGTGGTCTTCCGGCGCAAGGCCGACGATGCCGCGGTGCTGGTGGTGACCTCGGGTGACCGCCGCGTCGACGAGAAGCGCGTCGCAGCCTTGACGGGCCCCTTGGCCCGCGCCGATGCCGAGTTCGTGAAGGCGCAGACCGGCTTTGCCATCGGCGGGGTCTCACCGGTGGCGCACCTGAATCCACCCGTCACGGTGATCGATCGAGAGCTGTCCCGCTTCCCGGTCATCTGGGCTGCGGCCGGGCACCCCAAGGGTGTCTTCCCGCTGGATGTGGGCCAATTGCAGCGCCTCACCGGTGCTGAACTGCACGATGTCGTGCAAGCCGCCTGAGGAGCAGGTGTGAGCCTGGTCGCTTCACCCTGCATCAACGTCTGCCGCATGAACGCCACGACGGGCTGGTGCGAGGGCTGCGCGCGCTCGCTGGACGAGATCGCCGGCTGGAGCCGCATGACCGATGCAGACAAGCGCCAGGTCTGGCTGGCCTTGCCGCAGCGGCGTCTGCAGCTCCAGGCGATCGAGGATCTGGCGTTCCAGGCACCCAAGGCGGCCGATGAAGACGCTTGAGTTCTGGTTTGATCCCATCTCGCCGTACGCCTGGCTGGCCTTCGATGCCTTGCCGGATGCCCTGGAAGGCCTGAGTTACGAGGTCAGCTACCGCCCGGTGCTGATTGCCGGGCTGCTGGCACATTGGGGTCAGAAGGGCCCGGCCGAGATCGAGCCCAAGCGCGCCTGGACCTACCGCGATGTGCTCTGGCGCGCGCACCGTCAGGGCCTGGCGCTGGAGCTGCCGCTGCAGCATCCCTTCAATCCCTTGCCCCTGCTGCGCCTGGCCGTGGCCTGCGCACCAACCGGCCAGCAGCCCAGCCGCCACGTCGTCGAGACCCTCTTCCGGCACGTGTGGCAAGGCGGCGGCGACGCCGTCGATGCGTCGCGCCTGACGGCGTTGCAGCAGCAGCTCAAGCCCGTGCGAGACCCGGCCAGCGCCGAGGTGAAGCAGGAGTTAAGGGAAAACACCGAGCAGGCAATTGCACACCAGCTCTTTGGCGTGCCCAGCATCCAGGTCGACCAGAAGGTCTTCTGGGGCGCCGATGCGCTGCCGGCGCTCAGCGAGTATCTGCGGGGCAATCCGTGGTTCAGTGGGCCTGATTGGGATGCGGCCGCCGCGCCGCGAGGCGGCCTGCGCCGTTCCTGAGCGTCAGTTCAGTGCCAGCGGCCCGTCAGCCGCAGTTGGCTTCGAGTCAGAGGGAGGTCAGAGCGCGATCCAACCATTCACTTGTCGGTGCCAGGGTCTTTCCTTGTCTGGCGCCCCAACTGGATCGGAGACAACATGGACGCTGCACTGGCTAGCAAGATCGCCAGTCACCCCAAATACCAGGAGCTGAAGAGCAAGCGCTCGAGCTTCGGTTGGTGGCTGACCCTGGCGATGATGGTCGTTTACTACGGCTTCATCCTCCTCGTGGCTTTCAACAAGCCTTTCCTCGCCTCCAGGCTGGGCGAAGGCGTCATGACCGTCGGCATGCCGATCGGCCTGGGCGTCATCGTCTTCACGGTGGTCATCACGGCCATCTATGTGCGCCGGGCCAACAGTGAATTCGATGCACTGGCCGAGGAACTGAACAAGGCGGTGCTGAAATGACTCGCAAGAACCTTCTGATCGGGGCTGCCCTGCTGGGCGCAGCCTCACTCGCTGCAGCGGCCGGCGCCGACCTGGGCCAGGCCGACAAGCAGGCCACCAACTGGACAGCCATCGGCATGTTCGGCATCTTCGTGGCCTTCACGCTGTGGATCACCAAGTGGGCGGCCGCCAAGACCAAGAGCGCGGCCGACTTCTACACCGCCGGCGGCGGCATCACCGGCTTCCAGAACGGCCTGGCGATCGCGGGCGACTACATGTCGGCCGCCTCGTTCCTGGGCATTTCCGCGGCTGTGATGGCCAGTGGCTTTGACGGCCTGATCTTCTCGATCGGCTTCCTGGTGGGCTGGCCGGTGGTCACCTTCCTGCTGGCCGAGCGCCTGCGCAACCTGGGCAAGTTCACCTTTGCCGACGTGGCGGCCTTCCGCTTCGAGCAGACCCCGGTGCGCATGTTCGCGGCCTCGGGCACGCTGGTCGTCGTGGCCTTCTACCTGATTGCGCAGATGGTGGGTGCGGGCCAGCTGATCAAGCTGCTGTTTGGCCTGGAGTACTGGATCGCCGTGCTGCTGGTTGGCGGCCTGATGATGGTTTACGTGCTGTTCGGCGGCATGACGGCCACCACCTGGGTGCAGATCATCAAGGCCATCATGCTGCTGGCGGGGGCCACCTTCATGGCCGTGATGGTGCTGGCGCAATTCGGTTTCAGCCCCGAGGCGATGTTTGCCAAGGCGGTGGAGATCAAGACCGGCATCGCCACGAATGCCGGCAAGACGCCCGAAGAAGCGGCCAAGGCAGGCTTCTCCATCATGGGCCCGGGCGGCTTCGTGAAGGATCCGATCTCCGCCATCAGCTTCGGCATGGCGCTGATGTTCGGTACCGCCGGTCTGCCGCACATCCTGATGCGCTTCTTCACGGTGCCCAACGCCAAGGAAGCCCGCAAGTCCGTGCTGTGGGCCACCACCTGGATCGGCTACTTCTACATCCTGACCTTCATCATCGGCTTCGGCGCCATCTGCTTCGTGCTGACCAATCCCAGCTTCCTGGACGCCAAGGGCGGCCTGCTGGGTGGCAACAACATGGCGGCGGTGCACTTGGCCAATGCGGTGGGCGGCAACGTGTTCCTGGGCTTCATCAGCGCCGTGGCCTTTGCGACCATCCTGGCGGTGGTGGCGGGCCTGACGCTGTCGGGCGCCTCGGCTGTGTCGCATGACCTCTACGGCACCGTGATCAAGAAGGGCAAGGCCGACAGTGCGGCTGAACTGCGCGTTTCCAAGATCACCACGATCTGCCTGGGCGTCGTCGCGGTGGTGCTGGGCATCGCCTTCGAGAAGCAGAACATCGCCTTCATGGTGAGCCTGGCCTTCGCCATCGCGGCATCGGCCAACTTCCCGGTGCTGGTGATGAGCGTGCTGTGGAAGGGCTGCACCACGCGCGGCGCGGTGATCGGCGGCTTCCTGGGCCTGTTCAGCTCGGTGGCGCTGACGGTGGTGTCGCCTGCGGTGTGGGAAGCCACACTCGGCAACCCCAAGGGCTCGGCCTGGTTCCCGTACGCCAGCCCGGCGCTGTTCTCGATGACCATCGGCTTCGTCGGCATCTGGCTGTTCTCGCTGCTGGACGGCAGCAAGCGCGCGGCTGAAGACAAGGCTGGCTTCCTGGCGCAGCAGGTGCGTTCGGAAACGGGCATCGGCGCAGCCGGCGCTTCGGGTCACTGAACGCAGGGCAGGGCCTGACCTGAGTCAGGCCCGTGTCGCAGGGCCGCGGGCACACTGTCTGCGGCCCTTTGCCTTTGGAACGCTCCTAGATGTCTCCTCAGCACGTCGCCGAACCCCAGCGGGAAATGCTCTCGCTGGTGACGGCGCGCATCCGCGACGCCTACATCCGCAAACCCTTCTATGTCGAGGGCGAGCAGGATCTGATCAGCGTCTGCCGCGCCCTGTCAGAGCGTGGCCTCACTCACGCCCTGGTGCGCGATGTGCACGAAGGCACGCCGCGCCTGGGCATCTTCACCACCACGGATCTGCGCGATGCGCTGCTGCGCGATCGCCCGCCCGCGCAGCTGGCCGTGCGCGAGGTCTCGCGCTTCGAGCTGATCCAGGTGCAGGCCGATGCCGAGGTCTTCGAGGCGCTGTGGCTGATGGTGCGACACCGCGTGCACCGCCTGCTGGTCAAGGATGGCGATGAGGTGCTGGGTGTGCTCGGCCAGCTGGATCTGGTCAGCTTCGTGGCGAACCATTCGCACATCGTCGCCCTGCAGATCGACGAGGCACGCAGTACCGACGAGCTGAAGCAGGCGGCTGCGCGGGTGGACGAGATGGTGGCGCTGCTGCACGGCAGCGGCATCCGCATCGAACGCATCACGCGCCTCGTCAGCGAGCTGAATACCCGGCTGTTCGCGCGGGCCTGGTCCTTGATCGCGCCGCCCGCACTGCTGGCCAACAGCTGCCTGCTCGTGATGGGCAGCGAAGGCCGCGGCGAACAGATCCTGAAGACCGATCAGGACAATGCGCTGCTGCTGCGCGATGGCTTCGATTGCCCCGAGCTGGCCGAAGTGACGCAGCGCTTCAACGAAGCCCTGACGGCCTTCGGCTACCCGCCGTGCCCCGGGCAGATCATGCTCACCAACCCGATCTGGTGTCTGCCGATCAGCGCCTTCAAGGAGTCGATCCGCCAGTGGATCTACGGCGCCGAGACCGATGGCCCGATGCACCTGGCCATCTTCTTCGACGCGGCCGCGGTCTGCGGCGACACCGCCTTGCTGGACGAGGCGCGGGCCTACCTGGACCGCTCGCTGTCCGGGCAGGCCACCTACCTGGCCCGCTTTGCCGGTGCGGCCGATCAGTTCCAGGAGCCCGGCAACTGGTTCACGCGCCTGACGACACGGCGCGACGAGCAGCTGCTGGATCTGAAGAAGCTTGGCACCTTTCCCATCGTGCATGGCGTGCGTGCGCTTTCGCTGGAGTTCGGCGTGCGCGAGGTCGGCACCGTGGCCAGGCTGCAGCGGCTGGTGGAAGAAGAGCGGCTCGAAGCCGGGCTGGCGCGCGACCTCACCGACGCGCTGCACTTCCTGATGGGCCTTCGGCTGTCGCACCAATTGCGCCAGCGCGCCGGGGGCGCCAGGCCGGGCAACGAGGTCAAGGCTTCCGATCTGGGCGCGCTGGAGCGCGAGCCGCTGCGCGATTCGCTGGCCATCGTGAAGCGCTTCCGCCTGTTCCTGCGCCAGCACTTCAAGTTCGACAGTCTGTAGCGGGCGAAGACCCGCCAGGACGATCCCACAACAAGACAGCAGAAGGAGACAGACCCATGTTCAAGAGCCTGGATGCCCAGCGGCTGCTGGCCCTGTTCGCCGCGGGATGGCTGGTCTTCAGCTCCCCCTTGCAACGCCTGTGGTCAGGCAGCGCCCTGGGGCTGTTCCTGGCCTGGGCCCTGCTGATCGCGGTGCTGGCTTTCCTGATGGAGCGCCCCGAGCGCTGAGGCCCTCGCACCACCGCCTTCGGGGCCGTCGACGCCATGTCAGCCGCCGCCTGGCAACCGCTGCCCACACCGCTGGTGCTGGGGGTTTCGTTCGCCTATCTGGCGCTGCTCTTTGCGGTGGCAGCCTGGGCGGATCGTCGCGCGGCGCAGGGCCGCTCGGTGATCGGCAACGCCTGGGTCTACACCTTGTCCATGGGTGTGTACTGCACGGCCTGGACCTATTTCGGCAGCGTCGGGCGCGCGGCCGGCAGCGGCCTGTGGTTCCTGCCCATCTACCTGGGCCCGACGCTGGCCATGGTGATGGCCTGGGTGGTGCTGCGCAAGATGATCCGCATTGCGCGCGAATACCGCATCACCTCGATCGCCGACTTCATCGCCAGCCGCTACGGCAAGAGCCGACTGCTGGCCGGCCTGGTGACATTGATTGCCCTGATTGGCATCGTCCCGTACGTCGCGCTGCAGCTCAAGGCCATCGCCAGCAGCCTGAGCGTGATGACCGGTCAGGACATGAGCGGGGCCAGCGGCTGGTATGGCGACGGCACGCTGTATGTGGCGCTGCTGCTGGCCGGTTTCACCGTCGCCTTCGGCACACGCCACCTGGACACCACCGAGCGGCACGAGGGCATGGTGGCCGCAATTGCCGCGGAATCGGTGGTCAAGCTGCTGGCCTTCCTCACGGTCGGTGCGGTGGTGGTCTTCGCGATCTTCGACGGCCCCGAGGCCCTCTTTGCACGCGCCCTGCAGCAGCCGGAGATCGCCCGTGTGCTGCAGCCGCCGGCCAGCTTTGCCGCCGACCAGTGGTTCTCGCTCGTGCTGCTGGCCATGCTCTCGGTGATCCTGCTGCCGCGCCAGTTCCAGGTGATGGTGGTCGAAAACGTCGACGAGCGCCATCTGCGGCGCGCGGCCTGGGCCTTCCCGGCCTATTTGCTGGCCATCAACATCTTCGTGCTGCCGCTGGCGGTCGCCGGCCTGCTGTGGTTCGGGCCCGGAGGCGCCAACGCGGAGACCTTCATCCTGTCGCTCCCGCTGTCAGCCGGCATGCCCTGGCTGGCGCTGGTGGCCTTCGTGGGCGGTCTCTCGGCCGCCACGGGCATGGTGATCGTCGAGGCCATCGCCGTCTCGACCATGGTGTCCAACGATCTGGTTTTGCCGCTGCTGATGCGCCGCAAGGGCTTCTTCGCACGGCACGATCTCAGCGGCGTGCTGCTGGGCATCCGTCGAGCCGTGATCGTGGCGCTGCTGATGCTGGGCTACGTTTACTACCGCGTGGCGGGCGAGGCCTACGCGCTGGTCAGCATCGGGCTGATCAGCTTTGCTGCCGTGGCGCAGTTCGGGCCGGCGCTGCTGGGCGGCATCTTCTGGAAAGGCGGCACGCGCGACGCCGCACTGGCCGGCTTGAGCGCGGGTGCCTTGGTCTGGGCCTACACGCTGATGCTGCCGTCCATCGCCAAGTCCGGCTGGCTGCCGGATGACTTCCTGCTGCACGGACCCTGGGGCATCAGCTGGCTCAAGCCGGAGCAGCTCTTCGGCCTGGGCGGCATGGACAACCTGACGCACGCGCTCTTCTGGAGCCTGCTGGTCAATCTGGGGCTGTACGTGGGTGTCTCGCTGTGGCGTCCGCCCTCCGCACGCGAAGCGAGCCAGGCGCTGCAGTTTGTGGATGTCTTCGAGCGAGGCGCCAGCGCCCGCGTCTTCTGGCGCGGGCGCGCGAAGGTGGGCGATCTGCAGGCGATGGTCAGCCGCTTTCTCGGCGCCGACAAGGCGCGGCGGCTGTTTGCGGAGTTCTCCGTGCGCTCGGGCCAACGGCTGGCGCAGGACCAGCCTGCCGATGCGCGGCTCGTGCACCTGGCGGAAACGCAACTGGCCGGCGCGGTGGGCAGCGCCTCGGCGCGCGTGATGATCGCTTCGGTCGCCGAGGAGGAGCACCTCGGCCTGGACGATGTGATGCGCATCGTCGAAGAAGCCAGCGAGCTGCGGCATGTGAACGAGCAGCTCAAGAGCCTGGACAGGCTCAAGGATGACTTCATGTCCTCGGTCACGCATGAACTGCGCACCCCGCTGACCAGCATCCGCGCGCTGACCGAGATGATGCGCGACGACCCCGAGATGCCCGGCGACCAGCGCGATCAGTTCCTGGGCATCGTGGTGGCCGAGAGCGAGAGGCTCTCGCGCCTGGTGAACCAGGTGCTGGACATGGCCAAGATCGAATCCGGGCACGCCGAATGGCGCAGCGGACCGGTGGACCTGCGCCAGCTGCTGCAGCAGGCCGTCACCAGCACCGGCGAGCTGTTCCGTGAACGCGGCGCCGTCGTCCGGCTGAACGTGCCTGACGCCGTGCCTCAGCTGCAGGCGGATGCCGACCGTCTCACGCAGGTGATCATCAACCTGTTGTCCAACGCGGCGAAGTTCGTGCCCGCGGACGCTGGCCAGGTGGATGTGACGCTGCTGTGCGATGCGCAGCAGGCGACCGTGCGCGTCACCGACAACGGCCCGGGCGTGCCGGCTGCGCAGCAGCAGCTGGTCTTCGAGAAGTTCCGACAGGGCGGCGACGCCCGCAACCGACCCCAGGGCACGGGCCTGGGCCTTCCGATCAGCCGTCAGATCGTCGAGCATTTCGGCGGTCGCATGTGGCTGGAATCCGAGCCGGGGCAGGGGGCCTGCTTTGCCTTCACACTGCCCTGGTCAGCACCGGACAAGACCGAGGAGACATCGACATGAACATGCCGCGAAAGGTCCTGATTGCGGACGACGAACCCAACATCCTGATTTCGCTGGAGTTCCTGATGAAGCGCGAAGGCTGGCAGGTCAGCGTGGCGCGCGACGGCAACGAGGCGCTGGCCGCGATCCAGGCCATCAAGCCCGATCTGGTGCTGCTGGATGTGATGATGCCCGGCAAGAGCGGCTTCGAGGTCTGCCAGGCCGTGCGCGCCGATGAGTCACTGGCGGGCGTGAAGATCCTGATGCTCACCGCCAAGGGCAGGGATACCGATGTGGCACAGGGTCTGGGCCTGGGTGCGGATGCGTACATGACCAAGCCTTTCTCCACCAAGGAGCTGGCGGCCAAGGTGCGCGACATGCTGGCCGGGGGCTGAGCCATGGCCGCGCGGAAACAGGATCTCGCGCCGGTGCTTGCGGCAGCTGCGCCGGGTGTCGTCATCGGCCTGGTGCTCGGCGGCGTGGCCCTGGCGCTGCTGGGGCTGCTGGAGCCGGACCAGCGCACGGCCGTGCTGGCCTGGCTGGAGCCCCGCGTGGCGCTGGTGCTGATGCTGTGGTTCTTCCTGGCCATTGCGCTGGGCACGGCCAGCCGGGCGCTCTGGCTGCGCCACGGCGCCGCCCCCGGTCGCCTGGCGGAGCACCTGCAGGTGCTGCTGCGCAGTGAAGGGCACCGCGAGCTGCCTGCGGAGGCGGTCGCCGGCAGCGCCGGAAGCCGCGCGCTGGCCGAAGGCGTGAACGAGCTGCTGCGGCAGCGCACGGCCCTGCGCGCCGACATCGAGGCCAAGGTGCGCGAGGCCAGCCGCGAGGTCGAACAGGAACGCAGCCGGCTGGCGGCGCTGATGTCGGAGCTGACGCAGTCGGTGGTGGTGTGCAATCTCGATGGCCGCGTGCTGTTGTTCAACGCGCGGGCGCGGCTGCAGTTCCGCGCGCTGGCCGAAGGCCCGGCGGTCGGCGGCGCCGAGCTGCTGGCGCTGGGCCGCTCGATCTATGCGGTGTTCGACCGCAAGCTGGTGGCCCACGCGCTGGAGAGCGTGCAGCAGCGGCTGCAGCGCGGCGTACCCAATCCCTCGGCGCAGTTTGTCACCACCACGCGCGGCGGTCAGCTGCTGCGGGTGCAGCTGGCCCCGGTGCGCGCCGCGGAGGAAGCCAGCGATCACCCGATCGCCGGCTTCGTGCTCATGCTGGACAACATCACGCGCGACTTCGCCGACGAATCCCAGCGCGACCGCATGCTGCACTCGCTGACCGAGACCAGCCGGGCTTCGCTGGGCAACCTGCAGGCCGCGGTGGAACTGCTGGAGCATCCGGAGCTGGATACGCCCACGCGCGAGCGTTTCCAGGCCGTGGTGCGCGACGAAGCGGCCGCGATGACGCGCCGCATCCAGGAGCTGGCCAACCACACCACCCAGACCATCAAGACGCGCTGGCCGCTGGAAGACATGCTGGGCGCCGATCTGGTGACGGCCGCGGTGCGGCGCATCGCGGCCACGGCCGGCTGCCGCGCCGATGCCGCGGAGGTCGACGGTTCGCTGTGGCTGCGCGTGGACAGCTTCTCGATCACCCAGGCCTTGTCCTACCTGGCCTCGCGGCTGGCCGACGAGTACAACATCCGCCTGGTGCAGCTGCGGCTGCAGGTGCAGGGCTCGCGGGCGCAGCTGGACCTGATCTGGTTCGGCCAGGCCATGAGCACCGAGACGGTGATGAGCTGGGAGACGGACGCCATCCGCGTCGGTCAGGAGACCAGCGCGCTCACCGTGCGGGACGTGGTGGAACGCCACGGCGGCGCGTTCTGGTTCGAGCGCGAACGTGTCCGCCAGGCCGCCTTCTTCCGCTTTCTGCTGCCGCTGGCGGCCGAGTCGGCCGAACCGCTGGACGCCGCCTTCGTGATGCACAGCGAGAGCCGGCCCGAGTACTACGACTTCGATCTCTTCAAGGCCGGCTCGGACCAGGCGCGCGAACTTGCGCAGCGGCGCCTGGCCGAACTCAGCTACACCGTCTTCGACACGGAGACCACGGGCCTGCAGCCCTCGGCCGGCGACGAGATCATCCAGGTCGGCGCCACGCGCATCGTCGCGGCCAAGCTGCGGCGACAGGACTGCTTTGAACAGCTGGTGGATCCCCAACGTCCGATTCCCGCGGCAGGCATTCCCATTCACGGCATCCAGCCGGAGATGGTGCAGGGCCAGCCCACCATCGACGTCGTGCTCCCGGCCTTCCACAGCTTTGCGCAGGACACGGTGCTGGTCGCACACAACGCCGCCTTCGACATGCGCTTCCTGCAGCTCAAGGAGCAGCGAACCGGGCTGCGCTTCGATCAGCCGGTGCTGGATACACTGCTGCTGTCGGCCGTGCTGCACCCGCAGCAGGAATCGCACCGGCTGGAGGCCATCGCCGAACGTCTGGGCGTGGAGGTGCTCGGCCGCCACACGGCACTGGGCGACGCCATGGTCACGGCCGAAGTCTTCCTGAAGATGATTCCGCTGCTCGAGGCCCAGGGCATCCAGACCCTGGGCCAGGCCTTGGAGGCTTCCAAGCGGACGCAGTTTGCGCGTGTCACATACTGAGCGCGTGAACCTGAACGAACTCGCACGCTGTCTTTCCCCTCTTCCCGGTCCTGAACGAGGCCGGTGCGCCCGCCGCGGCACGCCGGCCCTGCGCAGCGCAGGAGGCCCGGGATGATCCTGGTCACCGGCGGCGCCGGCTTTGTCGGCAGCCACTTCATCCTGGACTGGCTGGCCACGAGCGACGAGCCCGTGGTGAACGTCGATGCGCTGACCTATGCCGGCAATCTGCAGAACCTCGACAGCGTGGCGGGGGACGCGCGGCACCGGTTTGTCCATGGCGACATCGTCGATTCGGAACTGATCGCGTCGCTGCTGGCCCGGCACCGCCCGCGGGCGATCGTCAATCTCGCGGCGGAGAGCCATGTGGATCGCAGCATCCGCACGCCGGGCGACTTCGTGCGTACCAACGTCGAGGGGACTTTCCGCCTGCTGGAAGCCGCGCGCCGGCATTGGCTGGGCCTGAGCGAGACCGAGCGTGCGGGCTTTCGCTTCCTGCAGGTCAGCACGGACGAGGTCTACGGCAGCCTGGCACCGGGCGCTGCGCCCTTTGCCGAGAGCCAGCCGCAAGCGCCCAACAGCCCCTACGCGGCCAGCAAGGCGGCGGCAGACCATCTGGTGCGGGCCTGGCACCAGACCTACGGTCTGCCCGTGCTCACCACGCACTGCGGCAACAACTTCGGCCCGCGCCACTTTCCGGAAAAGCTCATTCCCCTGGCCCTGGGGCGGGCGCTGGAGCGCCGGCCGATTCCGCTGTATGGCGACGGTGAGCAGGTGCGCGACTGGATCCACGTCGGCGATCACTGCAGCGCGCTGCGCCTGATCCTGGCCCAGGGGCGTGTGGGCGAGGTCTACAACATCGGCGCCGGTCTGGAGCGCAGCAATCGCCAGGTGGTGGGCAGCCTGTGCGGCCTGCTCGACGAGCTGCGGCCGCACCCGGCCGGCCCCTACGCCGGCTTGATCACGCCGGCACCCGACCGGCCCGGGCACGACCGGCGCTACGGCGTCGACGCCGGCAAGCTGCGGCGCGAGCTCGGCTGGCGCGCGCACCATGGCTTCGAATCCGGCCTGCGCGAGACCGTGGCCTGGTATCTGCAGAACCCGGATTGGCTCCAGGCCCGCCTGGATCGCCCGACGGCACCGGCGGCCTGAACGCCGCGGCCCGGAACCTTCAGCCAGCGCCCCGCGCTGGCGGCAGATGAGCGTGAACTTGTTGGCGCTCTTCGGCTGATCAGCGGGCCCGCCATCCATCGATAAATCCTCCTGCGCCTGGGTGCGCAAGGAGGCCAGGATGGGCTACGGATCGATGAAGGCGGGCGGCGCGTGCGCGGCCCGGTGCGGGTTCCCTGCTCGGCGGCGCGCGGCCGCCAGCGGTACGGTGCGAACGGGTGACGCCAGGCAGCCGGGGGTGCGTCATGGACGCTGATGACCTCGCGCTGGCCGAGCGCCCCCGAGTTGGCCCTGGCGATACCGCGCTGCGCAAGCGCCCGGCGCCAGCGAAGCCCGCGTCCATCCCCGCGCCCAGTCCGGCGCCCATTCCGGCGCCACCGGGCCCGCGCGACTATGTGCTGATCTCGCCCTGCCGGGACGAGGCCTTGCTGATGCGCCAGACGCTGGACAGCGTGATCGCCCAGAGCATCCGGCCCAGCCTGTGGGTCATCGTCGACGATGGCTCGCGGGATGCCTCACCGGCGATCCTGGCGGAGTATGCGGCCCGGCATCATTGGATCCGCATCGTGACGCGGCTTGATCGAGGACAACGTGCCGTGGGTCCGGGTGTCATCGAAGCGTTCTATGCTGGCTGCGCCACCGTCGAACTCGACCGTTATCGTTTCCTGTGCAAGCTGGACCTGGACTTGGTGTTGCCGCCGCGCTACTTCGAACGCCTGATGGGCCGCATGGAAGCCGATCCCTTGCTGGCCACCTGCAGCGGCAAGGCCTACATCCGCGTCGGGGACCAGCTCGTCCACGAGCGCCATGGCGACGAGCAGTCGATCGGCGCCAGCAAGTTCTACCGCATGAGCTGCTTTCAGGCCTTGGGCGGCTTCTCGCGCGACGTCATGTGGGACGGCATCGATGGCCACCGCTGCCGCATGC
Source organism: Rubrivivax sp. (assembly GCA_016790225.1). The sequence goes on from JAEUOZ010000022.1 coordinate 36,327, forward strand.
GGGGCTGGCGCGCAATGAGCGTCGACGATCCCGAACTGCGCTTCATCCACCTGCGTCCGATGGGAACCAGTCAGACGGGGGTCCTGGCTGGCCGCGTAAGACATGGTTACGGGCAGTACCATATGGGCACAAGTTTTCTCTACATGCTGGCCAATGCGGTCAATCGCCTCAACGAACGTCCTTATGTTCTCGGCAGCCTCGCCATGTTGTGGGGCTGGATCTCCAGTGCATGGCGCGGTGCGCCGCGTTACGAAGAACCAGGTTTCAGGCCTTTCCTGCGTCGATGGCAGTGGCTCGCGCTCTTGAAGGGCAAGCGCCGGGCGCTGAAGGAATTCCACGGTGAGCCGATCGTTTCGCCCTGACTTTCGCCGTGATGTCCATTGCGTCTTCGGGCTGCCCTTCGACGCGGTGACCGAAGAAGAGGCCGTGAGGCGACTGCGCGAGGCCGCCCGCACCGGCCAGCGACTCTTTCTGTCCACACCGAACCTCAACTTTGCAGCGGGTTGTGTGGACGACATGGACTTTCGCCTGTCGGTGGTCGACAGCGATCTCAGCACGGCCGATGGTGCCCCGATCGTCTGGCTGGCCCGCTTGATGGGTGTCCCTATCCCTGAGCGCGTGACCGGAGCCGGCGCCTTCGATCGCCTTGCCGAATCGCCCGGCCATCGCGTGGCGGTGTACTTCTTCGGCGGGCCGGAGGGTACGGCCCAGCGCGCGGTCCAGAAGCTCAATGAGCCGGCCAAGCCGGGAGCGTACGCGGTCGGCTGCAGCTCACCGGGCTTCAGGCCGCTGGAGGCGATCGGCGGCGCGGCCTTCACCGATCCGATCAACGCCACGTCCGCCGAGTTTGTGGTCGTGGCGCTGGGCGCGCGCAAAGGGCAGGCCTGGATCGAACAGAACTGGCCGGCGCTCAAGGCTCCGGTGATCAGCCACCTGGGCGCGGTGGTCAACTTCGTGGCCGGCACGGTCATGCGGGCACCGGTCTGGCTGCAGCGTTCGGGGATGGAATGGCTGTGGCGCATCCGCGAAGAGCCGGCGCTGTGGCGGCGCTACTGGAACGATGGCTGGCGCTTCCTGCATTTCATCGCCGCGGGCGCGCTGCCGCTGGCGCTGTTCAACCGCGCGGCCCAGCGTCCGGGTGCCGGGCGACTGGATGTCGAAACGATCATCGATGCCGCTGGGCTGCGCCTGAAACTCTCGGGCGAAGCGCACAACGGTCCGGCGCTGGATCCTCTCCGAGCCGCCTTGGAGCAGGCGGCGGCCGGTGATCGCCATGTCCAGCTGGACATGGAATCGGTTCGCCGCATCGGCAGCGGCTTCATCGCGCTGGTGCAGCTGATGGACGCCTGGCAGCGCAGCCGAGGCGGGCCGCCGGTGCTGGACAGGGTGCCCGATCGCCTGGCGCGCGTGATGCGCTGGTCCGGTGCCGGCTATCTGCTGTCGACGGCCGGCTGATCGCCCCGCCCCGGCAGGCCTGGCCGCCGGGTATCGGCTTGCCGACTGATGGGTCGGCGCAGCAGGATGGCCGCTGGTGCACCCCGCCTTGATTTGCAGCAAGAGCCGTCGCGACGGCGCCCGTCAGGATGCCGGGCTGCTTCAAGAAGCCCCATGAACCCTGAGATCGCACTCCCGATAGACCCTGTTTCGCCCCAGGCGGAGCGGTTGAAAGACCTGCTGGCCCGCAGCGGCCTGCGCCCGCTCACGCTCGGCGGGCGGTCCTTGCTGCCGATCCTGCAAGGCGGCATGGGTGTGGGCGTCTCTGCGCATCGCCTGGCCGGCTCGGTGGCCGAGGCAGGTGCTGTCGGCACCTTGTCTTCGATCGATCTGCGGCGGCACCACCCGGATCTGATGGAGCGCACGCGCGGTGTGGGCGTCGGTGACGAGGCCAAGCGGATCATCGACGACGCCAATCTGGAAGCCCTCTCACGAGAGCTCGCCGCGGCACGCACCCGCTCGCAGGGCCGCGGCCTGCTGGCGATCAACGTGATGCGCGCGGTCAGCTCGTATGCCGCCTCGGTCAAGCGCGCGCTCGAAGACGGCATCGATGCCGTGGTGGTGGGCGCGGGCCTGCCGCTGGATCTGCCGGACCTCGCCCAGGATCACCCGAAGACCCTGCTGGTGCCCATCCTCTCCGATGCGCGCGGCGTGCAGTTGCTGGTCCGCAAGTGGGAGCGCAAGAAGCGCTTGCCTGACGCCATCGTCATCGAGCACCCGCGGCTGGCCGGCGGCCATCTGGGTGCCGCCAAGATCGCCGATCTGGCCGACCCCCGGTTCGATTTCGAGAACGTGATTCCGCAGACGCTGGCCTTCCTGCGCTCGGCCGGCGTGGAGCGCGAAGTGCCGCTGATCCCGGCCGGCGGCATCCGCAGCTTCGAGGACATCCAGCGCCTGCAAGGGCTCGGCGCCGCGGCGGTCCAGTTGGGCACGCCCTTTGCCGTGACCCGCGAAGGCGACGCGCACCCGGAGTTCAAGCGCGTGCTCGCCGAGACCCGCGAAGAAGACATGATCGAATTCACCAGCGTCGCCGGCCTGCCGGCGCGCGCTGCCGCCACGCCCTGGCTCAGGGCCTATCTGAAGGTCGAGCAGAAGCTCCAGGCCGTGGCGCACACCAAGCAGCGCTGCACCAAGGCCTTTGACTGCCTGGCGCAGTGCGGCTTGCGCGATGGCCTGCAGGGCTGGGGCCAGTTCTGCATCGATCACCAGCTGGCGGCGGCCTTGAAGGGCGACGTCAAGAAGGGCCTCTTCTTCCGCGGCAAGGGTGAACTGCCCTTTGGCAGCCAGATCCGCTCCGTGGCCGAGCTGATCGAACGCCTGCTCACGCCGCAAGAGGCGATCGCGCGGGGCCAGGCTGCCTGAGCGCCGCTGCGGGCTTGAGCCGCGCGCCTGAGTTCGGTCGCGGCGCTGATATCGTTTCGGGCGCGGCCCGCCGGGCGCGCCCCTGCGGCAGCTTGCTGCGGCCGCGCACAGGTCCCGGCATCACCGGCCGCCAGCCTGGGCCGACAGCGGCCCGCAGAGGAACGCACGATGAAGGAAGAGATCGCTCCGATGGCCGCGGCGCAGCCGCAGCCGGGCCCCTTGCCGGCTCAGCCGATCAGCATGGAAGTGCTGCTGGAGAAATACGCCAAGGGCGCTGAACGCAGCATCGACGAGGTGCACCAGCGCGTGGCCATGGCGCTGGCCCAGGCGGAGAGCCCGCAGGCCAGAGACACCTGGTCGCAGCGCTTCTTGCAGTGCCTGCGCGGCGGTTTCATCCCGGCCGGACGCATCCAGTCGGCCGCCGGCACCGATCTGCAGGCCACGCTGATCAACTGCTTCGTGCAACCGGTGGGTGACTCCATCGTGGAGATCGAAGACGGCCATCCGGGCATCTACACCGCGCTAGCCGAGGCGGCGGAGACCATGCGCCGCGGCGGCGGCGTGGGCTACGACTTCAGCCGCATCCGCCCGCAGGGGGCCTGGGTCGGGGGCACGCACAGCCAGGCCAGCGGGCCGGTGAGCTACATGCGGGTGTTCGATCGCAGCTGCGAGACGGTGGAGTCCGCCGGCTCGCGCCGCGGTGCGCAGATGGGCGTGCTGCGTTGCGACCATCCCGACATCGAGGCCTTCATCCACGCCAAGGACACGGGCGACCTGCGCAACTTCAACGTCTCGGTCGGCGTGACGGACGATTTCATGCGTGCCGTGGAAGCCGACGGCATGGTGGACCTCGTTCACCGCGCCGAGCCCTCGGCCGCCCTGAAGGCCCAGGGCGCCCGCGCGCGTGAGGATGGCCAGTGGGTGTACCGCAGCGTGCGGGCCGCGGATCTCTGGGATCAGGTGATGCGCTCCACCTACGACCACGCCGAGCCGGGCGTGCTCTTCCTGGACACCATCAACCGCGACAACAACCTCGCGTATTGCGAGACCATCGTCAGCACCAACCCCTGTGCGGAGCAGCCCTTGCCGCCCTACGGCTGCTGCTGTCTGGGGTCGGTGGATCTCACGCGCTTCGTCACGCGCCCCTTCGAGGCCGATGCCGCCTTCGACGAGGCCGCGTTCTCGCGCGTGTGCCGCGTGGCCACGCGGATGCTGGACAACGTGCTGGACGTGACCGTGTGGCCCCTGCCGCAGCAGGCCCAGGAAGCGCGCAACAAGCGCCGCATCGGGCTGGGCTTCACCGGTCTGGGCGATGCGCTGGTGATGCTGAACCTGCGCTACGACACGCCCGAGGCCCGCGCGATGGCCACGCGCATGGCCGCGGCGATGCGCGACGCTGCCTACGAGGCCTCGGTGGAACTCGCTCGCGAGCGCGGCGCCTTTCCGCTCTTCAATCCGGATCTCTATCTCAGCGGCGGCAGCTTCGCCTCGCGGCTGCCCCTGCGCCTGCGCGACCTGATCCGCCAGCACGGGCTGCGCAATTCGCACCTGCTGTCGATCGCCCCGACCGGCACCATCAGCCTGGCCTTTGCCGACAACGCCAGCAATGGCATCGAGCCGGCATTCAGCTGGAGCTACCGGCGCAAGAAGCGCATGCCGGACGGCAGTTTCTCCGAGCATGCGGTGGAAGACCATGCCTGGCGCCTGTACCGCCACCTGATGGGCGAGCAGGCGCCGCTGACGCCCGCCTTCGTCACCGCGCTGGAACTGAAGGCGGCGGACCATGCCGCCATGGTGACGGCCGTCGCGCCCTGCATCGACACCGCGATTTCCAAGACGGTGAACGTGCCCGCGGACTACCCGTACGAAGACTTCCAGGATCTCTACCGCCAAGCCTGGCGCAGCGGTCTGAAGGGGCTGGCGACCTACCGACCCAACAGCATCCTGGGCTCGGTGCTCAGCGTGACCCCGACGGCCGAAGCCGCTGCGCCCCTGAAGCTGGATGGTGCAAACCAGCGGCTGGCGCTGGACAAGGCGCCGCTGCCGGTGATGGCGAGCCTGCGCTGGCCCGGGCGGCCCGAACTGCCGGGCGGCAATGCGGCCTGGAGCTACATGATCCACCACCCGCATGGCGACTTCGCCCTGTTCGTGGGGGAATTGCCGGCAGCTGCCCCGGCGCCAGCCACGGCCCGGCGCGTCTTCGAAGTCTGGGTGAACGGTGCGGAACAGCCCCGTGGCCTGGGCGCGCTGGCCAAGACCCTGTCGATGGACCTGCGCGCCGACGACGCCGCCTGGCTTCAGCTGAAGCTCGATGCGCTGGCCACCGTGGCCGAGGAGCGGGCCTTCGAGATGCCGTTCCCGCCCAGTGGCGAAACGCGGCTCTTTCCCGGCGTGGTCGCCGCCACGGCCGCGGTGCTGCGCTGGCGCTGCGAGCACCTGGGCGTGCTGCCCATGACGCCGGGTGCGGCCACGCCGGTGATGGACGCGCTGTTCAGCCGCGACGAACCCCGCACCGGGACGTCGGGCACGCTGGCCTGGGCCGTGGACGTCGAGAACCCCGCGACCGGCGAACGCTTCACGCTCACGCTGAAGGAAGTGACGCTGAGCACGCCGGAAGGCGCCATCGTCACACGCCCTTGTGCCATGGGGCTGTCCGGCAACTATCCGCGGGCGCTGGACGGCCTTGCGCGCATCCTTTCGCTGGACATGCGCGTGATCGATCCCGCCTGGATCGGCATGAAGCTGCGCAAGCTGCTGAACTACGCGGAGCCCCTGGGCCACTTCATGGCCTTCATCCCCGGCCTGCCGCACGGCGAGCGGCGCCAGCAGGTCTGGCCCTCGACCGTCGCCTACCTTGCACGGCTCATCATCCATCGCTACACGATGCTCGGCCTGCTGGATGAACGCGGCTTTCCGCTGCGCGAGATGGGCGTGCTGGCCGCGCCCCAGGGCGCAGGCCCCAGCGCCGCCTCCGCCCCCATGGCCGGCCGCCCCTGCCCGGAGTGCGGCAACGCCACCCTGATCCACAAGGACGGCTGCGACTTCTGCACCGCCTGCGGCTACGTCGGGACCTGTGGCTGAGGCCGGACGCGCAAGAGGCCCTTGAGGCCTGTTGCGCGCCTGCCGACGCGCCCCGGCGTACAAGCCGGGGCGTGGGCTGAGGCCCGACGCGCAAGAGGCCCTTGAGGCCTGTGGCGCGCCTGCCGAGGCGCCCCGGCGTACAAGCCGGGGCGTGGACTGAGGCCGGACGCGCAAGAGGCCCTTGAGGCCTGTTGCGCGCCTGCCGAGGCGCCCCGGCGTACAAGCCGGGGCGTGGGCTGAGGCCGGACGCGCAAGAGGCCCTTGAGGCCTGTTGCGCGCCTGCCGAGGCGCCCCGGCGTGCAGGCCGATCCCCTCTTCTGTCTTGCGTTGCGCCGATCCAGGCGCCCCCTTACGATGCCGGCTCCGCCGCGCACGATGCCGGCAACGAAGAAAGACCCCGATGGAGATGACCGACAGCCAGTTTCTCGATGGCCCAGTCCGCACGGATGCCGATTGGCTGATGCCGCACTGGATGCCCTATACCGGCAACCGGGACTTCAAGGCCAACCCGCGGCTGATCGTCGCCGGGCAGGGCGCCTACTACACCACGCACGACGGCCGGCAGATCTTCGACGGCCTGTCCGGCCTGTGGTGCACGGGCCTGGGCCATGGCCGCAAGGAGATCGTTTCCGCCATCGCGCGCCAGGCGGCGACGCTGGACTATTCGCCCGGCTTCCAGTTCGGTCATCCGCTGTCCTTCGAACTCGCCAACCGCATCGTCGAATGCATGCCCGCGGGCCTGAACCGGGTCTTCTTCACGGCCTCCGGCTCGGAGGCGGCAGACACCAGCCTGAAGATGGCACGCGCCTACTGGCGCATGAAGGGTCAGGCCAGCAAGACGCGCCTCATCGGGCGCATCAAGGGCTACCACGGCGTCAATTTCGGCGGCATCTCCGTGGGGGGCCTGGTGGCCAACCGCAAGCTCTTCGGCCAGGGCGTGGAAGCGGATCACCTGCCGCACACCCAGCCCCCGGCCGGCAGCTTTTTCCGCGGCATGCCGCCCACCGGCATCGAACTGGCCGATGAGCTGCTGAACCTAATCAACCTGCACGACGCCTCGAACATCGCCGCCGTCATCGTCGAGCCCTTTGCGGGTTCTGCCGGCGTCATCATCCCGCCCCAGGGTTACCTGAAGCGGCTGCGCGACATCTGCACGCAGCACAACATCCTGCTGATCTTCGACGAGGTGATCACGGGCTTCGGCCGCTGCGGCCACTGGACCGGCGCCGAGGCCTTCGGTGTCACGCCGGACATCCTGAACATCGCCAAGCAGCTGACCAACGGCGTGCAGCCGCTCGGTGCCGTGATCGCGCGCCAGGAGATCTACGACACCTTCATGGCCGCCGGCGGGCCGGACTACATGCTGGAGTTTCCGCACGGCTACACCTACTCGGCGCATCCCATCGCCTGTGCGGCGGGTCTGGCCGGCCTGCAGCTGCTCAAGAGCGACTCGGCCCTGCAGCGCGTGCGCGAACTCGCGCCGCACTTCGAGACCAGCGTGCACGGCCTGAAGGGCGCGCGCCACGTGGCGGACATCCGCAACTACGGTCTCGCGGCCGGCATCACGCTGCAGCCAGTCCCGGGCGAGCCGGCCAAGCGGCCCTACCAGGTGGCCATGGCCATGTTCCGCAAGGGCTTCTACGTGCGCTACAGCGGTGACACCCTGGCGCTGGCGCCGCCCTTCATCAGCACGCCGGCCGAGATCGACCGCGTCGTCAGCGCGCTGGGCGACACCTTGGGCGAAGTGGACTGAGCCTGCCGCGGGCCGCGGGCTGCGGGTCGTGCCCACCGAGTCCACCCCGCCCGCGATGCCGGGCGGGGCTTGGGCCGCCGCTGCGACCGCGCAGCGCGGACACGGCGCGAAGACCGAACGACGGCGGCCCTTCCCGGCGCCAAGGCCGCACGAAGGCGGCATTTCAGCGCAAAGGCCGCACGAAGGCGGCATTTCAGCGCAAAGGCCGCACGACGGCGGCCTTTTGAGTCTGCGACCGGATCCGCCGGCCGTCAGACGCAGCCCGGGAAGGTGCAGGTCATCACACGGCCGTCGCCGATCATGTGCGAGCCGCCCGACAAGCCTGGGTTGATGATCGTGCGCACCCAGGCTTCCATGATTTCCTGCTCCCAGCCGTGCATCCAGTCCGCGTGGCTGGACGATCCCGCTGGCGCGCCCTTCAGATCGCTGGACAAGCGCCAGGTGGAGCTGTCGCCGCCGCTGGTCTCGTAGTTCACGTGCACCGACAGCTCGGGCGTCGGGATCGGGTGTGAACTCGGGCAGCGTCCGCCGCTGGGGTAGGCGACATGGCTCTTGTGGTCGGGCGAATCAAGGTTCACGCCGTCCCAGCACTGCGGAAACTCGATGTCCATCGTGACCGTGCCGGTGCAGGCGGGGATGAAGTTGGTCCGCGCGCCATTGCAGGTGAACCAGGTGATGCCGTTCTGCGCGCCCGTGCTGTTGGAGTTGCCCGCGATCATGCGGAAGCCACGCGGCCAGGGCTTCACGGCGGCATCGGCGATTCCGGCGTAGCCCGTCTTGTAGTAGACGTGGATCAGCTTGGGGATCAAGGGCCGGCCGTTGCGCGTATCGATCATCGAGGGCACCCAGTAGGCAGAACGGTTGGCGATGCCGCCCCGGCAGGTGCCGCCGCCGCTGTTGATGATCGACTCGGGCGTGCTGTCGAAGCGCGCGGCGGTGTTGCCGAAGTAGGTGTGCAGGTGCGTGGATGACTGACGGCCGGGGAAGACCAGCGCGTCATCGAAGTTCATGTGGCTGTACTGGCAGACATTGCGGAATGCGCCGACGGCGTGGCCCCCGTCCCGGTACGGCCGCTCACCGTTGGTGATGACGTCGCGCGTGTTCGATCCGGCGCGCGGGCCCGGGATCAGGCTGACGTCGACGAAGGTGCGGTCGTTCATGCTGGGCGGCGGCGCCGGTTGCGGCGGTGGCGCGGGCGCCGGAGCCGGAGCGGGTGCTGGGGCAGGCGCCGGCGCCGGTGCTGGAGCGGGTGCCGGGGCAGGCGCCGGAGCGGGTGCCGGTGCCGGAGCCGGAGCTGGTGCAGGCGCGGGAGGTGCCGTGGCGGCGCTGGCCGTCACGAAGCGCACGCGATCCACGTCGGCCGAAGGCTCGTCGACGGCATCGCGCTGGATGCGCAGGACATTGGCGCCGGGCAGTAGCCGGATGCGTGCCACCGAGCCTTCGACAAAGTTCGACCAGCCGCCGGTGTTGGCCAGTTGCAGCTGCACCGCGCGCTCGCCATTGACATAGACGCCGAGGTTGCGCGGCGAGGCATTGCCGTTGGCATAGCGCAGCAGCATGTCGAAATTGCCACCCGCGCCGCCATCCACGTTGAACTCGACGAAGGCGCCGGTGACATGCAGCCAGCCCACCGACTGCGAACCGGAGGCGCCGGTTGCGCTCAGGACGCGCGCCCCGCCGCCGAGGCGGCCGGTCTCCGCCTCGATCCAGCCGGTATTGGCTTCGGGGGGCGGCGCGGGCGCCGGAGCGGGTGCGGGTGCCGGCGGTGCTGCCGGCGCAGGGGCAGGTGCCGGGCCCGGCCCCGGCCCTGGTGCGGGTGCTATCGGTGCGGGACCGTTGGAGATCGGCGGGCCGTCACCGCTGCCCGCTTCGTTGGCGCCGCCGCAGGCCGTCAAGATGGCACACGCCACGGCCACCGGAACCAATCTCTGGGGCAGCCGCGCTGCGCCCCGACCAACGAATTGCTTTTCTTTCGCCATGAGTACTCCTGAATCGAAGCCGGAAGCGGGCTGCTGGTACCTATGTCGGTAGCCGACAGCGGCCGCTGAACGCGATGAACCGATCGCGATGGCCAGACGGTACGTGGGATGACGGCGGAGAGCCGTTAGTCGATGTGAGTGCCCGCAAAGGTTTCAAACAAGCTGGTTACACGGCTTCTTCGTGAACTGCTTGGCAAAAATGCGCGAAAACCCGAGTGGCAGCAGAGACTTCCTACCTCGGAGGGCTTGCGTCAGAACGGCGGGTTCGGTTACCCGCGGAGCACAACGTTTCCCCTGACACAGCCCGAGCGACGGATTCTTTGGCGCGAGGTCTGCCCCAGGGACCCCTCAAGTAGGTGGGTTCAACAAACCCTTACGCGGCGCCAGACCGGGGGCCTTCAAGGCTGGGGGCAGGTCTCGGGGACCGGCTCTTCACCGGAGTAACATCCTTCAGGGCCGCATGAGTGGGGTCGCTGCGCCGTGCGCAGCCGCCTGTCGACCGCTCTGCGTCCGGTTGCCAGCGATGTTGCTGGGTGACTGTGCAGCCCTTCGCCTGGGACCCTCGTGAATCCTTCTGCATCTGCCGGCCCGGCCGGCCGCGCCGGGGCTGAGCCCCAGCGCGTGGCTTACCTGGTGAACCAATACCCCGGGATCAGCCACACCTTCATCCGCCGTGAAATCCTCGCTCTGGAGGCCCAAGGGCTGGAGGTGACCCGCTTCGCCCTGCGTGGCTGGGCAGACCGGATCACGGATGTCGCCGACGAGGCTGAGCGCCAGAAGACGCGCTACGTCCTGGGTGCGGGGGCGCTCGCCCTGCTGACGGGCTGCCTGCGCGCGCTGCTGATCTCTCCCGCGCGATTCGGCTCTGCGTGCGGCGCCATGTGGCGCATGAGCCGAGGCGGCGATCGGCCGCTGCCTTATTACCTCATCTACCTGGTCGAGGCAGCCTTGCTGGCGAAGTGGCTGCAACAGTCCCGTGTGCAGCATCTGCATGCCCACTTCGGTACCAACTCCACGGCGGTGGCGCTTCTGGCCAGCCGCCTGAGCGGCGTGGGCTTCAGCTTCACCGTGCACGGCCCGGAGGAATTCGACAAGCCGGCCGCGATCAGCCTGACCCAGAAGGTCGAAGCCTCCCGCTTTGTCGTGGCCATCAGTTCCTACGGCCGCAGCCAGATCTACCGTTGGCTGTCACGAGAGCAATGGACCAAGGTCAAGGTGGTGCACTGCGGGCTGGACCGCTCCTTCGGCGAATCCACCACCGCCGACACAGCGCGCGACTCGGGAGACGACTTCGTCTGCGTCGGGCGCATCTGCGAACAGAAGGGTCAGCTGCTGCTGGTCGAGGCGATGGCACTGCTGAAGGATCGAGGCATCGACGCCCGCCTGGTGCTGGCGGGGGACGGCCCCATGCGCAGCATCGTCGAGGCGCGTGCCTCGCAACTGGGCGTGCAGGACCGCATCCGCATCACCGGCTGGATCGGCGGCCCACAGGTGCGCGCCGAGCTCCTGGGCGCGCGCGTGATGGCCTTGCCCAGCTTTGCCGAAGGCCTTCCGGTGGTGATCATGGAGGCGATGGCGCTGCGGCGTCCGGTGCTTTCGACCTATGTGGCCGGCATTCCCGAGCTGGTCGTGCCCGGCGAAACGGGCTGGCTGGTGCCGGCCGGTGATGTGCAGGCGCTGGCGGATGCGATGGCCCGCTGCCTGCAGCTGGACGAGGGCCGCTGGCGCGAGATGGGCGAGGCAGCGCGCGCCCGCTCGCTGGCGCGACACTCGATCGATACCGAGGCCAGCAAGCTCAGGCAGCACTTTGCCGATGCGGCGACCGAGGCGGAGGCCTGATGCTGATCCTTGAAGGGCTGCTGTTGGCGCCGGCACTGCTGCTGCTGGTGCCGGCGGCCACTTTTGCGGGCGAGGTGTTCCTGGCTCGCCGCCGGCCGCAAGCGGACAAGCAGAACCACCCATTCACCGCGGATGGGCCGCGCCCGCGCGCGGTGGTGTTGATCCCGGCCCACAACGAAGCCACGGGCATCGTGGGCACCCTGCAGTCCGTCCGTTCGCAGCTGGGGCCCGATGACCGCATGCTGGTAGTGGCAGACAACTGCAGCGACGACACCGCAGAGCGGGCGCGCGCCGAAGGCGCGATCGTGGTCGAACGCTTCGACACGGCGCTGCGCGGAAAGGGCTATGCGCTGGACCGCGGGATCCGCTGGCTGGAGGAGCAGGAGCAGCAAGGGGTCGCTGCGCCCGCGGTGGTCGTCTTCGTCGATGCTGATTGCACCTTGAGCCCGGGTTCGCTGGAGCGCATGTCGCGCGAAGCGGTGCGGCTCGGGCGGCCGGTCCAGATCCTGGATCTGATGCATGCGCCACCCGGTGCGCCGCTGCAGCAGAAGGTGGCCGAGTTTGCGTGGCTGGTCAAGAACCAGGTCAGGCCGCTGGGGTTGAAGGCCTTGGGCCTGCCCTGCCAGCTGATGGGCACCGGCATGGCCATTCCCTGGCACCTGGTCCGGGATGCGCACATGGCGTCCGGTCATCTGGCCGAAGACATGGAGCTGGGGCTGGCGTTCGCGGAAGCGGGGGTGGCGCCGGTCTTCTGCCCCGAGGCCTCGGTGCACAGCCGCTTTCCGATGCAGGCAGCCGGTGGTCAGGCGCAGCGACGGCGCTGGGAGCATGGTCACCTGGCGATGATCCGTGCCCGTGGCCTGCCGATGCTGTGGCGCGGGCTGATCACCCGTCAACCTGAACTGCTGGCCATCGCGCTGGACATGTGTGTGCCGCCGCTGGCCAGCCTGGTGGCCGCGCAACTGGGCCTGCTGCTGCTGACGGCGATCTTCTGGCTGGTTTCCGGTGCGGCGCTGCCGCTGCTGCTCGTGCTGGCGGGCTGGCTGGCCGTTTGCGTCGCCGTGGGCCTGGCCTGGTCTCGCTTCGGACGTGGCGTGCTCAGTGCGGCGGAGTGGGCCGCCATTCCGGGCTACGTGCTGGCCAAGCTGCCGATCTACCGCGATGCGCTGCTGGGCCGCCGAGCCGGCTGGCAGCGGGCGCAGCGTGATGCCGATGCACCTGGCGTGCCGCCGAAGGAGCCTCCCAGCCAGCCTTGAGCCCTGCCCTGCGGCGGGTGGGCTCGGTGGCCCTGCGGCTCAGGGCTTGAGGGCGCCGGAGAGCAGCTGCGTCATGCCAGGCACCAGCAGCCGGCTGCCCACGGTGCCGAGGTGATCGCTGTCGAAGTACAGCGCGCGGCCATCGGCCGTCACGCGGCACAGCTCGGCGTCGCACAGCACCGTCGCCGGATCGAAGTAGCCTTCGACAAGGCCTGCCACGCCGGGCAGTGCCGCCGCGAAGTAGGCATGGCGTGTCCGGTGTTCCTGTGCCGAGAAGCTCAGCCCTTCGGTCAGCGGGCGCTGCGCGCGTTCGTTTCGCGCCAGGGTTTGCGGCACGCTGTACCGGGCGCCCGGAACCGGGCCGATGAGGTAGACCTGCTTGCCGGCCTTCTTCAGGGCCTCCACGGTCTTCGCCAGAGAGCTCGCGAAGAGCGCGGGCGACGTGTCGGCCGAAGGCGCGACCAGCGGGTTGTCCGTCAGCGAAGCACGCCCCTGGATCCAGGTGGAGACCAGGATCACACGCTGCAGGCGGGGCTGCTGGATGACCCAGTCGAAGGTCGCGGTGTTGTGCTGGTAGCACTGGTCCCTGCCGCCGTCCTGGAGATGGACGCCCATGAGCGGCGGACAGGCGTGCAGGAAAGTGATGCGCGCCGACTGGTTGGCGGACTTCAGCGCGGCAGAGAGGGCGGGCGCGGCGGTCCAGGCGTGCGAGTCGCCCAGCACCACCGTGGTCGGTTCCTGGGTCAGCTCTCCCAGGCGGCAGCCGGCATGCTCCCAGGCCTGGGATCGTTGGCGGGAGTCGGGGATGCAGTGCGCGAGATCGGGCGGCCTGTCCTTCTCGCCTTCAACCAGCGCGAGGACCTGGGGCGAAAAGCGCTGCGGCAGCCCCTGCGTGGTCAGGATGGCGACGCAGACGCCGCACAGCGCCAGCGTCGCCAGGCCATAAGGGATCAGCACACGACGCAGCGTCAGGCCGCGCATCGCCGCGATGGGTTTCTCCGCCCACTCGTGGATCGCCGCCGCTGAGAGCACCGACAACACCAGACAGGCCAGGCGCCACTCCCAGGTGTAGGCCTCGTGCAGCATGTCCTTGGCGAACACGTTGATGGGCCAGTGGGTCAGGTACAGCGGGTATGAGATGTGGCCGATGTAGCGCAGGGCGCGCACATTCCAGGCTTGGCGGACCCAGCCGCTGATCGAGGCGCCGAACCAGATCATCGCGGCCGTGCCGAGAACCGGGATCAGGCTGTACCAGCCCGGCGTACGCACACCTTCGTTGTAGAAGACGGCGGAGGCCACGACCACGATCAGGCACAGCACGAAGCCCAGGTTGGCGGGTGTGCTGGCCGGCGCTGCAATGCTGCGCCGATGCCACTCGGCGATCGCGAGCAGGCAGCCGATGCCCAGTTCCCAGATGCGCGTCGGAGCGAGATAGAAAGTGGCTTCGGGTCGCGACTCCAGCATCCACAGGCACAGGACGAAGGACAGCAGCGTGATGGCGATCACCGCCAGCGTCAGGCGCAGCACCCGGATGCGCGCGGCGGCCAGCAGCAGCAGCGGATACAGCAGATAGAACTGCTCCTCGACCGCCAGGGACCAGGTGTGCAGCAGCGGCACGAGCTTGGCCTGCAGGCCGAAGTAGTTGACCGTGCGCCAGTAGAAAATGTTGGCCACATAGGCCTGCGTGGCGAGCGCCTGTTTGGCCAGCGATTCCAGTTGCGCGGGCAGGTAGTACAGGCAGCCCACCAGCAGCGTCAGCACCAGCGTGATGAGCAGCGCGGGGGCGAGCCGCCGCACGCGGGCCATCCAGAAACTGGAGAGCCTGAACCGGCCGTCCAGCGCGGCCGGCAGGTTCTTGCGCGTGATGATGTAGCCCGAGATCACGAAGAACACGTCCACACCGAGGAAGCCGCCGCTCATCCCCGGGATGAGGCTGAAGTGGAAGACCAGAACCAGACCCACGGCCAGCGCGCGCAGCGTGTCCAGATCCTCGCGGTAGCTCTCGGCAGAGGTCATGGGGTGATGAATGCGGCGCGCTGGGCGGCATCCGCGGGTTGGGCGCGTCCTGCGCCCACGGCGAGGGTGCGACACGCCAGGCTTCGGCCCGCACGCGGGCCCCTGGCTCCCGACACCGCGCGCGCGAAGCTCACTTGTATTCGATCAGCTTGGGCTGCTGGCCGAGCAGGCGGCGCCAGTGGTAGCGCAGCACGCCCTTGAACTCCGCCAGGCGGGCCAGCATCAGGAAGGCGGCATTCATGATGCGCACGCGAAACGAGTAGCCGGCCACTGGCCGCAGGGCGACGCGCAGCGCCTGCATCGGGTAGACCAGCAGCAGCAGCAAGCCCGGCCAACCGGCCCACGCCGTGAGCAGCAGCGTGAGCAACGGGATGGCTCCGCCCCAGATCCACGCGCGGCGCACATGGTCCCTGCCGTGGAAGTGCGGCGCACCCCCGTGCATGGCGAAGCCTTCGGCGAACGCGTGACCCGAGCGTTCGACGCGGGTCCACCACTGGCCGAAGCGCGTCATCGCCGCATCGTGCAGACACATCGGGATGTCCAGGCGCCAGATCTTCCAGCCCTTGTCGCGCAAGCGCACACACAGCTCCGGCTCTTCGCCGGCGATCAGCTGCGGGTTGAAGCCGCGGATCTGCTGCAGGGCCTCGATGCGCATCAAGGCGATGCCGCCGCAGGCCTCCACCTCGCCGAACTGCCGGGCACCGTCCCAGTCGAACTGGCACAGCTGGTTGTAGATCGAGTCATGCGGGCGGCGCTCGATCACCCGACCGGCGACCACGGCCACTTCCGGCCGCAGGTCCAGCAGCTTCTCGGCCTCATCGACCCAGCCCGGCAGCAGCTCGCAGTCACCGTCGATGAAATGGACATAGCGCGCCTCGGGATGACGCTGCAGCAGCTGCGCCAGGCCGGCATTGCGCGAGCGGGCGGCCGTGAATGGGGTACTCATGTCGAGTTCGACCACATCGGCGCCCGCGCTGCGGGCAAAGGCCACCGAGTTGTCGGCCGAGCCCGAGTCCACATAGACCACCGTGCCGCCGCCCAGGGCGTTCAGCGACGTCAGGCACACCTCCAGGCGTGCCCCTTCATTGCGGCCGATGGCCACCCACGCGAGCTTGGCCATGCTCAGGACGGCCGCACGGCCACGGCGCGGCCCGGTTCCCGGGCCGAGGCGGGCTCGGCGTCGGCCTGCCGCGGCACGGGTTGACGGCTGAGGCGAATGCTGGAAACCAGCAGCGCGGCCACGGCCGTGTAGACCAGCGGCACCGACAGGTAGTTGGCGATGCCCACCAGCGTGACCATCGAGCCCAGCAGCGCCACCACGGCGGCGCCGATCAGCGAGAACATCTGTGGATCCTTCTTGCGCACCCGCCAGCAGGCGAGTACCGAGTAGAAGACGGTGCCGAACAGGAAGACGCAGAACAGGAACAGACCGATCAGCCCGTAGGTCATCGCGATCTCGGCATAGACATTGACCAGGTCGATGATGCCCTGACCCTGGCGCAGGTGCTCCAACTGTTCAAGTACGCGAACATTGCCGAACAGCGGGTTCTGCCGGATCATCACGAAGGTGGTGTCCAGGATCTGCTGGCGGTACTCGACGTTCTCGATGTCCACCTTGCCGATGAAGGGCAGGAAGTTGATGAGCTTGTCCGCCCAGGGCGACATCAGCAGGGCGCCCGCGACCGCTGTCGACATGCCGGCCAGGATGGCGTAGAAGCGGATCACCCGCCTGGTGAACAGCCCCATCAGCACGAGCACGATGGCCGAGGCCACCCAGGGCCCCCGCGAGAGCGTTGAATAGAGCGCCAGCAGCAGGATCGCCCAGGCGACATACAACTGCGGGCGCGTCTTGAACTCGCCGCGGAAGTAGCCGAGCAGGCCGATGCAGACCACCAGCAGATGGCCCAGCACCAGCGGATGCCCAGCCGTGGCCATGGCCCGCAGGCTCGAATCGCGATAGACATACAGGGACATGAAGAGGTCGCCTGCACCCCACCACTCCGGCATCGTGCCGTAGAGCAGCCAGCCTTTGAAGTGCTCGAAGATGGCGATCTGCGAAACCAGCAGCGCACCCACCATCAAGGCGCCCAGGCTGTCCGTCACGCGCTGCCGATCGCGGCAGAACCGGGAGATCACGAAGTAGGGCAGCAGGAAGTCCAGCACCTCGTGCACGGTCCGGCGCATGAGCATCGTGATCGATTCCTGCGGCGCGTAGACCATCACCAGATAGCCCGTCAACATGATGGCGGCGACGTCGATGAGGCGCGGCGCCAGGCTGGGAGGCGGGCCCTTGACCTTGGGCGCCGTGAACAGGCGGAAGGCCAGGGGCAGCAGCACCGCGATGGCCAGGGTGCGCGTGTTGTTGATGGCGAAGAACTGCGAGATCGGCCCGAAGCCCTGGATGTCGCGGTGGATCGGCAGCACCGCCAGCAGGAACATCAGGTAGATGCCCACCGGATTGGGATCCTTGCGGGCGGCGTGGTAGTACAGCGCGCCGAGGCAAGCCATCGCGAGGTAGAAGTTGGGCACCATGAAGGTGATCAAGGTCGCCCCGAGCCAGTAGTTGCGCCGCCGCTCGAAGCTCTCGTACAGGGAGGTGCCGCGCAGGAGCCAGCGCGTGATCAGCAGCGCGATCAAGGTCAGCGCGAGAACCGCCACAAACGAACGCAGGTGTGCAGACATGGATATCAGGGAGGGTCCACCCAGACAGACGCACCGGACCGTGCGGCAAGAGGTGGTTGGCGACGCGCGCTTCAAACCCCCAGAGCGGGGAAGGGGAAGTATCGCCGAGCGGTTTGTACCGCTTCAAGTTGACCGACCCCCTATGGCTGGGAGGTGGGGAGCCGATGTCCCCCCGGCTGCCTGGTCGCAGCGATGAGTTCTCGTCCGGCCGCTGGCCGAAAGGCACCGGTCTGCCGACTTGGCAAGCCGCTGATCCTGGGGGATTCATCCACGGCCTGACTGCTATCCTTGCCCGTTCTCGTGAATCGGATCACGAAACCGGGTTTTTTCGAGTGGCTTTGGGATGAAGGGCATGCGTCATCGCAGGCAGGGCGGGCCGAGCCTGGGCGTGGAGCCCTTGTGGCTGGGCGCCGTCGTGGGTCTGCTGGCCGCGGCCGTCGCCGCCACCGGTGTGCTGATGAAAGGCGCCGGGGCGCTCTTTCTCTTCGGCGCCGCACTCGTGCTGGCGGTCCTCTACACCTTGGGCCTGCGCCGGCAACAGCTGATGTCGCTCTTGTTTGCGGGTTCCTGGGTTGCCGTGGCCGCGCTGGCGTTGGTGGTCCTGACCAGCCCGGCGTCAGGCGCGCTGGCCCCGAGCCTGCTGCTCGTGCTGCTGCTGTGGCTGCCTTCGCACTTCGGGAGCTTTGCCATCGTCAACCGTGGGAGTGCGGACCCGGGGCGGGTGGTGATCGTGCCTGGCGGTGGCCTGCCCGTGGAACGGGCCGGTGTCTGGGTTCACCGGGCAGCGCTGCTGATGGTCGCGGCTTCCCTGCTGCCGGCCTTTCACGGTGCCGGCGCCTTGTACGGCCTGCTGGCCGTGCTGGCGGGTGGCGTGCTGGTGTCGCGCACCCAGGAACTGGCGCGCCAGCCGCACCGAAGGCATGCACTGGCCGCTTTTCACATGTCGCTCGTGCACCTGGCCATCCTGGTGGCGGCGGTGGGCCTGGATCGCGCTTTCGCCTGAGCGTCTCGGCCAGGACGCCAGCGCCCAGACTTGATGACGATCAAAGCCACGCCACCCGTGACATCCTGACACTCCTGGACCGGATCGGGCGCCACGCAGCGCCAGCAACAGGAGACGTGCATGGACATGAGAGCAAGAACGGGCGCAGGCTTCGATCTGCCTCGCTACCTCTCCTTGCAGCCCTTGTTCCAGGAGATGTCGGCCGATGAGCTGGCGCGCCTGTCCCAGGGATGCACGCTCGTGCGGCTGCAGCGGGGAGACATGCTCTTCCGGGTCGGCGAGCCCTGCGAGGCGTTTCACGTCACGGTGACCGGTCAGGTCAAGCTGTTTGCGCTGTCGCCCAGCGGCCAGGAAAAGGTCATCGAGATCTGTGCGCCCGGCCAGAGCTTCGCCGAAGCGCTGATGTTCACCGGGCGCCCGTACATCGTGAACGCACAGGCGCTGACTGACAGCCTGGTTCTCTCGATCGGAAAGCCGGCGGTGCTGGGCGAGATCGCGCGCGATGCCAAGTTTGCGCTGCGCATGCTGGCCGGGATCTCGCGCCGCCTGCATGGCCTGGTCCACGATGTGCAGGCCTATGCGCTGCAATCGGGCATGCAGCGGGTCATCGGCTATCTGCTGCGCGAACTTGCGGAAGAGGACGAAGCCGGATCCGGCAGCATCACGGTGTCACTGCCCGTGAGCAAGGCGACGATCGCGTCGCGTCTGTCCCTCACGCCGGAGTATTTCTCTCGCGTGCTGCATGAGCTGGAAGCCGAAGGCCTGATCCGAATCGACAAGCGCGACGTGCACATCCTGGACACCGGGCGTCTTGCGCTCTATCAGTCCACCTGATGATCTGATTTCAGCGTGATGCGAACGTCCTTCGCATCCCGATCACGAAGGCGATCGCGCCCAGGTTCATCAGCAGCGCATAGACCACACTGGGCACGCTCATCAGGGGCTCGCGCAGCAGTTCCAGCGTCACGTAGATGCCCAGTGCCGAGTTCTGCAGGCCGCACTCGGTGGTGACGGCGATGGCTTCGCGCCGTTCCAGACCGCAGGCCTGAGACAGCGTCCAGCCCAGCGCCAGCACCGCCACATTCAGCAGGGCGCAGGCGACGCCCACGCTGCCCAGGTGAGTCCAGATGGCTTCACGCTGGTTCCAGAAGGTGGCGAGCACGATGATCACGAAGAGCCCGGTGGCCAGGCGCGCGCCAGCGGGCTGGATGCGCTCGGCCCAGGCCGGTTTCCAGGCCCGCAAGGCCATGCCCAGCAGCACGGGTACCGTGGTCAGCAGAAAGATGCGCCGCACGGTGCTGCCCAGCGGCAGTTCGGTCTGCAGGCTGCTGTCGGAGAACCAGCGCAGGGCGAGATCCAGCACCAGGGGCAGGCTGAGCATCGCGATCACGCTGCTCACGGCGGTCAGCACAATGGACAAGGCCACATCGCCCCGCGCGAGATGGGTGAGCAAGCCGGAGCTCACGCCGCCGGGGCAGGCGGCCAGCACCATCAGGCCCACGGCGAGTGCCGCGGGCAGGCCGCTGCCTGCAGCCACGGCAAAACCCAGCAGAGGCACCAGGACGACCTGACCCAGCAGGCCGATGGCCAGGCTGCGCGGCCGGCGCAGCACGGACCGGAAGTCGGACCAGCGCAGGGTGAGGCCCAGGTACAGCATGATGACGGCCAGGGCCAGCGGCAGGCCGACTGTGATCACCGGGCTGGGCATCGGATTCACAGAAGGGCTCCGATCGCCATCAGCAGGCCCAGCCCTGCGCTGAACTGGGCGGTCAAGGCCAGGTGCTGGTTGAGCCAGGGCCCGGGCGGCCTTGCCTGCAGCCTGCGGATCAGCACGAACGCCAGCGGCATGACGGCCATGGCGATCCACAGGCCGGGCCTGGACTGTGCGGCCAGAGCTGCCAGCGCCAGAAAGGGCAGCAGCAGCAGGGCCGCATACGCTGTTCTGGCGCCGGGCTGGCCCAGCCGCCAGGCCAGAGTGCGGCGGCCGCTGCGGACGTCATTGTCCAGATCGCGGTAGTTGTTGACCAGCAGCACCGCAGCCGCCGGCAAGCCCACGGCCAGGCCAGCCAGCACGGTGTCGAACGAGCCTGTCAGGCCTTGCAGCCAGTGGCTGCCGCTGACCGCCACGATGCCGAAGAAGAGGATGACCAGCACTTCCCCCCAGGCGCCGCGCGAGACCGGCCAAGGCCCGCCTGAATAGCTCCAGGCGGCCAGCATGGAGGCCAGTCCGGCCAGCAGGATCGGCCACCCGCCGCGCAGGACCAGGGCCAGGCCCAGAAGCATGGCCAGCGCCAGGCAGGCAAGGCTTGCACGGGTCAAGGTCTTCGCGCTCGCCCAGCCTGCGGCAGTGACCCGGATGGGCCCGATCCGCCCGGCCATATCCGTGCCCCGGATGAAATCGGCGGCATCGTTGTGGAGATTGGTGGCGATCTGGATCAACAAGGAGCAAGCCAGAGCCAGCAGCAGCGAAGGGACGTGCAGGGCATGACCATCCCCGATCGCGAGAGCCGAGCCGAGCAGCACCGGCGTGACCGCCAGCGGCAGCGTGCGCGGCCGGATGGCAACCCATGCGATGTGCAGGGCAGAGGGCGGTGGAGAAGATTCAGGCGACAACGAGGGGCGGTCCAGGATCCCGTGACATCCGCGTCACCCCAGTCCGGCGCGCAGCTTAGCCGAAGCGCACCGCTCCCGGCTCCCGGCCGGCCTTGCGCCCGGCGCAAGCCGCGGCACGCGCCCGGTGAGCAAGGTCTTGCAAGGCTCCGCGGACGCCCCTGCTTGCGATGCCTTGGACGCCCTTGATCTGCGGCGAAATGCAAGGCATTCGCAACTGGATCCGGTTGATGAGAGTCAACGGCAGGGTCATCACCGCCGCCTAGAGTGTGGCTATCGACGATCACAAGGATCCCTCATGTACAAGCGTCTTCTCGTCCCCGTGGATGGCAGTGAGATCTCCCTGCGCGCCATGAACGAGAGTCTGGAACTGGCGGCAGCGCTGGGCGCCACAGTCATCGGCTTCGTGGTGGAGGCGATGCCGCCGATGCCCAGTTCCGGTGCCGCCCTGGCTAACTACGAGCGTGAAGTGACGGAGCACGAGTTGCGCACCGATGGGCACGCCTATCGCGTGCTGTCGAAGTTTGCGGAGCTCGCGAGCGAGAAGAAGGTCTCGTTCGAATCGCAGCACGACCGCGATGACGACATTGCCGGCGCCATTGCCAAGGCAGCGCAGAGCAAGGATGCGGATCTGATCATCATGGTGACGCATGGCCGCGGCACGTTTGGCGAACTGCTGTTCGGCTCGCAGACCAAGAACGTGATGTCCCGTACGAAGACACCGCTGCTCGTACTTCACTGATCGTGGCCGGCGCAGCCGCGCCGATCAGTTACCCAACAGGAGGAGACCATGAACTTGATGACCCGCATCGTGCTCCAGGTGATGCTGCTGGGCGGCGTGATCGTGAGCTTCGCGGCGAGCTGGGTCTGAGGCGCTGACGCCGGCGCGGCGCCTGCGCCCGGAGCGTTGTGTCCCTTGGCCTGCTCATGCCGCTTCACTGAAGGCGCGGCTTGAGCAGGCCATTTCTTTCGGCGCGCCTCTTTCGGCACGCCTTTTTTTCGGCCCGTTCCTTCCAGTGCAGCTCGTTCAGACCCTATCAACCAGGCCAGATCCACTGAGGTGGAATCCCTCAGACCAAAGTCCTGAGCTCGCCTGACACTCAAGCCGCTGCGAACAGCGAGTGGTGTGCCTCGCGCAGCAGGTTCTTCTGCACCTTGCCCATCGCATTGCGCGGCAGCTCAACCACCACAAAGATGCGCTTGGGCACCTTGAAGTTGGCGATCTTCGCCTTCAGCTCCGCCGTGATGGCCGCTCCGTCCGGCGAAGCCGATCCCGGCTCACGCGGCACGACCACGGCCACGACGGCTTCGCCGAAGTCCGGGTGAGGCACGCCGATCACGGCACTCTCGGCCACGCCGGGCATCTCGTTGATGAAGCCTTCGATCTCGGCCGGATAGACGTTGTAGCCGCCCGTGATGATGAGGTCCTTGCTGCGGCCGACGATGGTCAGCCGCCCGGATTCATCCATCCGCCCCACGTCACCGGTCTTGAAGAAGAGATCGGTGGTGAACTCCTCGGCGGTCTTTTCGGGCATTCGCCAATAACCCTTGAAGACATTGGGCCCCTTCACCTCGACGCCGCCGATCTCGCCGGCGCGCACGGGATGGCCCTTGTCGTCGTGGATGCGCACGCTGACGCCTGGCAGCGCAAAGCCGACCGTGCCGCCCACGCGCTCGCCGTCCCGCGCGTGGTAGGGGTTGGACGTGATCATCGTGGTTTCGCTCATGCCATAACGTTCGAGGATGACGTGCCCGGTGCGCGCCGTCCAGGCCTCGTGCGTCTCCTTCAGCAGGGGCGCGGAACCGCTGATGAACAGCCGCATGCTCGGGCAGCTTTCGGGTGTCAGGGTGGGCTCTGCCAGCATGCGCGTGTAGAGCGTGGGCACGCCCATGAAGACGCTGGCCTCGCGCAGGCGCGCGATCGTCGCCTTCGGGTCGAAGCGGCTGAACCAGATCATGCGGCTGCCGTTGAGCAGGGCGCCGTGGCTGGCCACGAAGAGACCGTGCACATGAAAGATGGGCAGCGCGTGGATAAGGACATCGCCGCCCTGGGCCGGGCTTCGCCAGCCCCAGTAGTCCTTCAGCGTCAGCGCATTGCTCAGCAGGTTGCCGTGCGTGAGCATGGCGCCCTTGCTGCGCCCCGTGGTGCCGCTGGTATAGAGGATGGCCGCCAGGTCGTCGGGCTCGCGCTGCGCAGGACGGTGATCGTCGGGTTGGGCGGCCGCACGCTCCAGCAGACTGCCGTTGATGTCTTCGCCCAGCGTGAAGACGTGGCGCGTGCCGGCCTTGAAGGCGATCTTGCTGAACCAGCCGAAGTGCTGCGGTGAACAGACCACCACCGCCGGCTCGGCATTGCCGATGAAGTAGCTGATCTCAGCCGACTGGTAGGCGTTGTTCAGCGGCAGGTAGACATGGCCCGCGCGCAGCACGGCCAGGTAGAGCATCAGCGCTTCGACGCTCTTTTCGGTCTGCACCGCCACGCGGGACTGCGCCGGCAGGTCCAGCGAATCCAGCAGGTTGGCCATGCGCGCGGACGCGCGATCCAGGTCTCGCCAGGTGTAGAAGCGCGGCGCACCCGGGCCGTCGGCCGTCTCGATGGCCGTGCTGTCCAGATCGGCGGGAAAGGCGCGCCGCAGCGCGCTGAACAGGTTGTCGTTCAAGAGGTCCTCTCGCGGGGCACGGTTCAGTCCAGCTTGGCTCCCGAGCCCTTGACCACCTCGGCCCAGCGCTTGACTTCGCTGCTGACGAAGCTGCCGAAAGCATCACCCCAAAGGTTGGGCATCTCGGTGCCCAGCCCGGTCCAGGTGGCCTTGAGGTCGTCCTGGCTCAGGGCCCTGCGCATGGCATCCTGCATCGCGCTGATCACTTCCCGTGGGGTTCCCTTGGGCGCCCAGATGCCGTACCAGGTGGCCACCTGGTAGGTCGGCACGCCGGTCTCGCGCGCGGTGGGGATCTCCGGGAAGCCCGGGGCACGCTGGTCGCCCGCCACGGCGATGGCGCGGATGCGGCCACCCTTGATGTGGCTGGCGCTGGAGCCCAGGCCATCGAACATCATGTCGACCTGACCGGCGATCAGATCCTGCAGCGCCGGGCCTGCGCCCCGGTACGGGATGTGCGTGATGAAGGTTCGCGTCTGCATCTTGAACAGCTCGCCCGCCAGATGGTGCGATGTGCCGTTGCCGGCAGATCCGTAGTTGAGCCGCCCGGGATTCTTGCGGATGTGTTCCAGCAGCTGCGGCAAGGTCGTGGCCTGCACCTTCTGCGGATTGACGACGATGACCTGCGGCACGCTGGAGACCAGGCCCACGGGAATGAAATCGGTCTCGATGTTGTAGTCGAGCCTGGGGTACATCGAAGGCGCGATCGCGTGATGCACCGCGCCCATGAAGAAGGTATAGCCATCCGGCGCCGCCTTGGCCGCGAGACCGGCACCCAGCGTGCCGCCGGCACCGCCCTTGTTGTCGATGACAAACTGCCGACCCGCGTTGCGCGTCATCGCCGCGAAGAGCGGCCGCGCGAAGGCATCGGTGCCGCCACCGGGCGGGAAGGGCACGATGATCGTGACCGGCTTGCTGGGCCAGTTCGAGCCCTGGGCCTGCGCGAGGCCGCAGCAGGCTGCACTCAAGGCCATGGCGGCCAGGACCGCGCGGCGCGGCAGAAACTTGCTTGTGCTTGTCATGGTTTTGTCTCCTGTGAGTTCCGATGTTTCTACATCAGTGTGTGCACGGCGCGGGAGCGGGCAACCTCGCCTTGCTTGAACTTCTCGTGGCTGGCTTCGATCTTCTCCAGGTCATAGAGGTAGTTGACCATCAGGCCGAAGGCCTGCTTCAGCCCCTTGGGTGACAGGTTGCCTTTCCAGTTCAGCCGCTCCAGGCGCGCGCCGTTGTCCAGGTGGAAGCGCGCCACCGGATCGCCGCCGGGTGTGGGCGACACATGCAGCAGGTAGGCGGCAGCCAGTGACATCAGTGCGGACTGCATCTCATCGTCCAGCTTGTTCAGCGTGCTGGCATGCTGCAGCTCGGTGAGCTTGCCGCCGACGGCAGCCCGCAGCGCCGTGCGCGCTTCTTCCAGGTCGCCGAGCACGTTGCGGCGGATGCCCGCCAGTGCGGCGAGATCGGGCTCGGCCAGCAGCCAGGCCGAGAAGCCGGGAATGGGCGAGAGCGTGCAGAAGGTCTTCAGCCGCGGCAGTTCGCGCTGCAGCTGCTCGGCCACGCTCTTGATGAGAAAGTTGCCCAGCGAGACGCCTCGCAGCCCGGGTTCGCAGTTGCTGATGCTGTAGAAGGCCGCCACGCGGAAGCGATCCGCCAGCAAGGGCGTGCTGGCCTTGTCGATCAGCGGGGCGATCGCGCCGGGCATGTCCGGCAGCAGCGCCACTTCGACGAAGATCAGCGGCTCGCCGGGCAGCTGCGGATGGAAGAAGGCAAAGCAGCGGCGGTCGGGCTGCAGGCGGCGGCGCAGATCGTCCCAGCCGTCGATCTCGTGCACGGCCTCGTGGTGGATGATCTTCTCCAGCAGCTGGGCAGGTGAATTCCAGTCCACGCGCTGCATCTTCAGGAAGCCGGGGTTGAACCACGAACTCAGCAGATGCAGCATGTCCGATTCCAGGGACATCAGCTCGGGCTGCCCGCGCAGGCGGGCCAGCAGTTCGCGCCGCAGGCGCAGGATGCAGGCGGTGCCGCCGGGCGTGCGGTTGAGCCGGCGCAGCAGCTCCTGGCGCGCCGGCTCGGCCGTCTGCACCAGCGCGATGAGCGATTGCGCATCACGTTGCGCGGCATAGGTCTGCGCGCAGCGCAGCACGGCCTCGGGATCGGGGCTGAGATCCCGGGCGAGGTAGTCGAAGAAGGCGTCGAGCTGCCAGCCATCCAGCTCGTCGATGTGCTCGGCCAGACTGCGCGCGATCACCATGCTGTTGGTTTCGCCGCGCTCGGACAGCAGCCGCTTGCAGCCGGCCACCACCGAGCGCAGCAGGCGCTCGCCGCGCTGGCGCAGGGCCAGTTGCCGCAATTCGTCGATCATGTGCTGCTCCCGGTGAGGGGCGTGCCGTGGGGGCTCTGCTGGGCTCGCAGCTCGTTTTCGCGGAGCTGCCGGAAGGCCTGGTGCTGCGCCATCAGGTGGTCGTGCATGGCGTGCCGGGCGCGGGCGGCGTCGCGCTGCTGCAGTGCGTCGATCAGCACGCGGTGCTCGTTGATGGAGCGCTCGATGCGGCCGCGCAGGTTGAGCTGGCGGCCGCGCATCAGGCGCATGAAGCGGCGCAGGTCTGCCGTGGCGCGGTCGAGCCAGCGGTTGTCCGCCAGCGCCTGCACACGCGTGTGGAAGACATGGTTGGCGCGGTAGTAGGCCTCGATGTCATGCGCTGCCGCATGCCGTTCCAGATCTTCATGCAGGTGCTGCAGTTCACGCAGCTCGGCCTCGCTGGCCTTCAGCGCGGCCTCGTGCGCGCAATGCCCTTCGAGCAGGGCCATGATCGGGAACAGCTGGTCGGCGTCGTGATCGCTGAGCTCGATGACGCGGCTGCCCCGCTGGGGCACCAGGACCACCAGGCCTTCGGCCGCCAGCACCTTCAAGGCTTCGCGCAGCGGCGTGCGGCTGATCTGCCAGGCCTGCGCGAGCGCCTTCTCGTCGACGAACTCGCCTGCCGGCAGTTCGCCATCGAAGATCATGGTCCGCAAGCGGGCGGCCACACCATCGTGCAGGGAAACGCCGTGAAGCGGGATGGGCTCGACCATCCCTTTACGGTAATTTCGTAATTACGAAATTACATCAGGGCTTGTGCGGATCGCAGCCCTTCGCTGCCGGGTCTGCGGCTTGTCGCAAGCGGCCGCAGACCTGACAGGGTCTTTTTTCGCGCGGCTCAGGGCAGCTGGACGAGGCGGATCTCCACCCGGCGGGCCTCGGCCGGCGGGCCTTCTGCCGAGGTCTGCTCGGGCTTGCGCAGGGCGATGCGCTCGGCAGGAACGCCGCGGGCCTTCAGTGCCTCGCGCACGGCCTTGGCGCGGTTCTTGGCGAGTTCCGCATTCACGGCGGGGTCGCCGGAGGGATCGTGGAAGCCGGACAGCACCAGGCGCTTGTCGCGATCCGCGGTGATGGCGGTCAGCGCGTTGGCCAGCAGCGGCGCCACGTCGGCCGGCAGCTCGGCCTTGCCGGTATCGAAATAGACCTTGGCGATCACGTCGCCGGACAGGGGAATGTCCAGCACCTCATCGGCAGCCGCCATCGCAGCGGGTGCGGCGACCACCGCGGCCGCGGCCGGCTTCGGCGCCGGGGCCTTCACCGAGCGCCAGGCCAGGCCGAACACCAGGCCGAACAGCAGCATCGCGACCACACCCAGGGCCACCCAGACGCCGATGCGCGCGCCTTCGTCATGATCATCCAACATGGTTCTGCTTTCCTCGTGTGGGGTCGTGTCGGCGAAAACGCGCCATTTTGCCAGGGCCTGAGCTTGCTACATTGCACGAGCCTGACCCATGCGTCCGCCGGGCCGCCCCAAGGGCGATTGCCTGGAGGCGCAGCCAGAAGCCAAGCCCGTGAACCTTGCTGCCCACCCCGACGCCACCCAGCTGCCGGCCGATGCCGACGGGCTGCTGAAGCTGGCTGCGCACAGCATGTTCGATGTCTTCGCGCGCACGGCGATGGGCATGCTGGTCGTGGACCGATCGCACCGCATCGTCTGGATCAGCGAGGGCTACAAGAATTTCCTGCCGGCGCTGGGATTCAGCGACGTCTCGCAGTTCGTCGGCCGGCGCGTCGAAGAGGTGGTGCCCAACACCATGATGGCGCAGGTGATCGAATCCGGCCGTGCCATCCTGGTGGACCTGCTGACCAACCAGGCCGGCACCTTCCTGGTCAGCCGCCTGCCCTTGCGTGATGCGGAAGGCCAGGTGATCGGCGCTCTGGGCCTGGTGCTGCTCGATCACCCCGAATCGACCATGCAGCCGCTGATGACGAAGTTTGG
This sequence comes from Rubrivivax sp., assembly GCA_016790225.1. Next base: position 64,354 of record JAEUOZ010000022.1, read on the forward strand.
CCGGCTGCAGGCCGAGCTGGCGACCGCGCGCAGCCAGCTGGCCGCGCAGCGTCGCCCGAAATACACCATCGCCAGCTTTGTCGGCCAGAGCCCCGGCGCCCTGGAGACCAAGCGCCGCGCGCGCCGTGTCGCGGGCACCGAGTCCACCGTGCTGCTGCTGGGCGAGACGGGTACCGGCAAGGAACTGCTGGCCCAGGCGATCCATGCAGCCAGCGCGCGCTCGGCCCGGCCATTCATCGCCGTCAATATCGCCGCCATTCCCGAGAACCTGCTGGAGACCGAGTTTTTCGGTGTCGCGCCCGGTGCCTTCACTGGCGCCGACCGCAAGGGTCGCGATGGCAAGTTCAAGCTTGCCGACGGCGGCACGCTGTTTCTGGACGAAATCGGCGACATGCCCCTGGGCCTGCAGTCCAAGCTGCTGCGCGTGCTGCAGGAGCAGGAACTGGAAGCCGTCGGCTCCAATCGGCTGGAGCGCGTGGACGTGCGGGTCATCGCCGCGACCAGCCGCGATCTGCCGGCGATGGTGGCCGAAGGCCGTTTCCGCGCCGACCTCTACTACCGCTTGAATGTGCTGCCGATCCAGGTGCCGCCCTTGCGCGAACGCCTGCAGGACATCGAGGCGCTGGCCGAGGTTCTGCTGGACGACATCGCCCGGCGCAGCGGCCTGCCGGCGCGTTCGCTGTCGACCGAAGCGCAGGATCTGCTGGCCGCGCAAGCCTGGCCCGGCAACATCCGCGAGCTGCGCAACGTGCTGGAACAGGCGGCCTTGATGACCGATGACCTGGTGTTGCAGCCGCAGCACTTCGTGGCCCTCGCGCCGGAGCCTGAAGCCGAGCCGCACACCATCGTGAAGCCGGACCACGATGAGCGCCAACTGCTGCGCCCGTTGGCCGAGCAGGTGGCCGAACTCGAGCGAAGCGCGATCGCCGCCGCCTTGCAGGCCAGTCGCGGCAACCGGGTGGCTGCGGCGCGGCTGCTGGGCATGTCGCGCGCAGCGCTGTATGACCGCCTGGCGCGCTACCCGGAACTGGAGCGACGCGCATGAGCACTGCGGATCACCCGCCCAAACCCAGCCTGGTGCTGGTCCACGGTGCCTGGGGCGGTGCCTGGATCTGGCGTCGCGTGCTCGCCCCGCTGCGGGCGGCCGGGCACGAGGTGCACGCCGTGACCTTGACCGGCGACGGCGAGCGCAGCCACCTGCGCCACGCGAACATCAGCTTGCAGACCCACATCGACGATGTGCTCGGCCTGATCGAAGCCGAAGAGCTGGGCGAGATCGTGCTGGTCGGCCACAGTTATGGTGGCATGGTCATCACCGGTGCCGCCGACCGGCTGCTGGCAAGGCCTGGCATGCGCCTGCGCCGATTGGTCTATGTGGACGCGATGGTGCCGCTGTCCGGTGAGGGCTGGGGCGATGGCCACCCGCCCGACATCGTCGCCGCAAGGCTGGCCGCAGCCCGGGCCCATGACAACGCGCTGCCGCCGCCGGACCCGCAGGGCTTCGGCCTGAGCGGCGCAGACCATGCCTGGCTGATGCGGCGACAGGTGCCGCACCCTTTCGGCATGTACCGCGTGCCGCTGCACTTCGACGCAGAGCGCTGGGCCCGCGTGCCGCGCACCTTCGTCGATTGCCACGACCCCGCCTACCCGACCATCGACGGCATGCGCCAGCGCGTGCGCAGCCAGGCAGGCTGGGATCTGCGCTTGATCGCCACGGGCCACTGCCCGATGGTCAGCACGCCGCAGGCCCTGATCGACTGTCTGCTGGAAGCGGCGGCGGGCTGACGCGTCCAGCGACGTCGGATTCAAGCGCGAGGCGGTGCGCCGCGCCGGCGTCGGAATTCCGACAGCCGGCCGCGAGTGTCTGGATTTCAGGCAGTCTTCGCGGTGACCCAGGGCGCAGCCCAGTCTCGTCTCGCGGCTCTCGGCGACCGAACCCGACGCGATGAAGCGCGACAGGGCGCCCGGCGATGTCTCAGACCAGGGTTTGCCCGCAAATCTGCGCGGATGGCACGGCAACTGCACCCTATCCGGCATCGACAGTCGAACTGTCCGACTTTCCGACATAACCCAAAGGAGACCCGACGATGACCGTGAAGACACGAGCCACCCTGAACATCCTGCGCCGCGCCACGCTGCTGCTGGGCGCTGCTGCCGCGCTGTCACCGCTGGCGGCGCAGGCTCAGGGCAAGGACATCAAGATCGCCTTGGTGGCCAGCAAGACCGGGCCGCTGGAAGCCTTTGCCAAGCAGACCATCACCGGCTTCCAGCTGGGCCTGGAATACGCCACGGGCGGCACGATGAGCGTGGCCGGCCGCAAGCTGGTGGTGATCGAGAAGGACGACCAAGGCAAGCCCGATGTGGGCAAGACGCTGCTGCAGCAGGCCTATGCCGACGACAAGGTCGACCTCGCCGTCGGCCCCACGGCGAGCCCGGTGGCGCTGGCGATGCTGCCGGTGGCCGAGGAGTTCAAGAAGATCCTGCTCGTC
>JAEUOZ010000025.1 GCA_016790225.1 Rubrivivax sp.
GGCTTTGCTGATGCGCGCCGTCTGCGCTGCGAGAGTCCATCGGAGGTTCTATCGGCACGCCCGTGCCGCTCAACGCGGGCATTATGGGCAGCCCCCCACCGCAAGCGTGCAGCCGCACGCTGCAGGCACGCCGCTTCAGCCCCCGATGCCCGCCCCGGGCCCCAGCGCCTGCAGCCGCCGCAGGCATTCGCGGCCCCAGGCGCGCGCCTGCTCGTGCGCGGCAGGCAGCTGCTGCAGGCTGCCCACGAAGGCCAGCGACTCGACCCGTGCCACCACGGCGGCCGGCAGGTCGCGCGCCAGGTAACGCAGGCCGAAGATGCGTGTGTGCGGTGCGTGCAGCAGCCGCAGCGCCTCCACCAGCGGGCGCAGCGTCCAGGCCTGGTAGAAGGCCAGCGCGTCGCTGCCGTGGCCGCGTGCGATCTCCTTCAGCACGAGGTGCTGGAACATCTCGAACTGCGCCGCCAGCACGGGCACACGCGCCGTCGCCGCTTCGAGGTCGGCGGCCCCGTCCAGGTGCCGCTCCACCAGCACGCCGCTGCGGTCGAACCAGGTGGTGCCGCGGCCGTGCAGCTCCACCTCGCGGAACAGCAGCGGGTCGCTGCGGCGGAAGAGCACGAAGTCGATGACGAGGAACTCGCCGGCGTCGCGCAGGCGGTAGAACCTCTGCGCGTAGCCGGGCTGGGGCGGCATCGTCAGCTGCAGCTCGATCGGCGAGAGCGTGGCCAGCGCCTGCTCCACACGCGCGAAGACGGCCTCCACCGCGTCATCGGCCACCACGGCCACGGCGTCGATGTCGGAGAGCAGGTCGTCACGCGCGAAGGCGGCGCTGCCGCCCTCCCAGGCGGCATCCACGGCCTCGTCCTCGTGCAGTGCGCGGCGCAGCAGCGCCAGCAGGGTGTCGCGTGTGATCATGGCCACCGATTGTGTGACTCCAAGCGCCGCCCGCCATGATGCAGCCCGTTGCCCTGAACCACGCCAGCCGCCTCGTCAACCACGGCCCCACGGTGCTCGTGACCAGCGCCCACGCGGGCCGCCGCAACGTGATGGCCGCGGCCTGGTCGATGCCGGTGGAGTTCACGCCGCCGCGCATCGCGGTGGTCATCGACAAGAGCACCTTCACGCGCGAGCTCGTGCTGGCCAGCGGCCACTTCGCGCTGTGCGTCCCGGGCCGCGTGCTGGCCGACTTCACGTACACCGTGGGCAACAGCAGCGGCCGCGAGTGGGACAAGTTCGATCGCCACGGCGTGGCCGCGCTGCCCGGCCCGGTGCTGGGCCTGCCGCTGGTGCGAGGCTGCGTGGCCTGGCTCGAATGCCGCCGCATTGCCGAGCCGCACAGCGAGGCCGCCTACGACACCTTCTTCGGCGAGGTGGTGTCGGCGCAGGCCGATGAGCGTGTGTTCTCGCAGGGCCGCTGGTCCTTCAGCGACGACAACACGGAGCTGCACACGCTGCACCACCTGGGCGGCGGCAACTTCGCCTGGCCCGCAGCGAGCGTGCAGGCGAAGCTGCTCGGCTGACGGTTCAGAGCTTGACCATCACGTGGCGGGGGACCGTGTAGTCCTCCAGCGCATACAGGCTCATGTCCTTGCCGTAGCCGCTGCTCTTCAGGCCGCCGTGCGGCATCTCGTTGACGAGCATGAAGTGCGTGTTGATCCAGGTACAGCCGTACTGCAGCTTGCGCGCCACCTTCATCGCGCGGCCCACGTCCTGCGTCCAGACGGAGGACGCCAGGCCGTAGTCGGAGTCGTTGGCCCAGGCGACGGCCTGGTCGGCATCGGTGAAGCGGGTCAGGCTGACCACCGGGCCGAAGACCTCGCGCTTGACGATCTCGTCCTCCTGGCGCGCACCCGCGATCACCGTGGGCTCGTAGAAGAAGCCGCCACCGGCGCGCGCCTTGCCGCCTGCCGTGATCTCCATGTGGCCCGCCATCTGTGCGCGCTCCACGAAGCTGGCCACGCGGTTGCGCTGGCGGTCGCTGATCAGGGGGCCGATCTCGACCTCGGGCTCGTCCTGCAGGCCGGCCTTGATGCCCTTGACGGCGCTGCTGAGGTCGGCCACCAGCTTGTCATAGATGCGGGCGCCGGCGTAGACGCGGCAGGCGGCCGTGCAGTCCTGGCCGGCGTTGTAGTAGCCGAAGACCCGCAAACCTTCCACCACCGCCGACAGATCGGCGTCGTCGAAGACGATCACGGGCGCCTTGCCGCCCAGCTCCAGGTGCGTGCGCTTGAGCGTGCCGCTGGCCGCTTGCAGGATCTTGCGGCCGGTGGCCACGTCGCCGGTCAGGCTGACCATCGCCACCTTGGGGTGCTCCACCAGCGGTTGGCCGACGGTGGCGCCGCGACCGGTGATCACGTTGAGCACGCCCTTGGGCAGGATCTCGGCCGCCACCTGGGCCAGCAGCAGGGTGGACAGGGGTGTCTGCTCGCTGGGCTTGATGACCACCGTGTTGCCCGCGGCCAGCGCCGGCGCGGTCTTCCAGGCCGCCATCAGCAGCGGGTAGTTCCAGGGCGCGATCGAGCCCACCACGCCGACGGGATCGCGCCGGATCATGCTGGTGTGGCCTGCCAGGTACTCGCCGGCCAGCGGCCCTTGCAGCGTGCGTGCGGCGCCGGCAAAGAAGCGGAAGCAATCGGCCACGGCCGGGATCTCGTCGCCCAGGGCGCGTGCGTACGGCTTGCCGCAGTTCAGGCTCTCCAGGCGCGCGAAGGTCTCCGCGCGGGCCTCGATGGCATCGGCCAGCTTCAGCAGCAGACGGCTGCGCTCCATCGGCGTGCTCTCGGCCCAGCCTTCGAAGGCGCGGTGCGCCGCGGAGACGGCCTTGTGCACCTGGTCGGGGCTGGCCTCCGGCAGCTCGACAAGCAGAGCGCCGGTGGCCGGGTTCAGCACCCGCTCGGCCTCGCCCTCGCCGCGCACGAAGGCGCCGTCGATGAACAATTCGGTGGGCAGCGTCAATTCAACCATGGTGGTCTTCCCTTTCAGCGTGGGCGGTGCAGGAGGTGGAGCGGGCTCGCGGCCGGGCCTTCAGCGCTGCGCGGGCTCATCGGCACGCGTCAGCCAGTAGGCCGCCAGGATGGGGATGAAGGTCAGGGCGATGATCACCACGGCGACGACGTTGGTCACCGGGCGCTGGCGCGGGCGGATCAGCTCCTGCAGCATCCAGATCGGCAGGGTGGTCTGCTGGCCGGCGGTGAAGGTCGTGACGATGACCTCGTCGAAGCTCAGCGCAAAGGCGAGCAGCGCACCGGCCAGCAAGGCCGAGCCCAGCTGCGGCAGGATGATGTAGCGAACGGTCTGGAAGCCATCCGCGCCGAGGTCCATGCTCGCCTCGATGAGACTCGGGTTCATGCGCCGCAGGCGCGCCACGGCGTTGTTGAAGACCACCACGACGCAGAAGGTCGCGTGGCCGATGACGATGGTCCAGAACGAGAAGGGAATCTCCAGCGTGTGGTAGGCCGAGCGCAGCGCGATGCCGGTGATGATGCCGGGCAGTGCGATGGGCAGGATGAGCAGCAGCGAGATGACATCGCGGCCGAAGAAGCTGGCGCGAGCCAGCGCCGCGGCGGCCAGCGTGCCCAGCACCAGTGCGATGCCGGTGGACCACAGCGCGACCTCGAAGCTCAGCTGGATGGCGGCCCACACGTCTTCGCGCCCCCAGGCCACGGCGAACCACTGGGTGGTGAGCGCGGGCGGCGGGAAGACGTAACTCTTGTCTTCCGCGGAGAAGGCATACAGGATGATCAGCGCCAGCGGGATGTGCAGGAACAGCACCACCGCGCCCGCGGCCAGCTTCAGCCAGGGGCTCGCGCCGCTGCGCGCCGGCTTCAGGGGCGCGGGGGCTGCGCCGCGGGCGATGGCCTCAGAGCGCATCGAAGGCCCCCTTGCGCTTGGCCAGCCACAGGTAGACGCCGATCACGAGGATGGGCACGAGCGAGAACGCCGCCGCAAAGGGCACGTTGCCGGCCACGCCCTGCTGGCGGTAGACGATCTGGCCGATGTAGAGCGTGGAGTCACCGATGACCTGGGGAATGATGTAGTCGCCCAGCGTCAGGCTGAAGGTGAAGATCGAGCCGGCGGCCACGCCGGGCATGGCCAGCGGCAGGATGACCTGGCGGAAAGTCATGGCGGGGCTGGCGCCCAGGTCGGCGCTGGCTTCCAGGGTGCTGGCCGGGATGCGCTCGATGGCGGCCATCACGGGCAGGATCATGAAGGGCAGCCACATGTAGACGAAGACGATGAAGGTGCCCATGGTGGAAAAACTCAGCGACGGGCCGCCGATCAATGGCGCGGCCAGCAGGGCGTCGATCACCCAGCTCATGTGCAGCTGCTGCGCCACCCAGTTGATGGCGCCTTCCTTGGCCAGCAGCAGTTTCCAGGCGTACAGGCGCACGAGGTAGCTGCTCCACAGCGGCAGCATCACGGCGATGTACAGGCCCGCCTTGGTCCAGCCGGTGGCATGGCGAGCCATGTAGTAGGCAATGGGGAAGGCGAGCGCGGTGCAGGCCAGCGTGACGGCGATGGCCATGCCGATGGTGCGCCGGGCGGAGTCGAGGTTGGCGGGTTCCAGCAGGGCGACGAAGTTGCCCAGGCCGATCTCGCGCACGACCTGGCCGGTGAAGTCGTCCAGCCGGAAGAAGGCGTTGGCGAGCAGGGCAAAGAGGCTGCCGAGGTAGACCACGCCGAACCACAGCAGCACCGGGGCGAGCAGGGCGGTGAGCAGCAGGCCGCGTCTTGTGTAGAGCAGATCTGAAAGCCGGCGCGTGGGCGTGGGGGCGGGAAGGTGGAGGGCGGTCATGGGGCCCGCCTCTTGTCTAGCCCCTCACGCGCCTGATGGTCGAGTTTCCGTTGCGTGGCACATGCGTTCGGGCACTTCGCGGGCCCCAGACGATTGGGCACCCCCCTCCGCTCATGTCCTCCTTCGTCGCCCTGCGGGCGCCGAATTCCCCCTCTACTTCGCTGCGGGGGGCGCCCAATCGTCTGGGTCCGAGACGTCGTCGCGCTCCAAGGCGAGAGACTGCGCCCGAGCGCTGGGCTGATGGAAAGACGGCGCGCACTCGGGTTTTCCGCCTTTCGACAGACGAGATGTCTCGAATCGGGGAGTTGGGCGACCCCTCGCAGCGAAGTAGAGGGGGAATTGTTACGGCCGCAAGGCTGTAACAAGGAGGAGCGAGCCCGGACACAAACAGTCCGGTGGACTGTTTGTGCCTGGCGAGCGCCCGCTGCGCGAGCAGCGGGCATGAGCGGAGGGGGATACCCGAGCTCTCCGATCCCGCGAGGAAGAGGAAAGAAAGGAGCAGGCGCCACCCCTACCCCCCCAACCCATGAACAGCCCGCGCATCCCAATGCAGATGCACGACCTGCCCCATCTGCGGCGGCACGAAGCCCAGCGCCGCGGGCAGATCCGCCTGCAGCAGCGCGCCCGACGCCGCCACCTTCACGCGCGTGAAGGCACCGAAATACTGCACCTCCTGCACCGTGCCCGATGCACGCGACGCTTCGGAGCCACCCAAGGTGATGCGTTCGGGCCTCAGCATCGCCCGCGCCATCCCTGTCAGCTGCTGAGCCGCCGCCCCATCCAGCACATTCGCCGCGCCCACGAACTGCGCCACGAAATGCGTGGCCGGGGACTCGTATACCGTCTGCGGCGTACCCACCTGCTCCAGCCGGCCGGCATTGAAGATGCCGATGCGGTCGCTCATCGACAGCGCCTCGTGCTGGTCGTGCGTGATGAAGAGAAAGGTGATGCCCAGCCGTCGTTGCAGGGCCTTCAGCTCGGTCTGCATCTGCTCGCGCAGCTTCAGATCCAGGGCGCCGAGAGGCTCGTCCAGCAGCAGCACCTGTGGCTGGCTGATCAGCGCACGCGCCAGGGCCACGCGCTGGCGCTGGCCGCCCGAAAGCTGCGCCGGGCGGCGGTCGCCCACACCCGGCAGTTGCACCAGGGCCAGCAGCTCCTCGGCCTTGGCCTGGCGCTGCGCCTTGTCCACCTTGCGCACCATCAGCGGATACGCGACGTTGTCGCGGATGCTCATGTGCGGAAACAGTGCGTAGTCCTGGAAGACCGTGTTCACCGGCCGCAGATAGGGCGGGCGCTGCGACACGTCCTCGCCGCCGATGAGGATGCGCCCGGCAGTCGGCAGCGTGAAGCCGCCGATCATGCGCAGGCAGGTCGTCTTGCCCGAGCCCGAAGGCCCGAGCAGCGTGAAGAACTCGCCGGCTTCGATCGTGAGGTCCACGCCATCGACAGCCCGCACCGGCTGGTGCGCGGCGCCGAAGACGCAGCTCACGCCTTCCAGCGTGACGGCAGCGGTCATGGAAATCGAGAGACAGGTTTCAATGGCGGCGCAACGCGCCAGCGAGCGCCGCCGGTGACCCTATCGCCGTCGCGAGCGGGTCGAGGTCGGGCCGAGAAGCGCAGCCGTACTCGGGTACGGCGAGCATCACAGGCCCGAGATCGGCCCGCGCAGCAGGCGAGAGGGTTACCGGCCCCCGAGGACGGCGATGTAGTCCGATACCCACTTGTGGTACGGCACGCAGGCATTGTTCTGCGTCTTGCACTGCGTCACCGGGGTGCGCCAGAAGCTGATCTTGTCGAAGTCATTGAAGCCCTGGCGCGCGCAGCCGTCATCCTTCAGCAGCGCATTGCCCTTGCAAGCCGCCGGCACCGCCGGCACCGAGCCGAACCAGGCCGACAGATCGCCCTGCAGCTTTGGATTCAGCGAGTGCTCCAGCCACAGGTAGGCGCAGTTGGGGTTCTTGGCTTCGGCATGCATCATCGTGCTGTCGGCCCAGCCCGTGGCACCCTCCACCGGCACGACGGTCGCGATGGGCGCCTTCTTGCTGCCCAGGATGTTGGCCTGGAACTGCCAGCTGCCCGAGGCCACCACGCCCTCGTTGACGAAGTCGTCGATCTGCACGAAGGCGTCGTGCCAGTATTTGCCCACCAGCTTGCGCTGGGCGCGCAGCAGGTCCAGCGCGGCCTTGTACTGGGCCTCGTTCAGCTCGTAGGGGTCCTTGATGCCCAGCGCCGGGTTCTTCTTCATCAGGTAGAGCGCGGCATCGGCGATGTAGATCGGGCCGTCAAAGGCCTGGATGCGGCCCTTGTTGCTCTTGCCGTCGGGCAGCGTCTGCTCCTCGAACACCACGCTCCAGCTCGTGGGCTTCTTGTCGCCGAAGACCTTGGTGTTGTACATGAGCACGTTCCAGCCCCACTGGTAGGGCACGCCGTAGTGCTGGTTGTTCTCGAAGTGCCAGGGCGCCTTCTGCAGCCGAGCGTCGATATTCTTGTAGCTGGGGATCAGACCGATGTTCAGCGGCTGCACCTTCTTGCCGCGGATCAGGCGCGTGCTGGCGTCGCCCGAGGCGGTGACCAGATCGAAGCCGCCCTCGTTCATCAGCGCCACCATTTCATCGGAGGTGCCGGCGGTCTTCACGTTGACCTTGCACCCGGTCTTCTTCTCGAAATCGGTGACCCAGTCGAAATTCTTGTCCGTGGCGCCGCGCTCGATGTAGCCCGGCCAGGCCACGATGTCGACACGGCCTTCGCCCTTGCCGAGCTTCTGCATCGGGGCCTTCTGCGCCAGGGCGGGCAGGCTGAAGGCGAAGGCGACGGCCAGGGCAGCCGGCGCAAGGGTGTGGCGGATCGTCATGGTCATGGGCCCTCCAGGGTCTGAGTGCGTTCGCAGCAGGAAGAACCCCACCCCCAACGGGTGAGGCTCGGCGAGGCGCGAACCTTAGGGCCGGGCTGGACCCTTGTGAAATGCAATCGAACGCCGACTGGCTATCGGAAAAACAGAAACCTGGGGCAGCCCCTCACGGAAAAACCCGGGGGTTGCCGGCAGAGGTGAGGCTCAGGCCGCCCCGGCGCGCTGGCGCCGCTGCGTCAGCGCCAGCCAGACCAGCGCCCCGCAGACCAGGCCGATGGGCAGCAGCGAGCCCAGGTTCAGCCAGGTCCAGCCTTGGGTCGTGACCAGCGCGCCGGAGGCGAAGGAAGTCCCGGCCATGGTGGCAAAGACCACCGTGTCCATCGCGCCCTGCGCCTTGTTCTTCTCCTCGGGGGCGTAGGTCGAGGTCAGCAGCGTGGTGGCCCCGGTGAAGAGGAAGTTCCAGCCAACGCCCAACACCAGCAGCGCGACCAGGAACTGCATCAGATCGACACCCGACAGCGCGACCAGCACGCAGGCGATGTTCAGCAGCGCACCGGCCGACATCACCGCCACCGCGCCAAAGCGCTTGATCAGGTGGCCGGTGAAGAAGCTCGGCACGAACATGCCCAGCACATGCCACTCCAGCACCAGGGCCGCGCTGTCGAACGGGTGCTTGCACTGCTGCATCGCGATCGGCGTGGCGGCCATCAGCAGGTTCATCACGCCGTAGCCGATGGCCCCACCCATCACGGCCACGATGAAGGCCGGCTGCCGCGCGATCACACCCATCGGCCGACCTGATGAGGCCCCCGGCGCGGGCGCCTGGTGCGGCGCAAAGCCGATCAGGCTCACGGCCACCAGGGCCAGGGCGGCCACGCCGATCAGGGCCAGGTAGGCGCCGGCAAAGGGCACGGCCAGCCATTCGCGCGTGGCGCTGGCCAGGTTGGGCCCCGCAAAGGCGCCCAGGATGCCCCCGGCCAGCACCAGGGAGATGGCTTTTTCCTTGTGCTCCGGCGCCACCAGCTCGGGCCCGGCAAAGCGGTACAGGCCGGCATTGGCGTTGTAGAAGCCGGCGATCACCGTGGCGGCCACCAGCAGCCAGAACTGCTTCGTGCTGATGGCATAGGCACACAGCGCGCAGCTGAACATCGCAACCAGAAGTCCCATCTGAAAGCATCGTTTGCGGCCGTGCAGGCGCTGCAGCCTCGCCACCAGCGGCGCGCTCAGTGCGCCGCCCACCACGTAACCCATCACGGGCAGCGTCGCCATCCATCCGTAGGGGGCCAGCGCCAGCCCTACCAGGCCGTTGATGGCTATAAAGGTCACGTTGTTCGTGAGGAACAGGCCCTGGCACAAGGACAGCAGCAGCAGGTGACGATTCATGACCAGCATCTTCTCACTGAGAACAGGGTCTCTGACCGTTCACTGACGACCTTGCACCATGAAGGTCAACCCGCACTTGCATGACGCACGTTGTAGCCTTGATGGTGCGCGAGGAAACCTCGAACCCCTCGCAGGGAACCTTTGGCGCACCGGCATGGTCTTTGCGGAACAGGCCCTTGAAGAGGGCGTTTCTCGGATGATGAAGCCAGCCCCAAAAGCGAGACGCTAGGACACACGACAACAAGTCAGCAGGAAAGCTCTGATGGCGCCTCATGCCAGGCGCCCGCCCAAGGGCGGTGCCCGCAGCAGCGGACGTCATCAGAACTTCCCGGCAGCAGCAGGTTGAACCTCACCCGCGGCTGCCCTCCATGCCACCCCGGAGGCCTGACTCATGAGCGTGATCAACCACTTCGCCGCCCGCTACGAGCGTACCCGCGAAGAAGAGATGTCCCTCGAGGACTATCTCGCCGAATGCAAGCGCAACCCGCTGGCCTACGCCACGGCGGCCGAGCGCATGCTCAAGGCCATCGGCGAGCCGCAGCAGATCGACACCCGCAACGACCCGCGGCTGTCGCGCATCTTCCAGAACAAGGTCATCAAGATCTATCCGGCCTTCGCCGAGTTCTACGGCATGGAAGACGCCATCGAGCAGGTGGTGAGCTACTTCCGCCACGCGGCGCAGGGGCTGGAAGAGAAGAAGCAGATCCTCTACCTGCTCGGGCCCGTGGGCGGCGGCAAGAGCTCGATCGCCGAACGCCTGAAGCTGCTGATGCAGGACGTGCCCTTCTATTCGATCAAGGGCAGCCCGGTGAACGAGTCCCCGCTGGGGCTGTTCAATGCCACCGAGGACGGTGCGCTGCTGGAGCAGGAATTCGGCATCCCGCGCCGCTACCTCAATCGCATCATGAGCCCCTGGGCCGTGAAGCGCCTGGAGGAGTTCGGCGGTGACATCCGGCAGTTCAAGGTCGTCAAGCGCTACCCGAGCATCCTCAAGCAGATCGGCGTGGCCAAGACCGAGCCGGGCGACGAGAACAACCAGGACATCTCCAGCCTGGTGGGCAAGATCGACATCCGCAAGCTCGAGACCTACGCGCAGGACGATCCGGATGCCTACAGCTATTCCGGCGGCCTGTGCCTGGCCAACCAGGGCCTGCTGGAATTCGTGGAGATGTTCAAGGCGCCCATCAAGGTGCTGCACCCGCTGCTGACCGCCACGCAGGAAGGCAACTTCAAGGGCACGGAAGGCTTCGGCGCGATCCCCTTCGACGGCGTCGTGCTGGCGCACAGCAACGAAAGCGAGTGGAAGGCCTTTCGCAACAACAAGAACAACGAAGCCTTCCTGGACCGCATCTACATCGTCAAGGTGCCGTACTGCCTGCGCGTGAGCGAGGAGGTGAAGATCTACGAGAAGCTGCTCAAGGGCAGTTCGCTCGCGGCGGCCATCTGCGCGCCGGGCACGCTGAAGATGATGGCGCAGTTCTCGGTGCTCACGCGCCTGAAGGAGCCGGAGAACTCGTCGCTGTACTCCAAGATGCTGGTCTATGACGGTGACAGCCTGAAGGACACCGATCCGCGCGCCAAGAGCATCCAGGAATACCGGGATTACGCCGGCGTGGACGAGGGCATGAGCGGCATCAGCACGCGCTTCTCGTTCAAGATCCTGTCCAAGGTCTTCAACTTCGACACCACCGAGGTGGCGGCCAACCCGGTGCACCTGATGTACGTGCTGGAGCAGCAGATCGAGCGCGAGCAGTTTCCGGCCGATGTGGAGCAGAAGTACCTGGGCTTCATCAAGGAGCACCTGGCCACGCGCTACGCGGAGTTCATCGGCAAGGAGATCCAGACCGCTTATCTGGAGAGTTACTCCGAATACGGCCAGAACATCTTCGACCGCTACGTCACCTACGCCGACTACTGGATCCAGGACCAGGAATACCGCGACACCGACACCGGCGAGGTGTTCGACCGCGGCTCGCTGAACGCAGTGCTGTAGAAGATAGAGAAACCCGCGGTCATTGCCAACCCATAGGACTTCAGCAACTATATCGTCATCTTCGTTCTGCGTGCGCGCGCCAACCACCAGGGCAAAAACCCGAACTGGACCAGCTACGAGAAGCTGCGTGCGGTGATCGAGAAGAAGATGTTCAGCAACACCGAAGAGCTGCTGCCGGTGATCAGCTTCAACGCCAAGGCCAGCGCCGACGAGGCCAAGAAGCACGAGGAGTTCGTCACCCGCATGGTGGCCAAGGGCTACACGCCCAAGCAGGTGCGGCTGCTGTGCGAGTGGTACCTGCGGGTGAGAAAGTCGAGCTGAGGGGCACTGGATGCTCCAGTCCATCATTGATCGCAGGCTGGCGGGCAAGAACAAGTCCATCGGCAACCGCGAACGTTTCCTGCGCCGCTACAAGGAACAGATCCGCGGCGCGGTGAAACGCGCCATCGACGGCCGCGGCATCCGCGACATCGAGCGCGGCGAAGAGATCCACATCCCCAAGCGCGACATCAGCGAACCCGTGTTCGGCCATGGCCAGGGCGGCATGCGCGAGGTGGTACACCCGGGCAACAAGGACTACATCCGCGGCGACCGCATCGAACGGCCCAAGGGCGGACAGGGCGGGGGCAGCGGCAAGGGCCAGGCCAGCGACAGCGGCGAGGGCGAGGACGACTTCGCCTTTGCGCTGAGCAAGGAAGAGTTCATGCAGGTCTTCTTCGAGGACCTCGCCTTGCCGCACCTCATCCGCACGCAACTGGCCGAAGTGCCCGAATGGAAGAGCCAGCGCGCGGGCTTTTCCAGCGACGGCACGCCCAACAACCTGCACGTGGTGCGCAGCATGCGCGGCGCCATCGGGCGGCGCATTGCCATCGGCGCCGGCAGCCGGCGCGAGCTGCGCGAAATGCAGGACCGGCTGGCCGACCTGAAGGCCGCGTTCACGCCCGACGACATCGTGGCCGAACGCGAGATCAAGGACCTGGAGCTGCAGATCGCGCACCTGCGCGCGCGGCTGGAACGCATTCCCTACCTCGACCCCATCGACCTGCGCTACCGCAGCCGCATCCGCGTGCCGGTGCCCACCAGCAAGGCGGTGATGTTCTGCCTGATGGACGTGTCGGGCTCGATGGACGAAGGCCGCAAGGAACTGTCCAAGCGCTTCTTCATCCTGCTGTACCTGTTCCTGACGCGGCACTACGAACGTATCGAACTGGTCTTCATCCGCCACCACACCCAGGCGGCGGAAGTGGACGAGGAGAACTTCTTCCATGCCCGCGAGACCGGCGGCACGGTGGTGAGCAGCGCGCTGGTGTTGATGGAAGAGATCATCCGCGCCCGCTACAACCCCAGCGAGTGGAACATCTACGGCGCCCAGGCCTCCGACGGTGACAACTGGCACCACGACAGCGGCCGCTGCCGCGAGCTGCTGGCCGAGAAGCTGCTGCCGCTGTGCCGCTATTACGCCTATGTGCAGGTGGCCGAGGAGGAGCAGAACCTGTGGGAGGAGTACACCCAGCTGCTCGAGACCCACAAGCACTTCGCGATGCGCAAGGCCACCGAGCCTTCGCAGATCTATCCCGTGTTCCGCGACCTCTTCAGGAAAGAAGGGGTCGAGGCCGCCGCATGAAACGCCTGGCCGCAGGCCCGAAGCCCGCCACCGAGCGGCC
Organism: Rubrivivax sp.; assembly: GCA_016790225.1. The sequence continues at coordinate 12,681 of JAEUOZ010000025.1, forward strand.
GCCCGCGCCGCTGCCCGGCCCGAGCGACTGGAACTTCGAGCTGATCGAGGAGTACCACCGCGTCATCCGCATGACGGCCGAGCGCTTCAACCTCGACACCTACCCCAACCAGCTGGAAGTCATCACTGCCGAGCAGATGATGGATGCCTACGCCAGCGTGGGCATGCCGGTGAACTACCGCCACTGGAGCTACGGCAAGGAGTTCATCGCCACCGAGAAGAACTACAAGCGCGGCCACATGGGTCTGGCCTACGAGATCGTCATCAACAGCAACCCCTGCATCAGCTACCTGATGGAGGAGAACACGATGGCGATGCAGGCGCTGGTCATCGCGCATGCGGCGTACGGCCACAACAGCTTCTTCAAGGGCAACTACCTGTTCCGCATGTGGACCGACGCGGCGTCGATCATCGACTACCTCGTCTACGCGAAGAACTACGTCGCGGAATGCGAGGAGCGCCACGGCATCGACACCGTCGAGTTGTTCCTCGACTCGTGCCACGCACTCTCGAACCACGGCGTCGACCGCTATCGCCGGCCGTCGCGCAAGTCACTGGCGCAAGAGCTGGCCGACCGCAAGGACCGCGAGGCCTACGCGCAGCAGCAGGTGAACGACCTGTGGCGCACGCTGCCGCGGCGCGCCGAGAAGGATGCCGCGGCCGCGGAGACCAAGCGCTTCCCCGAGGAGCCGCAGGAGAACCTGCTGTACTTCATCGAGAAGAACGCGCCTCTGCTGGAGCCCTGGCAGCGTGAGGTCGTGCGCATCGTGCGCAAGGTGGCGCAGTACTTCTACCCGCAGCGGCAGACGCAGGTGATGAACGAGGGCTGGGCCACGTTCTGGCACTACCGGCTGCTGAACACGATGTACGACGACGGCTACCTGACCGACGGCGTGATGATCGAGTGGCTGAAGTCGCACACCAACGTGATCGCGCAGCCGCCCGTCGGCAGCCGAGCGTACAGCGGCATCAACCCGTATGCCCTGGGCTTCGCGATGTACACCGACATCGAGCGCATCTGCCGCAAGCCCACCGACGAAGACCGCGCGTGGTTCCCCGATCTCGCCGGCAAGCCGTGGTTGCCGGCGCTCGACGACGCGATGCGCAACTTCAAGGACGAGAGCTTCATCGGCCAGTACCTGAGCCCGAAGCTGATGCGCGAACTGCGCCTGTTCGCGATCCGCGACGACGAGCAGGAGGAGGAACTCGAGGTCAGCGCGATCCACGACGACAGCGGCTACCGCCGCGTGCGGGAGTCGCTGTCACGCCAGTACGACCTGGGCTCGCGCGAACCGAACATCCAGGTGTGGAACGTCAACCTGCGCGGGGATCGGGCGCTGACGCTGCGGCACTTCCAGCACAACGCCCGGCCGCTGCACGACAGCGGCCAGGAGGTGCTGAAGCACATCGCCCGGCTTTGGGGTTTCGGGGTGCACCTCGAGAGCGTGAACGCCCAGGGCGAGGTCACCCAGCGCTGGAGCGTGCCGGCGCCGGCTTGAACCGCGCCCACTGGGGCGCGTTTAACGCACGCGGCGCCGCGCCGAGCCGACGACCCATGCGACAGGCAGCATCAGCAGCCAAGCCGTCGATGGCAGGGGAACGGTGGCTGCATCGACGTCGGACCACAGCGCGGTGTAGTTCGTGGCCACGGCTCCTGCGATCGACGGATCGTAGAAGTTGTAGGCCTGCATGATCACCGCCGAGAACGCGTTCGTCGAGCCGATCGTGCTGTCGGTGTAGACCACGGCGCCGTTCACCGTGAACTCGTAGGCCGAACCCGTGAAGGTGATGCCCAGTTCCGTCCACGCATCGTAGGCCACCGCGGTCGCTAGGTCGACCCAGCCGAGCGGCGTGTCGTCATCCCACACCCGCAGCCGAGGCGCGCCGCCGTAGTTGGTGAAGCCGATGATCGGGTACTCGAGTGTCGGCGCCACCGCTCCGTCGGTCATCACACCCCACAGGTCGGTGCGGCGGTGGCCGTTGCTGCCGTCGCCCCAGTCGGAGGGGATGTACAAGGCCGCGGCAATCGAATCGCCCGCACCACCGCCGACGGCGTGCTGCATCCCCTGCGTGTTGTAGAACGCGCCCGAGAAGGCGCCGGGGCGCGCAGTCGCGCCCTCGTCGCGGTGGATGTCGATGGCCAGCACCGGGTCACGACCCAGCACCGTGCCCGCATCCGCGAAGCCATGGGGCTGGTAGCGATCGGTGATCCAACCGCTGGGTGCCGTATCGAAGCTCGGCATCACGAGCGCGGCGTGCGCCACTCCGGCCGACAGCCACGCAACCGCGGCGAGAAGAAGTGATCGTTTCAACATGGGCCTCCTGAGGATGTGGTCAACATCGACCACTGCAACCACAAGAGCAACTCGCGGGCCATCAGCAATCCCGCGCTCGTGGGACCGCATTCGACGGACGCGGTCGGGTGACCGAATGTCAAGCCGACCGACGATGCGCGGCGCGCTAACTAATCACGTGACCCAGCGGCCACTGGCGAGGCGGCGCACGCGGCGCGCCTCTTCAGAACACGAAGACCTTGCCGGGATTCATGATGTTTCGCGGGTCCAGCGCGTGCTTGATGGATCGCATCATCGCCACGGCGGCCGGCCCCGCTTCGTCGAGCAGGTAGCCCATCTTGTGGAGGCCGATGCCGTGCTCGCCGGTGCACGTGCCTTCGAGCTCCAGCGCGCGGCGCACCATCTGCTCGGACAGGCGTTCCACGGTGGCGGCTTCGGCGGGATCGTTCGGATCGATCAGGTAGCTCAGGTGGAAGTTGCCGTCGCCGACGTGGCCGACCACCCAGTACGGGATGCCCGACGCCTCGGCCTCGGCCACCGACTCATTGATGATTTCGGCCAGCCGCGAGATCGGCACGCAGGTGTCCGTGCTCTGGCAGCGGCAGCCCGGCCGGGTCTGCAGGGCCGCGAAATACGACTGATGCCGTGCCTTCCACAGCCGCGTGCGTTCTTCGGGCGTGCTGGCCCATTCGAAGGCCGCGCCGCCGTGCTCGCCCGTGATCGCCTGGACGGTCTCGGACTGCTCGGCCACGGAGGCCGGGCTCCCATGGAACTCCATCAGCAGCATCGGCGCCTCGCGCAGCGCGAGCTGGCTGTACCGGTTCACCCCCCGGATCGCGTTCGCATCGAGCAGTTCGCAGCGGGCGATCGGCACGCCCATCTGGATGATCTGGATCGTTGCCCGCACCGCCGCGTCGATGCTCGGGAACGAACAGGTCGCCGCCGTCACGGCCTCGGGCAGCGGATACAGCCGCAGCGTGATCTCGGTCATCACCCCCAGCGTGCCTTCGCTGCCGATGAAGAGGCGGGTCAGGTCGTAGCCGGCGCTGCTCTTGCGAGCCCGCGTGCCGGTGCGGATGATCTCGCCGGTGGCCGTGACGACCGTCAGCCCGAGCACGTTCTCGCGCATCGTGCCGTATCGCACGGCATTCGTGCCGCTCGCGCGGGTGGCCGCCATGCCGCCGATCGATGCGTTGGCGCCCGGGTCGATCGGGAAGAAGAGGCCGGCGTCCCGCACCTCGCGGTTGAGCTGCTCCCGCGTCACGCCGGCCTGCACGGTGACCGTGAGGTCTTCGGGGTTCACGCGCAGCACGCCGGTCATGCGCGACAGGTCCAGGCTCACGCCGCCCTGCACGGCCAGCAGGTGGCCCTCCAGGGACGAACCGACGCCGAACGGGATCACCGGTACCGAGTGCTCGTGGGCCAGCTTCACGGCGGCTGAGACGTCCTCGTTGCTCTCGCAGTAGACCACCGCCTCGGGCGGCGTGGTGGCGTACACCGACTCGTCTCGACCGTGCTGTTCGCGCACGGCCGCGGCCGTCGAGCAGCGGTCGCCGAAGCGATGCTGCAGCGCCTGCAGCATCGCCGCGGGCATCGGACGCGCCTGCACGCGCGGACGGAGGTCGTGGGGAGCGTTCATGAACGAATTCTAGGTATCCGATCCCGGCGTGGAATTGGCCCTCGAACGCGGCCGTGATCGGCTGATAGGCTGCGTGATGCGTGCCGATGATCTGCAGCATGAGCGTCCAACCCATCATCGCCGACCGTGCCGAGTTCATCGACGCGCTGTCGCTGCTGCGGCGCGGGCATGTGCTGGTGCGGGCTGCGCGCGGCTCAGGCCCCTGCCTGCTCGACGGCGGCATCGTCTACCACTCCTGGGACCCGCTGACCCGCTACGGGCTCATCGACGAGTTCGAGAATCCCGAGGGATTCCCGCACGCCAGCTACTACCGCCTGACCGAGCGCGGACGCAGCTTCGCGGACCGCGCGTGCACGGCGTGGCGGTCCACGCCGCTGTGGCAGCGCCTGGCGGTGCGGCTGGTCGGCTGACCCTGGCGCTGCATCGCGGCGGCCGCGGCGGGTAGCATCGCCGCACCATGTCCAACCGCCTCACGCAGATCGCCACGCGCACCGGCGACGACGGAAGCACCGGTCTCGGCGACGGCCGCCGCGTGCGCAAGGACGACCTGCGCGTGCAGGCGATGGGCGATGTCGACGAACTGAACTCCAGCCTCGGCGTGCTGCTCGCCGAGCCGTTGCCGGACGACGTCCGCGAGCTGCTGGTGGTGATCCAGCACGAGTTGTTCAACCTCGGCGGGGAGTTGTCGATCCCGGGCTATGCCCTGCTGAAGGCCGACGCGGTGGCGCGGTTGGACGAGGCGCTGGAGACCTTCAACGCGAAGCTTCCGCGCCTCAAGGAATTCATCCTGCCGGCCGGTACGCGCAGCGCCGCGCTGGCGCACGTAGGCCGCACGATCGCTCGCCGCGCCGAGCGCGCGGTGGTGGCGCTGGGCGCGGTGGAGGTCGTCAATGACGCCCCGCGCCAGTACCTCAACCGCCTGTCGGACCTGCTGTTCGTGCTGGCGCGCGTGTTGAACCGGGCCAACCTCGATGGCCTCGGCGGCGACGACGTGTACTGGCGCAGCGAGCGGCTCGCGCGCGAACAGACAGGCAACGACGGCTGATCAGCCGCCCGCAGCGATCGACCGCGCCAGCACGCGGTTCTCGTGCCGCTCGTCCTCGAAGCAGTACAAGGTGCTGCCCAGGTCGGCATACCCCAGGGCGGCATAGAACCGCAGCGCCCGCACGTTGTGCACCCACGGCGTGAGCCACATCGTGTCGGCGCCGCATGCGGCGGCGTCGCGCTCCGCAGCCTTCAGCAGGAGCCGGCCCAGCCCGCGGCCGGTGTGCGGCTCCTGCACGTAGAGGCGATCGAGTTCGGCGGGCGTCGCGCCCCGCACGAGCGGCTGCCCGGTGCCCAGCGTCCACTGCGCGAAACCGATCAGGTGGCCCAGGCGCTCGGCGACGATCACGCCGATGTCGGGTCTGCCCAGCACGGCCTCGAAGGCCTCGACCGAGAACGCCGAGAGCACCTCGCGCGCGACGGTCGGCCGGATGCCGTCGGGGCAGTAGGTGTCGAGGAACACCTGCATGCCCAGCACCGCCAGGCACTCGGCGTCGTCGGCCCGCGCCGGCCGCAGCGTGATGGTGTCGTCGCTCATCGGCCCTTGCGCCGCGCCGCGACGGCGTCGCTCAGCAACTTCAGCACCTGCAGCGAGTCGTCCCAGCCGATGCAGGCGTCCGTGATGCTCTTGCCGTATTCGAGCCTGGCGGGGTCGTCCTTGCCGGGGGTGAACTTCTGCGCCCCTTCGACGAGGTGGCTCTCGACCATCGCGCCGAAGATGCAGCGCGAGCCGGCGGCCACCTGCGCGGCGATGTCGCGCGCCACGTCCACCTGCCGCTTGTGCTGCTTGCTCGAGTTGGCGTGGCTGAAGTCCACCATCAGCCGGCAGTCGAGCTTGGCGGCCTCGATCTCCTTGCAGGCCGCGGCCACGCTCGCGGCGTCGTAGTTCGGTGCCTTGCCGCCACGCAGGATCACGTGGCAGTCGCGATTGCCCTTGGTCTCGACGATCGCCACCTGGCCGTTCTTGTGCACCGACAGGAAATGATGCGGACGCGCGGCGGCCTGGATCGCGTCGATCGCGATGCGGATGTTGCCGTCGGTGCCGTTCTTGAAGCCGATCGGCGCCGACAGCCCCGACGCCAGCTCGCGGTGCACCTGGCTCTCGGTGGTACGGGCGCCGATCGCGCCCCAGCTCACGAGGTCGGCGATGTACTGCGGGCTGATGGTGTCGAGGAACTCGCCGGCCGCCGGCATGCCCAGACGGTTGATCTCCACCAGCAGCTGCCGCGCGATGCGCAGCCCTTCGTGGATGCGGTAGCTGTCGTCGAGGTAGGGGTCGTTGATCAAGCCCTTCCAGCCGACCGTGGTGCGCGGCTTCTCGAAGTAGACCCGCATCACGATCTCCAGCGTGCCGGCGTAAGCCTCGCGCTCGCGCATCAGCTTGCGTGCGTACTCGAGCGCCGCGCCAGGATCATGGATCGAACAGGGCCCGATGATGACGAGCAGCCGGTCGTCCTTGCCGGTCATGATGTCGCGCACAGCGTTGCGGGTGCGGCCGATCAGCCGCTCCACCGGCGTGCCGGCGATCGGGAAGAAGCGGATCAGGTGCTCCGGCGGCGGCAGCGGCGTCACGTCGCGGATGCGCTGGTCGTCGGTAGCGCTGGTCTTCTCGCTCAGCGTCAGGCGCCCGTCGTGCATGGCGGAGTCGGTCTTGGGGCTCATGGGTCGATCGCTTCGTCAGGGGGTGGGAGCAGGGCGAAAAAAAACCGCCGGGGGTCCGGCGGTTTCGGGTCGCTGCGCGCTTCGTCCTTACATGCGCTGGAGCGTCCTCCGCCGGTGGGGCGAGAACCAAAAGCTCGTAAAGAAATAAGCGGCGCGGCGCGACATGGGGCGGAATGTAGCACGGGGCGTGGGGGCATCGATACTCCGGGCCCGTGGACGAACCCGATGTCGAACGCCGTCAGCTGCTGGCGGCCAGCGTGGTGCTGCCGGGCTGGCCTGCGCGGGCCGCAGCGGCATTTGACGAGGCGGCACTGGCCGCCGTGCAGGCCGACATCGAGGCTGCGATCGCCCGGCGTCGGCTGCCTGGCGCCGTGCTGTGGGTCGAGCGTGCGGGGGTGTCGTGGAGCCGGGTGTTCGGGCAACGCGCGTGGGAGCCCGAGCTGGAACCGCTCATGGCCGAAGCGGTGTTCGATGTCGCGTCACTGACCAAGCCGGTCGTCACCGGCGCGCTGTCCGCTCTGCTGCTGGAGCGGCGCGTGATCGGACTCGACGATCCGCTGCGGCGCCACCTGCCCGAGTTCCCGGCCGGCGCCGGCCCGATCACCGTGCGCCATCTGCTGTCGCACACGTCGGGGCTGCCGGCGATCCTGCCGCTGGAGCCGGCGTGGAGCGGTGCCGGGGCGGCGCACGCGCTGGCCTGCGCCGCGGTGCCCACGCATGACCCGGGCACCTTCTTCCGCTACTCCGACATCAACTACATCCTGCTCGGCAGCCTGATCGAGCGCGTGGCCGGCGCGCCTTTGGCCGAACTCGCGCAGCTCGAGGTGCTGCGGCCGCTGGCGATGAACGACAGCGGCTACCTGCCGCTGGAACGCCACGCCACGTCGCGGCTCGTGCCCACCGAGTTCGACGGCGCCACGATGCTGCGCGGCGCCGTCCACGACCCGGCGGCACGGCGCATGGGCGGGATCGCGGGCCACGCCGGCCTGTTCTCGACCGCCGCCGACCTGGCGCGCTTTGCCCGGTCCGTGCTCGTCGATGCGCGGTGGTCCGGGATGTCGCGCAACATCGCGCCGGCCGGTCTCGCGCAACGCGGCATCGGCTGGGACATCGACTCCCCGTACTCCCGACCCCGCGGCGCCAACTACCCGAAGGGCACGAGCTTCGGTCACACCGGCTACACCGGCTGCGCGATGTGGCTGGATCCGGCGTCCGGCAGCTTCTACGTGTTCCTGTCCAACCGCGTGCATCCGCGCGGCAGCGACAGCATCGTCGCGTTGTACGAGCAGATCGGCACCGGCGTCGCGCGCGCGGTGGGGCTGGCGGGCTGATCGAGCGGGAACGCCGAGGCGGCGCGGGCGCTCAGGCTGCCTGCGCGTTGAAGCCGGCGCCGTGCAGCCGTTCGATCACCTCGCCCACGTGCGCGAGGTTGCGCGTCTGCAGCACCAGTTCCACCTCGACGTTCTGCGCCGACAGCGAAGAGAACGTGCGCTGGTGATGCACTTCGTCGATGTTGGCGCCGGCCTCGCCGACGATGGTGGTGATGCGCGCGAGCACGCCCGGGGCATCCCGGGCCGCGATGCGGATGCGGGCCAGCCGGCCGGCGCGCGCCATGCCGCGCTCGATGATGCTGGCCAGCAGCAGCGGATCGATGTTGCCCCCCGACAGCACGAGGCCGACACGCCGCCCCGCGAATCTTGCCGGCTCGCGCATCAGCGCCGCCAGGCCGGCCGCGCCCGCGCCTTCCACCAGCGTCTTCTCGACGTCCAGCAGCAGCACGATCGCCTGCTCGATGTCGCCTTCGTCGACCAGCATCAGCTCGTCGACGTGGTCGCGCACGATCTCGGTCGTGATCTGGCCCGGCCGGCCCACCGCGATGCCCTCGGCGATGGTGCTCGCCCCCTGCGGATGGTGGGTGCCCTGGATCGCGTTGACCATCGCCGGGAAGCGCATCGTCTGCACGCCGACGATGCGGATCGACGGCTGCACCGCACGCGCCGCCACGGCGATGCCGGCGATCATGCCGCCGCCGCCCACCGGCACCACCAGCGTGTCCAGCGTCGGCTGCGCCGCGAGCATCTCCAGCGCCATCGTGCCCTGCCCGGCGATCACGTCGGCGTCGTCGAACGGGTGCACGAAGGTCAGGCCCTGGTCGGTGGCGAGCTGCATCGCGTGGTCGCGCGCCTCGTCGAAGGTGTCGCCGTGCAGCACCACCTCGGCGCCGAAACCGCGCGTGCGCTCGGTCTTCACGAGCGGCGTCGCGCGCGGCATCACGATCACGGCGCGCAGCCCCAGTTGCTGTGCGTGATGCGCCACTCCCTGCGCGTGGTTGCCGGCCGACGCCGCGATCACACCGGCCGGCCTGGCGCCGCCCGCCGTCAGCGCCAGCAGCTTGTTCAGCGCACCTCGTTCCTTGAACGACGCCGTGAACTGCAGGTTCTCGAACTTCAGGAAGACCTGCGCGCCGGTGATCTGCGAGAGCGTGCGGCTCTCCAGGCACGGCGTGTCCAGCACCTGTCCTTGCAAGCGCGCCGCGGCGGCGCGGATGTCGTCGATGCCGACGACGCTGCGGCTCACGCAGTGCCGCCGACGGTGAGCCGTTCGATGCGCAGCGTGGGCTGCCCCACGCCCACCGGCACGCTCTGGCCTTCCTTGCCGCACACGCCCACGCCGGTGTCGAGCTGCAGGTCGTCGCCGATCATCGTCACGCGCGTCAGTGCGTCGGGGCCGTTGCCGATGATGGTGGCGCCCTTCACCGGGTACTGGATGCGCCCCTTCTCGACCCAGAAGGCCTCGCTGGCCGAGAAGACGAACTTGCCGCTGGTGATGTCGACCTGGCCGCCGCCGAAGTTCACCGCATACAGGCCGCGGTCGATGCTGGCGACGATCTCCTCGCGGGTGCGGCCGCCGCCGAGCATGTAGGTGTTGGTCATGCGCGGCATCGGCAGGTGCGCGTAGCTCTCGCGGCGGCCGTTGCCGGTGGCCTTCACGCCCATCAGCCGCGCGTTCAGGCTGTCCTGCATGTAGCCGCGCAGGATGCCGTCCTCGATCAGCACGTTGCGCTGCGTGGCATGGCCTTCGTCGTCGATGTTCAACGAGCCGCGGCGGTCGGCGATGGTGCCGTCGTCGAGCACGCTGACGCCCTTGGACGCCACGCGCTGCCCGATGCGCCCCGAGAACACGCTCGACCCCTTGCGGTTGAAGTCGCCTTCCAGGCCATGACCCACCGCCTCGTGCAGCAGCACGCCGGGCCAGCCCGGGCCGAGCACGACGGTCATCTCGCCGGCCGGGGCCGGCCGGCTCTCGAGGTTGGTCAGCGCCGCGTTGGTGGCCTGCCGCACGTAGCCTTCGAGCACCGCGTCGGTGAAGTAGCCCAGGCCGAAGCGCCCGCCGCCGCCGCCGGAGCCGATCTCGCGTCGGCCGTCCTGCTCGGCGATCACGGTGACGTTCACGCGCACCAGTGGCCGCACGTCGGCAGCGCGGGTGCCGTCGGCGCGCGCCACCAGCACCACGTCGTGCTCGGCGCCGACGCTGGCCATCACCTGCACGATGCGCGGATCCTTCGCGCGGGCAAGCTTCTCCACCTTCTCGAGCAGCGCCACCTTCTGCGCGCTGTCGAGCGTGGCGATCGGGTCGCCGGTGCCGTAGAGGCGGCGGCTGGCCGGCACGCGCGGCGAGGGCACCTTCACGCGCCTCTGCTGGCCTGCGGCGGCGATGGTGCGCACGGCGCGCGCGGCGTCGAACAGCGACTCCTCGGTGAGGTCGTCGGAGTAGGCGAACGCGGTCTTCTCGCCGCATACCGCGCGCACGCCCACGCCCTGGTCGATGCTGAAGCTGCCGCTCTTGACGATGCCTTCCTCCAGGCTCCAGCCCTCGTGGCGCGTGGTCTGGAAATAGAGGTCGGCGTCGTCGACGCGGTGCTCGCCGATCAGCGCCAGCGCCTGCGCGAGCGTGGCCTCCGAAAGCCCGAAGGGTTCGAGCATCAGCTGCTGGGCAACGGCCAGGCGTTCGAGGGTGGGTTCGCGGGTGATCATCGGCTGGGCCCAGGCACGGCGGAAGGGGCTCCGATTCTAGGAGCGGGGCTGTTCGCAGATCTTTACCCGGGCTTCACGTGGCGCCGTGCTCGGCGGCGCGGTGCCTGCCGTTGAGCAGGGGCTTGTTCAACCCACCCCTGAGGGAGCCACCCGTCATGAACATCCGCCACAGCATCGCCACCGCCGCGCTGGCCCTGATCGCCGGTACCGCCTTCGCGCAGACCGAGACCCCCCGTGTCGACCAGCGCCAGGAGCGCCAGGAACAGCGCATCGAGCAGGGCAAGTCCAGCGGCGAACTCAACAGGCGCGAAGCACGCCGGCTGGAGCGCCAGCAGGCCCACATCGCCAACGCCGAGGAGCGCGCCAAGGCCGATGGCACGGTGACCAAGGCCGAACGCGCCCGCCTGCACCACAAGCAGGACCACGCCAGTGCCCGCATCGCGCGCCAGAAGCACGACGCGCAGCACGCGCCGAAGGCGGCCTCGGCGCCCGGCAACTGAGCGCGCGGCCGCAGGGCTTCAATCGGCGCCGTCGCGCAGGGTGCCCGCGGCGCCCTTGCGCTCCGCCAGGGCCTGCGCGTAGAGCGTGTTGCGCGGTGCGCCGGTGATTTCGGCGGCCAGCGCCACGGCCTGCTTCAGCGGCAGCTCGCGCAGCAGCACGCGCAAGGTGTGCAGCGTGCGCTCGGGCAGCGCCGCTTCCGCGTCGGCGGCCGGGCGCGGCGCTGCGTGCAGCACGAGCACGAACTCGCCGCGGCTGCGGTTGGCATCGGCGGCCTGCCAGGCCGGCAGTTCGGCGGCGGGCCGGGTGACGATGGTCTCGAACTGCTTGGTGAGTTCACGCGCCAGCGTCACGGTGCGCATGGGCGCCGCGGTGGCCAGCGTGGCCAGCAGCTCGCCGATGCGGTGCGGCGCCTCGAACAGCACCTGCGCGCGTGTGTCGGCCAGCACGGCGGCGAGCACGGCCTGGCGCTCGGCGCCCTTGGCCGGCAGGAAGCCGGTGAAGACGAAGCTGCCGCCGTGCACGTCGCCCGCGGCGCTGAGCGCGGCCAGCGCGCTGCTGGGCCCCGGCAGCGGCACCACCGGGTGGCCCGCCGCTGTTGCCGCGGCCACCAGCACGGCGCCGGGGTCGCTGATGGCCGGCGTGCCGGCATCGCTGATGAAGGCCACGGATTCACCCGCGGCCAGCCGCTGCAGCACCTGCGCCGCGGCCTCGTGTTCGTTGTGCGCGTGCAGAGCCAGCAGCGGCTTGTTGAAGCCGAGGTGGCGCAGCAACTGCGCGCTCACGCGTGTGTCCTCGCAGGCCACGGCGTCCACCAGGCCCAGCACATGCACGGCCCGCAGCGTGATGTCGGCCAGGTTGCCGATCGGCGTGGCCACCACGTAGAGTGCGCCGCTGTCATGGCGCTGCCCGCCTGCGGCGGTGCGCGCGGCTTGTTGCAGCAGGGAGGGGTCGATGGCCAAGGCGCAGGGCGACGCGGCCGAGTCGCAGGCGCTGCACTGGCTGCAGCGGCAGGGGCTCGTGCTGGTCGAGCGCAATTATCGAGTGGCGCGCGGGCCGCACGCGCGCGGCGGCGAGATCGACCTCGTGATGCGCGATCGCGACGGCACACTCGTGTTCGTGGAGGTGCGTTCGCGCGCCGCGCGCACGCAGGGCGGCGCGGCGGCCAGCGTGGGTGCGGCCAAGCGGCGCAGCCTGGTGTTCGCGGCGCAGCACTACCTGCTGCGGCTGCCCTCGCCCCCACCCTGCCGTTTCGACGTGCTGGCGATCGATGGCGGCGAGGTGCAGTGGCTCAAGGCGGCCTTCGACGCAGCCTGATACCAGCGTGGCGGCGGGCGCGTCAGCCCACGCGCCTATGATCCGCGCCATGCTCGAACAGCGCATCCAGCAACAGTTCTTCGAAGGCGCTGACCTGCTCAACCGCGTGGCCGACACGATGGCCCGGCCCGTGGCCGAGGCTGCCACGGCCCTGGGTGCTGCCATCACCGGCGGCAGCAAGGTGCTGGTGTGCGGCGGCGGCCAGGCGGCCGCGCTGGCCACGCACTTTGCGCGCCTGTTCACCGGCCGCTTCGAGCGCGAGCGCCCGCCGCTGGCGGCGCTGGCCATCGGCGTGAACCCGGGGGTGGTGGCGGCGCAGGAGGTGCGCGCGCTCGGCCTGCCGGGTGACGTGCTGCTGTTCATCGACGATGCCGACGCCGACAGCACGGCCGTGATCAGCGCCGCGCAGGGCAAGGACATGACGATCGTGGTGCTGGCCGGGCGCAGCGCGTCGGCCTTTGGTGAACTTCTGGCCGAAACCGATGTCTTGGTGGCGGTGCCTCACGAACGCGCCGCGCGTGTGGCCGAGCTGCAGCTGCTGGTGCTGCACTGCCTGTGTGACGCGGTTGATTTTCAGTTGATGGGGGATACCGAATCGTGATCCAAGCTTCATTGGCGCGCGTGACCGCCGCCGTGGCGCTGTGCGCCGCCGCCGCAGGTTGTGCGCCCCTGCTCGTGGGCGGCGCCGTGATCGGCGGCGGCCTTGTCGCCACCGACCGCCGCACCGCCGGCATCCAGCTGGAGGACGAGACGATCGAGCTCAAGGCCGGCTCGCGCATCAAGGAGCTGGCCACGCTGGGGCAGGTCAGCGTCACCAGCTACAACCGCATGGTGCTGCTCACCGGCGAGGTGCCCGGCCCGGCCGAGAAGGCGCAGGTCGAGGCCGCCGCGGCCAAGGTGGAGAACGTGCGCGGGGTCATCAACGAGCTCGTGATCGCGCCCAACAGCTCGCTGAGCAGCCGCACCGCCGACACCACGCTGGCCAGCAAGGTGAAGCTGACGCTGGTGGACGCCAAGGACGTGCAGGCCAACGCCTACAAGGTGGTGGTGGACCGCCGCGTGGTGTACCTGATGGGCCGCGTGACCGAGCGCGAAGCCAACCGCGGCGCCGAGCTGGCCAGCCAGGTCAGCGGCGTCGAGAAGGTGGTGAAGGTGTTCGAGGTCATCAGCGAGCAGCAACTCGGCAGCGGCAGCAACACCACCAACCCGGCGCCGGTGGTCAACGCCATGCCGGCCGCGGCGGCTTCGGCGCCGCGTTAACGCATGGGCTGGCGTGCCGAGCGGCCGCGGCTCGGTGCACGGCTGCCGCGAACGGGATGTCGTGGTGGCGTGGGCGCGCGGCTCAGCGCGTGAGCCGCGCGATGAGGCTCGAGGTGTCCCAGCGCCGGCCGCCCATGTGCTGCACCTCGGCGTAGAACTGGTCCACCAGCGCCGTCACCGGCAGCTGCGCGCCGTTGCGGCGCGCTTCGTCGAGCACGAGGCCGAGGTCCTTGCGCATCCAGTCCACCGCAAAGCCGAAGTCGAACTTGCCGGCGAGCATGGTCTTGCCGCGGTTGTCCATCTGCCAGCTCTGCGCTGCGCCCTTGCCGATGACCTCGAGCACCTGCGGCATGTCCAGGCCCGCCTTCTGCCCGAAGGCGAGCGCTTCCGCCAGGCCCTGCACCAGGCCGGCGATGCAGATCTGGTTCACCATCTTGGCCAGCTGACCCGAGCCGCTGGGCCCCAGCAGCGTCACGGCCTGGGCGAAGTTCATGGCCACGGGCCTGATGCGATCGAAGGGCTCGGCATCACCGCCGCACATGACGGTGAGCGCGCCGTTCACGGCGCCCGCCTGGCCGCCGGAGACCGGCGCGTCGATGAAGTGCAGGCCGGCGGCCCGTGCCGCGGCGTGCAGCTCGCGCGCGACCTCGGCGCTCGCGGTGGTGTGATCGACGAAGACGGCACCCTCGGCCATGCCGGCGAAGGCACCGTCGGCGCCGAGCACGACGCTGCGCAGGTCGTCGTCGTTGCCGACGCAGGCGAACACGATCCCGGCGCCGGCAGCCGCTTCACGCGGCGTGGCGGCGGCCTGGCCGCCGTACTCGGCAGCCCAGGCCTGCGCCTTGGCGGGGGTGCGGTTGTAGACGGTGACGGCATGCCCGGCACGGGCCAGGTGCCCGGCCATCGGGTGTCCCATCACGCCCAGGCCGAGGAAGGCGACGCGGCGCGCCGGCTGGTTTTCGTAGCTGCGGGGGTTTGTGCTCATCCCCACATGCTACGAAAGAAGCTCAGACCACCTTCATGTGCTCCGTGCCAGCCGCGAGGTCGGTGTTGCGCGCGCGCTGGCTCTGCAGCTTGATCTGCAGGCGCAGGTCGTTCACGCTGTCGGCGTTGCGCAGCGCGTCTTCGTAGCTGACGTGGCGGTTCTCGTAGAGGTCGAACAGGCTCTGGTCGAAGGTCTGCATGCCGAGTTCGCGGCTGCGCTTCATCAGTTCCTTGATCTCGGCGATCTCACCCTTGAAGATCAGGTCGCCCACCAGCGGCGTGTTGAGCATGATCTCCACCGCGGCGATGCGGCCGCGGCCCTGCTCGCGTGGCAGCAGGCGCTGGCTGATCAGCGCCTTCAGGTTGAGCGAGAGGTCCATCAGCAGCTGCTGGCGCCGCTCTTCGGGGAAGAAGTTGATGATGCGGTCCAGCGCCTGGTTGGCGCTGTTGGCGTGCAGCGTGGCCAGGCACAGGTGGCCGGTTTCCGCAAAGGCCACGGCGTGTTCCATGGTCTCGCGGTCGCGGATCTCGCCCATCAGGATCACGTCGGGCGCCTGGCGCAGCGTGTTCTTCAGCGCCGCTTCCCAGCTGTCGGTGTCGATGCCCAGTTCCCGCTGCGTGATGATGCAGTTCTTGTGCGGGTGCACGAACTCCACCGGGTCCTCGATGGTGATGATGTGGCCGTAGCTGTTTTCGTTGCGGTGGTCCACCAGTGCGGCCAGCGAGGTGCTCTTGCCGCTGCCGGTGGCGCCCACGAAGATCACGAGGCCGCGCTTGGTCAGGCTCACTTCCTTCAGCACCACCGGCAGGCCCAGGCTGTCGATGGTGGGCAGCGTGGCCGGGATGGTGCGGAACACGAGGCCGACGTTGCCCTGCTGGATGAAGGCGTTGACGCGGAAGCGCCCCACACCCTGCGGGCTGACGGCGAAGTTGCACTCCTTGGTGCGCTCGAACTCCGCGGCCTGCTTGTCGTTCATCACCGCGCGCGCCAGCGCCAGCGTGTGCTGGCCGGTGAGCGGCTGCGGGCTCACCTTGGTGACCTTGCCGTCGACCTTGATCGCCGGCGGGAAGTCGGCCGTGAGGAAGAGGTCGGAGCCGTTGCGGCTGACCATCAGGCGCAGGAGGTCGCTGACGAACTTGGATGCTTGATCACGTTCCATGATGGGCCTTGCGGTATTGACCACGGTGCGTGCGCGGAACCGGCTTTGCCGGGCCGCAGCAAGAGCCCCCTTGGGGGGTAGCGAGCGATAGCGAGCTTGGGGGCTTCATCT
>JAEUOZ010000027.1 GCA_016790225.1 Rubrivivax sp.
GCCGACACCGCCGACGCGCAGGCCAGGCCTGCACGCTGCCACCACCGGCTCCGCGGTCGGCCGCGGGCCCACGCCCCGGCCGCACCCCGGCGCACTAGACTGGCGGGCCGACCCCCCCTCACTTCGCCGCAGGAGACCGACACCATGGGCGCGCCCGAAGCCTTCACCCAGACCACCGACGTCGGCCCCTGGATCGGCGGCGCGCCCACGCGCGGCACCGGCACGCGCAGCCAGACGGTGTGGAACCCCACCACCGGCGCCGCCGCCCGCCAGGTGCTGCTGGCGAGCGAGGCCGACGTGGCCGCTGCCGTGGCCAATGCCAAGGCCGCGCAGCCGGCCTGGGGCGACATGGCGCCCATCCGCCGCGCGCGTGTGCTCAACGCCTTCCTCGCGCTCCTGAACCAGCACCGCGACATGCTGGCCGCGATCATCACCGCCGAGCACGGCAAGGTGTTCAGCGACGCGCAGGGCGAGGTCACGCGCGGCATCGACATCGTCGAGTTCGCCTGCGGCATTCCGCAGCTGCTGAAGG
This sequence comes from Rubrivivax sp., assembly GCA_016790225.1. The sequence goes on from JAEUOZ010000027.1 coordinate 533, forward strand.
GCGACTACACCGAGCAGGTGTCCACCGGCATCGACAACTGGACGACGCGCCAGCCGCTGGGCGTGGTGGCCGGCATCACGCCCTTCAACTTCCCGTGCATGGTGCCCTGCTGGATGTTTCCGGTGGCGCTGGCCTGCGGCAACGCCTTCATCCTCAAGCCCAGCGAGCGCGACCCCTCGCCTTCGCTGTTCATGGCCGAGCTGCTCAAGCAGGCGGGCCTGCCCGATGGCGTCTTCAGCGTGGTGCAGGGCGACAAGGTGGCGGTCGACGCGCTGCTCTCGCACCCCGATGTGCGAGCGCTGAGCTTCGTCGGCTCCACGCCGATCGCCCAGTACCTCTACGAAACCGGCGCGCGCCACGGCAAGCGCGTGCAGGCGCTGGGCGGGGCCAAGAACCACATGGTCGTGATGCCCGATGCCGATCTGGATCAGGCGGTCGATGCGCTGATCGGCAGCGCCTACGGCTCGGCCGGCGAGCGCTGCATGGCCATCAGCGTGGCGGTGCTGGTGGGCGATGTGGCCGACCGCATCGTGCCGCGCCTGGCCGAGCGCACGCGCACGCTGAAGATCCGCAACGGCATGGAGCTGGACGCCGAGATGGGCCCCATCGTCACGCGCGAGGCGCGTGATCGCATCGAGGGCTGCATCGGCGTCGGCGTCGAAGAAGGTGCGCAGCTGGTGGTCGATGGCCGCGGCCATGCCGTGCCGGGCCACGAGCGGGGCTTCTTCACGGGCGGCACGCTCTTCGATCACGTGACGCCGCAGATGCGCATCTACCGCGAAGAGATTTTCGGCCCGGTGCTGGCCTGCGTGCGGGTGCCGGACTTTGCGCAGGCGCTGCGCCTGGTGGATCAGCACGAATTTGGCAACGGTGTCTCGATCTTCACCAGCGATGGCGGCACGGCGCGTGAGTTCTCGCGGCGTGTGCAGGTGGGCATGGTGGGCGTGAACGTGCCCATCCCGGTGCCGATGGCCTGGCAGGGCTTCGGCGGCTGGAAGAAGAGCCTGTTCGGCGACATGCATGCCTATGGTGAAGAGGGCGTGCGCTTCTACACGCGGCAGAAGAGCGTGATGCAGCGCTGGCCCGACAGCATCGCCAAGGGCGCGGAATTCATCATGCCCACCGCGCGATGAACCCGCCAGGCGCCCCAGCGCCGCTGGCGCCGCCACCCGGCCTGACCTGGCTGGCGCAGATCCGCTGCGAGGTCGGCGCGCTGGTGTCCCTGGGCCAGGGGCCGCACGGCGAGCGGCGCTACGTGCCGCTGCTGGGCGGCAGCGTCAGCGGCCCGGGGCTGCAGGGCGTGATCGAGCCCGGCGGCGTGGACTGGCAGATCCTGCGCCAGGACCAGGTGCTGGATATCAGCGCCCACTATGTGATTCGCACGCCGGACGAGGCGCGCATCGAGGTCACCAGCCAGGGCCTGAGGCACGGCCCGCCCGAGGTGATGCAGCAGCTGGCGCGGGGCGAAGCGGTGGCACCGACGGCCTATTTCTTCCGCACCCTGATGCGCTTCACCACCGGGCACCCGGGCTGGCGGCACCTCAACGCGGTGATGGCGCTCGCGCGCGGCATGCGGGAGCCCGCGACCGTGCGGCTGGATGTCTACCAGATCACCTGATCTGACACGCGGCATGGACTCTCTCGCGACCGACCCCACCGATGGCTTTGCGCAGCAGGTGCTGCTGGCCGAGCAGGCGGCCCAGGCCGGCCGTCTGGACGACTGCCTGCGGCTGACCGAGCCGCTGCGCGCCGGGCTGAGTGCCGCTGCGCCGATCTGGGCGCGGCGCGCGCGGCTGGTGCGCCTGAATGCGCTGCACCGCACGGGTGCGCTGGAACTGCTGCTGACCGAGGGGCGCGATGCGCTGCCGAGTCTGCGGCAGTGGCCGGCGACCGAGGGCTTGTTCGAGGTGCTGCGCTGGATGGCCGGCGCCGGCGCGGAGACCGCGCAGTACTCCACCGCGCTGCTGTGCGCGCAGGAGTGCCACGCCATTGCGATCGCGGGTGAGCACAAGGGTCGGCAGGCGCTTGCGCTGAATGCCATCGCCTGCTGCCTGGAGCGCATGGGCGACCCCTGGCAGGCCGAGCGCCTGATGACCGATGGCCTGGCGCTGGCGCGCCAGGCCGGCCCCGGCATGGAGCTGTTCATCCTGCTGAACAACCTGTGCGCCTTGATGATCGGGCGCTTCTACCTGCTGCGTGACGCCCGCACGATGGAAGAGGCCCGCGAACCGCTGCATCAGGCGCTGCCGGCGATCGAAGAAGCGTTGCAACTGACGCAGGCCATGCCCGATGCCTTTCCCCGCGTCTTCGTGCGCGGCAACCTGGGCGAGGTGCTGACGCACCTGGGGCGCCTGGACGAAGCGCGGCAGCATCTGGCGCAGGCGCAGGAGGAGGCCGCAGCCCGGGGCTTTCACGCACAGTCCTGGCGCATCCGCTGCTCGATGGGCGAGCTGCAGCTGGCGCTCGGCGCGCCGCGGGAAGCGTGGCAGACGCTCAGCGAGGTGCTGGGCCATGCCGACAGCGGCTTTCCGCTGGCCACGCGCCTGCGCCTGCACCATGCGCTGTCGCAAGCCGCGGCCCAGCTGCACCGCGATGTCGAAGCGCTGCAGCACCTGCAGACCTATCTGCGGCTGGAGCGCAGCCGCTCGGTGGCCCAGCTGCATGCCCAGTCGCAGCTCTTCGTGACGCGGCTCGAAGCCGAGCAGGAACGCCTGGAGGCGCGGCGCCAGCGGCAGCGAGCGGCCGAGCTGGAGCTCGATGCAAGGCGTGATCCGCTCACCGGCGTGGGCAACCGTCGCGAACTCGATCAGCGCTTGCCGGTGCTGCTGGCCGAAGCCCAGGCCCAGGGCTCGACCCTGGTGCTGGCGATGCTCGACATCGATCACTTCAAGCAGGTCAACGACAGCTTCGGCCACGGCGTGGGCGATCAGGTTCTGGAGATCCTGGGCCGCCTGCTGCGCGAGGCCACGCGCACGCAGGACATGGTTACGCGCGTGGGCGGCGAAGAGTTTCTGGTGGCCTTGAGCGGCACCGAGCCCGAGGCCGCGCGCGAGGCCTTCGAACGCCTGCGGCGCACCGCGGAAACGCACGCCTGGGGCACGCTGGCGCCGGGGCTGCGCGTCACGCTGAGCATCGGCATCGCCAGCACGCCACCTTATGAGGCGGGAGCCTTGCTCGCCGCCGCCGACCAGGCGCTCTACCGCGCCAAGGGCGAGGGGCGCAACCGCATCATGGCCGACTGATCCCGCCCCAGCCTCAGGTGCCCAGCAGACCCCCATCCGTGCGCTGCACCGCCACCACCGCCGAGCGCGGGCGGCCGTTGGGGCGCTGATCCGGCCAGTTGGACCAGCGGCGCGGCGCGGCGGGGTCTGAGCGCTCGCTGGGGTTTTCGCCCGGATGCTGCACGCTCACGAACATCGTGCGGCCGTCGGGCGTGAAGGCCGGCCCGGCGAGTTCGGCATTCACCGGCCCGCTCATGAAGCGCCGCACCTCGCCCGAATCCGGATCGCAGGCCAGCAGCTGGTTGTTGCCGAACGAGGCCATCTCGCCCTGGTGCAGCCGGCGCGGGCTGACGTCGGTGCAGATCCACACCAGCCCGTTGGGGGAAACGGCCAGCCCGTCCGGGCAGGCAAAGCCGTCGCCCCGGACGTCGCCGCGCGCCTCGGCCCGCGCATTCGCCGGATCGCCGGCCAGCAGCAGATGGTTCCAGCTGAAGCGCAAACCGTCGAAATCAGCATCCTCGCGCCAGCGGATGATCTGGCCCATGCTGTTCTTGGCGCGCGGATTGGCGGCGTCCGCACCGGGCTTGCCGGCATCGCCGCGCTCTTCGTTGTTGGTGAGGGCGCAGAAGACCCAGCGCGTGCGCTGATCGAGCGCGATCCACTCCGGCCGGTCCATCGGCGTGGCGCCGATCCGGTCGCAGGCCTGGCGCGTCTTCACCAGCACCTCGCCTTGATCGGCAAAGCCTTCGGCGGCTGTCAGGCCAGGGCGGCCATGCACCAGCGGCAGCCATTCGCCGCGGCCATCGGCATCGAAACGCGCCGCATACAGCGTGCCGTGATCCAGCAGCTGCCGGTTGGCGCGCCCACCACCCGGCGCGATGCGGTCGCGGCTGACGAACTTGTAGAGAAATTCGAACGAGGCGTCTTCGCCGGAATAGACGACCGCGCGGCCATCCCGGGTGACGGCCACCGTGGCGCCTTCGTGCACCGCACGGCCGAGGGCCGTGCGCTTGACCGGTGCGCTGGCCGGGTCCATCGGATCGAGCTCGACGATCCAGCCGAAGCGGTGCGTCTCGTTCGGGTGGCGTGTGGCGTCGAAGCGTTCGTCGTGCTCGTGCCAGCGGTACCAGGAATCGCGGCGCAGATCCCAGCGGCGCTGATCGGGTGTGCGGCGCTCGCCGGCCGCGAAGTAGCTGTGGAAGTTCTCCTCGCCCGCGAGGTAGGTGCCCCAGGGCGTGATGCCACTGCCGCAGTTGGCAAGGGTGCCCAGGATGCGCAGCCCCGCGGGATCCGCCGCTGTGCGCAGCAGCGCATGCCCGGCCGCCGGGCCTCCCACCTCGCAGGGCGTGCGCGCCGTGACGCGCCGGGCAAAGCGCGAAGGCCGCACGAGCTCCCAGCGGCCGCCGACCGCCTGCACCTCGATCACCGAAAAGCCGTGCGCGGCCTGCGCCTTGCGCACCTTGTCGGCACTCCACGCGGCCAGACCATCCGGGTGCAGCAGGCCGTCGTCGCAGTACTCGTGGTTGATCACCAGCAGTCCGTGTGTGGAGCTGCCGTCCAGCGCAAAGAACTGCAGGCCGTCGTGGTGCATGCCCAGCTGCAGCGCCTGCTCATCGGCGCTGTTGCTGGCGTCCTCGCGCCAGGCGGGCTCGGCCCCGGCCAGGCCCACCGGATCGCCCCAGGGTGCCAGCACCGTGGCCTGGTAGCCCGGGGGCACGATCACGGCATCGGCGCGGCTGGCCGCCACGCGCTGGAAGCCCAGGCGCGGCGCGCTGGCCGCCGGTGCCGCGCAGCCGGCCCCCATCGGCGCCAGCAGCCCGGCGAAGGCCGTGCCCAGGCCGCTGCCCAGCACCGCGCGCCGCGACAGCGCGCTGATCTGCCCGAAGCTGGGCGCTCGGGCCGCGCTGGTGCGCGCAAGAAGGGGTTCGTCAGGTTCCATGGCGGTGGCTGCGTCAGGGTGAAGGCGCCGCGCGCGCGGCAGGCCGCAGCGCAAGGGCAGAACAGCGCCTACGATAGGCCATGAACAGCACCACCCGCGCCAACCAGGATCTGCAGACTGCCGCCGGCCTCGTGGCACCGTCCGAAACGCCCATCTTGCTGGTCACGGGCGCCAGCCGCGGCATCGGCGCGGCCTGCGCGCGCCACGCGGCCGCGCAGGGCTGGGACGTGGCCGTCAACTTTGCGCGCGACGCCGAAGCGGCCGAAGCCGTGGCCGCCGCGGTGCGCGACCATGGCCGGCGCGCGATCACCGTCCAGGCCGATGTTGCGAGCGAGCCGCAGGTGCTGGCCATGTTCCAGCGCATCGATGCGGAACTGGGGCGTTTGACCGGCCTGGTCAACAACGCCGGCATCGTGGACATGAAGGCGCGGCTGGACGAGATGAGCGTGGCGCGCTGGCGCCGCATGCTGGATGTCAACCTCATCGGCAGCTGGCTGTGCGCGCGCGAAGCCGTGCGCCGCATGAGCACCCGCCATGGCGGCGCCGGCGGTGCCATCGTCAACCTGGGCAGCGTGGCGTCGGTGCTCGGCGCGCCGGGCATGTATGTGGACTACGCCGCCAGCAAGGGCGCCATCGACAGCTTCACCGTCGGCCTGGCGCGCGAGCTGGCGACCGAAGGCGTGCGCGTGAATGCGGTGCGGCCCGGCATCATCGATACCGAGATCCACGCCCACAGCGGCGACGCGCAGCGCGCCTTCAAGTCCGCCGATGTCATCCCCATGCAGCGCCCCGGCACCGCCGACGAGGTGGCCGAGGCCATCGTGTGGCTGCTCTCCCCGGCGGCCGCCTACGTCACGGGCGGCGTCGTGCCGGTGAGCGGCGGGCGCTGAGCGGCCGTCGCTCACCAGCCCTTGCAAGGGCATCAACCATCACCGGACTCACCACCATGAACCACACCCGCGCCGACCGCCCCGTCTTCCAGCGATGCCTGATCGTCGGCGCTGGCGCCGGATTGAGCGCCTCGCTGGCCCGGCTGCTGCACCGCGAGCACGGGCTGCGCGTGGCGCTGGCCGCGCGTTCGATCGACAAGCTCGCCGCGCTGGCGTCAGAGACGCAGGCCTTCGTGCAGGCCTGCGATGCTTCGCGCCCGGAGCAGGTCGAGGCGCTCTTCACCCAGGTGGACGCGGCGCTGGGCGGCGCGCCCGACGTGGTCGTCTACAACGCCAGCGGGCGTGTGCGCGGCCCGTTCATCGATCTCGATCCGGCCGCCGTCGAGGCGGCGCTGGCGGTCACGGCCTTCGGTGGATTTCTGGTCGCGCAAGCCGCTGCCCGGCGGATGCTGCCGCAGCGCCATGGCGCGATCCTGTTCACCGGCGCCTCGGCCAGCGTGAAGGGCTTTGCGCAGTCGGCCCCGTTTGCGATGGGCAAGTTTGCGCTGCGAGGGCTTTCGCAAAGCCTGGCGCGCGAGCTGCAGCCCCAGGGCATTCACGTGGCCCATGTTGTCATCGACGGCGGCATCCGCTCGGCCGCTCGGCCCGATCCGCAAGCCACACCCGATGCCCTGATCGACCCGGATGCGCTGGCCCAGGCCTATGCCGATCTGCTGTACCAGCCGCGCTCGGCCTGGGCCTGCGAGATCGCCATCCGGCCGTGGGTGGAGCGTTTCTGAGCGCCCCCAGGGCCGGGCTGCGCCCAGCCCGCCCCCCGGGGGGGTTCAAGCAAAGTGGCAAAGCCACATTTGCTAGAGAGCGCCCCCAGGGCCGGGCTGCGCCCAGCCCGCCGGGGTGTGAGGCGTGAGGCCCAACTACCGTGCTGTGGCGGCAGAGCGCCGAGACAGCACCTGGCGCGACCGGCAAGAATCGAACTTGCGACGTGGCCTTCGGAGGGCCGCATGATATCCACTTCACCACGGTCGCCAGGAGCTGTGCATTCTAGGCCCAGGGCTGCGCACGGGCCTGGATGATCGTGCCGCGCTGCGGCCAATGCCGGGTTCGCGTCAGGGTCACCGCCTATAATTCGGGGTTGTTTCAATAGCCGGCCAGAGTGCCTGCGGCCCAGAAAACACCGCCATGCGCCACGCGTGGCCGGCCATCCGGGCGATACCCATCCGAGGAAGTCATGAGCAGCAACGAAAGCCACGAGGGACCCATCAAGACGCCGAACCAGCTGATCTGGGTGGTCGCGCTGTCGTTCGTGGTGCCGGTGCTGATCATCATCGCGCTGGTCAACTACGTGGCCTCGGGCAACAAGCCTGCCGCGGGCACGGCCGCGCTGGAAGAAGAAGCCGTGGCGCGCCGCCTGGCGCCGGTGGCGCAGGTCGTGCTGCGCGATGCCGCCAGCGCTGCTGCCGTCAAGACCGGCGAGCAGGTCTACCAGGCCCAGTGCACGGCTTGCCACGCCTCGGGCGCGGCCGGCGCGCCCAAGACGGGTGACGCAGCCGCCTGGGGGCCCCGTCTGAAGACCGGCTTCGACGCCATGCTGACCTCGGCCCTCAAGGGCAAGGGTGCGATGGGCGCGCAAGGCGGCGGTGATCACTCCGATTTCGAGATCGCACGCGCGGTGGTCTACCTGGCCAATCAAGCGGGCGGCAAGTTCGAAGAACCCAAGGCGCCTGCCGCGGCCGCCAGCGCGCCCAACTGATATCCGTGTCGCTGCCGGTCCGGCCGGCACCCAGCAAAGGCCGCCCTCGGGCGGCTTTTTTGTGCACCGGGAAACCCTAAGGTTTGTCCGTACCCGCCAGCGGCGGCTGGGGCTGCAGGCAGAAGCCGAATCGCGCCGGCAGTTCGGCAGCCACGCAGTCCTGCGGCGCCCAGTGGCCCGCCTCCACCGCGTCGGCCGCAGCCAGCATGTCCAGCGTGTGCACCAGGCCGAAGCCCAGCGCGGTGGCCAGGTACAGGCGCCCCGCTTCGTCCAGCCAGGTGCTCTTCACCTCGGCGGGCTCGCCGGTGTGGGCGCTGACCCGCGGTGTGCCACCCGGGCTGGCTTGCACGCGCCAGATCCAGGGTGTGCTTTCCAGTTCCACATACACCCGCTGCGGTCCGTTCTGGAAGTAGGCTGCGCCGCGTTCGTCCAGCGCATAGTTGCGGTGGATGAAACCCAGCAGCTTCTCGTGGCGGATCACACTGCCCTTGACGCGAGGGAAGGGGCCGGCGGCCTGGATGCGCTCGTCGCGCATGTACCAGTCGCCACGCGCGTCCAGCGCCAGCCAGCCGTAGCAGTGCGGCACCTGGGGCCACTTGCGCAGCGCGGCTTCGACGATGGCGTCCATGGCGCCAGCTTAGCGCGCGCGGCCTGCCTCAGCCTGAGCGGGCCATCCAGCCCAGCACGGCGCGCGGTAGATCCAGCACCTGGCCGGGCGGCCGGCCTCGCGCAAAACCCACGTGGCCGCCGTGCGGCGGCTGCCACAGCGTCACCCAGGATCCCACCTCGTGCGCCTGCGGCAGGCTGCCGCCGGGCACGAAGGGATCGTTGCGCGCATTCAGCACCAGCGCGGGGATGCGGATGCGGTGCAAGTGCGGCTTGGCGGAGGCGCGTGCCCAGTAGTCCTCGGTGTTGCGAAAGCCGTGCAGCGGCGCGGTGAAGACATCGTCGAACTCGTACAGCGTCCGGGCGGCGCGCAGCCGCCGGGCGTCGAAGAGCCCGGGGTGCTGCTGCAGCTTGGCCAGGGCCTTGGGCTTCATGGTCGCCAGGAACATGCGCGTGTACACCAGGCGGTTGAATCCTTGGCCGATGGCCCGCCCGCCGGCGGCCAGATCGATGGGCGAGGAGATCGCCGCCACCGCGGCGGCCGTCTGCCGGGCCTGCTCGCCCGCCTCTTCGGCCCAGCGCAGCAGGGCATTGCCTCCCAGCGAGATGCCGACCACCCACAGCGGCCGTGCCACACGCTGGCGCAGCCGCTTCAGCACCCAGCCGATTTCCTCGAAATCGCCCGAGTGGTAGGCGCGCGGCGCGCGGTTCAGCTCGCCGGAGCAGCCGCGGAAGTGCGGCACGGCATAGGCCAGTCCCTGCGCCCGCGCCGCATGGCCAAAGGCCTGCGCATAGTGGCTGCCGGAGTTGCCTTCCAGGCCGTGGAAGAGCACCAGCATCGGCGCGGCCGAACCGGCTGCCGGGCCCGCGGGTGGCGGCTCGGTCGCCAGATCGACGTCGATGAAATCGCCATCGGGCGTGTCCCAGCGTTCGCGTTGCCAGCGCAGCGGCCGGCCGGCCTGCGTCTGCGAGACGCGTGCCGACCAGATCGTCTGCAGATTGCCACCCGGCAGCCACCAGGGCGCCCGGTAGTCATGCATGCCGAACACCCGACATCAGTGGAGTATCGACGGCGTCTCGCGCAGCGTCGGGGGCGCCTCGCCCAGCTGCCCGGGGCTGGCGTGGTGGGCCACCATGCGCCAGCCCAGCGCCGTCTTGATGTAGACGTTGGTGGCCAGCGTCCAGGCGCTCTGCGGGCCTTCCGTGGTCATCACCTGCACTCGCTCGGCCAGGTGGTGCACGGCGCTGTCCTGCGTGTGCAGGCGGTGCACCTGTTCCGGCTGCACCGGCACGGCGTTCTGCGCAAAGATGGCCTCGAAGCTGGCGCGGATGGCGGCCAGGCCGATGACCCGCGCGCCGCCCGGATGCACGCAGACGACTTCGTCGTCATCGGCCCAGACTGCCATCATCCGCTCGAGGTCGCCGGCCTGCATGGCCTCGTAGAACTGCGCCTCGGTATCGTCGGGCGAAGCCAGCAGGGCAGCGCGGGGAGGTGGTGTGCGGGGCATGGCGAGGCAGGTGCTGCAGGGGCGGGCCGCGGCGGCGTGCTCAGCGGAAGACCACGGTCTTGTGGCCGTTGACCAGCACGCGGTGCTCGACATGCCAGCGCAGGGCGCGTGCCAGCACCACACATTCGACATCGCGCCCGACGGCGGTGAGATCCTCGGCCGACAGCGAATGGTCCACGCGCGCCACGTCCTGCTCGATGATGGGGCCCTCGTCCAGATCGGACGTGACGTAGTGGGCCGTGGCGCCGATCAGCTTCACGCCGCGCGCATGGGCTTGCGCGTAGGGCCGCGCGCCCTTGAAGCTGGGCAGGAAGCTGTGGTGGATGTTGATCGCGCGGCCGTCCATGCGCTCGCAGAAGGCGGGGCTGAGGATCTGCATGTAGCGCGCCAGCACCACCAGATCGATGCGCGCCTCTTCCATCAAGGCCTCGATGCGCTGCTCTTGTGCGCGCTTGGCGGCCGCATCCTTGCCGTCGGCCAGCGGCAGGTGATGGAAGGGGATGCCGTAGCTCGCGGCCAGATCGGCAAAGTCGGCGTGGTTGGAGACGATGGCCGGGATCTCGATCGGCAATTGCCCGCTCTTCCAGCGGAACAGCAGGTCGTTCAGGCAATGGCCGAAACGGCTGACCATCAGCATCACGCGCGATCGCTGCGCCAGGCGGTGAAAGCGCACCTGCATGCCGAACTGCTGGCGCGTGTGGCCGAAGAGCTTGTCCAGCGTGGCGCCATCGTCCAGCTGCTCCGGCGCGGCGAAGTGCACGCGCATGAAGAACAGGCCCGTGGCGTCCTCGCCCTCGACATCGCCGAACTGCTGCGAATCCAGGATGTTGCAGCCGGCCTGGTAGAGCAGGCCCGAGACGGCATGCACGATGCCGGTGGTGTCGCGGCAGGACAGCGTCAGGACAAATTCGCGCTCACGCGCCATGGCAGCGGGCCGGCAGCAAGCCGGCTCAGTGGTGGCCCAGGCGCTCGCCGGGCTTGAGGCGGTACTCGGTGCCGCAGTAGGGGCAGCGGCCGTGGGCTTCGGTGCTGAGGTCGATGAAGACCTTGGGGTGGTTGCTCCACAAGGGCATCTTCGGGTTGGGGCAGGCGATGACGCCAGGTCCCTGCAGATCCTTGGCGGTGACTTCGACGATGGCCTTGGCGGCGCTGCTGCTCATGTCGGTGCTTGGGTTGGGTGTCTGCGGGTGCGGCTCACACGGGTGTCAGCCACGCGGCGTACTTCGGGTTGCGGCCGTTGACGATGTCGAAGAAGGCGGCCTGGATCTTCTCGGTGATCGGCCCGCGCGAACCCTGGCCCAGCGTGATGCGGTCCAGTTCGCGGATGGGCGTCACTTCGGCCGCGGTGCCCGTGAAGAAGGCTTCGTCGCAGATGTAGACCTCATCGCGCGTGATGCGCTTTTCGACGAGCTTCAGCCCGTGGTCCTGGCAGATCGCGAAGATGGTGTCGCGCGTGATGCCATTGAGTGCGCCGGCCGACAGATCGGGCGTGTAGACCACGCCCTTCCTGATGATGAACAGGTTCTCGCCCGCGCCTTCGGAGACGAAGCCGGAGGCATCCAGCAGCAGGGCCTCGTCGTAACCTTCGTCCGTGGCTTCCATGTTGGCCAGGATGCTGTTGGTGTAGTTGCTCACCGCCTTGGCCTGCGTCATCGTGATGTTGACGTGGTGCCGCGTGTAGCTGCTGGTCTTCACGCGGATGCCGCGCTTGAGGCCCTCTTCGCCCAGGTAGGCGCCCCAGGGCCAGGCGGCCACCATCAGGTGGATGGTGTTGCCCTTGGGGCTGACGCCCAGCTTCTTGTCGCCGATCCAGGTGAGCGGGCGCAGGTAGCAGCTTTCCAGCTGGTTGACGCGCACCACCTCGCGCTGCGCCTCCATCACCTGGTCCACGGTGAAGGGGATCGTCATGCGCAGGATCTTGGCGCTGTTGAAGAGGCGCTCGGTGTGCTCGCGCAGGCGGAAGATGGCCGTGCCGCGGGCCGTGTTGTAGGCCCGCACGCCTTCGAAGGCGCCGCAGCCGTAGTGCAGCGTGTGGCTCAGCACATGGATCTTGGCCTCACGCCATTCGACGAGCTGGCCGTCCATCCAGATCTTGCCGTCGCGGTCGGACATCGACATGGGATTCTTCCTCGTGCGGGGCGCGCGGAGTGCGCGCTGCCAACCCGCGATTCTAGTTGTGCGACTCTGCGGACGATGCGGCCGGCGCCGGCTGGTTCACCGCGGCGGCGCCAGCGCCGGCTTCGGCCGCGCGCTCCAGCGTCCAGCGTGTCACGCGGCCCCCCGCGAGCTCGATGACGACCCGGTCCCCGGCCTCGTCGGCCCAGGCGAAGGTCTCCGGCGTGTCGGCCAGCTTGCGGCCCAGGCTGCGCGTCAGCGGCAGGACCTCCAGCAGGCGCATCCCGGCACGCAGGCGCGCGTGCAGCATCACCGCGCTGGGCACCTGCCCGACCGGCGCCTGGCTGGCCTGCCGCATCACGCGCACCACACGGCTGAACTGCAGCAGCATCCAGAACACGACCACCGTGACACCCAGCACCACGCCAGGCCAGCCCCATTGCAGGTAGCCCACCGCGATGGCCAGCACCGCCAGCGACCAGCCGACGATCGGGTTCATGGCTGCACAGCCGCCCGCTCGAACGGGTTGTCGGCATGTGCGCAGCCGCCGCACAGCCAGGCCCAGGCGCCGGCCAGCAGGTAGGCCGGCACGAAGAACGGCCCCCACGCCTCGTACTGGCGCACATGGCTGCGCTCATGCGCACCCAGGCGGTCGGCCTCGGCGGCGCTGACGGCCAGGATGACATGGCCCAGCGTGAGGGCGGCAAAGGGGCTGCGGGCGGCCAGCCTGCCCAGGCGGCCGCCCACGCACTCCAGCGTGCCCGCCCGCACGCGCCATCGTCCGCCCAGCGCCCAGCCGATCAGGCCCAGCAGCAGGCCGAGCAGGGTCCAGGGCAGGGGCCACAGGTGTCGAAGGAGGATCACGGGGCGTGACTGTAGCGAAGGTGGCGTGCGACGGCTTTCGGCTGCTTCCGGCCAAGAACAGCCGTTCCGTCTCGCGGCCGGAAAGCGACATCCGATACGCAGAACCAATGCACGGAAAACTGGTCGCACGTCGTCCATCGGTCGCCGCACGCAAGTCAACTCTCGGGATGCGCAGACGAGAAAAGCTCCACCACGCGCGACGCCGCGGGGGAAAGGTAGGCCTTGGCGCGGTGTGAGACGACCAGGCGCCGATGCATCGTGGCATCCTTGATCGCAACCTCCTTCAACATCGTGCGGCCGCCTCGAGCCTGGAGGTGATGCCGCGAGATGAAGCTCAGCAGGCCGGTCCGCTCGATTAGCGTAGGCAGCATGAGCAACATCGTCGACTCGACCTGAACGCGCGGGCGGGGCAGGCGCTTGCGATCGAACGTGTGGTCGAGCCAGTCCCGGGTGGGAGCGCCGGGCGGCTGCAAAGCCCAGCGATAGCCGACAAGGTCCTTCATGGTGGGCGTGCCACGCAGCAGTTCGTGCTTCGCGCTGGCCGCGACGACGATGGCATCCTCCGCGATGACCTTGGAGGCGAAACCGTCCTCGATGGCACTTGCGGTACCCACCATCAGGTCGATCTCCCCAGAGCGCAGAAGCGGCTTCAGCGTGTCGACGAGCGCGACGGTGGTCCTCAGCGTCACCTCGGGTGCCTCGACCAGCAGCTGTTCCGCGACGGAGGGCAGGAGGAATTGCGCGGCGGTGGGCACGATGCCGATGCGCACGTGACCGGTGAGGCCCTTCCCAATGGCGGAGAGCTCTTGCCGCGCGTCTTCGGCGTCGAAGCGGATCCTTTGAGCCCACTTCTGCATCACCTTGCCCGCCTCGGTGAGCCGGATGCCGCGCCCGGACTTCTCAAGCAGTGCGGCGCCGCAGGCCTGTTCCAGCCGTCGGATGCAACTGCTCAACGCGGGCTGGGTTCGATGGAGCCTGGCCGACGCGCGACCCATGTGCTGAAGCTCGGCGATCGTCTCGAAGTAACGCAGGTCCCGAAGATCCATAGCAAAAGCTCTGTTTATGAGTCTGTAAAAAGAATCGATTGGACTGTAGCGCCGAGTCGCCCAATACTGAAGCCCAACGACTGCCACGGGCCCCAAGTCCGAACGAGCAGCGACAGACGAACCCCGGAGACAAGATGCAATTCCGTCGTCGCGCCACGCTGGCGCTCATCGCCTCCATGCTCAGCGCTGGCGCCTTCGCACAGGCGTGGCCCGCGAAGCCCATCCGCATCGTCGTGCCCTTTCCGCCGGGCGGAGGCACGGACATCATTGCCCGTGAGACGAGCCAGCGCGTGGCCAAGGCCACCGGCTGGACCTTCGTGATCGACAACAAGCCGGGCGCAGGTGGCAACCTGGGCGTCGACTCGGTGGCCAAATCGCCGGCCGACGGCTACACGATCGTGCTCGGCCAATCGAGCAACCTGGCGATCAACCCGACGCTGTACTCGAAGCTGCCGTACGACCCGCAGAAGGACCTGATGCCGATCGTGCTGGTGGCCAATGCGCCGCTGGTGATGGTCACCGGCATGAACACGCCCTACAAGTCACTGGCCGATGTCGTGAACGCAGCCAAGGCCAAGCCGGGGCAGATCAACTTCGCATCGCCCGGCAACGGTACGGTGGCGCACTTGACCAGCGAGCTGTTCCAGAAGGCGGCCGGCGTGAAGACGCAGCACGTGCCGTACAAGGGTGCGGCGCAGGCGCTGACCGATGTCATCAGCGGCACGGTGGACCTGTACATGTCCTCGGTGCCGACGCTGTTGGGCCAGATCAAGCAAGGCAAGCTGCGGCCTCTGGCAGTCACCTCGGCCAAGCGCGTCGACGACCTGCCCGCGGTGCCGACGATCAACGAGTCCGGCTACAAGGGTTTTGACGCCGTCACCTGGTTCGGCCTGCTGGCGCCCGTCGGCACGCCGAAGGACGTGATCGCCCGGCTGAACGCCGAGTTCAACAAGGCGTTGAAAGATCCGGAACTCGTCAAGCGCCTCGGCGACGAAGGCGCCGATACCGTCGGCGGCACGCCCGAGCAGTTCGCCGCGCTGATCCGCGACGAGATCCCGCGCTGGGGCAAGGTAGTGAAGGAATCCGGCGCGAAGGTCGACTGACCGACTCGCAAGCGCCGCCTTCGCACAGCCAACCCGAACACCCCAAGGAGATTCGCATGAGTCAAGCCGCTGCATTGCCCGATGTCGTCCGGAACATCGAACGCGTTGACGCGGGCGTGGTCGAACAGGCCGCACGCTTCCCGTCCTCCATCCTCGCCGACGTCGCCGGGCGCCGGGGCGCGCTCAGCGGACGCATCGCGCCGCTGGCGCCGACGATGAAGCTCGCCGGCCCGGCGGTGACCGTAGAGGTGCGCCCGGGCGACAACCTGATGATCCACGCCGCCCTGGCGCTGGTGAAGCCCGGCGACGTGATCGTCGTCGACGGCAAGGGCGACCTGAACAGCGCGCTGATGGGCGAGATCATGTGCCAGCAGGCCGTCGCCCTCGGCGTGGCCGGCGTCGTGATCGACGGCGCGGTGCGCGACAGCGAGGCCATCCGCGAACTCGGATTCCCGATGTACGCCGCCGGATTGAACCCCAACGGGCCGACAAAGTTCGTGCCCGGGCGCGTGAACCACCCGATCTCGATCGGTGGCGTCACCGTCGAGCCCGGCGACCTGGTGGTCGCCGATGCCGACGGCGTGACCGTCGTCGAGCGCGCCAAGGCCGCCGCGATGTTGCCGCTGGCCGCCGAGAAGGTCGCCGCCGAAACCAAGCGCATCGCGGACATCAAGAGCCGCAAGGCCTTGCGTCCGGGCTGGCTGGACGGTGCGCTGCGCGCGGCCGGCGTGCTGAAGGAAGGGGAGTCGCTGTGAGTGCCGGGAAGCAAGCCGTCCTCGTGACGGCTGCCGACCTGGCGCCCGACGCGCTGGCGCTGCTGGGCAACTACCAGGTCGTCTTCGCCGGGAAGACACCGTCCGAGGACGACGTCGTTGCGCTGTGCCGCCAGCACGACCCTGGCGCGATCATCGTGCGCTACAGCAAGGTCGGTGCCGCGGCGATGGACGCCGCCCCTAGCCTGAAAGTGATCTCCAAGCACGGCAGCGGTACCGACACCATCGACAAGGCCGCTGCAAGAGCTCGTGGCATCGAGGTGGTCGCGGCGGTCGGCGCCAACGCCGCGGCGGTGGCCGAGCAGGCCATGGCCCTGCTGCTCGCAGGCGCGAAATCGGTGGTGGCGCTGAACGACCGCATGCACGCGGGCCATTGGGACAAGGCGACCCACAAGAGCATCGAACTCGAAGGCCGCACCGTCGGCGTGATCGGCCTGGGCGCCATCGGCATTCGCTTCGCGCGCATGGCCGATGCGATGGGCATGCGCGTGCTGGGATTCGACCCGTACGCGAAGGACTTGCCGGCCTACGTGCAGCGGGTCGAACTGGACACAATCTGGCGCGAGGCCGACGCCATCTCGCTGCATTGCCCGCTGACGAGCGACAACGCCAATCTGCTGAACGCGCGCACCCTGTCGGCCTGCAAGGCGGGCGTGCTGATCGTCAACACCGCGCGCGGCGGGCTGATCGACGAAGCGGCGCTGCTCGACGCCGTTCGCTCGGGCCGCGTGGCCCATGCCGCGCTCGACAGCTTTGCCGTCGAGCCAATGACGGCGCTGCACCCGTTCCACGGGCAGGCCGGATTCACCCTCAGCCCGCACGTCGGTGGCGTGACGGCGGACGCGTACGTGAAGATGGGCGTGGCCGCTGCACGCAACGCGCTCGCCGTGCTGCGTCGCTGAACGAGGTAGCGACCATGGCGCAGCGCTGGAAGCACGCCCCGCCGGGCGCCCGTTGGGGAGAGTTTGGGTCCGACGACCAGCGCGGCCGCATGAACCTCGTGACGCCGGCCAAGGTGATGCAAGGCATCGCCGAGGTGCGCGAGGGCCGCACGTTCTGCCTGAGCCTGCCGCTCGACGTGCCGGGCGGACAGGTCATGAACCCGCGCCGCATCGCGCCACGCCGCTATGCGGTGCTGCGCGACGGCAAGAGCTCGGGCCAGCAGGGCTTCTGCTGGTCGTACGACGGCGAGGACGCCGAACTCACCGACGTCGTCAACGACGACGTGGTGCTGATGAGCCTGCAGTACTCGACGCAGTGGGACAGCCTGGCCCACGTTGGCAGCCGCTTCGACGCCGATGGCGACGGCGTGCCGGAGATGGTGTTCTACAACGGCTTCCGCGCCGGCGAAGAGATCCGCGCCGGCGTGCCGGACCCCGCGGCCCCGGAACCCTTCGCCCGTTATCCCGGCCCCGAGGCGCGAGCCCTCGGCATCGAACGCCTGGCCGAGCATGGCGTGCAGGGCCGTGGCGTGATGATCGATCTGGAGCATCACATCGGCCGAAAGCGTCAGGCCGTGGGCTACGACGCCTTGATGCGGGTGCTCGAGGCCGATGCGGTCGACGTCGAAGCCGGCGACATGGTGTGCCTGCACACCGGGTTCGCCGACACGCTGCTCGGGATGAACCGCCAGCCCGACGTGCAGCGTCTGCACGAGACCGGCACCGGGCTCGACGGCTGGGACGCGAAGCTGCTGAACTGGATCGTCGACACGAAGCTGGCGTGCCTGCTGGCCGACAACCCGGCGGTGGAACTCGTCGTGCCGAAGCTGCAGACGCCCACGCCGATGCGCCGTCCGCGGCTGCCGCTGCACGAGCACTGCCTGTTCAAGAACGGCATCCCGCTCGGCGAGCTCTGGTACCTGACCGAACTCGCCACCTGGCTGCGTGCCCATCGCCGCACGCGCTTCCTGCTGACTGCGCCGCCGCTGCGCCTGCCCGGCGCCGTCGGGTCGCCGGCAACGCCGATCGCGACGGTCTGACCGAACCACAACCAAGGAGACGCTCATGAATGTCTGGACGAAACGCCTGAAGCCGCTGATCGCCATGGCGGCTTCCATCACTGCAATCTCAGCCCATGCGGCCTGGCCCGACAAGCCGGTCAAGCTCATCGTGCCCTACGCGGCCGGCGGCGCGGCCGACGCGCTGGCCCGCGTGGTCGCCACGGAACTGGGCACGCGCCTGAAGCAGCAGGTGATCGTCGAGAACAAGGCCGGCGCGGGCGGGACGATCGGCGCGCAAGCCGTGGCCCAGGCGCCGGCCGACGGCTATACCTTCCTCTACGACGCGACCTCGTTCGCCGTCAACCCGAGCCTGTTCCCGAAACTGGGCTTCAGCTACGCAAAGGACTTCGCGCCGATCGGCATGGTCGCGCGCATCCCGACCCTGCTGGTCGTGCCCGCGAACTCGCCAGACAAGACTGTCGCTGACCTGGTGCAGCGCGCGCGCAGCAAGCCGGGCCAGGTGAACTACGCATCGGCCGGCAACGGCGGAGCGGCCCACCTCAGCGGCGAGCTGTTCGCGAACGGGTTCAAGCTCAGCCTCGTTCATGTGCCGTACAAGGGCGGCGCGCCCGCGCTCACGGATCTGGCCGGCGGTCAGGTCGAGATGATGTTCAGCGCAGTCACGGCATCAGGCCCGCTCGTGAAGGCCGGTAAGCTGCGAGCGCTGGCCACCGCGTTCGATCGTCGCATCGAGTCGATGTCGCAAGTCCCCACCGTCGCCGAGTCGGGGCTGCCGGGCTTCAGCGCCTACGAGTGGAACGGGATCTGGGCGCCCGCGGCGACGCCGCCCGACGTCATCAAGCGCATGGAGTCGGAGTTGCGCGATGCGCTTAGGAGCCCCTCGGTGCAGCAGCGTCTGGCTGAGCTGGGCGCCTTGCCCGCGGGTGGTGGCTCCAAGGAATTGGCCGATTTCGTCAACGCCGAGACCGCCAAGTGGGCCGGCGTCATCAAGTCCTCGAACATCAAGCTCGACTGAGCGCAACCCCGGGAGCATGCAGATGAAGACCCTTGTTCGCTCGGCACTCGCTGCCGCTGCATTGGCTGTCGGCACGCTGGCGCAGGCCCAGGCTTGGCCGGCCAAACCAGTGAAGATCGTCGTCCCCTATCCGCCGGGTGGGGCGGTCGACGTTGTCACCCGGAAGATCGCCGCCAAGCTGCAAGAGCAGACGGGCCAGGCGTTCTTCGTGGAGAACAAGGCCGGCGCGACGGGCACGATCGGCATCGCCGGTGTCGTGCAGTCGCCTGCCGACGGCTACACGCTGGTGGCCAACGACACTACCTATGCGTTGCTGCCGCACATCTTCAAGAAGCTTCCGTTCGACCATGCTGGCGGCCTGGAGCCCGTGGCGGCCTTCGTGTTTGCACCAATGGGTGTGGTGGTCAAGGCCGACTCCAAGTTCAGGAACCTCGGCGAGCTGATCGCGGCGGGCAAGGCAGAGGCGCAGAAGGTTAGCTACGGCACAGGCGGCGCCGGCACGATGCCCCACTTCGCCACGGAGGCTCTCGGTATCGCGACCGGCGTCAACTTCCTGCACGTTCCGTTCAAGGGCGCCGGCGAGGCCACCATGGCTGTGCTGTCGGGCACCATCGATTTCCAGATTGCCTCCACGCCGGGTGTGATGGGCAATGTGAAGGGCGGCAAGGCGCGACTGCTGGCGGTCAGCGGCGCGCGCCGACTGCCCGGCCTGGCCGATGTGCCGACCTTCGCCGAAGCCGGCGTGAAGAACTTCGGCGTCGTGAACTTCACGGGGCTGTGGGCACCCAAGGGCACACCTGCGGCGGTCACGCAGCGACTGCAGAAGGAAATCGCGACGGCGATGTCGTCGACCGACATGAAGTCCTATGCCGACAGTATCGCGGCAGAGGCCGGATACTGGGACGCGGCGACCTTTGCCCGTGAACTGCACGATCGGACCGAGGCTTGGGGAAAGGTCGCTGCCAACACGGCCTTCGAGCGACAGTAGACGAGGTGACGATCGGAGGAGGCCACCGACATGTTCTTGCTTCGGCAGCCGGAGGTGCGTGACCTACGGGTCTTCACTCGCCTACCCGACCGGTTCCGACGGGCCGCTCCGTCGGCGTGGGGCGGCGCGAACCGGCCGGGACAGCCGACGGATTCGTTTCTAGAGGGGCCGGTGTTCGACCGGCACGGCAACCTGTATGTCACAGACATCCCCTTCGGTCGCGTCTTCAAGATCGATCCGCAGGGCGGATGGGACCTGGTTGCAGAGTGGGATGGCGAGCCGAATGGCCTGAAGTTCCTCGACGATCGTCACCTGCTCGTCGCCGACTACCGCAACGGCCTGATGGCGTGCGACGTGATGACGGGCGAGGTGCGGCCCTACCTCGAGCGCCGCAACAGCGAACGATTCAAGGGCGTCAACGACCTGGTTTTCGACAGTCGCGGCAACCTGTACTTCACCGACCAAGGCCAGACAGGGTTGCATGACCCGACCGGCTGCCTGTACCGGCTGGGCCTGGACGGACGCCTGGATCGCCTGCTCGACAACGTGCCGAGCCCGAACGGTGTGGCACTCTCGCCCGACGAGCGTGTGCTGTACTTGGCGGTGACCCGAGCCAACCAGGTGTGGCGCGTGCCGCTTTTGTCAGATGGCGGCGTCGCCAAGGTGGGCGCTTTCTTCACGTCGCACGGCCCCAGCGGACCCGATGGACTCGTGGTTGATGAACGGGGCCGCGTGATCGTCGCCAATCCCGGACTCGGGGTCGTGTGGGTGCTCGATGCTCGAGCCGAGCCGGAGGTCGTTCTGCGAAGCTGCGAGGGCTCCTCAACGACGAACCTCGCCTTTGGGGGCTCGGAGCACAAGACGCTGTACTGCACGGAGTCCGTCACTGGATCCATCCTGGTCGCTGACTTGGACGTGGCAGGTCTTCAGATCCGCAGGTCGTCCGAGCTGTAGTCGCCGATCGTCGCAGCAGCCGCTGATGTCGCTCCACGTCTGACCGGAGCGTCCGCTTGCTGTCTGGCCGAGAGACAGCAACGGCAGCTCCCTTCCGCGCCGCGGCGCCGCCTCACGCCAACGCGACACGCGCCATCCCAACGCCGCGCCCCGACCCTTGAAGCACCAGCGGGCCGGCCGATACCAAACGGTTCACCCCAGCAGCGACGACTTCACAGGTTGCGCACCGCCTCCACCGCCTGCTCGATCCGCTCCACGGCGTGGATGGTCAGCCCCTCGATGCCCTTCTTCGGCGCATTCGCCTTGGGCACCATGGCCACGCTGAAGCCGAGCTTGGCGGCTTCCTTCAGGCGCTCCAGGCCGCGCGGCGCGGGGCGCACCTCGCCCGCCAGGCCGACCTCGCCGAAGGCGAAGAAGCCACGCGGCAGCGGCCGCCCGCGCAGCGAGCTCTGGATCGCCAGCAGCACGGGCAGATCGGCCGCGGGTTCGCCGATGCGCACGCCGCCCACCGCGTTGACGAAGACGTCCTGATCGAAGCAGGCCACGCCCGCGTGGCGGTGCAGCACGGCCAGCAGCATCGCCAGGCGATCCCGGTCCAGGCCCACGGAAAGCCGCCTGGGGCTCGGCCCGCCGCTGTCCACCAGGGCCTGCAGCTCCACCAGCAGCGGGCGCGTGCCCTCCAGCGTGACCATCACGCAGCTGCCGGCCACGGGCTCGCCGTGGGTGGACAGGAAGATCGCGCTGGGATTGCTGACGCCCTTGAGCCCGCGCTCCGTCATCGCAAAGACGCCGATCTCGTTGACCGCGCCGAAGCGGTTCTTGATGGCGCGCACGAGGCGGAAGCTGCTGTGCGTATCGCCCTCGAAATACAGCACCGTATCGACGATGTGCTCCAGCACGCGCGGGCCGGCGAGTGCGCCTTCCTTGGTCACGTGGCCGACCAGCACGATGCTGATGCCCTCGGCCTTGGCCACGCGCGTCAGCTGCGCCGCGCATTCGCGCACCTGCGCCACCGAGCCCGGCGCGGAGCTGAGCTGATCGGAGTACAGCGTCTGGATCGAATCGATGACGCACAACTGCGGCTGCTCGCTGGCCAGCGCGGCCTGGATGCGCTCCAGCTGGATCTCCGCCAGCACGCGCACCTGCCGGCCCGACAGGCCCAGCCGGCGCGCGCGCAGTGCCACCTGGGCGCCGCTCTCTTCGCCGGTGACATACAGCACCTTCAGCCGCGAGGACATTGCATCCAGCGCCTGCAGCAGCAAGGTGCTCTTGCCGATGCCCGGATCGCCGCCGATCAGCACCACGCCGCCGGCGACGATGCCGCCGCCCAGCACACGGTCCAGCTCGTCCTGGCCGGTGGGCACGCGCTCGATCTCGGCGGCCTCGATCTCGCTGAGCGTGGCCACCGGCTGCGTGCGCGCCAGCGCCTGGAAGCGGTTCTTGCCGGCGCCGGGCGGCGGCTCGGCAAGGCCTTCGTCCAGGCTGTTCCAGGCGCCGCAATGCGGGCACTTGCCGAGCCAGCGCGGGCTGGTGCCGCCACATTCACGGCAGGTGAAGATGATCTTGTCCTTGGCCACGGGCCGATTGTGGCGGCAGGGCGCCGGCAGCCCGCCGTGCCACGCGTGGTAGAACCCGCGCATGGACTTGACCCTCTGGCTCGCCTTCTTCGCCGCTGCCTGGGCCATCAGCCTGTCGCCGGGCGCGGGCGCGGTGGCCGCGATGAGCGCCGGCCTGAACCATGGCTTTGCACGCGGCTACTGCATGACCTTCGGCCTCATCCTGGGCATCTGGACGCAGGTGCTGCTGGTGGGTGTCGGCCTGGGCGCGCTGATCGCCGCCTCGGCGACGGCCTTCACGGCCATCAAGTGGCTGGGCGTGGCCTACCTGCTGTGGCTGGGCATCGCCCAGTGGCGCGCGCCTGCGCGGCCGCTGCAGGCCGAGGGCGCGGCAGCCACGGCCGGGGTGACGCGGCGCAGCCTGGTGCTGCGCGGCTGGGCGATCAACAGCGTCAACCCCAAGGGCACGCTGTTCATGCTGGCCGTGGTGCCGCAGTTCCTGGTGCCCAGCCAGCCGCTGCTGCCGCAGTACCTGGTGATCGCCGCGACCCTGGCCTTCACCGATCTGGTGGTGATGGCCGGCTACACGCTGCTGGCCGCGCGGGTGCTGAAGGCGCTGCGCGATCCGGCGCACGTGCGCCTGATGAACCGCGGCTTCGGCAGCCTGTTCGTCGTGGCGGCCGGCCTGCTGGCCACGGTCAAGCGCAGCGCCTGAACGCAGGCGCGCCCGTGCTCGGCCGCCCGCAGGTGGCCTGACCCGGACCGGCGGGGCCTCTGATCGCCGGGTTCCCGCGCTGTGCCCGGGTGGCGTCAGGCGCCGCGGAACTTGCCCACGGCAAACAGCAGCACCAGCGCCCCGACCACCGAAGCGATCCAGCCCGCGCCCTGGCCGGCCTGGTACCAGCCCAGCTGCTGGCCCAGCCAGCCCGCACCGAAAGATCCGCCGATGCCCAGCAGGCAGGTCATGATCCAGCCCATCTTCTGTTCACCCGGCATCAGGAAACGGGCGATGGCACCCACGATCAGCCCCACGACGATCGTCCACAACATGTTTTTTCTCCTGGTCGTCCGCGCCGCCGTCTCGGGCGCGCGCTGATCTTGCCACCGCCAGCCCCGCGGCAGCGTGACCGGCGCGATGGGGGTTTGCCCGCAGCCTCTGGCCGGGCTCAATCGCCGGTGACGGTCACCGGAACGCGCTGCGCCAGCGCGCACATCAGCTCATAGCCGATGGTGCCGGCCGCGGCGGCCACCTCGTCGATGGGCAGCCGGCTGCCGCCGGGACCTTCGCCCCAGAGCGTCACCTCGGCGCCGAGGCCGGCGCCGGCCAGGCCGCACAGATCCACGGCCAGCATGTCCATCGAGACGCGGCCCAGGGTGCGCGTGCGCTGGCCGTCCACCAGCACCGGCGTGCCGGTGCCGGCATGGCGCGGGTAGCCATCGGCATAGCCGCAGGCTGCGATGCCGATGCGCATCGGGCGGTCGGCGCGGAAGCTGCTGCCATAACCCACCGCGTCGCCCGGCTGCAGATCCTGCGTGCCGATCAGCCGTGTGCGCAGCGTCATCGCCGGCTGCAGCTGCCAGTGCGCGATGTCGTGGCCCGGAAAGTCCGGCGAGCTGCCGTACAGCAGGATGCCGGCGCGCACCCAGTCGCTGCCGGCCACGGCGCCCTCGCGCAGCGTGGCTGCGCTGTTGGGCAGCGATCGTTCGCCCGGCAGATCGGCCGCGGCCTGCTCGAAGGCGGCCAGCGCGGCGCGCGTGCCGCCCTCCAGATCGGCGTCGGCAAAGTGCGTCATCAGGCTGATCTCGTCCACCTGCGGCAGCGCATTCAGCCGCGCCCAGGCCGAGCGCCAGGCCGCCGGCCGGAATCCCAGGCGGTTCATGCCGCTGTTGAGCTTCAGGAAGACACGCTGCGGGGCGTGGGTCTTGTGCTGCGCCAGCCAGTCGATCTGCTCGTTGCAGTGGATCACATGCCACAGGCCCAGGCGCGAGCAGAGCTCCAGGTCACGCGGCTCGAACACACCTTCCAGCAGCAGGATCGGGCCGCGCCAATCCAGCGCGCGCAAGCGCTCGGCCTCGGCCAGATCCAGCAGCGCAAAGCCATCGGCCGCGCGCAGGCCCGCGAAGGCGCGCTCGATCCCGTGACCGTAGGCGTTGGCCTTCACGACCGCCCAGACGCGCGCATCGGGCGCCGCCTGGCGCGCGCGCGCCAGATTGCGCGCCAGGGCATCGGTGTGGATCAGGGCTTCGATGGGACGGGGCAAGGCGGCTCTCCGCAAGCGCTGCCCCTGGGCCGCAGGGACGCGGCCCAGGGTGCGCAGGGCCCCATGCTATAACCGCGCCGCTTTTGTACGGAGACAGCCCTCGAGCGCGCCGCCCTGTCCGGCCTGCCGCCACACGACACCGCAGCGCCCATGAAAAAAGGCTTCTCCACCATCATGTCGGCGCAGTTCTTCAGCTCGCTGGCCGACAACGCGCTGTTCATTGCGGCCGTCGAGCTGCTGCGCAGCGGCGGGGCGCCGGAGTGGCAGCGCGCGGCGCTGGTGCCGATGTTCGCGCTCTTCTACGTGGTGCTGGCGCCCTTCGTCGGCGCCTTCGCCGATGCGCTGCCCAAAGGGCGCGTGATGCTCATCTCCAATGCCATCAAGGTGGTGGGCTGTCTCATGATGTTGTTCGGCAGCCATCCGCTGATGGCCTACGCCATCGTGGGCCTGGGCGCAGCCGCCTACTCGCCGGCCAAGTACGGCATCCTCACCGAACTGCTGCCGCCTTCGCAGCTGGTCAAGGCCAACGGCTGGATCGAGGGCCTCACCATCGCCTCGATCATCCTGGGCGTGCTGCTGGGCGGGCAGCTCATCGGCCCGAAGATCGCGCCGATGCTGCTGGGCATGGATCTGCCGTGGCTGGACACCGGCATCGATACGCCGCCGGAAGCGGCCATCGTCGCCATCGGGCTGCTGTATGTGATCGCGGCGCTCTTCAACCTCTACATCCCGCGCACCGGCGCGCCGCTGCAGACCATGGATGGCAACCTGCTGCGGCTGCTGCGGGACTTCAAGGTCTGCAACTCGCGCCTGTGGGGCGACAAGCTCGGGCAGATCTCGCTGGCCACCACCACGCTGTTCTGGGGCGTCTCCGGCAACCTGCGCTACATCGTGCTGGCCTGGGCCGCGATGGCGCTGGGATACGCCACCACGCAGGCCACGGCGCTGGTCGGCGTGGTGGCGGTGGGCACGGCGGTGGGTGCCGTCGTGGCCTCCGTCGCCATGAAGCTGGACCGCGCCACCACGGTGATCCCGCTGGGCGTGGGCATGGGCCTGCTCGTGATCCTGCTGAACTTCATCGACAACGTCTGGGTCGCGGCGCCCTTCCTCATCCTGCTGGGCGCGCTGGGCGGCTTCCTCGTCGTGCCGATGAATGCGCTGCTTCAGCACCGCGGCCACAACCTGATGGGCGCGGGCCGCTCCATCGCCGTGCAGAACTTCAATGAGCAGGCCTGCATCCTGGGCCTGGGTGCGTTCTACGCCACGATGACGATGCTGGGCATGTCGGCCTTCGGCGCGATCACGATCTTCGGCGTGGTGGTTGCCGGCACGATGTGGCTCATCGGCCGCTGGCACCGGCGCAACACGGTGCTGCACCGCGAAGAGGTCGAGCGTCTGCTGGCCATCGCCCGCGCCGATCCGCACTGATGAAGGCGCCCGAGCGGGCTGCCGGCCCCTGGCTGCCGGTCCTGGCGCTGCTGCTGAACGCCTTCACCTGGGGCGTGTCCTGGTGGCCGTTCCGCTGGCTGGAGGCCCGCGGGCTGCACGCGCTGTGGGCCACGGCGCTCATCTACGCGGCGGCCGTGCTCGTGATCGTGCTCTGGCGGCCGGGTGCGCCGGGCATCCTGTGGCGATCACGACGCCTGTGGTGGCTGGTGCTGGCCGCGGGCACCACCAATGCCACGTTCAACTGGGCGGTGACCATCGGCGACGTGGTGCGCGTGGTGCTGCTGTTCTACCTGATGCCGCTGTGGGCCGTGCTGCTCGCCCGGCTGCTGCTGGGGGAGCGGCTCACGCCGCAGGCGGGGCTGCGCGTGCTGCTGGCCCTGTCGGGCGCCCTGATCGTGCTGTGGCCGGCCGAAGGCGGCTGGCCCGTGCCGCGCAGCCTGGCCGATGGCCTGGGCATCCTGGGTGGCTTCAGCTTTGCCTTGAACAACGTGCTGCTGCGCCGCGAGGCAGCGGCACCGGAAGAAGCGCGTGCGCTGGCGATGTTCTTCGGCGGCATCGCGGTGTCGCTGCTGATCGCCGCTGCGCTGTGGACCCTGGGCACGATCCCGGCGCCGCCGCCGCCGGATCGCGAATGGCTGCCGGCGGCGCTGCTGCTGGCGCTGGCTTTCCTGCTGGGCAACCTGGCGCTGCAGTACGGTGCCGCCCGGCTGCCCGCCAACACCACCGCGGCGGTGATGGTGGCCGAGGTGCTGTTT
This sequence comes from Rubrivivax sp., assembly GCA_016790225.1. The sequence goes on from JAEUOZ010000027.1 coordinate 27,289, forward strand.
GCCTCGGTGTCGGCCGTGCTGCTGGGCGCAGGCCTGGTGACCTGGCCGCTGGTGATCGGGGGCAGCCTGATCGTTGCCGCGGCGGTGCTCTCGGCCTGGAAGGCCTGAGGCAGGGCCGCGGCGGGCGCGTCATCTCCCGCGGGCGTACGCGGGCTGCCGGCTGGCGCCAGGCGCGGCCGGCAGCCCGGCGCTACCATGAGACGCAACGCATCCGGAGACGCCCCATGGCCGCCGAACAAACCGTCTACGACTTCGAAGCCCTGTCCATCGAGGGCAAGCCGGCGCACCTGTCCACGCAGCGCGGCAAGGTGCTGCTGATCGTCAACACCGCCAGCGAGTGCGGCTTCACGCCGCAGTTCGGCGGCCTGGAAAAGCTGTGGGAAGACTACCGCGAGCGCGGGCTCGTGGTGCTGGGCTTTCCGAGCAACCAGTTCGGCGGGCAGGACCCGGGCAGCAACGACGAGATCGGTGCCTTCTGCCAGCGCAACTACGGCGTGAGCTTCCCGATGATGAGCAAGGTCGAGGTCAACGGCGCCGGTGCGCACCCCTTGTGGAAGTGGCTGACCCGCGAAGCCCCGGGCCTGCTGGGCAGCAAGGCCGTCAAGTGGAACTTCACCAAGTTTCTCGTGGGCCGCGACGGCGCGGTGATCCGGCGTTATGCGCCGACCGATTCTCCCGAATCGCTGCGCAAGGACATCGAGGCCGCACTCGCCGCCTGAAGCCGCGAGAGAAGATCCCACGTCATCCCCAACGAGAGAGCCGATGAGCCTGTTCCAGCACCTGGATACCTACGCGGGCGATCCGATCCTGAGCCTGAACGAAGCCTTCCAGCGCGATCCGCGCCCGCACAAGATCAACCTGTCGATCGGCATCTATTTCGACGACCAGGGCCGCATCCCGGTGCTGGACTGCGTGCGCGAAGCCGAAGCGCAGATGCTCGCCGAGACCGGCCCCAAGAGCTACCTGCCCATCGAAGGATCGGCCTTGGCGCGCACGGCGATCCAGCAGCTGCTTTTCGGGCGCGACAGCACTGCGCTGCGCGGGGGCCGGGTGGCCACGATCCAGAGCGTGGGCTCCAGCGGCGGCCTGAAGGTCGGCGGCGATTTTCTGGCGCGCTGGTTCCCCGGGACCGAGGTCTGGGTGAGCGACCCCACTTGGGACAACCACCGCTCCATGTTCGAAGGCTGCGGTCTCGCGGTGAAGACCTATCCCTACTACGACCCGGCCACCGGCGGCCTGCGCTTCGAGGCCATGTGCGAGACCCTGCGCAGCCTGGCGCCGCGCTCGGTGGTGCTGCTGCACGCCTGCTGCCACAACCCCACCGGCGTGGACCTGACGAACGCGCAGTGGGATGCGCTGATCCCGGTGCTGCGCGAACGCGAGCTGCTGCCCTTCCTGGATCTGGCCTACCAGGGCTATGGCGACGGCATCGAGGAAGACGCCCATGCCGTTCGCGCCCTGGCCGCCGCCGGGCTGCCCTTTCTGATCAGCAACTCCTTTTCCAAGAGCATGAGCGTCTACGGCGAGCGCGCCGGCGGCCTGAGCGTGGTGTGCGCCGATGCGGCGGAGGCCGAGCGGGTGCTGGGCCAGCTGAAGGCGACGGTGCGCCGCATCTATTCCAACCCCGGGCTGCACGCGGCCGGCATCATCGCCCGCGTGCTGGGCCAGCCGGAACTGCGCGCTTCCTGGGAGCGCGATGTGGCCGCGATGCGCGAGCGCATCCTCGCCATGCGGCGCCAGGTTCACGCGGTCCTGGGTGCGCGCTGCCCCGGGCGCGACATCGGCTATCTGCTCAGCCAGCGCGGCATGTTCAGCTACACCGGGCTCGGCGAGGCGCAGGTCGATCGCCTGCGCGACGAATTTGCGGTCTACCTGATCCGCTCCGGCCGCATGTGCGTGGCGGGCCTGAACAGCCGCAACGTGGAGCCGGCCGCGCAGGCCATGGCAGCGGTGCTGGCGGGCTGAGCGCCCTTAGACCGACGATTCCGCCGCTTTCACCGCAGCGTGCACCTGCTCGCGCAGCCAGCGCTGGGCCGGGTGCATGTCGTGCCGGCGGTGCCACAGCATGTCCACGTGCACGGGCTGCATCTCGAAGGGCAGGTCGCGGGTGACCAGTTCCTCGCGGTAGCCGGTGGCCTCCACAAAGCCTTCGGGCAGCACGGTCAGCAGATCGGATTGCGTCACCACGCGCCCCGCCGTGAAGAACTGGTTGACGGTGAGCACGATGCGGCGCCGCCGCCCGCGCAGCTCCAGCGCCTGATCCACATAGCCGTAGGGCCGGCCGGAGAAGCTCACCAGCAGATGGTGGGCGGCGCAGTAGGTATCGATGCTCAGCGGCGCTTCGGCCAAGGGGTGGCCGCGGCGCATCACGCACACATAGCGGCTCTGGTAAAGCCGCTCATGGCGCAGCGGTGAATCGCGGCCCAGCGCCGCCAGCGTGGTCATCACCTCCGGAAAGTAGCCGACCGCCAGATCGGCCTCGCCGGCCTCGAGCAGGCGGCGCGGATCGCGGGTGATCAGCGGCAGCATGCGCAGGCTCACGGCGAGCTGGTCGCTTTCGATCAGGCTCAGCAGGCCGGGGCTCAGCAGGGCCGCGGTGGCGTCGGCCATCGCCAGGCGAAAGTGCACGGCCTCGGTGCGGGCGTCGAAACGCTCCGGCGCCAGGGCCTCGCGCAGGTGCGACAAGGTCTCGCGCACCCGCGGCCACAGCTGTTCGGCACGCGGCGTGGGCCGCATGCCGTGGGCGCTGCGGGTGAAGAGCTCTTCGCCTACGGCCTCGCGCAGGCGCCGCATCGCGTGGCTCACGGCCGGCTGGGTCATGGCCAGGGTGTCTGCCGCGCGCGTGAGGCTGCCTTCGGCCATCACGGCGTCGAAGACGCGCAGCAGGTTCAGATCGAGCGAGCGGAAGTTCAGCGCCATGGGAGGACGGGTCAGACCCGCCTTGATATGCGATTCATTGATACCTTACGTGAAAACTATTCACTTGTACGACAATGGGGTTAACCCTAATCTCCGCTCCAGTCCCTCGCCGAGCCGGTTCCTTCGAGCCGGCCTGACGCACCGGACCGGAAAGGATCAGACGATGAGTCTCTTCAGCCCGACCCTCGGCAGCCCGCCGCGCCGCCGCCAGGCCGCCAGCCTCTCCCAGACGCTGCAGTGGACCGCGCGGCGCCTGTGGGCCGAACTCGAATCCATCGGTCAGCGCCGCGCCGCCCCCGAGCTGCGCAAGCTGGCCGACCAGCTGAGCGATGACCGGCGCGAACTCGCGCAGCAGTTGCGCGAGACCGCCCGACGCTGGACGACGCCCTGAGCGCTGCCCGCGCCGGCACCGCGCCCGCCCCGAGGCACCGCCTTCCACGGGGCCATCGCCCCGCCCAAGCACCCGGTACCCAACCCGGTACCCAACCCGGAACCCAACCCGATACCCCGGAGATCCCCATGACCACCATCAGCATCCACCGCCCCGCCACGGTGGCCGAACCGCGCGGCGCCCGCTGGGCCGCTGAGGCCGCCTGGCAATTCCTGTCCGGCGCAAGCCGCCTCGGCCAGGCCTGGCGCGCCGCGCGCGTGACTCAGGACCGTCTGTCCGAGGCCGCCGCCGTGCGCCGCCTGGCCGTCAGCTGGCAGGACGTCGATCCGCGCTTCGCCGCCGATCTGTTTGCCGCGGCCGACCGGCACGAGCGCCAGAACGGCAACTGAACCAGCCGCCGCGCCGCACGCCCATCCGCGCTGAAGACGCCCGGCCGGCTGCCGCGGGCCGGCCGGCGGCGCGGCATCAGATGCAGCGCCCGCCGTCCACCTCCAGGCACACGCCGGTGATCATCGAGGCCTCGTCGCTGCACAGATAGCAGGCGGCGTTGCCCAGGTCGTCGGGCCGCGAAAAGCGGCCGATCGGGATGGTGGACAGAAACTTCGCGCGCATGGCCGGCGTGTCTTCGCCCATGAAGGATTTCAGCAGCGGCGTCTCGCCGGCCACCGGATTCAAGGCATTCACGCGGATGCCGTGGGGCGCCAGCTCCACCGCGTTGGCCCGCGTGGCCGTGATCACCCAGCCCTTGCTGGCGTTGTACCAGCCCAGGCGCGGCCGAGGGCTCACGCCCGCGGTGCTCGCCATGTTCAGCACCACGCCGCGGATGCCCTGGGCATCGGGCTCGCGCGCCTTGAAGCGCGGCACGACCTCGCACATGGCCAGGTAGATCGCCTTCATGTTGACCGCCACGATGCGGTCGAAGTCGGCTTCGCTGACCGCCTCCAGCGCGCTGGGCAGGTGCGTGACGCCGGCGTTGTTGACCAGGATGTGCAGCGCGCCGAAGTGATCCTGCGCCGCCTCCATCATCACGTGCACATCGGCCGCCCGGGAGACGTCCACGCGCAGCGCGCGCGACGCGGGCCCGAGCTCGGCCACCAGATCCAGCGCGCCCTGCAGGTTCAGATCAGCCACCAGCACCTGCGCGCCTTCGGCCACGAACTTGCGCGCGATGCCCGCGCCGAACCCGGATCCGCCACCGGTCACGATGGCCACCTTGCCTGTCAATCGCATCGCTGTCTCCTGGTCTGTCGTCGGATGGGGCCGCCAGCCGCGCGCGGCGCGCCTCTGCCTCAATCGTGGCGGATCGCCACGGTCTTCAGGCTGGAGAAGCCGTAGAGCGCCTCGAAGCCCTTCTCGCGGCCATGGCCGGAGTGCTTGACGCCGCCAAAGGGCAGCTCGATGCCGCCGCCGGCGCCGTAGTTGTTGATGAAGACCTGCCCGCACTGCAGACCGCGCGCCAGGCGCAGCGCACGGCTGCCGTCGCGTGTCCACACGCCGGCCACCAGCCCATAGGGTGTGCCGTTGGCGATGCGCAGCGCCTCGGCCTCGTCGTCGAAGGGCAGCAGCAGCTGGACCGGCCCGAAGATCTCTTCCTGCGCGAGCCGGTGCCCTGGCCCGGCGCCCATCAGCAGCGTGGGCGGCACGTAGAAGCCGCCGGCCGGCAGCGCGGCGGGCCAGGGCGCCTGCGCGGCGATGGCCAGCCCGCTGTCGGCGGCCAGCGCCAGATAGCCCTGGATGATCTCGCGCTGGCGCGCGGAGATCACCGGCCCGACATCGCCATCGTCCAGCGCCGGCGCGAGACGCAGCGCCTGGTAGCGCGCGGCCATGCGCTCGCGCACGGCGTTGAAGACCGTCCGTTGAACCAGGATGCGGCTGGCCGCGGAGCAGGTCTGCCCGGCGTTCTGGATGCCGGCGTTCACGAGAAAGGGCAGGGCCGCATCCAGATCGGCGTCGTCGAAGACGATCTGCGGGCTCTTGCCGCCGAGCTCCAGCGTCACGGGCACGGCGTGGCGCGCCGCCGCAGCCTGGATCAGCGCACCCACGGCCACCGAGCCGGTGAAGGAGATGTGCCGCACGCCGGCATGGGCCGACAGCGCCGCGCCGGCTTCCTCGCCCAGACCGGGCACGACGTTCAAGGCCCCGGCCGGCAGGCCCGCAGACTCGGCGATGCGCGCGAAGGCCAGGGCCGTGAGGCAGGCTTCCTCGGCCGGCTTCAGCACGCAGGCGTTGCCCATGGCGAGCGCGGCGCCCACGCTGCGCCCGATGATCTGCATCGGGTAGTTCCAGGGCACGATGTGCGCGGTCACGCCGTGCGGCTCGCGCCAGGACAGCGCGGTGTAGCCGTTGGCGAAGGGGATGGTCTGGCCCATCACCTTGTCGGCCGCGCCGCCGTAGAACTCCAGGTAGCGCGCCAGCGCCACGGCATCGGCGCGGCCCTGCTTCAGCGGCTTGCCCACATCCAGCGCTTCCAGCCGCGCCAGCTCGTCGGCCTGCGCCAGCACGGCCGCGCCCAGGGCCATCAGGATGCGGCCGCGCTCCGTGGCGCTCAGCCGTCCCCAGGGCCCCTGCAGCGCTGCCTGGGCCGCCTGCACAGCCGCATCCACGTCAGCCGGGCCGCCGCGGGCGATCCGCGCCAGCGGGGCGCCGTTCGATGGGTTGACCAGCGGCAGCGTGCGCCCGTCGGCCGCCGCCTGCCAGCGGCCGCCGATGAAGAGCAACGAGGTGTCGAAGGGCAGCGTTTCCATGGGCAGGCTCCTCGCAGACCAGGGAGAGCTAACGGGCCAGATGAGACGCCAGCACCGGGAACAGCTTGATCAGGCCGTCGGCCAGCAGCTCCACCGCCATCGCCGCGAGGATCAGGCCCATGAGGCGTGTCATCACGTTGATGCCCGTCTGGCCCAGCACCTTGGCGATGCGACCGGCCGCGGTGAAGGCAACGAACGTGGCCAGGCCGATGACCACGCCGTAGCCCACCAGCACCGCCTGCTCGGCCAGCGTGCGGGTCTTCTCGGCATAGATCACCATCGTGGAGATGGTGGCCGGGCCGGTGAGCAGCGGCACCGTCAGCGGCACCACGGCGATGGAGGCGCCGCTCTCGGCCTTGGCCTGCCCTTCATCGGCATCGTTGCGCCGGCTCTCGGCGGGCTGCGCATTGAGCATGTTGATCGCCGAGACCAGCAGCAGCATCCCGCCGCCCACCTGGAAGCTGGCGATGGAGATGCCGAAGAACTCGATGATGGCCACGCCGAAGAGGCCGCTGACGGCAATCACCGAAAAGGCCGTGACGGCGCTGATGCGGATCGTGCGCTGGCGCTCCTGGCGCGTCAGATGCTGCGTGAAATGGATGAAGAAGGGCAGCACGCCGATCGGGTTGACGATGGCGAGCAGCGCGATCAGCGGCTTGAGCAGGTCCATGGGCGCGTGGCCATTGCGCCGCGAGCCCGGCCGCGGGTGCGCGACCAACGCCCGTGCGGGAGGCTTGGGGCATCATAGTGGCCGATGCTCGTCTTTCTGTTCAAGCGCCTGGCCACGCTGCTGGCCACGCTGGCCGTGGCTTCGGTGGTCGTCTTTGCGGTGCTGGAGATGCTGCCGGGCAATGCCGCCGAGGTCATCCTGGGCGACAGCGCCACGCCGGAATCGCTGGCCGCGCTGCAGACCCGGCTGGGGCTGGATCGCCCGCCGCTGGAGCGCTATACGGCCTGGGTCGGCGGCCTGCTGCAGGGGCGCACGGCCGACAGCATCAGCTACGGCAGCCCGACGGCCGAGCTGATCGCCGAGCGCCTGGAGGTGACGCTGCCGCTGGCGGTGCTGGCCATGGCGCTGACGGTGGTGCTGGCGCTGGGCCTGGGCCTGTATGCCGCCGCGCGCCACAACACGCTGGCCGATGTGGGCGTGATGGCCGGCAGCCAGCTGGGCATCGCGATCCCCAACTTCTGGTTTGCCATCCTGCTGATCCTGCTCTTTGCGGTGCAGCTGCAGTGGGTCAGCGCGGGTGGCTTTCCGGGCTGGCGTGAAGACGATGGCGGCGGCCTGTGGCCGGCGCTGCAATCGCTGATCCTGCCGGCGGTCTCGCTGGCGCTGGTGCAGGCGGCGATCCTGGCGCGCATGACGCGCTCGGCCGTGCTGGAGGTCATGCGAGAGGACTTCGTGCGCACCGCGCGCGCCAAGGGGCTGACGCGGCGCCAGGCGCTGCTGCGCCATGTGCTGCGCAACGCGATGATCCCGGTGCTCACGGTGATGGGCCTGCAGTTCGCCAACCTCATCACCGGCACCATCGTGGTGGAAAACGTCTTCGTGCTGCCTGGCATCGGGCGGCTGGTCTTCCAGGCCATCAGCAACCGCGACCTCATCGTCGTGCGCGATGTGGTGATGCTGCTGGCCGCCGTGGTCGTGCTCGTCAATTTCGTGGTCGACGTGCTGTATGCGGTGGTCGATCCGCGGCTGCGCGCCAGCCACTGAGATCGGACCTTGAAGACGATGGGGTTCTGGTCCCGCGCCTGGCGCCACAAGAGCTTTGCGCTGGGCGGCGTGCTCAGCGCGCTGCTGGTGGCGCTGGCGGCGCTGTCCCTGGTCTGGTCGCCGTATCCGCCGGCCGAGATCGACATCCCGAACAAGCTGGCGCCGCCCTCGGCCGCGCACTGGCTGGGCACCGACAGCCTGGGCCGCGACATCGCCTCGCAGCTGCTGGTGGGCGCGCAGAACAGCATCGTGGTGGGCGTGGTGGCCGTGGGCATAGGCCTCGTGATCGGCGTGCTGCTGGGCTGTGTGGCCTCGGCGCGGCGCGGCTGGGTGGAAGAGCTGATCATGCGTGCGAGCGACTTCACCTTTGCCTTCCCGGCGCTGCTGTCGGCCATCATGCTGACGGCCATCTACGGGCCCGGGTTGCTGATGAGCATCGTGGCCATCGGCATCTTCAACATCCCGGTGTTTGCGCGCATCACGCGCGGTGCGGCCAATGCCGTGTGGGCGCGCGAATTCGTGCTGGCCGCGCGCGCCAGCGGCAAGGGCGCGGTGCGCATCACCTGGGACCATGTGCTGCCCAACATCGCCAGCGTGCTGATCGTGCAGGCCACGGTGTCCTTTGCCACCGCCATCCTGGCCGAGGCGGCGCTGAGCTACCTGGGCCTGGGCACACAGCCGCCGCAACCCAGCTGGGGGCGCATGCTCAACGAAGCGCAGACGCTGATGTTCCAGGCGCCGCTGCTGGCGGTCTACCCCGGCGTGGCCATCGTGCTCAGCGTGCTGGGCTTGAACCTGATGGGCGATGGCCTGCGCGACCTGATGGATCCCAAGCTGTCGCGGCAGCGCTGACGCGCTGAAGGGCCGGGGCGGCCCGCTGGCCCGCAGCTTGCACCCCGAAGCGGCATGACCCCGGCTGCCCCGCCTGCCCTTGCCCCGGCTCACCCGGCTGTCCCCCTGCCGCTGCTGCTGGACAGCACCGGCGAGGGCATCTTCGGCATCGACATGGACGGGCGATGCACCTTTGTCAATCGTGCAGCCGGGCAGACCCTGGGCTGGCGCACCGAAGAGGTGCTCGGGCGCAACATGCACGAGCTGATCCACCACTCGCGCCCCGATGGCAGCCACTACCCGGAGTGCGACTGCCCCATCTTCAACGCCTTTCGCCGTGGCCTGCCCTGCCGCATCGACGACGAGGTGCTGTGGCGTGCCGACGGCACGCACTTCCCCGCCGAATACTCCAGCTACCCGGTGCTTGAAGACGGGCAGGTGCGCGGCGCCGTCGTCACCTTCGTCGACATCAGCCAACGCAAGCGCGCCGAAGAGCTGCTGAAGAAGAGCCGCGACGAACTGGAGCGGCGCGTGGCCGAGCGCACCCACGAGCTGCGCGAGCTGGCCAACCACATGGAGGCGATGCGCGAGACCGAGCGCAAGCGCATCGCGCGCGAAATCCACGATGAGCTGGGCTCGCTGCCGGTGGCGCTGAAGATGGACCTGAACTGGATGGAAAAGCGTGTCGGCGAAGCCGACCAGCGCGCGGCCCTGGTGGCCAAGTGCCAGCGCATGGGCGGGCTGGTCGACACCGCGGTCGACGCGGTTGGCCGCATCATCACCGACCTGCGGCCCAGCATCCTGGATCACCAGGGCCTGTGGGCCGCGCTGGAGTGGCAGGCGCAGGAGTTCGCGCATGCCTGCAGCGACGAGTGCAAGGTCGACTTCAAGATGTTCGTCGCCGCCGATGTGCCACCGCCGGCCGGCGGCGTGGCGACCTCGGTATTCCGCATCTTCCAGGAGGTGCTGAGCAACGTGGCGCGGCATGCCCAGGCGCGGCAGGTGGCGATCCGCATCGATGTCGACGCGCCGCCCGCTCCCGTGCTGTACCTGCAGGTGCGCGACGATGGCGTGGGCACCACGCCCGAGGCGCTGGCCGACCCGCAGGCCTACGGCGTGATGGGCCTGCGCGAGCGGGCCGCGCACTTCGGCGGCCGCGTCGGCATCGACAGCGCGCCGGGCCGCGGCACCACGGTGCGGCTGATGATGCCGCTGCCGCTGGATGACGTGGCGCGGAGTGACGCCCCGTGAGCTCGCGCCCGACGCTGCGGGTGCTGGTCTGCGACGACCATGTGATCGTGCGCCAAGGCATCCGACAGATCCTGGGCGACGCCGGCGACATCGTGGTCTCGGGCGAGGCGGCCACCGGGCCCGAGGCGATCACGCTCGTGCGCGACGGCCTGGCACGCCAGGCCGGGCCCGATGTGGTGCTGCTGGACATCGCGCTGCCGCAGCGCGACGGGCTGGACATCCTGAAGGCGCTGAAGAGCGAGTTTCCGCGGCTGCCCGTGCTGATGCTGTCCACCTACCCTGACCGCCAGTACGCGGTGCGCTGCCTCAAGCTCGGCGCCGCGGGCTACCTGAACAAGAGCGCCGACAGCGAGCAGATGATCGAGGCCGTGCGCCGCGCCGCCCGCGGCCAGCTCTTCATCACCCCCAGCGTGGCCGAGCAACTGGCCGGCGCCGTCGGCGCGGGCAGCGGCCTGAAGAAGGGGCAGGGCGCCCTGGCCGACGAAGTGCCGCTGCACGAACGCCTGTCGCACCGCGAGTACCAGGTCTTCCGCCTGCTCGCCGAAGGCAGGAGCGTCGGCGAAATCGCCGAGCAGCTGGTGCTCAGCCCCAATACCGTCAGCACCTACCGCGCGCGCATCCTCGAGAAGACGGGCGTGCGCAACGATGTGGAGCTGGCGCTGTATGCGGTGAGGGTGGAGGGGCTTTAGGCCTCGAGGGGCGGCACGACCAGGCGGCCATGCGTCCGATCACCATGGCCAGCCAGCAAGCCGTCGATGGAGATGTCCTCGTCCAGCGCTTCCCAGTGAATGCCGCGCGGACTCAGTTCGAACTGCGCGCGCTGTTCGGGGGTGGCGGAGAGCAAGCGAGGGAACCAGGCCAGCGGAACCGCCATGCGCCTGCCGTCATCCAGGTCGACCCACATGCTGTCGTCGTCGAAGCGCACAGCCTTAGCTGAAGTACTCATGCCAAGCCCTCTCGATCAGCTCCCGATGACCCTGTGCGATTTCCACCAACTCCCGCAGGGTGCTGGCATCGAAGCCGAAGCTGGAGGCAACCCGAACCTGGGGTTCAAGCCACAGTTTGGCCTCGCTGCTGCCCAAGCGCACATCCACATGTACCGGCTCACGAGGGCTGCCCTCATTGGAGTAAAAGAAGAAGCGGAAGCCCTTGTAGCGCAAAACCACCGGCATGCGTGGATTCTAGGCAGCAGCCCGCTGCTCGCGCGTGGCCTAGCTGTTGGCCCGCAGCACCTGCTGCAGCCCGCAGACCGGATGAGCACCGTCACAGGTCACGCGCCCTTGTAGGGCCACCCCTACAGCAACTCCCCGCGCCCCTTGATACCGCTGCGGGTGGGTCGTTTCCAGAATGGCTTCCATTCCGCGACGACACGAGGCACGCCCATGGACCGCCGCTCTGCACCCGTTGATTCCGCACTCGATCCGTACGATGCCGACCGGCCGCTGCGGCTGGGCTGCGCCTGCGGTCGCCACGCCAGCGACGCCGAGCACGCGGCGGCTGCAAGGCCTGCGCTGCAGGCCGCAGCGCCTGCCGAGGCCCGCAGCCCGATCGACACGTTGCGTGCACGCAGCGAGGAGCCCGATTTCATCGCCCGCAGCAACGCCTTTGTCGAGGCGGCGCTGGTCAAGGCGCTGTTCCCGCAGGACGCCGTGCGGCGCAACTTCATCAAGGCGGTCGGCCGGCGCACGGCGCAGGCGGCGATCGCCAGCGTGCTGCCGGTGGCCAGCCTGCAGGCGATGGCGCAGGAGGCGGGCCGGCCCGGCACGCTGGAGAAGAAGGACCTGAAGATCGGCTTCATCCCGATCACCTGCGCCACGCCGCTCATCATGGCGCACCCGCTGGGCTTCTACTCGAAGCAGGGGCTCAATGTCGAGGTGGTCAAGACGGCGGGATGGGCGCTGATCCGCGACAAGATGCTCAACAAGGAGTACGACGCCACGCACTTCCTGAGCCCGATGCCGCTGGCCATCAGCCTGGGCCTCGGCAGCACGGCCACGCCGATGCGCGTGGCGACGATCCAGAACACCAACGGTCAGGCGATCACGCTGCACGTCAAGCACAAGGACAAGCGCGATGCCAAGCTGTGGAAGGGTTTCAAGTTTGCGGTGCCCTTCGAGTACAGCATGCACAACTTCCTGCTGCGCTACTACGTGGCTGAAGCCGGCCTGAACCCGGACACGGACATCCAGATCCGCGTCGTGCCACCGCCGGAGATGGTGGCCAACCTGCGCGCCGGCAACATCGACGGCTTTCTCGGCCCCGATCCGTTCAACCAGCGCGCGGTCTTCGAGGAAGTGGGCTTCATCCACGTCCTGACCAAGGATCTGTGGAACGGCCACCCCTGCTGCGCCTTTGGCACCAGCGCCGAATTCATCCGCAGCAATCCCAACACCTTTGCCGCGCTCTACCGCGCCGTGCTCAACGCGGCGGCCATGGCGCGCGAGGCACGCAACCGCGAGCTGATCGCCAAGGTCATCAGCCCGCAGGCCTACCTGAACCAGCCCGAGACGGTGGTCGCGCAGGTGCTCACCGGCAAATTCGCCGATGGTCTGGGCAAGGTGCAGAACGTCCCCGACCGCGCGGATTTCGACCCGATGCCCTGGCCCAGCATGGCGGTATGGATGTTGACTCAGTTGCAGCGTTGGGGCTACATCAAGGGCGATGTCAACTACAAGCAGATCGCCGAGCAGGTCTTCCTGCTGACCGACGCGAAGAAGCACATGCAGTCCCTGGGCATGACGCCGCCGGCCGGCACCTACCCGAAGTTCACGATCATGGGCAAAGTCTTCGATCCGGAGAAGGCGGCCGCCTACGCCAGGAGCTTCGCCATCAGCAAGGCGGGCTGAACGCAGGTCTGAGCGGCCCCCGCCCCGTACTCTCCTCCAGCCCCTTGCCATGAACGCCTTTGTGCGCAGCGAGCGCTTTCGCGCCGGCCTGCTCTCGACACTGCTGCTGCTCTTGCTGCTGGCTGTGTGGCACCTGGCCACCACCGGGGGTGCGCCGCCGGCCGCCGCGCCGGCGCAGGCGCTGACGCCCGAGCAGATCGAGTACCTCAAGCTGATGGGCAAGGATCCGGGCGCGGCCGCCGGGGGCGGCACTGCGACGGTCACCGCCAAGAGCGGCTTTCCGACCCTGGCCCAGATGGGCGAGGTGATCGTCAAGCACGCGTCCAGCCCCTTCTACGACAACGGACCCAACGACAAGGGCCTCGGCCTGCAGCTGGCGCACTCGCTGGGCCGTGTCGGCCTGGGCTACCTGCTGGCCGCGGCGGTGGCCATCCCGCTGGGCTTTCTCATCGGCATGAGCCCGCTGGTGTACCGCGCGCTCGATCCTTTCATCCAGGTGCTCAAGCCCATCTCGCCGCTGGCCTGGATGCCGCTGGCGCTGTACACGATCAAGGATTCGAGCATCTCGGGCGTCTTCGTCATCTTCATCTGCAGCATCTGGCCGATGCTGATCAACACCGCCTTCGGTGTGGCGAGCGTGCGGCGCGAGTGGCTGAACGTGGCGCGCACGCTGGAAGTGACGCCGCTGCGGCGCGCCTTCCAGGTCATCCTGCCGGCGGCTGCGCCCACCATCCTGACCGGCATGCGCATCAGCATGGGCATCGCCTGGCTCGTGATCGTGGCCGCCGAGATGCTGGTGGGCGGCACCGGCATCGGCTACTTCGTGTGGAACGAGTGGAACAACCTGAGCCTGCCGAACGTGATCGTCGCCATCCTGGTCATCGGCATCGTCGGCATGCTGCTCGACATGATGTTTGCCCGCCTGCAGAAGGCCGTGACCTATGTCGACTGAACGCCAGTTCCTGCAGGTCGAGGCCCTGGCCAAGAGCTTTCCCGGCGCGGCCGAGGCCGTGTTCGAGGGCGTCAACTTCCGCATCTCGCAAGGCGAGTTCGTCTGCATCATCGGCCACAGCGGCTGCGGCAAGACCACCATCCTGAATGTGCTCGCCGGGCTTGAGAGCGCGAGCGCCGGCCATGTCTTCATGGACGGGCGCGAAGTGGCCGGGCCGGGGCTGGAGCGCGGCGTGGTCTTCCAGGGCCATGCGCTGATGCCCTGGCTCAGCGTGGGCGGCAACATCGCCTTCGCGGTGAAGAGCCGCTGGCCGCGCTGGAGCCGCGCGCAGGTGGACGAGCAGGTGCACAAGTACGTGGCGCTGGTCGGCCTGAGCGGCGCCATCGACAAGAAGCCGAGCCAGCTCTCCGGCGGCATGAAGCAGCGCGTGGGCATCGCGCGGGCCTTCGCGATCCAGCCGCGCATGCTGCTGCTGGACGAGCCCTTCGGCGCGCTGGACGCGCTGACCCGCGGCACCATCCAGGACGAGCTGCTGCGCATCTGCGCTGAGACGCACCAGACGGTCTTCATGATCACGCACGATGTGGACGAAGCGATCCTGCTGTCCGACCGCATCCTGCTGATGAGCAACGGGCCCGGCGCGCGCATCGCCGAGATCGTGAAGAACACGATGCCGCGCGATCCGGACCACGGGCGTACGCGCGCCACGCTGCATCACGATCCGCAGTACTACCGCATCCGCAACCACCTGGTCGACTTTCTGGTCGCGCGCAGCGCCGAACTCTCGCACGGCCGCGCGCCGGCGGTGCCGGCCGAGGTGAGCCCCGGGCTCGATACCGGTTCGCACGATCCATCACCCGATCCCGAGCCTGCGCCGGCCACGCCCGCGGCGCCCCCGTCCCCCGTCGTTCCTTTCAGGAGAACCGCATGAGCCGTCTTGACGTCACGGAGAAGATCATCGCCACCAAGGTGGCCAAGGGCCTCAAATGGTCCGACGTCGCCCAGGCCGTCGGCCTGAGCAAGGAGTGGGTCACCGCCGGCTGCCTGGGCCAGATGACCTTCGACGATGCGCAGGCCGCGACCATCGCCAGGCTCTTCGATCTCAGCGAGGCAGAGACGCAGTGGCTGAAGGTGGTGCCTTACAAAGGCAGCCTGCCCACTTCGGTGCCGACCGACCCGTTGATCTACCGCATCTACGAGCTGGTGAACGTCTACGGCACCACCTTCAAGGAGCTGATCCACGAAGAATTTGGCGACGGGATCATGTCCGCGATCGACTTCCGCATGGATCTGCAGCGAGAGGCCGATCCGAAGGGCGATCGCGTCTCGATCACGATGAGCGGCAAGTTCCTGCCTTACAAGACCTATTAGAGCGGACGCGCGTTGCGCGCCGCTCTAATTCGTCTCGTTGGAACGGACTCGGCCTTTGGCCGGGCCGTTCAACTCGACGGGAGGGGCGCGCTTGCGCGCACTGGGGAAGATTCTCATGACACCGACCAGGCCGCCGTTGCCGCCGTTTGATGCGCAGAGCGCTGCGCTCAAGGTGCGCCTGGCCGAGGATGCGTGGAACACGCGTGATCCCGATCGGGTGGTCGGTGTCTACACCGTGGATACCGAGTGGCGCAACCGCGCCGAGTTTCCGCGCGGGCGCGACGAGGTGCGCGCCTTCCTGCAGCGCAAGTGGGCGCGCGAGCTGGACTACCGGCTGATCAAGGAGCTCTGGGCCTGCGGCGGCCAGCGCATCGCCGTGCGCTTTGCCTACGAGTGGCACGATGACTCGGGCCACTGGTTTCGCAGCTACGGCAACGAAAACTGGGAGTTCACGCCCGAAGGCCTGATGCGGCGTCGCTTTGCGAGCATCAACGATCTGCCGATCGCCGACAAGGATCGCCTCTTCTTCTGGCCCCTCGGGCGGCGGCCGGACGAGCATCCGGGGCTCGGCGAGCTGGGGCTCTGACCAGGCCGGGCGACGGGGTCGCCTGCGGGCCAGGCGCTGGCGCTGCAGAATCAGCGCCAGCGCGCGGGACTGCGCGCGAAAGAGCGCCCCGTCACGCCCCGAGCCCCGAAGGACCACCATGAGCCTGCGCATCGACTTTGTCTCCGACATCGCCTGCCCCTGGTGCGCCGTGGGGCTGAATGCGCTGGAACGGGCGCTGGAGCGGCTGGGGGACGAGGTGCCGGTGGAGCTTCACTTCCAGCCCTTCGAGCTGAATCCGCAGATGGGCGCCGAAGGCGCCGACACGGTGGACTATCTGTCGCGCAAGTACGGCCTCAGCGCGGCGCGGATCGCGCAGAACCAGCAGGCGATTCGCGAGCGCGGCGCCGCCGTGGGCTTTGCCTTCGGTGCGCGGCCGCGGGTCTGGAATACTTTTGATGCGCACCGCCTGCTGGCCTGGGCCGGCACGCAGGGTGCCGCGCAGCAGCGGGCGCTGAAGCATGCGCTGCTGACGGCCTACCACGGCGAGGGGCGCAACCCCGGCGCGCGCGAGGTGCTGCTGCAGGCGGCGGCCATGGCCGGCCTGGACAGCGCCGCAGCCGCCAGCGTGCTGGACGGGCCGGACTTTGCCGATGAGGTGCACGAGGCCGAAGCCTTCTGGCAGGGCGCCGGCATCCACTCCGTGCCCGCGGTCGTCGTCAACCGCCGCCACCTGATCCAGGGCGGGCAGCCGCCGGAGGTCTTCGAGCAGGCGCTGCGCCAGATCGCCGCCGCCCCGACAGGCACCGAATAGGCGGGCCCTGGCCCCGCTCTTCGCGCGAGTCCGTCGCGCCGCGCCGTCTGACACTCAGCCAAGGAGAACTTCAGGCAGCAGACGAGATGGACACCCCAGTGGCGAGCGCGGCAAAGGCGCCGGGATTGAGTGCAGCCACCAGCGCGGCCGTGCGCGCGCTGGGTGCTTCGGCCGGCGGCGCGAGCGCCTCCCGGCTGCTGGCGCTGCTCTACGACCCGGATGTGGACATCGATCGGCTGCTGCAGTGCCTGCACGGCGAGCCGGTGCTCGCGGCCCGGGTGCTGAAGGTGGCCAACTCGCCCTACTACGGGCAGTCCGGCCGCGTGGGCAGTGTGCAGCGTGCGCTGCAGCTGCTGGGCCTGACGGCGATTCGCGGCATTGCCGCGGCCGGTGCCCTGGACCGGCTGCTGCCGTCGAAGACCGGCAACCCCTTTGATCCGGTGCGCTTTCGGCGTCACAGTGGCGCGGTGGCCTGCGCTGCGCAGGCCTTGTCGCGCCAGGCCGGCTGCGGTGTGGACAGCGAGGCCTTCCTGGCGGGCCTGCTGCACGATATCGGCATCCTGCTGCTGGTGAAGGCAGACCCGGCGGCCGTGGCCAGCTACCGTCCCGACGCCTCGTGTTTGCCTGCCGAAGAGGCCGCACTCGAAGTGCGCCACTTCGGCCTGAGCCACGAAGAGGCCGGCGCGCTGCTGATCGATGCCTGGGCGCTGCCGGCATGGCTGAAGCAGGCCGTCGCCACCCATCATCTGGCCCTGGAAGAGCCGGCCGCCGCCGCGCCGCTCACCGGGCTGGCGGCGATTCCCGCGCTGGTGGCCGTGGCTGACCGGCTGGCCGACCTGGCCGGCTATGGCCAGTGGCCGCGTTGTGCGGGGCTGGTGGAGCCCGCCATGCTGGCGCGACTGGGGATGGAGCCCCAGCAGCTGCAGGCAGTGATCGACGGGCTGGAGCCTGCTGTCGCCGCGCTGGGCATGGACGCCTGAGCAAAGGCTGCCCCTCGCCCGGCCCATGAACGCCCCCTGGCCTCCCTCCGCCCAACGGCTGCCTGCCGTCGCGCCGCCGTCGGCGCCGCTGCAGGCCATGGCCCGCCTGCTGCGCCATGGCATGGCCGTGCTCGGCGAAGGCGACCGCCTCAGCTGGTGCAACGAAGCCTTCAGCGCCCTGACTGGCCACGCGGCCGAAGAGATGCTGGGCGGACGGCTGGACACGGTGCTGGGCTGGGATGCCAACGATGGCGGCCTCACCGCGGCGGCCCTGCGCGAGGCCCTGGACAGCGAAACCTCGGGCGAGCATGTCATGTCGCTGTGCCGGCCCGACGGCAGCCGGTTCTGGGCGCGGGTGGATCTGCACTGGATCGGCGGCGATCCGGCGGCGCAGGCCCGCTGGGGCGTCACGCTGATCGATTTCAGCAGCCGCAGCCTGAATCTGGACGAGTTGAAGCAGCTGCTCAACGGCGCCAGCCTGCCCGTCGTCGTGCGTGATGCCGGTGGCATCGCCGTGGAGGTCAATCTCGCCGCACAGGCCTTGCTGGGGGTGCCGGCTTCGGCACTCGTCGCGCAGGGCCTGGATGCCCTGCCCTGGCGGGTGATCGATGCCGAGGGCATCGATGTGCCGGAGGACTGGCTGCCGGAGGTCGTGACGCTGCAGACCGGTCAGCCGGTGCAGGATGTGACCCTGGGCCTGCTGCTGCCCGATGGCCGCCGGCGCTGGGTGCGAACCAGCACCGCGCTGCTGGCGCGCGAGGCCGGCCAGCCGCCGTGGGTGATGACGCACTATGCCGACGTCACCGCGCAGCACGACCGCGAGGCCGATCTGGAGCGCCAGTGGCGCCGACTGCTGTCGGCGCTGGAGGGCTCGCGCATCGCCACCTGGGAATGGAACCAGGCCACGGGCGAGATCCACTTCGACGACCGCGCGGCGCAGATCATCGGCGTCGCGCCCGAGACCCTGTGGCCGCCGACCTTCGAGACCTGGCGCGCCTACCTGCACCCGGACGATGAAGCCGCGGCGCAGGCGCTGCTGAGCGAGCACTTTGCCGGGGCGACCGAATACTACGAACAGGAACTGCGGCTGCGCCACGCCGATGGCGACTGGCGCTGGGTGCGCGACCGGGGCCGCCTGACCTCGCGCCTGGCCGATGGCCGGCCGGAGTGGATGTACGGCACGCTGGAAGACATCACTGCGCGCAAGCTGGCCGAAGTGGCGGCCGCGCGAGACCACGCGCTGTTGCAGACGCTCTTCGATCTGTCGCCGATCGGGCTCGAACTCATCGACATGACCATGAGCTGCACGCTGCTGGTCAACCGCGCGCTCAGCCGCATCATCGGCCTGCCTTGCGAAGCGCTGATGGATGCCGACGCGCTGCGCGTCCAGGCACCGGACTGGCAGGCGGCCCGCGAGCGCTGGTTCAACGAGGCGGTGCTGAACGACCGTTTTGGCCCCGCCGAAGCCGACATCGTGCGCCCGGACGGCAGCGCGCGGCACTTGCTGGCCAACGGCGTTCGCGTCAACGTGGCCAGCCGCGACCACCTGTGGTTGACGGTGCAGGACGTCACCGCTTCGCGGGTGATGGAGCGCCAGCTGCGCGCCGCGGCCCACCTGGACCGGCTGACCGGCCTGGCCAACCGCGCCAGCCTGATGCGCGAACTGCAGCTCTACAGCGAGCGCGCGCTCGCCGACCCGGCGCAGGGCTTCGCGGTCTTCTTCCTGGATTTCGATCGCTTCAAGCTGGTCAACGACACCCTGGGCCATGACGCCGGCGACGAGCTGCTGCGTGGCATTGCACAGCGCCTGCGGCAATGCTGCGAGGCCCCTGAGCGCGCCGCGCCGTCCCCAGGCGCTCATCCCGCAGCCCGCACGGCGCCGGGTAGTGCGGTGAGCACGCTCGCGCCGCAACAGCCCTGGCTGCCGGCGCGCCTGGGCGGCGACGAGTTCGTGGTGCTTGCCGCGGGCGCGGCCCGTCGCGAGCAGGCCGAACAGCATGCGCAGCACCTGCTGGCGGCCCTGGCCACGCCCTACACCGTGAAGCAGCAACCCTTCCACTCCAGCGCCAGCATCGGCATCGCGCTGTGGCAGGGGCCGTCCGATACGCCCGAGACCCTGCTGCGCAATGCCGACATCGCGATGTACGAGGCCAAGCGCCAGGGCCGGCGGCGCGCGGTGTACTTCGACGAGGCCATGCACGCGCGCATCCAGCGCAGCGCGCTGATCGAGACCGCGCTGCGCGAGGCCTCGTCCGCCGGGCAGCTGCACCTGGTCTACCAGCCCATCGTCGATCTGGATTCCGGCGAGCGGGTCTCGGTGGAGGCGCTGCTGCGCTGGAACCATCCGACCCTGGGCGCCCTGAGCCCGGCAGAGTTCATCCCCATCGCCGAAGAGTCCGGCCAGATCGTCGAGATCGGCGAGTGGGTGCTTCAGGAGGCCTGTGCGCAGTGGGCACGCTGGCAGGCCGAGGACGCGCAGGCGGCGCCGGCCGTGGTGAGCGTGAACCTCTCGCGCGTGCAGCTGTCGCAAGGCAAGCGGCTGATGTCGGCCGTGCAGAGCGTGCTGCAGGGCTGTGCCATGCCGCCTGCGGCACTGCAGCTGGAGGTGACCGAACGCGAGGTGATGCGCGATCCGAGCGGCATGCGCGAGCTGATGCTGCAGCTGCGCGAGCTGGGCGTGAAGATGGCGATGGACGACTTCGGCACCGGCGCCTCGTCGCTGGGCAGCCTGCGCGATCTGCCCTTCGACACCATCAAGATCGACAAGAGTTTTGTCACCGGCCTGTGCCAGGACATGCAGGTGATGACGGTGGCGCACGCCACGGTGAGCGTGATCGAGAACCTGGGCATGGCCAGCGTCGCCGAGGGCATCGAGGATGCAGCCGAGGTGGCGGCCCTGCAGGCCATGGGCTGCCGCCAGGGCCAGGGCTACCACTTTGCGCGGCCCATGGCGCCCGGGCAGGTGCTGAAGCACGTGCGGGCAAGCCCGCCCGGCGCGGATCGCTGAGCACCGGGCGGCCGGCTGCGGCCGCTGCCGGACCGGGCGTGCGGTACGGATCACCCACGGCGGGCTGCGGCGCGCGCCGCCGCGCTATCGTGCGGCCCGTGAGCCTGCTCGAAGTGACCGATCTGCACGTGACCCTGCGCACCGCGCGCGGGCCCTTGCCGGCCTTGCGCGGCGTCAGCCTGCAACTGGCTCGTGGCGAGACGCTGGGGCTGATCGGGGAATCGGGCTGCGGCAAGTCACTCACCGCGCTCGCGCTGATGGGCCTGCTGCCCGAAGGCGCGCAGTGCCGCGGCTCGATCCGGCTGCAGGGCGAGGAGCTGACCACACTGGATGAGCGCGGCTGGTGCGCGCTGCGCGGGCGCCGCCTGGGCATGGTCTTCCAGGAGCCGATGACGGCGCTGAACCCGCTGCACACCATCGGCCGCCAGATCGCCGAGCCGCTGCGCCTGCATCGTGGCTTGAGCGGCAGCCAGGCGCGCGCCGAAGCCCTGCGTCTGCTGCAGCGTGTGCAGCTGCCCCAGGCCGCGCAGCGGCTGGACGCCTACCCGCACCAGCTCTCCGGCGGCCAGCGCCAGCGTGTGGTGATCGCCATCGCGCTGGCCTGCGGGCCTGACCTGCTGATCGCCGACGAGCCCACCACGGCCCTGGACGTCACCATCCAGCGCGAGGTGCTGGATCTGATCGACGAGCTGGTGGCTGCCGATGGCATGGGCCTGCTCCTGATCAGCCATGACCTGGGCGTGATGGCGGACCGCGTGCGCCGGCTGCTGGTGATGTATGCCGGCCAGGTGGTGGAGTCCGGTTCCACGGCCGAGGTCTTCCGGCGCCGCGCGCACCCCTACACGCAGGGCCTGTTTGCTGCGCGCCCGCGTCTGGGCCTGGCACGTGGCACGCGGCTGGCCACCATTCCCGGTCGTGTGCCGGATCTGCTGACGCTGCCGGGCGGCTGCGCCTTCGAGCCGCGCTGCCCCAGGGCGCAGGCGGATTGCCGCGCTGCGCCGCCGGCCGAGCGCACGGTGGCTGCGGGCCACGCGGTGCGCTGCAACTACCCGGAGGGCTTCGGCCCGTGAGCAGCCCCGCTGTCCCCGCGGGCCGCCACCCCGAAGCCTTGAAGGTATCGCCGTGAGCGACGACGCCCCCTTGCTGCGCGTGCAGCAGCTCGGCAAACGCTACCGCCTCCCGCGGGAGAGCCTGCTGCGCCCGGCACCCGAGCTGGTGGCGCTGGAGGATGTGAGCTTCGAGCTGCGCCGCGGGCGCAGCCTTGGGATCGTCGGCGAATCGGGTTCCGGCAAGAGCACGCTGGCGCGCCTGGTGATGGCGCTGGAGCCGCCCACCGCAGGCCGCGTCTGGCTGGACGGGCAGGATCTGCATGCGCTGGATGCGCGGGCGCTGCGCCGGGCGCGGGCCGGCGTGCAGATGGTGTTCCAGGATCCCTACGGCTCGCTCGATCCGCGCCGCACCGTGCAGCAGACCGTTGCCGAGCCGCTGGCCCTGCTGCAGGGCGCGGGCCGCGCCGAGCAGCTGCGCCGCTGCGCTGAAGCGTTGGAGGCCGTGGGCCTCAGCGCGGCCGACGGCGCGCGTTATCCGCACGAGTTTTCCGGCGGCCAGCGCCAGCGCATCGCCATCGCGCGTGCCCTGATCACGCGGCCGCGGCTGATCGTGGCCGACGAGCCGGTGAGCGCGCTGGACGTGAGTGTGCAGGCGCAGGTGCTCAACCTGATGCAGGATCTGCAGGATCAGTTCGGGCTGACCTATCTCCTCATCAGCCACGACCTGAGCGTCATCGATCTGGTGTGCGACGAGGTCATCGTGCTGCAGCACGGCCGCATCGTCGAGCGCGGCACGGCCGATGAACTGTTCCGTCAGCCTCGCGAGGACTACACGCGCCGCCTGATCGAGGCCGTCCCGGGCCAACGCCATGCGGCTGCGGGGGCTGCGCGAATGGTTGCAGAATGACCCGCAAGCGCCCCGGCCCGCCGCGGCGGCGCCGGCCCGAACCGTACAGGAGATGAGCATGAGCATCCGACGCCGCCCCTTCGTGCAACTGCTGGCGGCCTCCGGCCTGAGCGCTGCGGCCCCGCTGGCGCTGGCCCAGGGCCGCCGCAAGGACAGCGCCGTGCTGGGCATGGTTCTGGAGCCGCCGGGCCTGGATCCGACCATCGCCGCGGCGGCCGCCATCGGCGAAATCGTCCACTACAACGTCTTCGAGGGCCTCACCCGCATCGGCATGGACGGCAGCGTCACGCCCTTGCTGGCCGAGAGCTGGAGCACGACGCCCGATGGCAAGGTCTATACCTTCCGTCTGCGCAGCGGCATCCGCTTTTCCGACGGCTCGCCGCTGGACGCGGAGACGGTGAAGTTCAGCTTCGACCGCGCGCGCGCGCCGGCCAGCACCAACAAGGCCAAGAAGGCCGTGTGGGACAACGTGGCCAGCGTCACCGCGCACGATGCACGCACGGTGATCGTCTCGCTCAACAACGCCGATGCCTCGCTACCGTTCCGGCTGGGCGAGAACACCGCGGTGATCCTGCACCCCAAGACCGCCGCGCAGGCCGCCACGCAGCCCGTGGGCACCGGGCCCTACAAGCTGGACAGCTGGAACCGGGGCTCGGCGATCACGCTGGCCAAGTGGGACGAGCACCGCGACGCGGCGCGCGTGAAGCTTCGCCGGGTGAGCTTCCGCTTCATCAACGATGCGGCGGCCCAGGTGGCGGCGCTGCTGGCCGGCGACATCGACGGCATGCCGCGCTTCGGCGCGCTGCAGGCGCTGGGCCAGTTCCGCCAGGATGCGCGCTTCACGGTCGAGGTGGGCAGCACCGCGGGCAAGGGCCTGGTGGCCATCAACAACCGACGCAAGCCGCTGGACGATGTGCGCGTGCGTCGCGCCATCGCGCATGCCATCGACCGCAAGGCCTTCATCGACGGCGCGCAGGAAGGCCTGGGCAAGCCCATCGGCAGCCACTTCGCACCCACCGACGCGGGCTACCTGGATCTCACGGGCCGCTACCCGCACGATCCGGACCGCGCCCGTGCGCTCTTGCGCGAAGCGGGCATCAGCACGCCGCTGAACCTCACGCTCACGCTGCCCCCGCCCACCTATGCACGCAAGGGCGGCGAGATCATCGCCGCGCAGCTGGCGCGCGTGGGCATCGTCGCCAGGATCGAGAACGTCGAGTGGGCGCAGTGGCTCTCGGGCCCGTTCAAGGGCAACTTCGATCTCACGATCATCAACCACGTCGAGCCGCTGGACTACGCGACGGCCTATGCGGACCCGCAGTACTACTTTGGCTACGACAGCGCCAGCTTCCGCAAGCGCGTCGCCGATCTGGCCGCCACCTCCAACGCCAAGGAAAAGCAGCGCCTGTGGCGCGAGATCCAGCAGCAGCTGGCCGATGACGCGGTCAATGCCTGGATCTGGAATCCCGCGCAGGTGGCCGTGTTCCGCAAGGGTCTGCGGGGCCTGTGGAACAGCTCGCCGATCTTCGCCAACGATCTGGCGGCGCTGGCCTGGGCCTGAATGGCGCAGCCGCATGAGCTGAGCGCGGGCCAGCTGTCGGCCGCCTATGCCAGCGGCGAGCTGTCGCCGCTGGAGGCGGTGCAGGAGGTGCTCGCGCACATCGCCCGCTGGGAGCCGCAGCTGTGCGCCACCTATGCGCTGGACGAGGCCGGCGCCCTCGCGGCGGCGCGGGCCTCGCAGCAGCGCTGGCACGCCGGCCGGCCGCTGTCGCGCCTGGATGGCGTGCCCTGCACGATCAAGGAAAACATCGCCACGCGGGGCGTTCCCGTGCCGCTGGGCTGTGCCGCCACCGTGCTGCAGCCGGCCGCGGCCGATGCACCCCCGGCGGCGCGCCTGCGCGAGGCGGGCTGCGTGCTGCTGGCCAAGACCACGATGCCCGACTGGGGCATGCTCAGCTCGGGGCTCTCCAGCTTCCACCCGCTGGCGCGCAACCCCTGGAACCCGGCGCTCACGCCCGGGGGCAGCAGTGCCGGTGCGGGTGCGGCTGCGGCTGCGGGTTATGGCCCGCTGCACCTGGGCACGGACATCGGCGGCTCGATCCGTCTGCCGGCGGGCTGGTGCGGCGTGGTCGGCCTGAAGCCCAGCAACGGCCGCGTCCCGATCCACCCGCCGTACTACGGGCGTGTGGCCGGCCCGATGACGCGCAGCGTGCGCGACGCGGCCTGGATGATGCAGGTGCTCAGCCAGCCCGATGCCCGCGATGCGATGAGCCTGCCACCGCAGGCGATCGACTGGGACGATCTTGCGCTGCCGCTGCGCGGCCTGCGCCTGGGCCTGCAGCTGGACGCCGGCTGGGGCCTGGCGGTGGAGCCGGAGGTCATCGCCGCGGTGCAGTCGGCCGCGCGCGCCTTCGAGCAGGCGGGCGCCGTCGTGGAGCCGCTGGCGCCCTTCAGCACGCGCGAGATGATCGAAGGGCTCGATCGCTTCTGGCGCATGCGCTCCTGGCTGGATTACCGCCTCCTGCCGCCCGAGCGCCAGCAGCAGGTGCTGCCCTACATCCGCCACTGGATCACGCAAGCCGCGCAGCTCAGCGGCGCACAGGTCTTTCACGGCTTCAGCCAGATGGGGGCGCTGCGCGACGCGGCCGTCCATGCCACGGCGCCGTTTGACTACGTGCTCTCGCCGGTGAGCCCGGTGGCCGCGTACCGTGCCGACTGGGCCAGCCCCGTGAACGACCCTGAGCGGCCCTTCGAGCACATCGCCTTCACGGTGCCCTACAACATGAGCGAACAGCCGGCGCTGAGCATCGATGCCGGACACACGGCCGACGGGCGCCCCATCGGGCTGCAGATCAGCGGCCGGCGCCATGACGATCGCGGCGTGCTGGCCCTGGCGCTGGCCTGGGAACAGATGCGCCCGGCCTCACGACCCTGGCCGCGGCCCTCGCAGGCCTGATCGGTGGTGGGCGGACGCTCGCGCTGGCCGGCCACCCCGTTCACTGCATCCAGAATAGACCCGTGAGCACCGACCAGCGGGGCAACCCCATCAGCAGCGCCAGCGCTGCCGCACGCGACAGCGCCGAGCGCGCGCTGTGGCGCATGATGTCCTTCTACGATACGCCGCTGGCCGATCTGGACGATGCGATCGAGGCCGATCCCGACTGGGGCTTGCCGCGCCTGATGAAAGCGGGCTTTCTGCTCAGCCTCACCGAGCCCTCGCAGCGCGCCGAAGCCGCTGCGCAGCTGAGCGCGGCGCGCGAACTCGAAGGCAGCCTGCAGGCGCGTGAACGGGCCCATCTGCATGCCGTGGATCAGGTGATGCAGGGCCGCCTGGGCGAGGCGTGCCGCACCTGGGACGAGCTGCTGCTGGAGTACCCCCGCGATGCGCTGGCACTGCAGTGGGCGCATCTGTGGGACTTTCATCGCGGCGATGCGCAGGGCCTGCGTCTGCGCCCCGCCCGGGCGCTGCCGGATTGGGATACGGATGATCCGCTCGCCGCCTATGTCTGGGCGCTGTACGCCTTCGGCCTGGAAGAGTGCCGTCTCTACGGGCAGGCCGAAGACGCCGGCCGGCATGCACTCTCGCTGAACCCGCGCGTGCCCTGGGCGATGCATGCGGTGGCCCATGTGATGGAGATGCAGGGGCGCTTCGAGGAGGGCGCCGCGTGGCTGCGCCAGCACCAGGCGAGCTGGTCGGAGGGCAATGGCTTCGCGACGCACCTGTGGTGGCACAAGGCGCTGTTCCGTCTGGAATCGCTGGATGTGGCCGGCGTGCTGCGCCTGCTGGACAAGCCCCTGGCCGCCGAGCACACCGAGATCACCTTGCAGCGCCTGGATGTGGCGGCCTTGCTCTGGCGGCTGCATCTGCTGGGGCACGATGTCAGCGCGGCCTTCCGTCAACTGCGGGCGCGCTGGCCGATGCCGGATGAAGACGCCGGCCACTCGGCCTTCAACGATCTGCATGCCTTGCTGGCATTGCTGGGCAGCGGCGAGGTGGCCGCCGCCGAGGCCTGGGTGGCGCGCTGCGCCGAGCGCGCGATGGATGCGGGCGAGGCGCGGCGCCTGAACCATGCGGTGGCGCGTGAAGTCGGGCTGCCCTTGATGCGCGCCCTGCTCGCCTTCGGGCGTGGCGAGCCGGATGTGGCGGCCCAGGCGCTGTACCCGGCGCGGCATCAGGCGCAGCGCTGTGGCGGCAGCCACGCGCAGCGCGACCTGATCGATCAGACCTTGCTGGCGGCCGCCGCGCAGGGCAGTGCGCACACCCGTCAGACGCTGGGCCGCGCGCTGATCAACGAGCGCCTGCTGGCCAAGCCGCTGACGCCGCTGACGCGCCACTGGGTCGAGCGCCTGGGCTTCAATGCGCGGGCGGCCTCCGGCTGACACGGCCAAGGCCCTCGACGACACCGGGGCGCGCGAGCCCTCCCCCGGGCAGGGTGCGGCACAGTCCACTGTAGGGGCATCGACGCCGACGGCGCGCGATGCGCGATCATTGCGGCCTGATGCCGCCCATCATCCCCATCCTCGACGCACAGGCCTGCAACCGGCGGGCGGGCCTGCGCGTGCAGCCGCCCAAGCTCCAGGGGGACGAAGACGAGCTCGCAACGCTGATCGCGGAAATCGCCCGCGAGATCCGCCTGCCCTACGGCCCGCTGGATGCCGATCTGCCGGTGGAAGCGTGGCTGCGTTCCTTGAGCGTGGACGCTGGCGACGTGGCCGAGCTGGTGATGGCGGCCGAGCTGGGCTGCCAGGGCGAGGTGGCCGCGCAGATCGCCTTCGACGTGATGCGCCTGCGGCTGCCGGATACCGACATCTTCGTGCACATGCAGGCGCCGCTGCCTGCCCCGCTCATTCCCATGGTTTGAGCCTTCCGGGCCCGCTGGCGCCGCGGGCCCCGACCGCAGCCGGGCTTGCGCCCACAATCCGCCTGCCTGGCCTCGACATCCGCAGCGGCCACGGCCGCTGCGCATGCCCTGCGGCGCACCTGCCCCCGCGCGCCTGATGGTCGGGACCTCCCGCCTGCTTCTACCCGGCCATGACTTCACGCCACGCCCTGATCACCGGAACGCTGTTCGCGCTGGCCGCAGGGCTGATGTGGGGCCTGGTCTTCGTGGCGCCGCTGCTGCTGCCGGCCTACCCGGCGGCCATGCAGTCCGCCGCGCGCTACCTGGCCTTCGGCCTGATCGCCTTGCCGCTGGCCTGGCTGGACCGGCGCGCCATCGCCCAGCTGAGCCCCGCGGACTGGCTGGAGGCCCTGAAGCTCAGCACCGTCGGCAACCTGCTGTACTACCTGTGCCTGGCGGCCGCGATCCAGCGCGCCGGCGGGCCGCTGCCAACGATGATCATCGGCACCTTGCCGGTGGTGATCGCCATCAGCGCCAACCTGCGGGATGCGCAGCGCGACGGAAGGCTGCCCTGGCTGCAGTTGCTGCCTTCGCTGGGCGTGATCGCCCTGGGCATCGCACTGGTCAATCACTCTGAATTCACGCAGTGGCGCGCCCAGGCGGCGCAGTCGGGCGAGCCGGTCAGCCGCTACGCGATCGGTGCGCTGCTGGCCGTCGGTGCGGTGATCTGCTGGACCTGGTATCCCTTGCGCAACGCCGACTGGCTGCGCGCCCACGCCGAGCGCGGCCCGCGCACCTGGGCCACCGCACAAGGCCTGGCGACTCTGCCGCTGGCGGCGCTGGCCTTCGTGCTGTTCTGGCTGTGGAACACGCTCAGCGCCCAGACCTTTCCGATGCCTTTCGGGCCCACGCCGGCGCTGTTCATCGGCCTGATGTTCGCCATCGGCCTGCTGGCCTCATGGCTGGGCACGCTGTGCTGGAACGAGGCCAGCCAGCGCCTGCCCACCACCCTGGTCGGCCAGCTGATCGTCTTCGAAACCCTTGCCGCGCTGGCCTACGCCTTCCTGCTGCGCGGCCAATGGCCCCAGCCGCAGACGGCGCTGGGCATCGCGCTGCTGGTGGCCGGGGTGCTGTGGGCGCTGCGCATCCGCCCGCAGGCCGTCGCCGCGGAGCCCGCGGCGCACTGACATGGCGGGTCGGCGCCGGCCCGCGCGTCAGTTCTTCAGATCGCCAGGGCCTCGTCCAGCACTTCCACCCAGTGGCGCACCGGCGTGGGCGTGCCGCTTTGCAGGTGCTGGATGCAGCCGATGTTGGCGCTGACGATCACCTCGGGCTGCAGCGGTGCCAGGTGCGAGAGCTTGCGGTCGCGCAGCTGGTAGGCCAGCTTGGGTTGCAGCACGCTGTAGGTGCCGGCCGAGCCGCAGCACAGGTGCGCTTCACTGGCGGCGGTGCGGATATCGAAGCCCAGCGCGGCCATCTGCGCTTCCACGCCGCCGCGCAGCTGCTGGCCGTGCTGCAGCGTGCAAGGCGGGTGGAAGGCCAAGCGGGGCGGCTTGCGCTGGCGCAGCCGGCTCTTCAGCGCGGGCACCAGATCGGGCAGCAGTTCGCTGAGGTCGCGCGTCAGCTCGCTGATGCGGCGCGCCTTGTCGGCGTAGTTGGGGTCGTGCGCCAGCGCGTGGCCATACTCCTTGACGGTGACGCCGCAGCCCGACGCGTTCATGACGATGGCCTCGACCTGGCCCTGCGAGGTCAAACCGTCCACCAGAGGCCACCAGGCGTCGATGTTGCGCCGCATGTCGGCCAGGCCGCCCTCGATGTCGTTGAGGTGCGTGCGGATGGCGCCGCAGCAGCCCGCGTCGTCGGCCACCAGGGTCTGGATGCCGGCGGCATCCAGCACGCGCGCGGTGGCGGAGTTGATGTTGGGCATCATCGCCGGCTGCACGCAGCCCATCAGCATCAGCACCTTGCGCGGGTGCTCGCGCTGCGGCCACAGCCGGGCGCGTGCGCCGCCGGCAGCCGGTACCTTGTTCTTCAGGGATCCCGGCAGCAGCGGACGCACCAGCTGCCCCATCTTCATGGCCGGCGCAAAGAGCGGCGAGGTCAGCCCTTCCTTGAGTAGCCAGCGCACGGCCTTCTCACTCGCCGGGCGCTCCACGCGCTCTTCGACCAGCTTGCGGCCGATGTCCACCAGGTGACCGTACTGCACGCCGCTCGGGCAGGTGGTCTCGCAGTTGCGGCAGGTCAGGCAGCGGTCCAGGTGCTGCTGCGTGGCGCGCGTCGGCGTGGCGCCTTCCAGCACCTGCTTCATCAGGTAGATGCGCCCGCGCGGGCCGTCCAGCTCGTCGCCCAGCAGCTGGTAGGTGGGGCAGGTCGCCGTGCAGAAGCCGCAATGCACGCACTTGCGCAGGATGGCCTCGGCTTCCTGGCCTTCGCGCGTGGCCTTGAATTCGGGGCTGAGTTGGGTT
Source organism: Rubrivivax sp. (assembly GCA_016790225.1). The sequence continues at coordinate 56,915 of JAEUOZ010000027.1, forward strand.
TGCATGAAGGGAGGTCTGGTTGGGCGGCGGCTCGCTCAAGTCAGCCGCGGGATCGTGGATGTCAGTGCACGCGCCATGGCACTCAGGGCACTCGGCTTGCAGGCGCCGAAGACGGCCCGCAGACAGCGCTCAGCAGCCAGTAATGCGGCCGCTCCAGCCATTGCAGCTGCTGCGCGCGCGCACCGAGGCTGGCCTGCGCCTGCTCGCGCGTGGGAAAGTTCTTCAGCACCTCGTGCCGCGTGCCGTCGTCCAGCATGCGCCATTGGTAGGTGTTGCCCTCGTCGTCGTGGCGGCTGATCGGCGTGCTGCTGCCGGCCACGTAGCGGTTGTCCAGAAACACCACCCGCGCCCCGGATGGCAGGATGGCCTGCAGGGCCTGCAGCCAGGGCTGCAGGCGCGACAGCGGCACATGGCTCCACCAGAAGCCGGCGAAGACCGTGTCGAAGCCGCCCGCCGCGACGGTGCTCGAGCGCAGCGGCTCGCCGTCGGCGCAGGTCAGGGTGTAGGCATCGGCCAGCGCAAAGCGCACGCAGCGCGGCATCGGCTTGTGCCGGGCCACAGCGAGGGTTTCGGCGTTCAGGTCGGTCGCCAGCCAGTCCTGCGCCTGGCGCGCGCCGTGCAGCGTCCACCAGCCGGTGCCGGCCGCGAGCTCCAGCACGCGGCGCCCGCGCATCGTCTCGGCCAGCCAGGCTTCGATCCAGCGCAGATCGTCCTGGCGCTCGGGCTTGTGGTAGATCCGCTCGTAGCTGTCGGCCCGCTGCGCGTAGTACTGCGCCATGCGGGCTTCGATGGCCTCACCGACGGGCACGACGGCGTTCATGCCTCAGAGCCCCGCATACAGCCGGCCCGGATTGAACAGGCCGTCGGGATCGAAGGCCGCCTTCAGCTCGCGGTGGATGCGTTCCAGCGGCGCCGACAAGGGCGCGAAGGCCGGCGTCGCGAAGTTGCCGCCGCGGTACAGCGTGGCATGGCCGCCCAGCGCCGCGGTGGTCTCCCGTACCTGGGCCGGCTGCAGCGCGCTGCACAGCCAGCGCTGCGCGCCGCCCCATTCGATGAGCTGCTCTCCCTGCAGCTTGATCGGCGGCGTGCCGGCCGGCACCGACAGCCGCCACAGGTGCGCGCCGCGGGACACCGCTTCGGCCGCGCCGACGAAGTATTCGTCGGTCTGGTCGCGCAGGCCGTCCCAGAAGGCGCTGGCCAACGCGGGCGCGATCAGCTCGCCGCCCAGTTGACGGGCAGCGGATTCCACGGCCGCTGCCGCACCGGACAGGCGCAGCACCAGCATGCCTTCCCACCAGGCGCTGGCGTTCAGCGGCAGGGGTTGCCCGCCCAGACGCTGGAGCTGTTCGATGGCCGCGGCCTGATCGGTCTCGAAGCGCAGCGTGGTGCTGGCCACCGGCCGCGGAAGCACCTTCAGCGAGACCTCGCACAGCACGCCCAGGATGCCCAGCGAGCCCGCCAGCAGCCGGGAGACGTCATAGCCCGCGACGTTCTTCATCACCTGGCCGCCGAAGCTCAGCAGCTCGGCACGGCCGTTGAGCATCGTCGCGCCCAGCACATAGTCGCGCACGCCGCCCACCGCCGCACGCGCCGGCCCGGCCAGCCCCGCGGCGACCATGCCGCCCACCGTGCCGCCGCGTGTGGCGGGCGCGGTCGGCAGCGCCAGGCGCGGCGGCTCGAAGGGCAGGCACTGGCCCTGCTCGGCGAGCGCCGCTTCCAGCTCGGCCAGCGGCGTGCCGGCGCGCACCGTGACCACCAGTTCGCTCGGCTCGTAGCTGCTGATGCCGCGCAGCGGCGTCACGTCCAGCGGCTCGCCGGTGGGTCGGTTGCCATAGAAGGCCTTGCTGCCGCAGCCGCGGATGTCCAGCGTCTGGCGTTCGCTGCGGGCCTGCTGCACGCGCTCGATCAGGCGCGCAAGCTCGGGATCGGGAGTGGGGCTCGTCACGGGGGTGTCTGGGCCGGCAAAGGAAGAAGGTTCGCGGAGGGCGGCGCGGTTCAGAAGCGCTCCAGCTCGGGGAAGGGCAGCAGGCCCTTGCGCACATGCATGCGGCCGTATTCGGCGCAGCGGTTCAGCGTGGGGATCACCTTGCCCGGATTGAGCCCCTGCTGCGGATCGAAGGCCCGCTTCAAGGCCATGAACTGCTCACGCTCCTCGGTCGAGAACTGCACGCACATGGAGCTGAGCTTCTCGACACCGACGCCATGCTCGCCGGTCACCGTGCCGCCGAGCGCCACGCTGGTTTCCAGGATGTCGGCGCCGAACTGCTCGCAGCGGTGCAGCTGATCCGGATCGTTGGCGTCGAAGAGGATCAGCGGGTGCAGGTTGCCGTCGCCGGCATGAAAGACGTTGGCGCAGCGCAGCTGGTACTTCCTTTCCATCTCGGCGATGGCCAGCAGGATGTCGGCCAGGCGCTTGCGCGGGATCGTCGAATCCATGCACATGTAGTCCGGGCTGATGCGCCCGCTGGCCGGGAAGGCGTTCTTGCGCCCGCTCCAGAACTTCAGCCGCTGCGCCTCGTCCTTGCTCACTTCCATGCGCGTGGCGCCCGCCCCGGCCAGCACATCGAGCATGCGCCCGATCTCTTCCTGCACCTCTTCGGGCGTGCCGTCGCTTTCGCACAGCAGGATGGCCTCGGCGCTCAGGTCGTAGCCGGCATGCACGAAGTCCTCGACGGCCGCCGTCATCGGCTTGTCCATCATCTCCAGGCCGGCCGGGATGATGCCGGCGGCGATCACCGCAGCCACCGCGTCGCCGGCCTTTCGGATGTCGTCGAAGCTGGCCATGATGCAGCGGGCCAGCTGCGGCTTGGGCACCAGCTTGACCGTCACCTCGGTGGTCACGGCGAGCATGCCTTCGCTGCCCACCACCACGCTCAGCAGATCCAGGCCCGGCGCATCCAGCGCCTCGGAGCCGAAGCACACCGCTTCGCCCTCGACCGTGTAGCCGCGCACGCGCAGCACGTTGTGCAGCGTCAGGCCGTACTTCAGGCAGTGCACGCCGCCGGAGTTCTCGGCCACGTTGCCGCCGATGGTGCAGGCGATCTGGCTGCTGGGATCGGGCGCGTAGTACAGGCCGTGCGGCGCGGCGGCTTCGCTGATGGCCAGGTTGCGCACGCCGCACTGCACGACGGCCGTGCGCGACAGCGGATCGAGCCGCAGGATGCGGTTGAACTTGGCCAGGGACAGCGTCACGCCCAGCGCATGCGGCAGCGCGCCGCCCGACAAGCCCGTGCCGGCGCCCCGCGCCACCACCGGCACCTTCAGCGAGTGGCAGGCCTTCAGGACCGAGGCGACCTGCACTTCGGTCTCCGGCAGGGCCACCACCAGCGGCTGCTGGCGGTAGGCCGTCAGGCCGTCGCACTCATAGGGCACCGTGTCCTCGCCGTTCCACAGCAGCGCATGCGCCGGCAGCAGGGGCTTGAGCAGCGCGACCACCGCGCGCTGGCGCGCCAGACGTTCTTCGGACGCCAGGCTGTCGACGGGAAGCGGAGCGTTCATCGCATGTCCTTCGAAGCGGGCCACACTCTAACCGGTCGGTCACCGCGCGCCGTCGAAAGGGCCGCCCGTGCGCGCACGCTCGTCAGAGATGCCTGGCGTGCGGGAAGCCGCCGGACCCGCCTGCAGTGTCGCGCAGCACGGAAGGGCCGGGTGCCAGCATCGAGCAGCACTGCTTTGACTGCAGCGCATGCAAAGACGCCTTGGCGCCCGGCTTCCAGGCGTCTGGGCGGCAGACGTCGAGTCCGCGCAGGTGCCAGCGCCGGTCCTGCGCCTCGAGCGCAGGCCTGTCGTTGGTCAGCGGCGCCGCTTGGCGGCGGGCGAGGGCGCCGTCGGGCGAACCTTCTTGGCCGCCTGCTTCATCGCCTTGGCGGGCAGGCCGGAGGCGGCCTTCAAGGCGCCGCCCGCGGCGGCGGCAGCCTGCTGGCCGACGGCGCCCGCGGCCGAGCGCGCGACCTGCGCGCCGCTGTCCTTGACCGCCTGGGCGGCGATCTCGGTGAACTGCTGCGTCAGGGCGCCCCACCACTGCATCGGATCGACCAGGCCAGCGGCCGCGCCCGGCTGGGCTTCACCGCCCGCCGTCTTGGCGCGGGACCCGGCGCGTGCAGCGCGGGCCTTGCTCGCGACACTGGGGCGTGGCGGCGGCTCCTCGTCCTCGGCTTCGTCTTCGTCTTCTTCATCGTCCTCGAAGGCCTCCGGCTCGGGCTCGGGCGCGGCCTTGGGCGCGGGCCACGGCGCCGGGGCGGGTGCCGCGGCGGCCGGCTTGAGCTTGAAGGCTTCGCCCAGGTCGGCCACCGGCAGATTCATGCTCTTCAGCGTGGACAGCGTCATGCGCTGCACTTCCAGTGCCTGGATCGTGGTGCCGATCATGCGGGCGTTCTGCTCAAGCCAGAACTGCACCGTGCGCAGATCGTTGATGCGCTTGTTCAGCTCTTCGGGGTCCAGCGTCGGCGCGACCCACTGCCCCATGCTGGGCAGAGCCGAGCCCGCACCTTTCATCAAGCCTTGCAGGAAATCGAAACCCGGAACCATCTTGCTGAAATCGGCGGCTGCGGCCATCACGTTCTCCTCATCGGGGGTGGCTGCCCTGGGGGGCGGCGTGATTGTGGGCCGCCGATCAACGCGTGGAGCTGACACGCTCGACCACGTAGCCGCGCTGCTGCAACAGCAGCGGCAGGGCCTTGGGGCCGGTCATGTGCAGCGCGCCGATGCCGGCGAAAACGGTCTTGCCCTGCTGATGCAGGCGGTCAATGCGCGAGGCCAGCGCCGGGTTGCGGTCGTCGTTGAGACGGCGCATCTGCAGGCGGTCTTCCTCGGTCTTCACGCACTCGCACCACTGCTCGTAGCTGGCGAGTTCCTCCAGCCGGCCTTCGGCCCAGGCCTGCACCAGGCGCTGTGTGCCGCGACGCGCAGCGCCGGACTTCAGCTGCGCCATCGCCTGCTCGATGAAGTGCAGCCGCGCCGCCGGGCTGTCCGGCAGCAGCGCCTCCAGCTGTTCCTCCACCGTTTCCAGGCCGACCACCGGCAGTCCGCGGCTCTGTGCCACGCCGGCCAGTACCAGTTCCTGCGCGTAGCCGGCATCCAGGCCGTCCCAGCGGGCGGCCAGCAGCACCAGCGTCAGCGCACGCACGGCGGGCTGCTGCGCATCCAGCGCGTTGGCAGGCAGGCAGGCGGCGGCGGTCTCTTCGCTCAGCCGGCGTTGCAGCGCGGGTGGCAGTGCCGGTTCATCGGGCTTGCGCGCCATCCCGCTCTGCAGCTTCTGCAGCGTGGCGCTGTCGCTGACGTCCAGCTCCAGGGCCATCACGTCGACTTCGGACAGCGCCTTGAGCAAGGCCGGCCCCGGCACGGCCCAATCGAGCTTGCCCAGATGGATGGTGCCGTAGAGGTAAGAGCTTCGCCCGTCCTTGCTGATGCGCCAGAGAAAGCCGCGGTCCCGCGCCGCAGCCTGGGCGGCCTGGATCTGCTCGGCGGACGGCTGGCGCGCCACCGGCGGGCAGGCGCGCGGCTGGGTCTGAGCCTGGGCCTGAGCCATGACGGCAGCCCCGGTCAGCAGCAGGGCCGCAAAGTCGCGCCGGCGCCACCGGGAACCGATGGCAGAGGCTGCGCCCGAAGGCAGGCGCAGCTTCAGCGCCGCAAAGCTGTGTCGAACGCGGGACATCATGCGGAGAGCTCCTGGCCAAGGACCTTGACCTGCTGATCGATGGCGCCGAAGACGCTCTGGCCGTCGCGGCCCTTGACCTCGATGTGGATGCGGTCGCCGTGCTGCATGAAAGCGGTGCGCGGCTCGCCGCTCTCGATGGTCTCGATCGCACGCTTCTCGGCGATGCAGGAGTAGCCGCGTGACCAGTCCTTGTTGCTGATGGTGCCCGAGCCCACGATGCTGCCGGCCCGCACGCGGCGCGTCCGGGCGATGTGCGCCACCAGCTGGCCGAAGTGGAAGCTCATCTCCTCGCCCGCGGCGCACAGGCCCACACGCTTGCCGTTCCAGCGTGATTCCACATTCAGGTGCACCCGCCCGCCCGACCAGGCCTCGCCCAGTTCATCCGGTGTCACGGCCACCGGGCCGAAGGCGGTGGCCGGCTTGCTCTGGAAGAAGCCGAATCCCTTGGCCAGCTCGGCCGGGATCAGGTTGCGCAGGCTCCAGTCGTTGACCAGCATCAGCAGCCGGATGCCTTCCAGCGCGCCATGCGGCGTGGCACCCATGGGCACGTCGCCCGTCACCACGGCGATCTCGGATTCGAAGTCGATGCCCCAGTCGGCAGAGCCGAACGGCACCTCCTCGCAGGGGCCCAGCAGATCGTCGCTGCCCCCCTGGTACATCAGCGGATCCTCGTAGAACGAAGGCGGCATCTCGGCCTTGCGCGCGCGCCGCACCAGCTCCACGTGGTTGATGAAAGCCGATCCATCGGCCCACTGGAAGGCGCGCGGCAAGGGCGCCATGCACAGCCGCGGGTCGAAGGCGAAAGCGTGGCGCGCCTTGCCGTTGTTGAGCGTGGCCGAGAGGTCCTCCAGCTGAGGCGACAGAAAACCCCAGTCGTCCAGCACCTGCTGCAGCCGGGTGGCGATGCCGGTGGCGAAGTGGGCCAGGCTCAGGTCACGGGAGACAACCACGAGCTGCCCATCGCGGGAGCCGTCCTTGTAGGTCGCAAGTTTCATGGAGCGATCGGGTCAGGTGGATCGGGGGCGGCGCATCCCGCCCAGCAGGGCCTTGTGGGCCACCGCGAGGGGGCGGCACAACGCGGCCGGGCGGCGCTATTGTCAGGCCCGTGCACAGCCGATGGCATCAGCTGGCGGCGGCCCGTTGGGCCGAAGCCCACAGCAGCAATCCGCAGCCCGGCGCCTGGCTGGCGGCGCTGGGCGGCGCGCTGGCCGTGCATGCGCTGGTCCTGGGCTGGGCCCTGCCTGGAGCCTTGCCGCGTCAAGCGGCGCTGAACGGGGTTTCCGGCGATCGTGGCGGGACGGCCGCGCCGACCTGGATGCACCTGGTGGCGCTGGATCGGCCCTTGCCGGCCCGCCCGGCCGAGGCGCGCGCGGATGCGACGGCCGGCGACGAGGCAAAGCCGCCGTCGGCGGCTCTGGCGCCGGCTCGCAGCAGCCCGACGCGTCCCGCCCAGGCACCAGGCGCCGGCCCGCCTGCGCACGCCGGCGTGGCGCCCGAGCCCATGGCGCCGGAAGCCAAGCCGCTCCAGGCCGCTGGCGCAGCCCGCCAGGCGCAAGCCGCCGTCGACACAGCCGCCAGCCACGCGGACGTGCCGGAAGCCCCGCAGGCGCTGGAGGCAGCGCCATCGGCGGATGGCCGCGAGGCCCTGCTGCGGCAGCTCGCTCGCCCCTTGCCGCACTACGACGCGCGCCTGCCTGGTGCTTTCGACTTGAGCTTCCAGATGCGGCGCGGCCCGGTGGAGGGCAGCGGCCAGCTGCGCTTTCAGCCTGACGCGGCTGGCAGCTATCGCCTGGCGCTGGACTTGCTGGGCCCGCTGCGGCCGATGTGGCAACAAGCCAGCCAGGGCCAGCTGGGCACCGATGGCCTGCTGCCGGCCGAGTTTGTGGATCGGCGCCAGGGCCGCCGCATCGGCCAGACGCGTTTCGACCGTGAGCTGGGCCGCGTGCACTTCTCCGGCTCGGCACCCGCGCTGCCGATGGCCGGTGCAGCGCAGGACCGCCTGAGCTGGCTGGTGCAGCTGCCGGCCATCGTGGCGGCGGATCCGGCGCTGCGGCGTGCGGGCGCGCAGATCTGGCTGCAGGTGTTCGGCGCGCGTGGCGGCGGGCAGGTCTGGCGCTTCGAGGCGCTGGGGCTGCAGCCGCTGAGCACGCCCCAGGGCGAGAGCCTGACCGCTTGGCACTTTCGCCGAGAGGCGGAGCGCCTGTATGACACCGAGATCGAGATCTGGCTGGATGCGGGCCCCCAGCACCTGCCGCGACGCATCCACCTGACGCACGTTCCGTCCGGTGACCGCATCGAACTCTGGCGCTGAAGGTGGCGCCACAGGCACCGGATCGCGCGTCGGGCGAACGCTGGCCGGCCTTGAATTCCGGCGCCGCGCGCCCAGCTACAGGCTTCACCCTCACCACCCGGACACGCCATGCAGATGCTCTACAACTCCGACAGCTTCGCCGTGGTGCGGATCGAGCTGCCGCAGGAGCCCGCCGCTGCGGCCACGCCGGCCGAGGGAGCCTCTGCGGCGGACGCGCCCGCGCCACGCGGCGGCTACGAGATCGTGGACAAGACGGCCCGCCGCGAAATCTTCATCGAAGGTGCGCTGGCGGCGCGCTTCCAGCAAGGCGTGCAGGCGCTGGTGGACGCCGGCTCGGCCACCGAAGAAGCCTTCGACGACTACATCGCCGGCTTTGCCGGCCTGGCCCAGCAGCCGCTCGTCCTCCATTGAGCCGGCCCGCGCGTTGAGGCCTGGCGCCAGCGCGCAGCGGTGGGGCTTGTCCCGCCGGGCGCGCTGGGGCAGCATGCCGGCATCGATGCCGGCTTCACGGGCAGATCCTGCCAGCCGGGATGGAGGAGCGATGAGTCGTTCTCGGGTTGCGGTGGAGCGTGCCGACGAGCGCTGGGTGCTCTCGCCGGGCCTTGCGGATGCGCCGGTGCTGGATCGGCTGTGCACGCACTTCGTGCTCACGCTCACGTTGCGGCAGGTCAGCCGCTTCAACCTGCGCCGTGATTGCAACAGCCTGCTGGGGCTGACGGGTCGCCACATCGTCTGGCCCGCCAGCGTGCTCGCGCGGCTGCGGATCTTCCTGAAGCAGCGCTGCAAGGGCAATGAACACTGGCGCGGCCACGATGCGCTGGACGATGCGGCCTTCATCGAGCGGCACGGCGCCTGGCGCGGGCCCTACGAAGAGGGCACGCTGTTCTTCTACATGGACGAATACGTCAAGGACGCGCCGAAGGATCTGCTGGCGGTGCTGGGCGCCACCCGCGAATGGCTGGAGCAGCAGCTGAAGAAGGAATCGACGCTGGTCGAGAAGAACATCGACGCGCTGGCCGGCCTGCTGCAGCTGAACCCGGCGGAGCGTGCCTTGTTGCTCTATGGCACGCTGGCCCGCTACCAGCGCGATCTGCGCGGGCTGCTGGTGGAATTCAAGGTGGCCAGCGCCCAGGAAGCCTATGCCGCGATCGCGGCCGTGGCCGGTGTCGACGCCCGCGAGGTGGCCGAAGCGCTGCGCGCGGGCTCGCGTCTGGAGCGCACCGGCATGGTCGAGAACCTGATCTCGGAACACAACATCACGGATCTGGCCGACCTGATGAAGGTCAGCGAGCAGTTGCCGCCTGTGCTGATGCGCGAGTACCCCAGGCCCGATGACCTGATGGCCGTCTTCACGCGCCCGGCCACGCGCTCGGAACTCACCGGCGCGGATTTCGCCTTCGTTGCCGAAGACGTCGAAGTGCTGACCACGCTGCTGAAGAATGCCGTGGCGCGATCCATGCCCGGCATCAACGTGCTGCTGTACGGCCCGCCGGGCACGGGCAAGACCGAGCTGGCCAAGGTCTGCGCGCAGGCGGCGGGCCTGACGCTCTACGAAGTCGAGTATGCGGATCGCGAGGGCAACTCGCTGTCCGGCCGGGATCGCTACCGCAGCCTGCAGATCAGCCAGGTCTTCCTCAAGGGCAGCCGCCACGTGGCGCTCTTGTTCGACGAGGTGGAAGACGTCTTCCCGCCCGTCTCCGGCGAGGCGGCGCAGATCCTGGCCCGGCTGGACAGCAGCGATACGCCGCCCAGCAGCAGCGTCAGCGGCAAGGCCTGGGTCAACCAGATTCTGGAGACCAACCCGGTGCCGGTGATCTGGGTCACCAACCGTGTCGAGCAGATCGATCCGGCCTTCCGGCGGCGCTTCCAGTACCACCTGCAGCTGAAATCCCCGCCGCCCGGCGCGCGCGAGGCGCTGGTGCAGCGCGCGCTGGCCGGCGTGCCGGTGGCGCCAGAGTTTGTCGCGCGCCTGTCCGAGCGCCGCCACCTCACGCCGGCGCAGATCCGCACGGCCGTGCGCTTCGCCGAGCTGGCGCAGCCTGCCGGTGAGGCGGCGCAGGGCGAGCGACTGCAATCGCTGATCGAGCGCCAGCTGAGCCACGCCGACAAGGCCCTGGGCGGTGCCCCGGCGCGCGAGAAGCCGGCCCGGCCCGTGGTCACGCAGTACGACCTGTCGCTGCTCAACGTCGAGACGCGCTACGAGGTCCCGCGCATCATCGAGGCGCTCGCCCGGCGCGGCCACGGCACGCTGTGCTTCCACGGGCTGCCCGGATCGGGCAAGACGGCGCTGGCCGAACACATCGCGCAATCGCTGCATCGCCCGCTGATGATCCGCCAGGCCAGTGACCTGTCCAGCAAGTTTGTCGGCGAGACCGAGCAGAACATGGCGCGCATGTTCGAGGAGGCGCAGACCGAAGGCGCGGTGCTGCTGCTGGACGAGGCCGACAGCTTCCTGCGCAGCCGCAAGCGGGCCGAGCGCAGCTACGAGGTCACCGAGGTCAACGAGATGCTCCAGGGCATGGAGCGCTTTGCCGGCATCTTCGTGTGCACCACCAACCTGTTCGAAGACATCGACGAAGCCGCGCTGCGGCGCTTCACCTTCAAGATCCGCTTCCTGCCGCTGCTGCCGGAACAGCGCGAGCGCATGTTTGTCGCTGAGGCTTTGCAGGGCTGTGAGCACTTGCTCACACAAGAGCAGCGCGAGCGCCTGGCCGTGCTGGACCAGCTGGCGCCGGGGGACTTTGCGGCCGTGCGCCGGCAGGTGGACATCCTGGCGCAGACGCTGGAGCCCGACGAGTTTCTCTCCCAGCTGGAAGGCGAGCACCGCATCAAGCCCGAGGTCAGAGAGCGAAGAAGCATGGGTTTCGTCTCGGTGATCCGCTGATTTCTACCTACAGCGGAGCAGGCCTGCGGCCGATACTTGGCCCATGGTCCTGGATTCGGGTGCATGGATGCTGGCTGCTCTGACGGCGACGGTCGTCGGCGCGGGCACCATGGGCGTGATGCGTTGGCGCAACGCGCGTTCGGCTGCACCCGCCGATCTGGGCCGCGACACGCTCACGGGCCTGCCGGGGCGCTCCGAGTTCGAGGATCAGCTGCGCGAGGCCGTGCACCGGGCCGATGACCGGAACCAGGGTCTGGCCGTGCTCTGCGTGGGCATCGACGGCTTCGACCTGCTCAATGCGACCTACGGCCGAGAAGCCTGCGATGCGGTCCTGCGCGTCACGGCGCAGCGCATCGAGGCGGCCCGCGAACACGGTCTGCCCATGGCCCGGCTGGGCGGAACCGAATTTGTGCTGGCGGTGGCCGGCGCCGTGGAACAAGGGCGCGACGTCGCCGCGCGGCTGGTCGGCGAGCTGAGTGCCCCGCTGGACGTGAGCGGCCAGATCGTGCGCCTGAGTTGCTCCATCGGGATTGCCACCTATCCGAAACACGGTGCCCAGGCGGCCCTGGTGGCGCGCGCCAGCGTGGCCATGCGCGCAGCCCGCGAAGGCGGTGGCGCTGCCTTTGCCGTCTTCGAGGCGCGCATGGAACAGGATCAGCGCGAGCAGTCCGAACTGGCGCGCGACCTGCGCGACGCGGTCGAGCGCAACGAGCTGATGCTGTACTACCAGCCCAAGATCGATGCACAAAGCCTGCAGATCACGGCGGCAGAGGCCCTGCTGCGATGGCAGCATCCCAAGCGCGGCATCGTCAGCCCGGCGATCTTCGTGCCGATTGCCGAACGCCACGGCCTGATCGGCGTCATCGGCGACTGGGTGCTGCGCGAGGCCACGCGCCAGGCGGGCGAGTGGCGGGACCGCGGGCTGCGCATGCGCGTGGCGATCAACGTGTCCGGGCTGCAGATGCGCCAGCACGACTTCACCGACCGCCTGGCCAGGATGCTGGCCCAGCACCGGCTTCGGCCGGAGCGGTTCACCTGCGAGATCACCGAGACGGTGGCCATGGAAGACACGCAGGTCACCCACGAGGCCTTCAATCGCCTGGGCAAGCTCGGCGTGCATGTCTCGATCGACGATTTCGGCACAGGCCACTCCAGCCTGGCGCTGCTGCGCCGCCTGCCGGCCGCCGAGCTGAAGATCGATCGCGCCTTCGTGACCGATCTGGGCCGCAGCGGCGATGCGCTGGCCGTGGCCAAGGCCGTGGTGCAGCTAGCGCACTCGCTGGACCTGCGCGTCGTGGCCGAGGGTGTGGAAACCGAGGCCCAGCGCGACATCCTGGTCTCTCTAGGCTGCGACGAGCTCCAGGGCTTTCTGTTTGCCAAGCCCATGCCCGCGCAGTCGCTGGAACTGTGGGCGACCGACGAAGCCGATCCGGCCAACCCCGGTTTCCGGCCTTCGCTGTTCAACGACACGGTCACGCCCGAGTTCGAGGGCTGAACGCCTGCAGGCCTGAAAGCCTGCGGCGGCTGCGCCTTCCTACAATGCGGGCATCATGCCTGCCAGCCTCAAGCCCACCCTGCGCCGCTACACCCGCGGCGCCTCGCTGCCCCAGCTCCTGCAGGAGCGCATCCTGCTGATCGACGGTGCCATGGGCACGATGATCCAGCAGCGCCATCTGGCGGAGGCGGATTTCCGCAACGAGGCGCTGGCCGCCCACCCGACGGATCTGAAGGGCAACAACGATCTGCTGGTGCTGACGCGCCCGGACGTGGTGCGCGAGATCCATGAGCAGTACCTGGCGGCAGGCGCCGATCTGATCGAGACCAATACCTTCGGCGCCACCCGCGTGGCGCAGGAAGACTACGGCCTGGGGCATCTGGCGCGCGAGATGAATGTGGCTGCCGCAGGCCTGGCGCGCCAGGCCTGCGATCGCTACAGCACGCCGGACAAGCCGCGTTTTGTGGCCGGCGCGCTGGGCCCGACGCCGCGCACGGCCAGCATCAGCCCCGATGTGAACGATCCGGGCGCGCGCAACACCAGCTTCGACGAGCTGCGCGATGCCTACCGCGAGCAGGCCGAAGGTCTTTACGAAGGCGGCTGCGACCTGTTCCTCGTGGAGACGATCTTCGACACGCTCAATGCCAAGGCCGCGCTCTTTGCGCTGGACGAGCTGATGGAGGCGCGCGGGGTGTGTCTGCCCGTCATCATCAGCGGCACCGTCACCGATGCGTCGGGCCGCATCCTGAGCGGGCAGACGGTGGGCGCCTTCTGGCATTCGGTGCGCCATGCGCGGCCGCTGGCGGTCGGACTGAACTGCGCCCTGGGCGCCGCGCTGATGCGGCCCTACATCGAAGAACTGGGCAAGGTGGCCGATGACACCTTCATCAGCTGCTACCCGAATGCCGGCCTGCCCAATCCGATGAGCGATACCGGCTTCGACGAAACCCCCGAGGTCACCGGCGCGCTGATGGAAGGGTTTGCGCGCAGCGGTTTTCTCAACATCGCCGGCGGCTGCTGCGGCACGACGCCGGCGCACATTGCCGAGATCGCGCGGCGCGTCGGCAGCTACCGCCCGCGCGGCCTGGCGGATCCGCTCTTCAGCCAGCTGCTGGCCGCCGGCTGAGCGTCGCGGGCTGCGCCCAGGTGCGTGGCCTGCGGCCGCTGCAGCACCGTCAAGGGTTCGTCACTGCGCTCAAGGGCGCGAAGTCGCCAGGCTCCTTGCGCTTCCAGGCCTCGATGGCGCGCGCCATTTCATCGATGTCGAAGATGGCGCTCTGCAGCACGGCCATGTGGTCCAGCGATTCGGCCGTGCCGTGGTCGCGCGCGAAGTTCAGCGCCCGCTTGCTGCCGGCCACCGCCGGCGGGCTCTTGGCGGCAATCGACAAGGCCAGCTTGCGAGCCTGCGCCTGCAGGGCTGCCAGATCCGGCCAGACCGCATTCACCAGGCCGCTGGACAAGGCACGCTCGGCGCCCAGCCGCTCGCCGGTGTAGGCCATCTCGCGCGCCAGGCCCTGCGGCAGGATGCGCTGCAGGCGCTGCAGCACGCCCAGATCGGCCGCCATGCCGATGTGGATCTCCTGCACCGTGAAGAAGGCATCGGCCGTGCACAGCCGGATGTCGCAGGCGGCGGCCAGATCCAGTGCGCCGCCCACACAGCCGCCCTGCACCGCACAGATGACCGGAAAGCGCGCCTCGTCCAGCACGTCGAAGCAGCCCATCAGCCGGCGCAGATGATCCTGGAAGGCCAGCCGGTCGCGGGCGTTGCGCAGGCTCAGCCACTCGGCCTGGCTGGCGAACACGTCCAGCGCCATGCCGGCACTGAAGTGCCGGCCGGTGGAGCGCACGATCAGCGCGCGTGTGCTGCCCGCGTCGCTGAGGCCACGCACGGCATCGCGAAACGCCGGAAAGAAGGCGGGCGCGAGCGTATTCATGCGCTCGGGCTGGTTCAGCTCCAGCGTGGCGACGCCGGTGTCCGGTTCCTGCAGCAGCGTGAAGAAGGCGTTCATGGCGGTCTCCGGGGGTGGCCTGTGAGGGCAGCACCTGAAGTGTGCCAGCGCCTTCCCTGCTTACACTGCACCATGCCCACCGCCACCTTGCCTGATGGCACTCCGCTGCACTGGCTGCAAGCGGGTGACGTGAGCGGGCCGGGCGGGGCCCACGTGCTGCTGGTGCACGGCCTGGGCGAGCACAGCGGGCGCTATGCCGAACTCACGCACCGGCTGCTGGCCGCAGGCCACGCCGTCAGTGCCTACGATCACCGCGGGCACGGGCTTTCGGGTGGGCCGCGCGGGGGCATCCCGCGGCCCGACAGCCTGCTGGACGACCTTGGCCAGGTGATCGATCTGGTGCACGGGCACTCGCCGCGTCCGCTGGTGCTGCTGGGCCACAGCATGGGCGGCGCGGTGGCGGCGCGCTTCGTGGCCGAAGGCCTGCAGCCGGCGCCGGCCGCCTGGTTCCGGCCGGTTCAGGGCCTGGTGCTGTCTTCGCCTGCCCTGGCGGCGGATCTCAATCCCTGGCAGCAGCTGTTGCTGGCGCTGGGGCGGCTGGCGCCCGATCTGCCGGCCGGCAATGGCCTGCAACCGGGCTGGATCAGCCGCGATCCCGCTGTCGTGGCGGCCTACCGGGCGGATCCGCTGGTCCACGACCGCATCACGCCGCGCCTGGCGCGCTTCATCCTCGAATCCGGCGCGCTGGTACGCCGGCTGGCACCCCGCTGGAGCACGCCGACGCTGCTGATGTGGGCCGGCGCCGATCGCTGCGTGGCGCCGCGCGGCTCGGCCGAGTGGGCCGCTGCGGTGCCGCCCCAGCTGCTGCAGGCGCGCTGCTTCGAGAGCCTGTATCACGAGATCTTCAACGAGCCGCAGCGGGCCGAGGTCTTCGATGCCCTGCTGCTGGCGCTGCCCAGGCTGCTGGCGCACGCCATCGACACGTCCCACGCGTCCCGCACGTCCGATCCGTCCCTCACGTCCCCTTCGCACCAGGAGGCCGCATGAACGCCCGCGATCCCCATCCCCCGCTGCCTTCGGAGCAGGCCCGCGCGCTGGCGCAGCACGCCCGACGCAACTGGAGCGAGGCCATCGTGCCGGCGCTGGTCGATTACATCGGCATCCCGGCCAAGAGCCCGATGTTCGATGCCGCCTGGGCCGATCACGGCCATCTGGAGCGCGTGGTGCGCGATGCCGCTCAATGGGCCGAGGGCCGCCGCCTGCCCGGGCTGCGTCTTGAAGTGGTGCGCATCGAGGGCCGCACGCCGGTCATCTTCTTCGAGCTGCCCGCCACCCGGCCGGGCAGCGCCGATACCGTGGTGTTCTACGGCCACCTGGACAAGCAGCCGGAATTCAGCGGCTGGCGCCGGGACCTCGGTCCCTGGACGCCCAAGGTCGAGGACGGCAAGCTCTACGGCCGCGGCGGTGCCGACGATGGTTATGCGCTCTACGCGGCGATCACGGCCATCGAGGCGCTGGATGCGCAGCAGCTGCCGCGCCCGCGCTGCGTGGGGTTGATCGAGACCTGCGAGGAGAGCGGGTCCTTTGACCTGCCCGCCTACCTGGATCAGCTGCGTCCGCGGCTGGGCCAGGTGAGCCTGGTGGTGTGCCTGGATTCCGGCGCCGGCAACTACGATCAGCTGTGGCTGACCACCAGCCTGCGCGGCAACATCACCGGCACGCTGAAGGTCGAGATCCTGACCGAGGGCGTGCACTCGGGCGATGCGAGCGGGCTGGTGCCGTCCAGCTTCCGCATCATGCGCCAGGTGCTGGACCGGCTGGAGGATTCGCGCACCGGCCGCTTGCTGCCGGACAGCTTCCACTGCGAGATTCCGGCCGATCGTGTTGCCCAGGCCCAGGCGGCCGCCCAGGCGCTGGGCGACGAGGTCTGGAAGCGCATGCCCTGGACCTGCGGCGCGGATGGCGGCCCGAGTCTGCCGACGACCACCGATCCGGTCGAAGCGCTGCTCAACCGCACCTGGCGCCCCACGCTGAGCGTCACCGGCGTGGACGGCATGCCCGAGCTGGCCAATGCGGGCAACGTGCTGCGCCCCTACACCGCCTTCAAGCTCAGCCTGCGCCTGCCGCCTTTCGTCGCCGGCCACGAGGCCGCGGAGCGCCTCAAGACGCTGCTGGAGGACAACGCGCCGTACAACGCGAAGGTCACGTTCAACCCCGACGGCCGGGCCGGTGCCTGGGGTGCCACGGGCTGGAACGCGCCGCCGCTGGCGCCCTGGCTGGAGCGGGCCTTGAACGACGCCTCGCAGGCGCAGTTCGGCGAGCCGGTGGGCTACATCGGGCAGGGCGGCACGATCCCGCTGATGAACATGCTGCAGCAGGGCTTCCCGTCGGCGCAGATGATGGTCTGCGGCGTGCTCGGCCCCAAGAGCAATGCGCACGGCCCGAACGAGTTCCTGCACCTGGACTATGCCCAGCGCCTGACCGCAGCGGTGTCGCAGGTGCTGGCCGCGCACCCTTGAGGCACCCGGCGCTGCGCCGCGCTGTCAGGCCTCAGAACGTATAGCCGGCCTGCACTGCGCGGCCCGAGAGCGGCTGGATCAGCGGCAGCAGGATCTGCAGCGGCCGGTAGCGCATCGCCACCTTGGTGAGATAGTCGAAGAATCGCGGCAGATCGCTGGCGTAGCGGGGCTTGTGGTCCCGGTGCTTCAGGCGGCAGAAGATGCCGGCCACCTTCAGGTGCCGCTGCATGCCCATCCACTCGATCTGGCGCCAGCACTCGCCGAAGTCCTCCGGCACCGGCAGTCCCTGCTGGCGAGCGGCCTGCCACCAGCGCACGGCCCAGTCGATCTCCAGCGCCTCGTCCCAGGAGTGGAAGGCGTCGCGCAGCTGGCAGGCGATGTCATAGGTGAGGGGGCCGCGCACGGCGTCCTGAAAGTCCAGAACGCCGGGGTTGGGCGTGCAGATCATCAGGTTGCGCGGCATCCAGTCGCGGTGCACGAAGACGGTCGGCTGCGCCAGGGCGCTGTCGATCAGCAGCCGGCACAGCTGCTGCCACTGCTGCTGCTGGCGCTCGTCCCAGGTGAGGCCGAATTCCCGCTGCACGCACCACTGAGGAAAGAGATCCAGTTCGCGCTGCAGCAGTGCCTCGTCAAACGGGGGCAGCGAGGAGGCATCGGCCCGCGTCTGCATGCGCACCAGGGCATCCGTGGCTTCGCGCATCCAGCGATCGGCCTGTGGCTGCGGCGCGTCCTTCAGTTCGTTCAGCAGCAGCCGGGAGCCGAGGTCTTCCAGGAGCAGGAAGCCCTGCTCGGCATCCTCGGCCAGCACCTCGGGCACATGCAGGCCGGCCGCCTGCAGCAGGCCCGCCACATGCACGAAAGGCCGCACATCTTCCAGCGGCGCTGGCGCGTCCATGATGATCAGCGGCCCCTGCGCCGCCTGCACCCGAAGGTAGCGGCGAAAGCTGGCATCCGCCGATGCCGGCACCAGGCTCGCGGGCAAAAGTCCGAAGCGAGCCTCCAAGGGCCGCAGCCACGTCTTGAAGGCCACTTCGCGTGCGGCATCCGGCCAGGAAACCGGTTCGGTAGCGGCGGTGCCGGGGGTTGGTGAAGGGCTGGACATGGGCTCGCGCCGGGCGGCGGCGCAGGACTGATCGGGCTGTGGGGAGCGGGCCGGCGGGCGCCTGCGCACGAGAGCCGGAAGCGCCTGCCGCATGGCCTGCGCGATGCAGAACCCCTCATGGATAATGAATTCTACAAACCGCGCGACAGCCGCCCGCAGGCCGTTCCTGATCGTCCGGGCGCCTTGCGGCGCGACATGGCCGCGGTGGCGCGCGAAGGCTTGCAGGCCGCCGCCTGGATGCCGAGCCGAATCCCATCGATGCCCCAGCCCTTCCCCCTGTCGCGCCAATCCACCACCCGGTCGCGTGGCCCGTTTCGCTGGAGGCACGTGCCCTGGGCGGTGATCTGCCTGAGTGCGGGCCTGGCGCAGGCGCAGGTTGCAGGCGGTACGGGTTCGGCTTCTGCCTGTGCCCCTGCGGTGGGCGAGCCTCTGCGACCGGTCGTGCGCGCCACGGCAGCCGCGGCGGCTGCGGCCGCAGATCCCGCGCCCTCCCCGGCGGCGGCCTCGACGCCCCTGCTGCGCCTGGATCGCGAACTCTCGCCGCTGCCGCGCGGCGAGGCCAGCCGTGCGCTGCCGGCCTTCGTGCAGGCGCGCCGTGTCGAGGTGCGCCCGGGCAAGTCGCTCAGCGCTGAAGGCGAGGTGGAGTTCCGCCGCGCGGGCACCGTGCTGCGTGCCGAGCGCGTCGACTACCTGCTGCCGGATGACGCGGCCGGCGCCGGCGCGCCGGGCGAAGCGCGGGAAGGCGTGCTGCAGGCGCGAGGCGATGTCACGATCCTGCGCGATGGGGCTGTCTACCGGGGCCCGCAGCTGCAGCTCCGGCTGGACTCTTTCGTGGGCTGGTTCGATCGCCCGAGCTTCGATTTCACGCAGCTGGGCGCGGGGGGCAGTGCACGCCGGGTGGAGTTTCTCGGCGGCTCGCGGGCCCGTGCGCTGGACGCGCGCTACACCAGCTGCCCGCGCGAAGGCGAAGCCGAGCCGGCCTGGCAGCTGATCACCGATCGTGTGGATCTGGATCTGCAGGCCAACGAGGGCATTGCCGAAGGCGCCGTGCTGCGTTTCCTGGGCGTGCCCATCCTGGCCGCTCCGCGCCTGAGCTTCCCGATCAGCGATGAGCGCAAGTCTGGCTGGCTGCCGCCCAGCGTCAATCTGGACAGCCGCAGCGGCGTGGACATCGCGGTCCCCTACTACTGGAACATCGCGCCGCACCGCGATGCCACGATCACGCCACGCATCCTGGCCCGCCGCGGCCTGGGCGCCGATCTGGAGTTCCGCTATCTCGAGCCGCGCCACGCCGGCAGCCTGGGCCTGGATCTGCTGCCCTATGACCGCATCGTCGGCGATGCCCGCTATGCGCTGCGTGCCGAGCACGAGGGCAGCCTGCCCGCCACGCTGCCGCTGCTGGCCGGCGCGCAGGTGCGTTGGCAGGGGATCCGGGTGTCCGACGATGACTGGTGGAAGGATTTCCCCCGCGCCACGCTGTCGATCACGCCGCGTCTGCTGGCGCAGCGCGCGTCGATCGAGCAGCCGCTCAACTGGGGCCGCGTCGAAGGGAGCTGGTATGCGCGCCTGGCGCACTGGCAGGTGCTGCAGTCTTCCGAGGCCATCGTCTCGCCGTACCAGCGCAGCCCGCAGCTGGGCCTGAGCCTGAGGGCGCCCTGGCAGGCGGGTACGGAACTGCGGCTGGAAAGCGAGCTGAACCACTTCACGCTCAGCGGTCGCACGGCCGCCGATGCGAGCCGCCCGGTGGGCACGCGGTGGCATGCCACGGCTTCGATCAGCCGGCCCTGGCGCGGACCGGGCTGGTGGGTGCTGCCGTCGATGACGCTCAATGCCGCCGTCTACGACACCGAGGGCCGCCCGAACGCCACGCGCGCGCTGCCGACCGTCTCGGTCGATGCCGGGGCGAGCTTCGAGCGCGAGACGCGTTTTCTGGGAAGACCCCTGCTTCAGGTGCTGGAGCCGCGGGTGCGCTATGTGCGCACGCCCTTCCGCGATCAGACGGGGCTGCCGAACTATGACTCGGCCGGCAAGGACTTCAACTTCACCTCGATCTATTCCGACAACGCATGGTCCGGCGTGGATCGCATCTCGGATTCGCACCAGCTCACGCTGGGCGCCACCACGCGGCTGCTGCGGCGCAGCGACGGCGCTGAAGTCCTGCGCGTGGGCCTGGTGCAGCGCATCCTGATCGAACCCGAGCGCGTCACGCCGGATGACACGAATCCGGTGCTGGATTCATCCACGCCGCTGGCGCGCAAGCCGTCTGACCTGCTGCTGATCGGCTCGACGCAGATCGTGCCGCGCTGGACCTTCGAAGGCGCGATGCGCT
Source organism: Rubrivivax sp. (assembly GCA_016790225.1). Next base: position 77,160 of record JAEUOZ010000027.1, read on the forward strand.
ACAACGCCGACACCCGGCGCGCCGTGCGTTCGGTGATGAGTGCGCGCTACAACGCCGGTGACTTCCGCACGCTCAGCGCGGCCTACCGCTACACCCGCGGGCAGGCCGAGCAGATCGATTTCGGCTGGCAATGGCCGATCGTCACGGTTCGTCCGGGCGCCAGCCGCGCCGCGGGTTGCGGCGGCCGGCTGTACGGTGTCGGGCGTGTCAACTACAGCATGCTGGACAGCCGCATCACGGATTCGCTGCTGGGCCTGGAATACGACGCCGGCTGCTGGATCGGGCGCCTGGTGGCCGAGCGGGTGTCCACGGGCCGCACCGAAGCCACCACGCGCCTGATGCTGCAGCTGGAGCTGGTGGGCCTCTCGCGCCTGGGATCAAATCCCTTGAAGGTGTTGAAGGACAATATTCCCGGTTACCGGCTGCTGCGAGAGCCCTGAAGCCGCCACCCACGAGCACGAGCCATGACTGAACGCCTCCAACGCCCCCTGCCGCCCACACGCCCGGTGGCCGATGCTGCCGGCCGCGCCCGCCAGAGCGGGCCCGCCTGGGCCAGCGCGGTCTGGGCGCTTGCACTTGCGGCGCTGGTGGCGGCCGATTTCGCTCAGGCGCAAGCTCGCCCCACGCCCACGGATCGGGCCGCCGCGCGTGCGGCGGATCGATCGGCCAGCCGACCGGGCGACTACATCGTGGCCGTGGTCAACCAGGAGCTGGTCACGGCGGTCGAGGTCGAGCTGCGGCTGCGGCGCGTGGGCGAAGAGGCTGCACGCTCCGGCGCGCGCCTGCCGGCGCCCGATCTGATGCGCAAGCAGATCGTCGACGATCTCATCGAAGAACGTGTGATCCTGACCTTTTCGCGCGAGACCGGCGGCAAGGTCGATGACGCGGAGCTCAATCGCGCCGTGCAGGCTGTGGCGGCGCAGAACCAGCTGACCGTGGAGCAGCTGCGCGAACGGCTGCGCGCCGACGGCATCGATTACGCCCGCTTTCGCACCAATCTGTCCGAACAGCTGCTGGTCGAGCGCACGCGCGAGCGCGAGGTCTATCCGCGCATCCGCATCACCGATGCCGATGTCGATCGCCTGCTGGATCAGCAGCGCTCGTCCGCGCTGGCCGATGCGGTGGTCAATGTGGCGCAGATCCTCATCACCGTGCCCGAAGGCGCCAGCGAGGCCGTGGTGGCCGAGCGCCGCGCTCGGGCCGAAGCCGCGCTCGCGCGGGTCCGCGCCGGGGCGGCTTTCCCGGCAGTGGCGCGCGAAGTCTCCGAAGATGCCAACCGCGAAAACGGCGGCGAGATCGGCCCGCGCCCGACCTCAAGGCTGCCGGATCTCTTCGTCGAGGCCATCAAGCCCCTGAAGGTGGGCGATGTGACGCCCGCCCCGCTGCGCAGCGGGGCGGGCTTTCACGTGATCAAGCTGCTTGCGCGCGACGAGGGCGGCCCGTTCCGCGTGACGCAGACCCGTGCGCGCCACATCCTGCTGCGCCCGAGCGAGCAGCTGAAGCCGGAGCAGGCACAAGGCCTGCTGCAGGAGTACCGGCGGCGCATCGAATCCGGCCAGCGCAGCTTCGAAGAACTGGCGCGCAGCTTCTCCGAAGACGGCTCGGCCGCGCAGGGCGGCGATCTGGGCTGGTCCGCGCCCGGCATGCTGGTGCCGGAATTCGAGGAAGCGATGAACCGTCTGCCGATCAACGGGATCTCGCAGCCGGTGGTCTCCCGCTTCGGCGTCCACCTGATCCAGGTCACCGAGCGCCGCCAGGTCGATATCGACCCCAAGCAGGCCCGCGAACAGGCGCGCAACTCGCTGCGCGAACAGCGATTTGAAGCCGCCTATGCCGAGTGGGTGCGCGATCTGCGCGGCCGCGCCTACATCGAGATGCGCGAGCCGCCGCTCTGACGGCTGAGCGCCGCAGCGGATCCCGCCCCGTCTTTCGACCCGTTCCCAGCACAAGGCGCGCTTGAAACACATCGCGCGCAAGCGTTTCGGGCAGCACTTCCTGGTCGATGCCTCGGTCATCGCGGGCATCGTGCGTGCGATCAGCCCGCGGCCGGACGATGCGCTGATCGAGATCGGGCCCGGCCTTGGCGCCTTGACGCGGCCACTGCGCGAGCATTGCCCGAGCCTCACGGTGATCGAGCTGGATCGCGATCTGGCGGCCAGGCTGCGCCGCCAGCCGGGGCTGAACGTGATCGAGTCGGACGTGCTGTCGGTGGACTTTGCGGCGCTGGGCCGGGAAGCCGGCCGGCCGCTGCGCGTGGTGGGCAACCTGCCCTACAACATCTCCACGCCCATCCTCTTTCACCTGCTGGCCAGTGCGGCGCACGTGCAGGACCAGCACTTCATGCTGCAGGCGGAGGTGGTGCAGCGCATGGCGGCAGGTCCGGGTGGCAAGGACTATGGGCGCCTGAGCGTGATGCTGCAGTGGCGCTACGACATCGAGCCTGTGCTCGATGTTCCGCCCGAGGCCTTCGATCCGCCGCCGGCGGTCAACTCAGCCGTCGTGCGCATGACGCCGCTGGCCGCGCCCGGGCTGGCCGATCCGCAGTGGCTGGCTGAGCTGGTCACCAGCGCGTTTTCGCAGCGGCGCAAGCTGCTGCGCCACACGCTGGGCCGCTGGCTGGAAGAGAAGCACTTCAGCGGCCCCTTCGACACGCAGCGGCGCGCCGAAGAGGTGCCAGTGGCTGAATACGTCGCGCTGGCCCGCGAGGTGGGCCGCCAGCTGGCTGCGCCAGCGCCCGGGGGTTTGCCGGGCGCCTGATGGGGCGGCTGTCTGATCAGGCCGCGTCGAGCCAGGCCGCCGTGTCGAAGGCGCTGCTCATCATCGGCATGTTCATCCCGAAATTGGGATTGAAGCCGTTCTTGGATACCGCCACCTTGGCGGGCGGCTTGGCTGCCGCGGTGGTTTCTGCCTGGGCCGTCTCAGCAGCCCGCTCCCATGACCCGATTTCCTGGGAGCGGGCTACTGAAAAGAATAGAAACACCTGAAGGGTATTCGTCGCTCCGACCAGAAATCGGCGGCATCCCGGAAGACATCCAGCAATTGCTCGCGCGCCTCGCGGTCAAAGCGCGGGTTGTCAGGCAGCTGCTCAAGCACGACGACAAACCCGGGTTGCTGCCCCGACTTGTTGACCAGATCGGTCATACAGTCGTAGAGCGCATCCAGGTTCTTGCCGAAATGCTCAGGGAACAGGAAAGAACGCGCAATGGCTTCCAGCACTTCCGGCTTGCCGGGCGCCGAAGCGACATTGGCGTAGAGAAAGTGATGCCCGGCGTCCTGCGCCGCCTGCATCAAGTCTTCGACACGGTAGGCCCGTATCGATTGAACGATATTCGTTCGGATGGTCTGCAACTGCATGGGTCGCGATCCTCCTGCGGTCAAAGAAAAACTGGGGTCCATGGCGGTCAACATTCAGGGGACGATGCGGTTGAAGCTGGCGTAATGGTCAGCGGTGTAGTAACAGGCCACGGGCTGGGTGGTCTCGCGTCCGCCGCAGACGATGCGCCGGGCGCCGCGGTCGCGCGAGCCAGGTGTCTTGACGGTGTATTCGCGATAGAAACCCCGCGGCTGACGGGGCAGCAATTGTTCTCGGTTGAAAAACACCGTGCCGTCCTTGGAATAAGGAAACGGCCCACCCTGCAGAATCAGCTCGTGCGTCTGGCGCGCCTGGCGCGGCAGATCGGCAAGGGCTACCGTCTGCGTGTCGGCCGGCAAGCCGCGAGCGACAACGTCCGCTGACAAGAAGCCCAGGGTGACTGCGGCAGCTGCGAGCGCCCACTTGCCCGGCACCGGCCAGACCATCAAACATCCTCCGCGGGATAAGGGGTGACCCCCTGGAATACGAGCGTGAGATGTTACCGGAACGGGGTGTCGAGCTCAAGAGAATGCCCAATTCTTGTGCAGAGCTGGGGGCCTATCAGTGATCACTCACATGCGCTTCAGCCCTTGCTGTTACGTGAGGTCACATTCCGTGGGTACTTGCACCCAGACGAGGGTTGCCAAACCTGTGCGCCGCATCGAAGCCCTTTGACGCTGCTGCAGCGCCGGCACGGGTCTGGCATCTCGTGGCCCACGCTCCTAGCGCGCGGCGTTGGCATCGGCCACCGTCAGTGCAGCCATGTTGACGATGCGTCGGACCGTGGCCGAAGGCGTGAGGATGTGCACTGGCTTGGCCGCACCCAGCAGCACCGGCCCGATGGCAATGCCGCCGCCCGAGGCGGTCTTGAGCAGGTTGTAGCTGATGTTTGCCGCATCGATGTTGGGCAGCACCAGCAGGTTGGCTTCGCCACTGAGCGTGCTGCGCGGCATCAGCTCCTTGCGGTAGGCGGCGTCCAGCGCGGTATCGCCATGCATCTCGCCGTCGATCTCCAGCCAGGGCGCGCGGCTCTGGATCAGGGCCAGCGCCTCGCGCATCTTGAGCGCCGAGGGGTGGCTGCTGGAGCCGAAATTGCTGTGCGAGAGCAGGGCGGCCTTGGGCACCAGGCCGAAGCGCCGCATCTCCTCGGCCGCCAGCACCGTGATCTCGGCCAGCTGTTCCGCGCTGGGGTCGTAGTTGATGTGCGTGTCCACCAGGAAGACCTGGCGGCCTGGCAGGATCAGCCCGTTCATGCAGGCATAAGTGCCCACGCCGGCACGGCGGCCGATGACCTGGTCGATGTGCGTCAGGTGCTGCGCCGTGGAGCCCCAGGTGCCGCAGATCATGCCGTCCACCTCGCCCTTGTGCAGCAGCATCGCCGCGACCAGGGTCAGGCGCCGGCGCATCTCGATCTTGGCGAACTGCACCGTCACGCCCTTGCGCTCCGTGAGCCGGTGATAGGTCATCCAGTAGTCGCGGTAGCGCGGATCGTCGTCGGTGTTGATGATCTCGTAGTCGCGCCCGGCCTGCAGCCGCAGGCCCAGCTTCTCGATGCGCGAGCTGATCTGCGAGGCGCGGCCCACCAGCCAGGGCTTGGCCACGCCCTCGTCCACGATCACCTGCACGGCGCGCAGCACGCGGCGGTCTTCGCCTTCCGCAAAGGCCACGTTCTTGCGCTTGGCGCGCTTGGCCACGGCGAAGATCGGCTTCATCGTCGTGCCGCTGGCATAGACGAAGCTCTGCAGCTTGTCGCGGTAGGCGGCCAGATCGGCGACGGGCCGCTGAGCCACGCCGCTGTCCGCCGCGGCCTGTGCCACCGCGGGCGCAATCATCATCATCAGGCGCGGATCGAAGGGTTTGGGGATCAGGTACTCCGGACCGAAGCTCAGCGTCGCGCCCGCGTAGGCCGAGGCGACCACGTCGTTCTGCTCGGCCTGCGCCAGCTCGGCAATGGCGCGCACGGCCGCGATCTCCATCTCGTCGGTGATGGTGGTGGCGCCGCTGTCCAGCGCGCCGCGGAAGATGTAGGGGAAACACAGGACGTTGTTGACCTGGTTCGGGTAGTCGGTGCGGCCCGTGGCCATGATCGCGTCGCCGCGCACCGCCTTCACCTCTTCGGGCATGATTTCGGGCGTTGGGTTGGCCAGCGCGAAGATCAGCGGCCGCTCGGCCATGGCCGCCACCATCGCCGGCTTCAGCACGCCCGCCGCGGAAAGACCCAGGAAGACATCGGCCCCGGCCATCACCTCCCCCAGCGTGCGCGCTGCGGTGGGCTGCGCAAACTCCGCCTTGTCCGGGTCCATCAGCTCGGTGCGACCGCTGTAGACGACGCCGGCCAGATCGGTGACCCAGATGTTGCTGCGCGGCACGCCCAGCTTGACCAGCAGGCTCAGGCAGGCCAGTGCCGCGGCGCCAGCGCCTGAGGTGACAAGTTTGATCTCGTCGATCTTCTTGCCCACTACCTTCAGCCCGTTGAGCAGCGCCGCGCCGACGACGATGGCCGTGCCGTGCTGATCGTCGTGGAAGACGGGGATCTTCATGCGCTCGCGCAGCTTGCGCTCGACATAGAAGCAGTCCGGCGCCTTGATGTCCTCGAGGTTGATGCCGCCGAAGGTGGGCTCCAGTGCCGCGATGATGTCCACCAGCCGGTCGACGTTCTTCTCCTGGATCTCCAGGTCGAAGACATCGATGCCGGCGAACTTCTTGAAGAGCACGCCCTTGCCCTCCATCACGGGCTTGGAGGCCAGCGGGCCGATGTCACCCAGGCCCAGCACGGCAGTGCCGTTGGTGACGACGGCCACCAGATTTCCGCGCGAGGTGTAGCGAAAGGCATTGGCCGGATCGCTGACGATCTCTTCGCAGGCGGCCGCCACGCCGGGCGAATACGCCAGCGCCAGATCGCGCTGATTGACCAGCTGCTTGGTGGCCGTGATGGCCACCTTGCCGGGCGTTGGAAACTCGTGGTACTCCAGCGCGGCGCGGCGCAGTTCTTCGCGTTTTTGCTGGGCGTCAGCCATGGGCGGTCTCCTTGCGAGGGCGCGCATTGTAGGCAGCGGCGCCTGGACCCCGAGTGTGATCGCAAGCCCGCAGCACAGCATGCGCGAAACTGCGTAACAGCCCGGACCCCGGCCGGGTGAATACTGTGCCGATGACCCGACCGCCCGTCCCGGCCGCTGCCGGCAGCCTGCCCGGCGAGCGGCGTCGCCGCATGCTGCTGTGGGGCGCGCTGGTGGGCTTGCTGGTGGTCGCGCAGTCGCTGCTGGTGTGGCTCACCGTGGCCTACGAGCACAGCCGCGCGCTGGAGCAGGTCGACATGCTGGGCGTCGAGGTGGGCGGCGACGTCAAGCGCAACATCGGGCGTGCGGTGCAGGATCTGCAGGCCCTGACCTGGACCGACGAGACCGAGGCCTTGCCCTGGGCGGGGCGCGCCCGGGCACAGCTGCAGGCCCGCAAGGAACTGGCCCGGCTGGAATGGCGCGATCCGGCCCTCGGGATCGTGGAAGCGGTGGATTCGCTGTACGGGCAGCCGCTCTTCGAGCGCTGGCCCCGCAGCCAGATGAGCCAGGAGACCGAACTGGCCTGCAAGGAGGCCGAACGGGGTCAGTCGCCGCGGTTCTCGGCCAGCTACTTCGTGCCGCAGGTCGAAGGGCGCGGCCAGGAGGTGATCGATCTGTGTCTGCCGCGGCAGTCCAAGGGCCGGCCAGCGGGCTTTGTCGTGGCCACCTTCGTGCTGGGTGCCGTGCTCGAAGCCGCCTTGCCAGCCGGCCAGGCGCAGCGCCACGAATTCAGCTTCATCGAAAGCGACGGCGCGCGTCTGGCGCGTGCCGGGGCCTCGCGCGGGGCCGGCGTCTACCAGGCCGAGCGCCTGATCGATCTGCCGGGGCGCTCGCTGCTGCTGCGCGTGGACAGCGCGGCTGGCCGGCCGAGCCTGATCCCCAACCTGACACTGGCGCTGGTGCTGGGGCTGTCCATTGCACTGACGGCGGTGGTCGTGCTGCTGGCGCGCGACGTGCGCCGCCGTGCCACGGCCGAAGAGGCGCTCGCCGAGGCGCTGGCCTTTCGCAAGGCGATGGAGGATTCGCTGATCACCGGGCTGCGGGCGCGCGATCTGCAGGGCCGCATCACCTACGTCAACCCGGCCTTCTGCGCGATGGTGGGCCTGGATGCGCAGGCGCTTCGCCAGGCAAACACGCCGCCCTACTGGCCACCCGAGCAGGCAGCCACCTATGCGCAGCGCCAAGCCACGCGTCTGGCGCAGACCGCCGACCAGGCCAGCGCCGTCTCGCGCGAGGGCTTCGAGACCGTGTTCATGCGCAGCAATGGCGAGCGCTTCCCGGTCATGATCTACGAAGCGCCGCTGGTGGATGGCCAGGGCCGCCACACGGGCTGGATGAGCGCCGTGCTCGACGTGAGCCAGCAGCAGCGCATGGAGGAACTCTCGCGCCAGCAGCAGGAGCGGCTGCAGGCCTCGGCACGGCTGGCCACGATGGGCGAGATGGCGTCGCTGCTGAGCCATGAGCTGAACCAGCCACTGTCGGCGATTGCCAGCTACGCCGCCGGCTCGCTGAACCTGGTGGCCGACGGCAGCGACCCCCAGACGCCGGACCTGCTGCGACAGGCCCTGGGCCGCATCGCCGAGCAGGCCGAGCGCGCCGGGCGCGTGATCAAGAGCGTGCACGACTTCGTGCGCCGCCGCGATCAGCAGCACGAGGCCATCGCCGTCGATCGCCTGATCGATGCCGTGATGCCGCTCATCCGCCTGCAGGCGCGCAAGTGCGGGGCGCGCATCGAGCTCGATCTGGCGCCGCGCCTGCCGGCCGTGCGCTGTGACCGCACGATGGTCGAGCAGGTGCTGCTGAACCTCGCGCGCAATGGCATTCAGGCGATGGAGTCCGTGCCGCTGGAGCGGCGTGTGCTGCGTCTGCGGGCCCAGCGCGAGGACGATCGCCGGGTCGCGCTGAGTGTCGAGGACGCCGGCGTGGGCATCGATGCCGGGGTTGCGGCGCGCATCTTCACGCCCTTCTTCACCACGCGCAGCGAAGGCATGGGGCTAGGCCTGAGCCTGTGCCGCACGGTGATCGAGCAGCATGGCGGCGCGCTGCAGTTCCAGTCCCCCTGGCCGGCTGACAGCATCGGCGGCAGCTGTTTCCGCTTCAGCCTGCCGCTGGCGGGCGACGTGCGCGCCAAGACACCGCAGAATGCGACTTCGCTTCCGCCTGTGTAAAACCCCTTGCTGCCTCCGCTGGGCCTGCCCACCGTCTACCTGGTCGACGATGAAGACGTCGTGCGGGATGCGCTCGCCTGGCTGCTGCGCTCGCGTCGCCTGCTGTCAGAGGGCTTCGCCAGTGCAGAGGCGTTCGAGGCCTGGTTGACGCAGCGCCGCGCCCCCGCGCAGCCCGATTGGCCGGCCGGCCCCAGCTGCCTGCTGCTGGACGTGCGCATGCCGGGCATGAGCGGTCTGGCGCTGTTCGAGCGGTTGGTGGATGCCGGGCTGCCGGGCGTGCTGCCGGTGATCTTCCTGACCGGTCATGGCGACGTGCCCACGGCAGTCGCGGCCGTCAAGCGAGGCGCCTTCGACTTTGTCGAGAAGCCGTTTTCCAACAACGGGCTGGTCGATCGTGTCGAACAGGCGCTGGCCCTCAGCGAACAGGCCTTGCGCCAGCGACAGCAGCAGCGCCGACGCGGCCAGCTGCTGCAGGCGCTGACCGAGCGGGAGCGCGATGTGCTGCAACAGGTGATCGACGGCCGCCCCAACAAGCTGATTGCCGATGCCCTGGGCATCAGCGTGCGCACGGTGGAGGTTCACCGCGCGCGGGTGTTCGAGAAGATGGGCGTGAAGTCGGCCGTCGAGCTTGCGAACTTGCTGCGGCAGGATGGCGCCTGAGGTGACCGGGATGTCCGTTCAGCCTGCCCTCGGCGAGTTCGATCTGATCGCGCGCTGGTTCACGCGGCCGGCGCGGCGTGCGGTGCTGGGGGTGGGCGACGATTGCGCGCTGCTGCAGCCAGGCCCGGGGCAGCAGCTGGCCATCTCCAGCGACATGCTGGTGGAAGGGCGCCATTTCCTGTCCACCGTGCCGCCGCGCAGCCTGGGCCACAAGGCACTGGCCGTCAACCTCAGCGATCTGGCGGCCTGCGGCGCACGGCCGCGGGCCTTCACGCTGGCGCTGGCGCTGCCGCGCGTGGACGAGGCCTTCCTGGAGGGCTTCAGCCAGGGTCTGTGGGCCCTGGCCGAACAGCATGACATCGAGCTTGTGGGTGGCGACACCACGGCCGGTCCGCTGAACATCTGCGTGACCGTGCTGGGCGAAGTGCCTGCAGGCCAGGCGCTGCTGCGCAGCGCCGCTCAGCCCGGCGACGAGCTCTGGGTGAGCGGCCAGCTGGGCGAAGCACGCCTGGCCCTGGAGGCCTTCCGCGGCACGCTGGCGCTGTCGACCGAGGGCCTGCGATCGGCGCGCCGCGCGATGGAAGAACCGCAGCCGCGTGTCGCGCTGGGCCTGGCCTTGCGCGGCGTGGCGCATGCGGCCATCGATCTGAGCGACGGCCTGCTGGGCGATCTGGGCCATGTGCTGCGGCGCTCGGGCGTTGGCGCGCAGCTGGCGCTGGAGCAGCTGCCCTGCAGCGACCAGCTGCGCGCCCAGCCCGAAGCCGTGCAGCGCATCTGCCTGCTGACCGGAGGCGACGACTACGAGCTGCTGTTCACGGCCGCGCCCTCGCAGCGCGAGGCGGTATGGCGGGCGGCACACGCCAGCGGCACGGCGGTGACGGCCATCGGCCGCATCGTCGCCGGCCGGGGGCTTGAGGTGCATGACGCACAAGGCCGCGCCGTCGACCTGCACGGCCTGCGAGCCTTCGATCACTTTGCGCCTTCCTGAGTCAGCAAACGGTCTACCGCATGATCGACGCGCCGAATACAGCCGACGAGGCGCCGCAGCCGCCGCGGCCTGAGTCAGGGTCGCCGATGCCCGCCCAGCCGGCGCAGGCCTCCCCGCAACCTCCTCGCCGCGCCACGGTGCGCTTCATGATCGCGCACCCGGCGCGCTGGCTGGCACTGGGTTTTGGCAGCGGCCTGTCGCCCGTGGCGCCGGGCACCATCGGCACGCTGTGGTCCTGGGTCGCCTTCCTGGTCCTGAGCCCGTGGCTCACGACCGCGCAGTGGGGCTGGCTGATTGCGCTGTCCCTGCCGATCGGTGTGTGGGCCTGCGCGGTCACAGCGCGCGACATGGGCGTGGCGGATCCGGGCCAGATCGTCTGGGACGAGATCGTGGCCTTCTGGCTGGTTCTGTGGATCGTGACGCCGGCTGGCTTCTGGATGCAGTTGGCGGCCTTCGTGCTCTTTCGCTACTTCGATGCCGCCAAGCCCGGCCCGGTGGGCTGGGCCGATCGCTGTCTCGAGCACCGCCCCGAGGCCTGGGCCCGCGGCCTGGGCATCCTGTGGGACGACCTGGTCGCCGCGGGCTGCACGCTGCTGACGCTGGCCGTGGCCGTGGCGCTGAGCGAGGGCTGGGGCGCATGAGCGTCAAGTGCGACCCCCTGGCGCTGGACGGCCTGGTCGCGGCGCTCGGCCATGCGCTGCGCCAGCGGCAGCAGCGCATGGCCACGGCGGAAAGCTGCACCGGCGGCCTGATCGCCGCGGCCTGCACCGCGGTGGCCGGATCGAGCGACTGGTTCGAACGCGGCTTCGTGACCTACAGCAACGAAGCCAAGGTCTCGATGCTGGGGGTCGATCCGCAGACGCTCGCCACGCACGGCGCGGTGAGCGAGGCGGTGGCCGCCGCGATGGTCCGCGGCGCGCTCGCCCATGCGCCGGTGCAGTGGGCCGTCGCCGTCACCGGCATCGCCGGCCCGGGCGGCGCCGTGCCCGGCAAGCCGGTGGGCACGGTCTGGATTGCCTGGGGTGATGCCACCCGCGTGCAGGCGCAGCGCGTGTGGCTGGCGGGTGACCGCAGGGCGGTGCGTGAGCAGACCGTCCGCCTGGCCTTGCAGGCCCTGGCGGCGGAACTGGGCGTCGCCGACGCGCCTTTCCCGGCCGCTGCGGGTGATCCGGGCTGACGCCCTTCGCGACCAACGCAGACCATCATGTCAGACGTCAGCCCTGCGCCGCCTGAAGACAGCGTGCTCGCGCCCCGGACGCTGGAGGTGCTGCTGTGCGGCCGCTTCGAGCCGGGCGAGCGTGAGCACTGGTTGCAGGCCTTGAGGGCGGCCTGCCCGGCCGTCACCTGGTGGGACAGCGAGGCACCGGATGACGCCCGCCAGCGCATCGAGGCGGCCGTGGTCGCCAATCCTCCCCCGGGCAGCCTGACAGGGCTGCCGCGTCTGCGGCTGATCCAGTCGCTGTGGGCGGGGGTGGACAGGCTGCTGCGCGATCCCAGCCTGCCGCCGGATGTGCCGATCGCCCGCATGGTCGATCCGCAGATGACGCGGGCCATGGTCGAGACGGCGCTGTGGGCGGTGCTGTCGCTGCAGCGCGGCTTCTTCGCCTATGCCAGGCGGCAGGCGCAGGCGCAGTGGCGGGTCCATGCGCAAGTCCGTGCAGCCGAGTGGCCGGTGCTGGTGCTGGGCCAGGGCGCGCTCGGCGGCGCGGTCTCCGAGGCGCTGCGGGCTCGGGGTTACCCGGTGAGCGGCTGGCGGCGCAGCGATGGCCCATCGGCGCTGGGTCCGAGGCTGGCGGGCTCGCAGGTCGTCATCAACCTGCTGCCGCTGACGTCCGAGACACAGGGCTTGATCGATGCCCGCTTCCTGGCCGCGCTGCCTCGCAAGGCCAGCCTGGTCAATCTCGCCCGCGGCGCGCAGGTGGTGGATGCCGATCTGCTGGCGGCGCTGGACAGCGGGCACCTGCGGCATGCGGTGCTGGATGTCTTCCACGTCGAGCCGCTGCCGCCGGAGCATCCGTTCTGGCGGCATCCGCGCGTCACGGTGCTGCCGCACGCCGCGGCGCTCACCGATGCGCTCTCGGCCGCCCAGGTCGTGGCGGACAACCTGCAGCGCCTGCGCCGGGGGGAAGCGCCGTTACATCAGGTAGACCGTTTGCGCGGGTACTGATGTTTCTCGGCGCGGGCGCCCCGCGCACGGGCCGCTCGACGGCCACCGGTCTCAGGGCAGGCTGGCCGGCAGCACCAGCGCCGCCGCGCGGCGCCCGCCGGAAGCCCGCTCGCCGCGCGCGCGGCTGAAGTGCAAGGTCATCAGCACCAGGCGCCGAACGGCCGCCCACGCGTCCTGCGGCCAATCCTCGCGCGCCAGTCCCTTGGCGACACCGTCGCAGACGGCGGCCGCGCTGAGCAGACGGCTCAAGGCGCTTGCGCTGAAGCGTGGCACGGCCCGCTCCACCAGGGCCTGACGCGGCCCGAAGAGCCGCGCTTCGGACAGCGCCAGCGGCATGGGGCGGCCATCGTCCAGTGCCGCGCGCACGCGGGCGAGGTCGCGCAGGTCGTTGGCCAGCTGCCAGTGCACGCCCACGGCCGTCTCGCCTTCGGCACGCAGACCGTCGAGCATGCGCAGCGCGCGCGCCACCTGGCCATCCAGCACCGCGGCGCAGAGCTGGCGGATGTCGTAGCGCGCGACGTCCAGGATCGCCGACTCGATGTCCTGCCCAGCCAGCACGCCCGGCGGGTGCAGCAGGGCGAGCTTCTGGACCTCCTGGTGCGCGGCCAGCAGGTTGCCTTCGACCCGGTCGGCGAAGAAGGCCAGGGCCTGCTCACCCGCGGGGCCTTCCTCGACATGCTGCTGCTGCAGCGCCAGGCGCGCCGCGATCCAGGCCGGCAGGGCGGCGCGCGACACGCCGTCGATGCGCAGCGAGACGCCGCCGGCGTCCAGCGCCGAGAACCAGCCGCTCTTCAGACTGCTGCCGTCCAGGCGCGGCAGCAGCACCAGCGTCACCACGCCTTCCTGCGGCCGTTCGGCCAGACGCTGCAGCGCTTCGCCGCCGTCCTTGCCCGGCTTGCCCGAAGGGATGCGGATCTCCAGGATCTTGCCGCTGGCAAAGAGGCTCATCTCCTGCGCGGCCCCCAGCACGCCGCTCCAGTCGAAGTGAGCACCCGAGACCGGAAAGACCTCGCGCTCTTCGCAGCCCGCGGCGCGCGCAGCGGCGCGAATGGCGTCGGCGGCCTCCTGCATCAGCAGCGGCTCATCGCCGTGCAGCACGTACAAGGGCCGGACGCCCTTGGCCAGGTGCGTGGACAGCTGCTCCGGGCGCAACTGCATGCCGGCTCAGAGCGTCACGGCTGACAGGCGCCGCAGCACCTGGGCCACGATGTCGCTGCGCATGTCGCGCACGATCTGGGCCTCTTCCTGTTCCTTGGCCAGGGCCTGCGTCTCGTTGTAGCTGAGGTCGCGCACCAGCAGCAGCTCGGCGTCCGGCGCCAGTTCGCGCCCGCCGCCGGTCTGGATGCGGAACTGCAGGCGCACGCGCAGCTGGACTTCGCGCACCTGGGAGGCCGTGGTGCTGGCCACCACCGTCTTCTGCACGGTGTCGGCCAGCGCGCGCAGCACCACATCGGCCTGCGCCGCGGTGCCGATGACCTGCACCTGTTCAGCCAGCGCCTGGCGCAGCTCGCGTTCCAGCGGCGAACGCGGCGCAAAACCGGTCAACGCCACGCGCGCAAACGGCATCGGCGGGCTGCGGCGCAGCTGGAAGCCGCAGGCGCCCAACAGCAGCGGCAAGCTCCCCGCGGCCAGGCCGGCCAGCCAGACTCGGCGAGCCGGTGACATCAAACCACCACGTTCACGAGCCGCCCGGGCACCACGATCACCTTCTTGATCAGGCGGCCTTCGCTGAAGCGGGCCACTTCCTCGCTGGCCGCCGCCAGCCCTTCGATGGCGGCCTTGCTGGCATCGGCCGGTACGCGGATCGAGCCGCGCAGCTTGCCGTTGACCTGCAGCACCAGATCGATCTCTGCCTGCTGCAGCGCCGCTTCGTCGACGGCAGGCCAGGGCGCATCCAGCAGCTCTCCGAAGGTGGCGGCATAGCCCAGTTCGCGCCAGAGCACGAAGCTGATGTGCGGGCAGGCCGGGTAGAGCACCCGCAGCAGCAGACCGAAGCCTTCGCGCAGCGCGCCCGGCGCCTGGCCCTTGAAGCCTTCCAGCGCATTGAGCATCTTCATCGCGCCGGAGGCGACGGTGTTGTACTGCATGCGCTCGTAGTCGTAGCTCACCTGGCGCAGCACCGTGTGCAGCTCGAAGCGCAGATCGGCCGCGCCGTCCAGCGGGCCTTCGCCGCGCAAGGCGTCGCGGTGGCGCGCGGCAAAGCCCCACACGCGCTTGAGGAAGCGGTGCGCGCCTTCGACGCCGGCGTCGTTCCACTCCATGGTCTGCTCCGGCGGCGACGCGAACATCACGAACAGGCGCGCGGTATCGGCGCCGTAGCGCTCGATCACGTCCTGCGGATCGACGCCGTTGTTCTTGGACTTGGACATCGTCGTCCAGCCCTCGTACTGCACGGGCTGCCCGTCGTGCCGCGCCGTCGCGGAGACGACCTTCTGGAATTCGTCGCGCACGATGTCCAGATCGTGGGCCCAGAAGTACTCGCGGCCGGCCGCCTCGCTGGTGCGCTGGAAGGCCTCGTTCAGCACCATGCCCTGCGTGAGCAGGCGCGTGAAGGGCTCGTCCACCGAGACGAGCTTCAGGTCGCGCATGACCTTGGTCCAGAAGCGTGCGTACAGCAGGTGCAGGATCGCGTGTTCGATGCCGCCGATGTACTGGTCCATCGGCATCCAGTACTGCGTGCCGGGGCCCACCATCGCCGTGTCCAACGTGGCATCGCAGTAGCGCATGAAGTACCAGGAGCTGTCCACGAAGGTGTCCAGCGTATCGGTCTCGCGCCGCGCGGGCCGCCCGCAGACGGGGCAGGTGACACCGGCGTGAAAGGCCTCGTGCCGGTTCAAGGGGTTGCCGCTGCCGTCCGGGATGCAGTCTTCGGGCAGCACCACCGGCAGCTGCTCGTAGGGAACCGGCACCGCGCCGTGTTCTTCGCAGTGGATGATGGGGATCGGCGTGCCCCAGTAGCGCTGTCGGCTGACACCCCAATCGCGCAGGCGCCAGGTGACCTTCTTCTCGCCCAGGCCCTTGGCCGCCAGGTCGCGCGCGATGGCGTCGACGGCTTCTTCGTGGCGCAGACCGCTGTAGTAGTCGGAGTTGATGACCACGCCGCGCGCCTTGTCGGCGTACCACTCGTGCCAGCGCTGATAGTCGTAGTGCGGCTCGCCGTCCACATGGATGACCTGGACGATGGGGATGCCGTATCTCAGCGCGAACGCGAAGTCGCGCTCGTCATGGCCGGGTACGCCCATCACGGCGCCGTCGCCATAGCTCATCAGCACATAGTTGCCGATCCACACGTCCACCGGCTGCCCGCTCAGCGGATGCGTCACGCGCAGGGACGTCTTCACGCCCTTCTTCTCCTGCGTGGCGAGTTCGGCCTCGGTCGTGCCGCCGCTCTGGCATTCGGCAATGAAGCTGGCCACGGCCGGGTCGCTCTGCGCCGCATGCAGCGCCAGCGGGTGCTCAGGCGCGACGGCGCAGAAGGTGACACCCATGATGGTGTCGGCGCGCGTGGTGAAGACGTACAGCCGGCCATCCATCAGCGGCCGACCGTCGGCGCCGCGGATGTCGTGCGTGAAGGCGAAGCGCACGCCCGCGCTGCGGCCGATCCAGTTTTCCTGCATCAGGCGCACGCGCTCCGGCCAACCGCCCAGATGATGCTGCACCTGATCCAGCAGTTCCTCGGCGTAGGACGTGATCTTCAGGTAGTAGCCCGGGATCTCGCGCTTCTCGATCAAGGCGCCCGATCGCCAGCCCCGGCCGTCGATCACCTGCTCGTTGGCAAGCACGGTCTGATCCACCGGATCCCAGTTGACCACCTGAGTGCGACGCTCGGCGATGCCGGCTTCCAGCATCTTCAGGAACAGCCACTGGTTCCAGCGGTAGTAGTCCGGCGAGCAGGTGGCGACCT
This sequence comes from Rubrivivax sp., assembly GCA_016790225.1. The sequence goes on from JAEUOZ010000027.1 coordinate 93,455, forward strand.
CGCGGCTCCAGTCGATGGCCAGGCCCATGGCCTGCATCTGCCCCTTCATGTGCGCGATGTTCGAGTAGGTCCACTGCGCGGGCGGGACCTTGTTCTTCATCGCCGCGTTCTCCGCGGGCAGGCCGAAGGCATCCCAGCCCATCGGCATCAGCACGTTCATGCCCTTCATGCGCAGCTGGCGCGTGAGCATGTCGTTGATGGTGTAGTTGCGCACATGCCCCATGTGCAGCTTGCCGCTGGGGTAGGGCAGCATCGAGCAGGCGTAGAACTTCGGGCGCGAGGCGTCCTCGGTCACGCGGTAGACATCGCGGGCCTTCCAGTCCGCCTGCGCGGCGGCTTCGACGTCGGCAGGGATGTATTTTTCGTTCATCCGCCGATTGTAGGGAGCGCTATCTCTTCAGCGCGGGCGGTTGGCCCGCCGGCTCGGCCGGCGCGGTGACGAAGCCGATGCGCGTGAGCCCGGCTTCCTGCAGCAGGCCGATCAGCTCAGCCACGCGGCCGTAGGGCACGCGCGCATCGGCGCGCAGATGCACTTCGGTCTGCCGGTCACGGCGCGCGGCGGCGCGCGCCCGCTCGCCCAGCGCCTGCGGGCTTGTCTTCTCATCGCCCAGGTGCAGCTGGCCTTCGGCGTCCAGCGCCACCTGCAGCACCTCGCGCGCCTCGCTGGGGCTGCCGGCGGCGGTGCGCGGCAGATCCAGCTTCAGGCTCGTGGCCATCAGCGGCGCGGCGATGATGAAGATCACCAGCAGCACCAGCATCACGTCGATCAGCGGCGTCATGTTGATGTCGCTCATCGGCGCGGGGCCGCTGCGGCGTTCCAGGCGTCCGAAGGCCATGGCGAAGCGCTCCGGCTATCAGCTGTCGGCAGGGTCCGCGCGGCGGGCGCCGGGCGTGGCGTCCAGCACCATCTCGCGCAGGTCGTGCGCAAAGCCTTCGAGATCGGCTTCTGCGCCGGCCACCCACTTGCCGAACAGGTTGTAGGCCAGGACGGCCGGGATCGCGACGGCCAGGCCGGCGGCGGTCATGATCAGCGCTTCGCCAACCGGCGCGGCCACCTTGTCGATCGTGAAGCTGCCGCCTTCGCCGATGGCCAGCAGCGCGTGGTAGATGCCCCAGACCGTGCCGAACAGGCCGATGAACGGGGCCGTGCTGCCCACCGAAGCCAGCAGAACCTGACCCATCTGCAGGTGGGCCAGGCCGCGGTGCAGCGCATCCCGCAGGCGCCGCGTGAGCTGGGAGGCCAGCTGCGCCTGCGCCTGCAGCGTGCCCCCGGCCGCGCCCTCGGTGGCGGCGTCCAGCAGCGACAGCAGCAGCTGCTCGCGATCCATCGCCACCAGCCGGGTGCGACCTTCAGCGACGCTGGGCGCATCCCAGAAGGCGGCCACGGCACGCGGGATGTCGGCCGTGGCGCGCCGCAGCACGCGCAGCTTCCAGATGATCACAACCCAGGCGGCCACGGACAGGGTCAGCAGCAGGGCCGCCACCGCGATGCCCACGGCATCGGTGTGGGCCAGAAACAGGCGCAGGCTGTCCATCGCGGCAGGAGCCTCAGGCAGACAGGCCCGCGCGCCGCTGCATCATCCGCTCACAGGCCGAGCACGGCATCCATGCCGTAGAGCCCCTGGGCCTTGTCCGCCAGGAAGCGCGCGGCGCGCAGGCTGCCTTGCGCATAACCGGCCCGGCTGCTGCTGCGGTGCGAGATCTCGATGCGTTCGCCGGTGCCGGCAAACAGCACGGTATGGTCACCGACGATGTCGCCGCCGCGGATGGTGGCAAATCCGATGGAGGACGGATCGCGCTCGCCCGTGACGCCTTCACGGGCATAGACGGCGCAGTCCTTCAGCTCTCGGCCGAGTGCGTGGGCGACCACTTCGCCCATCTTCAGCGCCGTGCCGCTGGGGGCGTCCACCTTGTGGCGGTGGTGCGCCTCGATGATCTCGATGTCGTAGCCCTCATGAAAGGCGCGGGCTGCCACATCGAGCAGCTTGAGCACCACGTTCACGCCCACGCTCATGTTGGGCGCCATCACCACGGCGCAGGCCTGGGCATGCTGCACGATCTCGGCCTTCTGCGCCTCGCTGAACCCTGTGGTCCCGATGACCAGGCGCACGCCATGCGCCCGGCATGCAGCGAGGTGGGCGAGGGTCGCTTGCGGGCGCGTGAAGTCGATCAGCACCTGGGCGCCGGAGAGCGCCGAGGCCGGATCGGCGCTGACGGTGATGCCGGTGATGCGTCCCATCGCAGCGCCGGCATCCTGTCCGATGGCGGGTGTTCCTGCGGCGTCCAGCGCCGCGTGCAACTGCAGATCGGGCGCATCGAGCACAGCCTGGATCAGCATCTGGCCCATGCGGCCCGATGCGCCTGCGATGGCCACGCGCAGCACGCCGGTGTCTCCGCTCAACGGGGTTCCAGGGGCGGATAGCTGCGAACGGCGCCCACCGGAGCCTGGCTGGCCGCGTCATCCTTGCGGGCGGCCGGCGGCGGCAGGGCCTTGCGCTGCGCTTCGCTCAGTTCCAGCGCCGGGGGTGTCACCTTGCGCACCGGGACGACCGAGGCCACGAACTCGGCTTCTGACGGCAGGTCGTTCGGCGCGACGAGCCGGTCCAGCACATCCCCCTTGAAATGCGCCACCACCACCCGCTGCTGCAGCGCCGTGCCGGGCCTGCGCAAGGAGAAGAAATAGTCCCAGCGATCGGCATGGAACGGCGAGGCGAGCATCGGCGTGCCGAGCAGCGCCTGCACCTGGTCGCGCGACATGCCCGGGCGCACGCGCGCGACCTGCTCCTTCGTGACGGCATTGCCCTGCACGATGTCGATGCGGTAAGGCGTGATGAAGCCCAGAAAGCTGTCGGCTCCCTGCGTGCGCGTGCCGCAGCCGCCCAGCAGCGTCGCGGCCAAGCTCGCGCAGAGCACGAGCGTCCCGCGCGTCAGAAGGGTTGGGTTGCGGCTCGATATCATCGTGAGATTCTAATGGTGGGGTGTTTCCCGTCTGCATTCTCGCGGCGGGCGCCACGCCGGGCGGCAACCCGCGATGAACCGCGTTGAAGAGCTCAAGCACAGCGGACTGAAGGCCACGCTGCCGAGGCTGAAGATCCTGGAGATCTTCGAAGCCGGCGGCCAGCGCCACATGACCGCCGAAGATGTCTACAAGGCCCTGCTGGCCGGCGATGCCGACATCGGTCTGGCCACGGTCTACCGCGTGCTGCTGCAGTTCGAGCAGGCTGGCCTGCTGCTGCGCAGCAACTTCGAATCCGGCAAGTCGGTCTACGAGCTTAACCTGGGCCAGCACCATGACCATCTGGTGTGCCTGGGCTGCGGCCGCGTCGAGGAGTTCTTCGATGCCGAGATCGAGGCGCGCCAGCGTGTGGTCGCCCAGGAGCGGGGCTTTGCCATCCAGGAGCACGCGCTGGCGCTGTATGCACACTGCATCAAGCCGGATTGCGAGCACCGCCGCCGCGGCGGGATCGGCTGAGGGCCGAAGCGCCGCGCGGGGTCGCGGGCCGGCTTCGTGCGTGCGTTCAGGTGCCGTCGCTGCCGTTTTCCAGCGCCTGCTGGTGGCGCCGCACGAATTCCTGATAGGTATCGATGCCGCGCAGCTGCAGCACCGTGTTGCGCACCGCAGCCTCCACCAGCACCGCCAGGTTGCGCCCCGCATCCACCTGGATGACCACCTTGCGCACCGGGATGCCCAGCACCTCCTGATAAAGCGGTTCGTGCGGCAGACGTTCGAAATCACGCTCCATGGTTTCGCGCCGCACCAGGTGCACGATCAGCTTCAGGCGCATCTTGCGGCGCACGGCCGTCTCGCCGAAGATGGCCTTGATGTCCAGCAGGCCGATACCGCGCACTTCCAGCAGGTTGATCAGCAGCGGCGGGCAGCGGCCCTCCAGCGCGGTCTGCGAGATGCGGTAGAGATCGACTGCGTCATCCGCCACCAGGCCGTGGCCACGTGACACCAGTTCCAGTCCCAGCTCGCTCTTGCCCAGGCCCGATTCGCCGGTGAGCAGCACGCCCAGGCCGAGGATGTCCATGAACACGCCGTGCAGCGTGGTGCGATCGGCAAAGCGCTCGCTGATCGAGGCGCGCACGACGTCGATCACGTGGCCGGCGGACTCTCGCGTGACGAACAGCGGAATGTCGGCGCGGTCGCACATGGCCACCAGGCGCTCGGGCGGATGTTCGCCGTCGGCCACGATGATCACCGGCGGCTCCAGCGTCACGATGCGCGAGATGCGGCGCTCCTGGTCGTCCTCCGTCGCGTGAAGCAGGTAGGCGATCTCGCGTCGGCCGACGATCTGCACCCGGTAGGGGTGGATGTAGTTCAGATAACCCACCAGATCGGCCGCGGAGCGGGCTTCCAGCACCGCGGCTTCATCGAAGTGACGCTCCGGGTGGGCGTGCCCCGCAACCCATTCCCACCGCATGGCCTGGCGGTGGGCTTCGAACAGCGCCTCGGCGCTGATCGAGGTGGGCTTCATGCCACCGTCTTCAGGGGCTGCCAGCCCGTGATCAGTGCATGCACGGCCGAGGCCTCGGATTCGGCTTTCAGCTTGTCCCGCAGTTCGCGATCCGACAGCATCTCGGCGATCTCGGAGAGGATCTCCAGGTGACGCTGCGTCGCGGCCTCCGGCACCAGCAGGAAGATCAGCAGCGACACCGGCTCGTCATCCGGGGCGTCGAAGGCGATGGGCTGCTGCACGCGCAGCACGGCGGCCAGCGGGTTCTTCAGGCCCTTGATGCGCCCGTGCGGGATGGCCACGCCGTGCCCGAGGCCGGTGGAGCCCAGCCGCTCGCGCGCAAAGAGGTTGTCGGTCACCGTGCTGCGGGCGATGGCATGCTGGTTTTCGAACAGCAGGCCAGCCTGTTCGAAAGCCCGCTTCTTGCTGGAGGCGTCCACATTCACCAGCACATTGCTGGCGGGCAGGATGGCGGCAAGACGATTCATGGGTGGCGGGCCTGCAGCTTCAGGTGGCAATCCCGTGAGCGGGATCACATGCAACGCTGGCGGGCACTGTTGGGTGGACAGAAATTATAGGAATCGGGTTCCCGTGAAGCTCCCGCGGCTTTGCGGGGGGCTTGAAGCGAGCATCAATGCTGCGCCGCAACATCCCTGGACGTCAAGCCAAACAAAACGGCCCCGCGGGGGGCCGTTGTTTTGGAGACGCAGCCAGACAGGATCAGTGCGCCCCGGCATCCAGCCGCTTGGCGGCCACATGGTGGTGATCCTGGAGGCGATCCTTGTGGCGCACGACCTGACGATCCAGCTTGTCCATCAGCTGATCGATCGCGGCGTACAGGTCCTCATGGCTCTGTTCGCAGAAGATGTCGCGACCCTTCACGTGCAGGGTCACCTCGGCTTTCTGCCTTCGCTCCTTCTCCTTCTTTCGTTCAACCGTCAGCAGCACATTGACATCCACGACCTGGTCGAAATGACGCGTGACCCGATCCAGTTTAGTCAGTACATACTCTCTCAGGGCAGGAGTCACTTCAAGGTGATGTCCGCTGATCGTGAGATTCATCCGAGGGTTCCTTTCTGCACAAGTCGCCAGCTGGGGCCCCGTGTGTGACAGGGCGAAGTCAGTGTGCGCCCGTTCCTGGATCCCTGCAAGTGCGCTCGGGTTAACCCATGTTTCCAAGCGGTCGAAGTGCTCAACCCTGCGGCATTTCAGCGCGGGCTTCAGGGTCTTGCCGGGGCATACACCTTCACCAGGCCCGTGCGGCCACGCAGGCGCTGCGTGCTCATCCAACGGCAGCGGCCCTCGGGCAGCAGGCGCTGGCTGCCTTCGCCGATCAGGATGGCAGTCCCCAGGCGTCGGGTCAGCCCTTGCAGGCGAGCCGCCACGTTGACCGCATCACCCAGCACCGTATAGGCGCGACGGTGACGCGAGCCCAGGTCACCCACGATCACGGTGCCCGAGTTGATGCCGATGCCCAGAGACAGCGCCGGCCAGCCGCGGGCCGCGAAGCGTGCGTTCATCGCCGGCAGGCGCCCCTGCATGGCTTCGGCCGCGTGCAGGGCGTGCTGCGCGTGGTCCGGGTCGTCCAGGGGCGCGCCCCAGAACGCCATGACGGAGTCGCCGATGTACTTGTCCAGCGTGCCGCCGTGCTCGCGCACGATGTCGGTCATCTCCGAGAAGAACTCGTTGACCAGCCGCACGAGCTCCGGGGGTGGCAGCGTCTCCGACAGCCGCGTGAAGCCATGCAGATCGGCAAACAGCACGGTCAGCTCGGCGCTGCGCCCCTGCATGTCGTGCTGACCGGGGTGTCGGCTCATGCGCGCCACCAGCTCTGGCGGCACATACTGTCCGAACAGACCCTCGAGCCGACGGCGTTCGCGCCGTTCTCGGGCGTGGCCGTGCACGAGGCGCCAGACCAGCATGCCCAGCACCCAGAGCGTGGGCACCGCCCAGGGCAGTGCCCAGGACTGCGCGACCCAGGCCCAGGCGTTGGCGGTGGACAGCAGCAGCAGCAGGCCCAGGCAGACCGCGGCAGCCGCGGCCAGGCTGCAGCGCCACAGCATGAAGGGCAGGCTGACCGCCAGCAGCATCAGCAGGCCCAGCTGCGCTGGCCGGGCCCAGGCCGGCTGGTATTGCGGCTGGCCGTGCATCAGCGCGTGCAGCAGCGTCGCGTGGGCCTGAACGCCGGGCAGATGCGCGCTCACCGGCGTCGGATGCCGGTCTCCCAGGCCCGCCACGGTGGTGCCGATCAAGGCAAGCTGGCCGCGCAGACTGCCCGGCGGGAGCACACCGCTCAGCACCTCGAAGGCCGACACCTGGCGCACCAGCCCGGATGGGCTGGCGTAGGGCAGCAGGATCGAACCTTGTTCGTCGGCCATCAGCTGCCGCGGTCCGTGCAGACTTGAAAACTGCAGCCGCATGGAGCCATCCGGCCGCGAAGTCAGCGAGCGCTGCCCGCCAGCGGGCTGCTGCGCAAGCAGCATCGCCAGGGCCAGCGACGCCTGCACCTGGCCATCCACGCGCGCCAGCAGCGGTGCGCGGCGCCGAACACCGTCGTGATCGACCCAGCTGTTGAGGAACCCGCCGCCGCGTGCTGCCGCAGCCAGGCGCGGCAGGCTGGCGCCATAAGCATTGAACTCAGCCAGCGAAGCGGCGGCCTCCCCGGGTTGCGGCAGCGCCGGTGGCGGCAGCTGGCCTCGACCTGAGGCTTCCGCACCGCCGATGGCCTGGAATCCCAGCACCACCGGATGGCGCTGCATCACGGCGGCCAGGCGACCGTCGTGATCCAGCGCGTCGCGTCTTGCCATCCATTCGCGCTGAAAGCCCGGGTTGTCGCGCAAGGGCCCTTCGGCCAGGGCCTGCAGCGTGTCCAGACCGGCGCCGCGGTCCGGCTCCGACAGGATCAGATCCAGGCCCACCAGGTTCACCTGCTGCTGCTCGAACAGGCGGCTCACGAGTTCAGCCAGACGATCGCGGCCCCAGGGCCAGCGGCCCACCGCGGCGAGCGAAGCTTCATCGATGTCGATGATCACCACCCGGCTGCCCGCGGTCGTTTCGGCGAAGGCCTTCAGCCGAAGGTCGTGCCACAGCGCATCCAGTTCGCGCACCGGCTGCAGCGTGAGGGTGCCGGCCGCGTGCAAGCCCAGGGTGCCGGCCAGCAGCGCCGCCGAAAGCCAGGGCGGAACAAGGCGCCAGCGCGCGGAACGCGCCAGTCCTTCCCGCGTCGGCGCCAGGCGCCGGGCCAGCCGCCCCAGCCAGCCGTCAGCGAAGCTTGATGTCGACACGGCGGTTGCGCGGCTCCGCCACCTCGTCGGCCGTGGGCACCAGCGGTTCGCGCTCTCCGCGCCCTGCAACCTGGATGCGCGCCGCAGCAAATCCCAGGCTCACCAGACGCTCGCCCAGGACCCGTGCGCGCTGCAGCGAGAGGCGATCGTTGTCTTCCATCGAGCCCACGCGATCGGTATGGCCGGTCAAGACAAGTTCGGCCGCCGGACTGTCCGACAACGCGGCGCGCACCTCCTGCAGCACCGCCAGCGTCTGCGGCTGCAGCTGATCCGAGCCCGACTCGAAGTACACCGCCCAGGTCCGGGGCCGGGGCGGCATGTGGCTCAGCAGCTCGCGGTATTGCTCACGCACCTGGGCCAGGTCGGCCTGCTGGACCTCGATGCGCCCGTCGCGCCGGACCCGTGCCTGCCCGCCGGGCTCGCGGATCACCGCCTCAGCCCGCTCGGTGCGGATCACCACGCCGCCCGTCGGCCGGCCTTCGCTGCCGGGCAGCAGCGTCACCACGTCGGTCGGCGTGCCGGCACAGGCGGACAGCAGCAGCGCCAGCGCCGCAGCAGGCAGAAGGCAACTGCCCGGGCCGCAGCCGTCTGCCCGCGCACCCACCCGTCTACTCATCGCGCGTGTCGATCAGAAACTCGGTGCCACGCACGCCCATCACGGCCGTGGGCGTTTCGATGCGCACGTTCTGCGGCGCCTCGCGCGCCACCAGGCCCGTGATCATGTGCATGGCGCCCTTGATCAGCCGCAGCCACACGCGGCCGCCGTGGGTGGTGGTGTCGAACTGCACGTCGCTGAGCTCCAGCTGCGTGCCGGAGCCGATCGAGAGCAGCGTGTCGTCGACCAGCGTGATGCCCACGGCGCCCGGCTGTCCCGTGACGATGCGGTCTTCGCGCAGCAGCACCATGCCGACCGCAGCAGGCAGGCGCGCGCCCTGGCGTTCCACCAGCGCGGTGCCGCTCAGGCGCTTGACCGTGCCCACGGGGATCTCGGCACGGCCGGCGGGCTGGGCAAAGGACGAACTCGCTGCAAGCAGCCAGAAAAGCAGGGCCAGAAGGCCGAATCGGAACAAGGGCATGGAACGGGTCGAGGCAAAAGAGCAACGAAGCCCCTACAACGGAACTGTATACGCCGCTGATGACATGGCCGGCGTCGGTCTGGGATGCGGCGCCCGGGCCCGGCGCGACATCGGCTGTTGCGGCCACCCGACACCCTCTCAGGGCCAAGGCAGAGTTGTCCGGTCAACTTCAGCGCTGCTGCACCAGCTTGCACGTGCTGCGCGCGGCCCGCCATACGCCATTCGGGGGTCAATGGGGTAATGACGGATTGGCAGTTGTCAGGCCAAACACCAACACTGCCTTGTCCGTGTTTCTACCGACGGCCGGGTTCTTGCCGTGCCGTCGCATCCATTTGGAGGGGTTTCCCGATGAAATTGCACCCGATTGCGCAGGCCGCCGCCTTGCTGATGATCGCCCTGCCGGCGATCGCCCAGACCACCACGCCCGCGCCGCAGCGCATCGAGATCACGGGATCCAGCATCAAGCGCATCGCCACCGAAGGCTCGCTGCCGGTGCAGATCATTTCGCGCACCGAGCTGGAGCGCCAGGGCATCGCCAGCACCGAGCAGCTGATCATGCAGCTGAACATCAACGGCAACGGCCTGGACAACCTGGCCTCGAATGCCGATGTGACCGATGGCGCGGCACGCGGCAACAACGGCGCCACCAGCGCCAACCTGCGCGGCCAGGGCAGCAACGCGACGCTGATCCTGTTGAACGGGCGGCGTGTGGCCGCGCACGGCCTGAACGGCGGCACGGTCGATCTGAACCAGATCCCCTTTGCCGCGATCGAGCGCATCGAGGTGCTGAAGGACGGCGCCAGCGCCATCTACGGCACCGATGCGATCGGCGGCGTCATCAACTTCATCCTGCGCACCAACTTCAATGGCCTGACGGCCAGCGCGATGATGGACGTGCCGCAGCAGAAGGGCGGCGAGATCTACCGCGGCTCGGTGGTCTTCGGCCTGGGCGACCTGGATCGCCAGGGCTTCAACCTGATGGCCTCGCTGTCGGTTCAGGACAACAAGATCCTGCGCGGCGATCAGCGTGATTTCGTCAATACCTATCAGCCCAGTCGCGGCGTCACGCCCGATACGCGCGGCGCACCGATCGCCACGGTGTTTGCGGTGGCCGGCACCACGCCCACCGGCGCGGCGCTGGGCAACGTGCTGACCTCTGCGGGCAGCAACACGGCGGGCCCGTTCGACTTCGCCAACCCGGCGCTGCGCGTCAACGGCATCAACATCCTCGATCTGCCGGGCGGCGCGGGCTGCTCTTCGGTCGACGGCATGAGCCCCTACGACGAGGTGCTGTGGGCCTCGCCCGGCGCCAAGTACGGCTGCGCCTGGGATACCGGCCGTGCTGCGGTGCTGCAGCAGCCGGTGACCAACACCAACTTCGTCTCGCGCCTGACCTTCAAGCTCGGCGAGCACCAGCTCTTCGGCGAAGCAGTGCTCGGCAAGTCCGAATCGGCCAAGCAGTTCTCCAACAACCAGATCTCGTCGGGTTCCGGCGTGGCCAACACGACGCTGCCCAACGGCACGGTCGTGCCCAGCCCCTTCCGCAATCTGCGCTACCCGAGCACGGGCGCCGCGTACAACGAGGTGTTCAATGCGCTGGTGGGGGCCTTCCCGGCGCTGGCACCCAACCGCGGCTTGCCCATCGCCTTCCGCTGGCGCTGCATGGTCTGCGGCCCGCGCGAGATCACCACCGAAACCGACACCGCGCGCTTCCTCTTCGGCGCCGACGGCCCCGTGCCTTTCCTCAAGGGCTGGGACTACAAGGCCGGCGTGAGCCAGGCCACCAGCGAGAGCAGCTCTGAAGTGGGCAGCGGCTACCACTACTGGCAGCCGTTTGCCAACCTCATCAACACCGGCGTGCTCAATCCGTTCTCGCTGACACAGACGCCCGCCGCCATAGCAGCCCTGGATGCCATTGCCGCGCGCGGCGTCAAGCTCTACGGCGGCAAGTTCACGATGCAGCAGACCGATGCTTCGATGTCCGGCCCGCTCTTCAACCTGCCTGCGGGCACGGTCATGGCCGCTGTCGGCGTGGATGTGCGCACCGAGAAATACAAGTTCGACGGCGACCAGCGCTCCAATGCCAATACGGTCGATGCGCTGATCTTCAACGTGCCCTTCGACAACGCCCTGGCCACGGCGGGTACGCTCAAGCGCGACGTGCGCGCCGTCTACGCCGAGCTGCTGCTGCCGGTGATGAAGGATCTGGAGCTGAACGCGGCGATCCGCAGCGACAGCTACACCGGCTTCGGCAAGTCGACCAACCCGAAGGTCTCGCTGCGCTACACGCCGATGGACAACGTGCTGGTGCGCGGCGCCTACAGCACCGGCTTCCGCGTGCCGACCTTCAAGCAGCAGTTCGATCCGTTCACCACGGCCACCTATGCCGGCAATGACTTTGCCGATCCGCGCACCTGCCCGACGGGCGTGGTGTCCAACACGGTGCCGGGCTGCGCGGCCCTGCCGGCCAACTCCTTCAACACCATCTTCGGCGGCAAGGCAGACCTGCAGCCCGAAGAGGCCAAGATGAAGAGCCTGGGCATCGTCTGGCAGGTCAGCAATCAGATCAGCGCGAACCTGGACTGGTGGTCGATCGAGCGCATCGGCACCATCCAGAGCGTCGGCCTGACGACCATGGCGCGCAACTACAACCTGTTCCAGGACCGCTTCATCCGCGATGCTGCAGGCAACCTGCTGGCCGTGGATACGCGCTGGTCCAACGCCGGCGCCACGGAAACCGAAGGCCTGGAATTCGGCGTGCGCGGCGGCTGGGCCGTGCCGGCAGGCCGCGTGACGGGTGCCTTCGATGTGTCCTACCTGCTGAAGAAGCGCAGCCGCCTGCTGGCGAGCGCACCGTTCGGCAACAGCGAGGTCGGCGTCTTCACGCGCTCCGGTGACCTGGGCGTGCGCTGGAAGCACACCGCGAGCGTCGGCTACGCCACGGGACCCTGGACGACGACGGTCTCGCAGACTTACCGCGCGGGCTACTACGACGCCGTGCTGCCGGGTGTGGCCAACGGCACGGTTCGGCCGGCCAACTGGCAACCCAAGGTCGAGCCCTACATGACCTTCGACGCCAGCGTGGCCTACTCGGGCATCAAGAACCTCACGCTGACCGCCGGCATCAAGAACCTCTTCAACGAGGAGCCGCCCTTCAGCGCCGTGTACGACACCAACACCGGCGCCGGCAGCTCCTGGGAGCCCCGCGTGGCCGATCCGCGTGGCCGTGCCTTCACGCTGCGGGCCGAGTACAAGTTCTTCTGATCCGCATCCCGGGCCGCATTGGCCCCCTGGAACAAAGGCCCCACCCGGGGCCTTTGTCGCCTGGGCACCCTGCCGCGGAGGCTTCAGGCCTGCCATCGGGGCGCCCAGGACCTAACCGGAGAAGTCATGAGCCCTGACGATCTGGCCCAGCAGCTGCTTGCCGCCGTGCGGGCCCAGCAGCTGGGCAGCACGCCCGATCGCCGGCTGGGTGGCGCGCCCATCGGCGAGTTTCCCAGCCTGGATCTGGCCGTCGTCGGCTTCGTGCCCGGGCGCACGCCGCTGTGGGCCAATGTGCTGTTCTCGCGCGAGCATCCGCAGGGTTTCGTGGCCCAGCCCGGCCTGCGCGGCGAGCGTCCGGGCAACCTGCGCTACGTGGCCGACATCACCGATGCGCAGACCGTCTCCGTGGCCTGGCAGCCGCGCGCGGACTGGTCGCGCCTGAGCTTCCCCCGGCTGGCCGGAGACGACGCGGCGCCGCGCTTCGTGGCGCCGTACCCGGCTTCGCTGCTGAAGGTGATGGTGGCCGTCGGCGTGGGCCTGGCGATGGATGCGGGCCTGTGCCGCGTGGAAGACATCGAAGCCGCCGCGCGGGCGATGATCGTGGAGAGCGACAACGACACGACGAGCCAGCTCGTCAAGCGCCTGCACGAGTGGGGCCTGATCGTGCGCAGCGCCGAAGGCGTGGAGACGCACAACGCGCTGCACGCCTTGTTCGAATCGCGCGGCCTGCACACGCTGCGCCTGGCGCGCACCACGCCGCAAGGTGGCTGGGGCAACGCGGCCGGCTCCGGTGTCGGCCACATCCAGATGACGGCCTGGGATACGCTGCGCCTGCTGTGGCTGCTGGATCCCCAGGCGCCAGCGGCGCCCTGGCCCGGTGCCGCGCCGCTGATGTCAAGCAACAGCCGCGATCACATCCTGCGCTGGATGGGCGAGCACAGCCCCAACCGCATCCTGTTTCGCGACGAGGTGGGCAGCGGTGTGCACTTCTTCCACAAGACCGGCACGACCGAGAACTACGGCTCGGATGCCGGCATCGTGCGTGCCCGACCGCCCGGTCAGCGCCACTACATCGTTGCGCTGCTCAGCAACCTGGGCAGCCGCTACGGCCCGCCGGACGCGGAGTTCGACGTCACGCCGCGGCTGTCCGGCCTGGGGCTGGCGGTCGATGCGATCATGCGGCACGCGCTGGAGCCGGGTTGAAGGGCCCGCGCGCCTGCGGCGCGAGCTGCCCGGAATACCGCTGACAGACCATGCACGCTGCACAGACCACGCACCATCTGCAGACCCACAGCTACCACGGCCTCCTGCCCGGCCCGCGGCTCATCGTCACCGGCGCGGTGCACGGCAACGAGACCTGCGGCACGCGCGGCATCGAGCGCATCGTGGGCGAACTCTCGCGCGGCGAGCTGGAGATCACCCGCGGCACGGTGAGCTTCGTGCCCGTGTGCAACCCGCTGGCCTACCAGAAGGGCCAGCGCATGGGCGATCGCAATCTCAACCGCCGCCTGCAGCCCAGCGCGCAGCCCGTGCAGTACGAAGATCACATCGCCAACGTCCTGTGCCCGCTGCTGGCCCGCCACGACGTGCTGCTGGATCTGCACTCCTTCCGCAGCCCGGGCAAGCCCTTCGTGCTGTGCGGGCCGGCAGACAACACCGGCAGCCTGGAGCCCTTTGCGCAGTCCGCGCCCGAGATGGCACTGGCCGCGCACGTGGGTGTGGACCGCATCGTCGAAGGCTGGATGTTTGCCTACGCCGGCGGCATCGAGCGCCGCAAGGCCCGCGCGGCGGCGGGCGACGCGCGGGCCGCCGCGGCCATTGAAGACCCCTCCTACGGCATCGGCACCACCGAATACATGCGCAGCCAGGGCGGCTATGCGGTGACGCTGGAGTGTGGCCAGCACGAGGATCCCGCCGCGCCCGATGTGGCCTGGCATGCGATCCGCCAGACCCTGGCCCTGCTGAAGCTGGCCGATCTGCCGCTGCAACCGCCGCGCCGGCCTTTCGAGGCGCTCAAGCTCAGCACGGTGATCGATCGCGACGACGCGGCCGATGCGTTTGTCAAACCCTGGACCAGCTTCGACGCCGTGGCCGAGGGCGAGCTGATCGCGCGGCGCGCCGACGGCAGCGAGGTGCGGGCCCCGCAGGCCTGCCGCATCGTCTTTCCGGATCCGAACGCCCGGCCGGGCCACGAATGGTTCTATCTGGCCTACCCCAGCCAGCGCAGCTTCTGAGCGGGCTGAGCGCGCCCAGGGACGTCCGAGCCCCGTGCCGGAGCCTGCTCACCGATCGCCGTTGCATAGCCTCGCCGGCAAGCCCGCTGCTACACTCTTTTCGCATGCATCCGGTCCGTCTTTCACCTGCGCCGATCTCGGGACACTGCCGTGCCCAGGGAGCCTGGCCCTGGCGTCGCTCGCCTGCCCGCTGAAAGCCCCGTGCGGGCCTTGGTGCGGCGGCCCTTGCCGCTGTTGAAGCGCCCAGCCCGCCCCGTCCCGTTCATCGTCGCCGCCAACGCCTGAGCGCAGCCGCGGCCCCTGACCCAGGATCGTGCCGTGATCACCGAACTCGAATTCAAGAGCCTTGCCGCGCAGGGCTACAACCGCATCCCGCTGATCGCCGAAGCCTTTGCGGATCTGGAAACACCCCTGTCGCTGTACCTGAAGCTCGCTGGCGGCGCGCGCCACAGCTTCCTGCTGGAATCCGTGGTCGGCGGCGAGCGCTTCGGCCGCTACTCCTTCATCGGCCTGCCCGCGCGCACCCTGCTGCGCGCCAGCGGCTTTCGCACCGAGGTCGTGCGCGATGGCCAGGTGGTGGAGACCGATGAAGGCAATCCGCTGGATTTCATCGAGCGCTACCAGCAGCGCTTCAAGGTGGCGCTGCGCCCCGGGCTGCCGCGCTTCTGCGGCGGGCTGGCCGGCTACTTCGGCTATGACGCCGTGCGCTACATCGAGCCGCGGCTGGCCAAGACCTGGAAGAGCGGCGGCATCGACACGCCCGACATCCAGCTGCTGCAGTGCGAGGAACTGGCGGTCATCGACAACCTCTCGGGCCGCCTCTACCTGATCGTCTACGCCGACCCGGCACAGCCCGAGGCCTGGTTCAGCGCCAAGCGGCGCCTGTCGGAACTGGGCGACAAGCTGCGCTACAGCGTCACGGCACCGCCGGTCAAGCGCGGGTCCTCGCACCCGGTGGAGCGCGAGTTCGCCAAGGCCGATGTCGAGGCCGCCGTGCGTCTGTGCAAGGACTACATCGCCGCGGGCGACTGCATGCAGGTGGTGATGGGCCAGCGCCTGCGCAAGCGCTACACCGAGAGCCCGCTGTCGCTGTACCGCGCGCTGCGCTCGCTGAATCCCTCGCCCTACATGTACTACTACGACATGGGCGACTTCCAGATCGTGGGCGCCAGCCCGGAGATCCTGGTGCGCCAGGAGGCCACGCCCGAAGGCACCAAGGTCACCATCCGGCCGCTGGCCGGCACCCGCCCGCGCGGCGCCACGCCCGAGCAGGACCGCGCCCTGGCCGAAGAGCTGGAGTCCGACCCCAAGGAACGGGCCGAGCACCTGATGCTGATCGATCTGGCGCGCAACGACATCGGACGCATCGCGCAGGTGGGCAGCGTGCGTGTGACCGAGGCCTTCGCCATCGAGCGCTATTCCCACGTGATGCACATCGTCAGCAACGTCGAGGGCCTGCTCAAGCCCGGCACCACCAACCTGGATGTCTTTCGCGCCACCTTCCCGGCTGGCACGCTGAGCGGCGCGCCCAAGATCCGCGCGATGGAGATCATCGACCAGGTCGAACCCGTCAAGCGCGGCATCTACGGCGGCGCCTGCGGCTACCTCAGCTTTGCCGGCGACATGGACGTGGCCATCGCCATCCGCACCGGCATCGTCAAGGACAACACCTTGTACGTGCAGGCCGCCGCCGGCGTGGTGGCCGATTCCGTCCCCGAGCTGGAGTGGAAGGAAACCGAGCAGAAAGCCCGCGCCCTGATCCGCGCCGCGGAGCTGGTGGAGGAGGGGTTCTGATGCTGCTGATGATCGACCAACTTCAGGTGGGTCTCACGGCATCCCACCACGGCCCGCAGACCCGCGCCAGTGCTGGCGATTGGGGCTCTTGACGTCTCACGGCGGACCGCTTCAGCCCGTCGAAAAGCGGGTATCGATGCGGGTACCGAAAACGCATGCAGATTTCCCGCCGCGACCTCTACAACCGGGTGTGGTCCACGCCCACGAGTAAGCTGGCCCGCGAGCTGGACATCTCGGATGTCGGTCTCGCCAAGGCCTGCCGCCGACACAGCATCCCTCGGCCCCCGCGCGGCTACTGGGCCAGCTGGCGGCTGGTAAGGCACTGCCCAAGCCAGCGCTGCCCACGTCCAAGATCGATACGGTCGAGCTGGACGCGGCGCGGCATCGCATCGCGGAAACGCCAAAGGTCGAAATCGATCGAGCCAGCATCAAGGCCGCGCAGGCGGCGCAGGGCGAGGCCTTGGCGGGCGTGGCTTCCGCGACCTTCGAGCGGCTGACCAACGCGAAGCCTTCGGCGGACGGCTTCGTCACCTGCGGCTCATCGCGCGTGATGGCCTGTTCGCTCAGCAGTGCGACGGTGGAGCGAGCTTGCCGGGTGCTGGACGCGATCGAACGGGCCCTGCCTGCTGCGGGTGCGCGCCTTGCCCACAACCAGGAGGCAAAGCGCGTCGAGGTCGATGTCGGCGGCGAGCGCCTGGGCATCAGCCTCGCCGAGAACTACACGCGGACCGAGACGGTGGAGGTCGATCCGAAGTACTCGTGGATGAAGTCGCGGACCTTCACCTATCACTTCACCGGCGAGCTTCGTCTGACGATCACGGGTGACTTCTCGGGCCGCAAGTCGTGGGCCGACGGCAAGCGCTCGCGCCTGGAGGAGAAGGTCGAAAGCATCGTCGCCGGCCTGGCCAGCGGCGCTCAGGCGATCGCCCAGCTGAGGGCTGAGCGAGAGGAACAGCGCCGTCGTTGGGCGGAGGCAGCGCGCGAAGCCGAGATCGCCCGTGAGCGACAGCGGCGCCTCCGCAACTTCTCGGAGCAGCTTCACAAGGAAGCGGCAGCCTGGCACCGGTACTGCGAGGTCAAAGCCTACGTCGAGCACCTGCAGAGCCAGATCCGCGCCAGCGAGACGCTGTCCGAGCAGAGCCGAGAGTGGCTCAGACTGGCCGCGCACCTGGCGCGATTGACCGATCCTACGAAGGCGAGGCTCGACGCGGTTCAGGCCGGCAATTCGGGCTACCACCATGACCTGCCGGTCGGCTGACCCGCAGAGGGTTGTGCAGAGCCAAGTGCGCTGAGCACATCCCAACTAGGTCCTCCCTACTGCGCCGACGCAATGAACTGATCTTTCCTCCGCTCGCCGCCCCAGTTGGGCAGGTGACACTGTTGCCTGCCCCCTTCTCGATCACTCGTTCGCTTGATAAACTCCAAATAGACTCTATTTAGATCCTCACTGATGGCGCGCAACAACGTAGCAGACACGACAAAACTGCAGGTGACGATCGACGTAACTTCAGACCGCCTGGTCGGCGAGATCGCCGCGCTCGGGATTCATGGCGTGAACAAATCAGAGGTGGCGTGCGCGATCATCCGGATGTGGTTGTGGGAGAACCAGACGAAACTCCGGGAGAGCGGCATCCGGTTCGGCCTTGATCGGGGCGAGAAGGGATGAGTGCTTCAGAGGCGATGTCGAGCCGCGCCTGGACTCTATGGCTCGAGTCGGTAGGATCGGCGGGGCGCGACTACCGGCTGGGATACGACGTACCCGGTGATTTCGCGTGGTCGGCAAACACTGCTGGCTGGAGGTCTCATGGCCATTGCTGAAGGCATCCTGTTGCCGCTGCAGAGACTGCAGTATCGACACGATGAACTCGCCCACTCCGACATTCTGGGCTTGCCCCTTAAGGAACGAGTGCAGCACATGGTGCTTCACTTCTTCAAGTACGCGGGGCGAATTGAGGATGCGCGTCTAGACGGATCGCGTGCGGTCTTGCGCGCCACTCTCATCGACGCGTTCATCATCTGCATGGCCTCGGCCAATGCACTTGGAGTGTCCCTTGGACAGTACATCCCCGAATGTATTGACGACGGCACTTTTGACTCGCTCGCGCGGATAATGGGAAAAAGGCTGGCGGGGAAAGATCTCGCCGCCGAGGCTCTGAGCGCTTTCTTGTCGAGTGGCGGCAAGATGGCCAAAGCCGTTGAGTCGCTCGACCACCAGGAACGCGGGCCGAACTGGCGCGAGGAAGCGGAGCGTCACTTAGTTGCGCTGACAAGGGCGGTTATTGCCCTGCTCGGCTGCGTTGGTGGCGATATTGAACACGACTTGCGTGCTCGCCTTCATGAGGTAGAGGGTCGCAGCTTCAGTGTCTTTTTGCGTACGCCAGAAGCACTGAAATGAGCTTCTGGAGTGGCGAGCGGCTCAGCCAGGAGATTCAGGCAAAGAACCTGATCTTCCCATTCGATCAATCTTGTATTGATTGCGCATCCTATCGACTTGCCGTTGGCGATCAAGTCTTCGCGACTGCAGATCTGTTGTCCGGTCGTCCAACCGAACCGGTCATTGGCGTTCTCCGAGATCCACCTGACCATACCCTCAAGATACTGCCTGGACAGTTTGCGTTCTTGCTTACAAAGGAGAATGTGACGGTCCCGTCGAATGCGATGGCGCTGATCTCAATGCGCGCGGGCTACAAGTTGCGCGGGCTGATAAATGTTTCGGGATTCCACGTCGATCCTGGGTGGAGCGGGCATCTTGTATTCAGTGTCTACAACGCCGGACCAGCCCCCATCATTGTTGAACGGGGCGAGCCGATGTTTCTAATCGTCTTTGCGGACTTGGATCAGGACTCAAAGAAGATTTACAGTGGTAAGTCGAAGGGCCAGAAGACTCTGAAATTGGATCTGGTGCAAGGTATGGCGCTACAAGTGTTCTCTCCGCTAATGCTTCAGCGAAGCATGAAGGAACTTGAGGAGCGCCTGGGTACGGTGAGCGGCGCATTGGCGACCGTTAGGTCCGTTACCTACGCTGTAACTGCTGTCGCAACCCTTGGGCTAGCAGTGGCAGCAATCTGGGCTACTTATCATCCTTCGACCGTCGGACTCATGCTCGGCAGTTTGGTTCAGCAGGGCGGCTACGAGCTTAGGCTGAAGCAAACAGAATCTAGCGCAATCGCAGATCCGAAGAGAGCTACCACCGCGCCGGAGCGCAACGATCCGCCAACTGGCGCATCTGCTCCCGGAAGCGCAAATGCAAACACCACCAAATAGCCTAGAGCAGCCGATCCCCGCTGCAATTGTTTCTGAGGACGGTGTTTACAGGTACTTCTTGTCCCGTCAGTTGTCTACATCCAACCGGATCGTTGCATTTGTTGGATTGAATCCCTCGACTGCGGATGCCAACTCAGATGACCCGACGATTCGCCGCTGCGTCCGTTTTGCAGAAGATTGGGGCGCAGGATCCCTATGGATGGTCAATCTGTTTGCATTCCGATCGACAAAGCCGGAGCGCCTGAAGAAAGCGTCCGATCCGATCGGACCACTTAATGATCTTTGGCTCGAGTTCGCCATGCGGCACGCGCATACCATTGTCGCGGCATGGGGCAACGGAGGCGCACTGTTTGGTAGGGGCGAGCACGCCCGGTCAACGTTTAGAGGACGACTGTCGGTCTTTGGATTGACTGACAAGGGTTTTCCTCGGCATCCGCTCTACCTGCGTTCAGATTGCGGAGTTTCGATACTAGACGCGTGTGACTGAGCCAAGAGAGCAGCTCTTGTTCAACAGTGGCGCCAAGCCAAAGCCACAAGTTGACCTTGATACCCACCGACTTCTCTGCTGGTTTCGGCGTGTTGCATACCTTGTTGGACTTGAAGATCTTGGCATGAGTGCTGAACCTGACCACCGGGGATGGCGTCAACTTCTACCGGGCTGACCCGCCGCTGCTGTGGAAGCGATGCGACGGTGCGGTGCTGATCGCCGTCGCGTTGGCGGTCGTGATGGCGGCAGTCGCCCTCGGTCGCCCGGAGTGGGTGCTCGCCTTGCCCTTGCTGATCTGCGCGGCGCTGGCCCTGCTGTTCGGGCGCTGGGCCCATCGCGCCCTCACTCGCCGCGCTGTTCGGCGGCTGTTGCAGCAGGCGGCGGAGCCCGCTGCAAGGCGTGCCCGGTTCAGCCGCGTGCGGTAGCCGATCCTTACCCCGACCAGGCCGTGGTCATCAGCACCGCAAAGTCGCGCCGTGACAGCACGGCCGTGCAGTCGCGCCAGTCCTTGTCGGGCGGCGCCATCGTGGCCGTGTAGCGAAGATCGAAGCCGGTGGCTTCTCGCTGCGCGTCGATGTACTCGTCCATCTTCAGGCCCAGTGCCTCGATGTCATCGATCCATTCGTCCTTGATCGTGTCCGGGACGGATCCGAACAGGTCGTAGCGGTCGCGCATGCGGTCCGAGAGGCGGTCGTAGATCTTCTCGTCGACGGTCTGCTCGTTGACCAGGTTGAGCATGTCCACGGTGTCGCGCTTCTGGCCAAAACGTTTGATGCGGCCGATGCGCTGTTCCAGCCGCGTCGGGTTCCAGGGCAGGTCGAGGTTCACCAGCGTGCCCAGGGTCTGCAAGTTCAGGCCTTCGCAGGCGGCATCCGTGGCCACCATGATCCGGATCTGGTGCTCGGCCACCATCTTCTTCAGCGTCTCGCGTTCGCACGACACGCTGTCGCCGCGCTGGTAGAGCCGGCTGCGGCCGGCGCCGGCGTACAGGCCGATCGCTTCATCCGGGTAGCGCTGGGCAAGCTGCTCCGCCACCCAGCGCGCGGTGTCGTAGTACTGGCTGAAGATGATCACACCCAGCTCCAGCCACTTCTCGCGGTCGAGGTAGTACAGCACAGCTGCCAGCTTGGGGTCGGACGCGATCCGCTCCAGCCGGTTCAGCAGCCGCTCCAGGGCCTCGCGCTCGTCGCTGGTTTCAACGGCCAGCTCCGCGTCGCCCTCGTCTTCCTCGTCGCGCAGGGTCTGGCCTTGCAGCAGCGCTCGCACCGTGTTCAGGCCCGCGTGGATGGACGAGCAGATGCGCTGCTCGACCAGGTTCTTCATGAACCCACCGCCGCCTCCGCGACCCTGGCCACGCGCGCGCAGCGCTTTGCCGAAGGCGCGTGCCTCACGGTAGGCCTCGCGGAAGTCTTCGCTGGTGCGCAGGGCCTTGGCCTCGAACAAGGCATCGAAGCCGTGGGGCTCTCGGATCAGCTGGCGATCGGGGTGAACGTCCACGCCCACCCGGGCCAGCAGGCCGGCGTCCTCCAGGCTGATGCGCTTGCGCAGCACCACATGCCGTACCAGCGGGTTCTCTCGCTGGAAGAAGGTGGCACCAGACACCTGCCGGTGCAGCTCGTCTTCCAGGATCTCGCGCGTGTCTTCGCTCAGGTCGGCCAGCGACCGGGCGGTCTGGGTCTCGCCGTTCACCAGCCCCAGGTCCTGGCGGATCGCGCTGAACAGCCGCCTGGCGCGCGGCTCGCGCGTGGAGTCCACCAGCGGCAGCGGGGACCGCAGCAGCTCCCAGGCATGTTCGGCGGAAGTCACTTCCTGCCGGCCCGACAGAATCTCCAGCACCTCGCCGGCCCGGTGCCAGGCTGCGAAGTCGTTGCCCAGCACGAAGTTGCCGCGCCCCTGGTGCAGGATGCCGATCAGGTCCCACAGGTCCTGCGGCTGCGTCTGGATGGGCGTCGCCGTGCCCAGCAGCACATGCTCGGACCGGGCCGCGATCTCGCGCATGAAGGCCAGCAGCTCGTTCGGCGTGCCCGCGTCGGCGCCGAATCCTTGCCGCGTGCGGGCCTTGTGCGCCTCGTCCAGGATCACCAGGCCGAAACGCAGGCCGAGCAGGTGCTGCTTCTCGGCCGAGTGCCGCATCATCAGCCCGGTCGAGACGATGCCGATGCGCAGCGGGCAGCGCGCGATGTGCTCTCGGCCGGCGGGCGATATGGCCCGTTCCTGGTCATCGAGCCACACCTTGCGCACCGTGTCCCAGCGCGCGCACGGGATGCCCAGCTTGTCCAGCATCTCCGTCTGCCACTGCTCGCACAGCGTGGCCGGGGCAAAGATCACCACCGGCCGCCGGGCTTGCTGTTCGCGGTCGGCCAGCAGGCACAGCGTCAGCGCCGCGGTGCCGAGTGACAGCGTCTTGCCCAGGCCCACCTCGTCGGCCAGCAGCAGGCGCACCACCTTGTGCATCTGGTGGTGGCGCAGGCACTCGGTCACGAAGCCTTGCTGCCACGGCTGCAGCGCCAGGCCCTCGCGGTACAGCGGCGACTCGATCAGCGCGGCCGGCGCCACGTCGTCTTCGTCGTCGATCTCGTCGAACACCACCTCGCGGCGGTAGCCACGCCGGTGCACCTCACGGATCACCGCCTCGGGCAGCGGGCGCGCGGCGTTCCACAGGAAGTCGAACTCGCTTTCGATCCAGGCCACACCCTCGGGCGACTCGTCTTCCCACAGGATCTCGTAGTGGCGCTGCCAGCCGCTGCGGGTTTCGTTCATCGAGCCGATGAAGCCCAGCTTGCGCCCATCGGCCAGCTCGATGACGCCGGCCTTGCCGTGCACGAAGCCGCACACGCTGTCGGGTGCCACGCGCACCGCCTGGCCGTGCCGCTGAAGGAAGCCGTCCAGCCGGCGGTAGCGGTCGCGGTTCAGCAGTGCCTCGGCCTCGATGGCCTTCTCGTTCCAGCGGCCCATCATGCGCGCTTCGCGCAGCTGGGCCACCTTCAGGTCGTCGGGGTGGATGTCGACGTTGCAGACGATGCGGACGTGCGGAATGCCTTCCAGCAGCTCGTGCGCCACTTCGAACAGCGAGCTGGTGAAGTAGCCCGCGATGCGCCGGTAGCTGCGCGCGCCCTTCAGGTGCTCCAGCAGAAAGCTGGCGTCCAGCCGGTGCGTGCGTGACGAGAACCGCCGGATGGACATGGCGCTGTCGTCCTCAGATGCCGAAGCGCTGGTTCTTCAGCCGCGCGCCCAGCACCTCGGCCGCCGTGCGCACATCGGCCTCGGGCGCCTTGCGCTCCACGAAGGCCAGAAGGTCCACCAGCAGCGGGCGGGCCTCCAGGAAGTCGGGCATCTCGGCCTGCAGCTGGCTGATGATGGTCTGCGGCTCCAGGTCGGCGCGCATCTGCTGCAGCGCGATGACCAGTCGACCCAGGCGCGTGGCGCCCAGCTCGGTGCTGTCGGTCAGGTCGCGCGAGGCGAACTCGGTCACCTGCTTCAGCCGGGCCTCGTTGGGCGCCATGCTGGCCATCACGCGGGCGTAGTCCTGCACGCGGAAGGCCTTGGCGAAGTTCTGGTAGTTGTCGAGCTTGCGGGCGCCCGTGGTCTCCATGTCCATCATGCGTAGCACGAAGCGCTCGATGCCGGACAGCTTGCCCCAGGTGTCTGCCGCCAGGCCCTCGGGCACCAGCAGGTTACTGGCCGCTTCGGCAGCCTGTTGCACGATCTCGTCCACCACCGTGACCTCGCCCTTCACGCGTGGGCGCAGCGCGAAGCTGGTGACGTCTTCGCCGCCGATGTGGGTGTAGCCGGTCAGCACCTTCAGCGCCGCGGCGTAGCCGGCCATCTGCAGGTCGGAGTCGTTGAACACCGGCTCGCCGTGGTGGGTCTTCACCGCAGTGTTCAGGTTCATCATGGTCCGGATCTGCCGGTCCACCTCCTGCCGCACGGCGGGCAGCAGGCGCTGCTTGAAGGCGGGCCGGTCACCGGCCGGGCGCTTGCGCAGCATCAGCGTCACCGTGCCTTGCACGTAGCCGCCTTTCTTCAGTTCGGACGTGGTCTCGGTGGCGATGTACCAGGCCGCCACCACCTGGAGCCCCGCGGCCCAGAAGATGCCGACGAGATCACTCCAGACACCGGTGTCCTGGTGCGTGAACATCACGCACTCCATGCCGTTGTCGGGCATGTGCGTCGCCATCGCGGTGTAGGTCGCCACCATGTTGCGGCGGAAGTCTTCGCCCGAGCCCTGAATGGCCAGCGCGCGCCTGGAGTCCCACACCCAGTTGTCGAACGGGGCCGGCGGGTTGCGACGCAGCCAGGCGATGAAGAACTCTGTGATCTCGTGGTAGTTGACGGCGTCGGCGTATGGCGGGTCGGTGATCCACAGATCCGCGTTGTTCGAGACTTGAGAGGCTTCGTGTGTGGCAACTTCTGCGTGCCCGGGCACTGCGCTGTATCGATACTTGATCGACTCGCCAGGTCGAATCTGCTGAAAGCCGCGAACGCCGTAGTTGTAGAAGACGTTAAGGGCCTGGTTGTAGAAGACGTGCTCAACGCCGTCTGCTGATGGAGCTCTGCCTGGTCGACCTGGCGAACCCAAGCGCCACTGCGACAGCTTGGCTGACTTGTCAGCCAGAAACATACGATCGAACTGCAGTGATGCAGCGACATCGCTGGGTTGCGACTTCACTGCCTCGGCAACGAGCGCGGCGTAGTACAGCTGACGAGGCATGTACAGGTGGTGCCAGTGGGTCCACCCGCGCGTGCGGATGGGCTCATCAGTTTTGTCGCCAGGCTCGATGGCCATGTCCGGCACGAAGCCTTCACGCTGCCACCGGTCTAGATTGGCGCCCACGATCTCCTCGACCTTTCGCTCCCGCTCCAGGTCCGCCTCGGTCGGCTCCGCGAAGTAGGTCTCCTGCCGGCCGGCATCCACGGTATCGCGCGTGACCCACTGAATGGCGAAGAGGCGTTCCTGCAGGATGTCGTCGGCGCGGGGCTTGAAGTCGGCGCGATCCCAGGGGCGGAGCCGGTTGCCGGTGGTGCCATCTGCCAGGCGGTAGTCCCCCCGCAGCGTCTTCACCGGCGTGCGGTAGGTCTGGCCATCGAGTTCATAGACCAGGTGGCTGGACTGGATCGTGCCTTCGGACGCAGCCGCCAGTTCTTCCGGCGTGACGCCGCTGACGATGCGGATGTGGAAGCGCTTGTGGGCGTGATCGGGTTCCAGCCGCGCGATCGTGCTGCGGATCTTGGACACGACCCAGGTGGTGGACATGGGCACCATCCAGCCCGTCTCGGGGCATCGCGTCTCCAGGCAGTGCAGCAGTGCCTTGATGCGGTTGCCCTCGGCATCGTGTTCGATGCCCTGGGCCTTGATCTCGCGCTCAACGGCTTCCGCCACGGCCTGTTGGGCGCGCTTGATGCGGCGCTGCTGTTCCAGTGTGGCGCCGATGATGTTGAACGTGCCCCAGGTCAGCATGCAGGCCAGAGGGTTCAGGTCCGACGCGTAGACGTCGCAGCCCAGCCGCGCGGCCTCGAAAGGGATGGAGCCGCCGCCGCTGAACGTGTCGCCCACCCGCGGCCGGCGCCCGTACCGCAACGTGCCGAGTTGCTCGATCAGTTGGTCGAAGGAATTCGCCTGAATGCCGAGGTGCGCGTAGTGGCGGTTGACCACGGGCCAGACCGGCTCATAGAGCCAGTCGGCGTCGACTTCCTCCGGCCGCTTGCACAGCGCGGCCTTTTCTTCGTAGCTGCCGAAGGTGGCGATGGCAGGGCGGTACAGCTCCAGCTTCTCGGCCAACCCGATGTCGCGGCGCCATCCGGAGGCGGTGAAGTAGCGCTCGGGCTCGTTGATCGGGATGAGCTCTTGCAGTGTCTCGACGTTGAAGGCGTTGTTGGCCAGGGCGCGCCGTGCCAGGCTCTCTTCGTCGAAGGCCATCAGCCGTTCGAAGACGTCGAGGTCTCGCTCGGCTTCGTCGGTGGCCGGCAGCAGCGCGCCCAGGACGACGGCGCGCACCAGGATCAGCGGCTTGCGGCCTTTCCAGAACGACCCGAGGGCCGTCAGGGTCTGGCTCGCTTGGGCTTTGCGTTCCTTCTGGGCTTCGAACGAGACCTTCTGGGCGGGGAAGACGGACTCGATCAAGGCGGGCGCGTCGCGCAGTGCGCCAGGGGTGAGGGCGGGGCGGTTGGTCATGCGGCGGCTTCAGGCACGGTAGGCCTGGTCCGGGTCATTGGGTTTGTCGGGCCGGGTCATGGCGATCCGGCCGGCGCGCAGCAGGGGGCGCAGGTAGTTCTGGCGCACGGTCTCGGCGTTGCGGCCCAGCAGGGCCGCGATCTCCTCGGCCTGCCAGGGGCGCAGTTCGCAGAGCGCCACCACCAGGTCTTGCACCTCCTGCGGCGGGCGGCGCTGGCCGATGGCGCCCACCCGGGCGGCCAGGCCGCCGGGCAGCTCGTTCAGCAGGGCCTGGCGGCGCGGGTCGGCCAGCGGGTCATCCCGCGGTTCGGGCTGGCGAGGGTTACTGTCCTGGGAGCCGAGGTTGCTAGACAAGGCGGCGGGGTTACTGGATAAGCCGAGGGGGTTACTAGACAAGCCGGCCCCGCCAGCGCCTTGGGCAGTAAGTTCTCCGGCGCTCGGGGCGGCGCCGTCCTTGCCGCCCTCCTGGTCATTGCGGCCCAGCATCCGGGCGGTGGGTTGGTACCAAGTGGCTGATCCGCGGTCCTTCTGGGTGAAGAGGCCAGCGTCGCGCAGGCGGCGCAGCGCCTTGCTGGCGGCCAAGGTGTCCACCTTGTTGATTTCGCGGTAGGTCTGGTTGTCCATCGCCCCGGCCTCGCGGGCCACCACCAGCGCGCGCGCCTCGGCCTCGGAGAGCTGAAGCTCCTTGAACCGCGCCAGCCAGGCCAGGTCGTCCGGCCCCAGGAAGTGGTGGAAGAAGAGGCGCAGCGTGAACTGGTCCTGCCCGCGGTCAGACTCGAAGAGCGGCGGCGCCAGGCCGGCGCGTTCGCACATCTCGCGCATCACCCGCACGCCGCTGCCCTTGGTCTCGGCGAAGCGCGTGTCGTACAGCGCGGCGGCCACCTTGGGGTTGCGCGGCACCGAGCCGGGTTCGCCCAGGTGGTCGGGTGACTTGAGCGAGAAGCCCGGGTTGCGGATCTCCAGCCGGTTGCTGTAGCGGATGATCTGCACCGGCGCCTGCAGCCGGTAGCTGCGGTGCATCAGCGCGTTGACGACGGCCTCGCGGATCACGCGCTGGGGGACGAGCGGGCTGTCCTGCCGCTGCAGCTCGCCCTCGGCCAGGCCGAAGGCTTTGGGCAGGTCGTCCAGGATGGCGGCCTGCGCGCGGCGGATCAGGCGGAACAAGGGGTCGCGCAGCTCGACGGTGTCGAATCGGCGGTCCGGGTCAGGCACCCAGTCGCGGCCAGGCACGCGGATGTAGTCCACGCGCGTCATCGGGAAGCACCGGCGCAACGCGACGGGTTTGCCCAGCAGCACCAGGCCCGCCACGGTGGGCTGCCACGCCCCGAGCGCGTTGCGGCGCACGGCGCCCAGCGCCTGCAGCAACTCTTCGTCGGACCAGCGCAGCTCTTCGGCGTCGGGGTTGGCCTCGCGGCGGGCGACGCGGTAGTCGGCGATGGCTTCGGGGGACAGGTCGTCGAGCGTGGTGTCGGGCACCAGGCCGGAGTCGAAGCTCTCCACCTGGCGGGCCTGGTACAGCGCGATCAGGTCGTCTTCGGTGCAGCGCTGGTCGGTGCTGCCGATGCGGCGGAAGGCGCCGCGCGGCAGGCCTTGGGCCTTCAGGTAGACCGGTTTGTCCTGTGGCGCCGCCTCGGGCACGAACACCACGAGCACCACCTTGCCTTCGAGCTGCTCGGTGCGCACTTCCAGCCGCACGGGCTGGTTGAACATGCTGGCCGCCTGGGTGGCGAGGTCGGCGCCCACGCGCTCGGGCTGCTCCACGCCTTCCACCGAGTAGCCGGGGAAGAGCGCCATCTCTTCGCGCACCACGCCCAGCAGCAGCCAGCCACCGCCCATGCCGGGTTCGTTGGCGAAGGCGCACACGGTCTCCATGACCGACTTGCCCACGTCGGAGCCGGCCTTGGCCTCGATGCGCTCGGTTTCGTCGAGCAGCTGC
This sequence comes from Rubrivivax sp., assembly GCA_016790225.1. Next base: position 121,423 of record JAEUOZ010000027.1, read on the forward strand.
AGGCGTTCGAGCAGCTCCTGAGCGGTCATTGGAGCCCCCAGGCGTCGGCAAAGGCCCGACGCCGCCCCCCGAGGGGGTGAGTCAACTCGGGAGCGGCCCGGCGTTGACTCATGCAGTGCCGTCGCTGAAGAGGTCAAGCGTCGGCCGCTCGCTGGCGATGCCGCTGTCGCGGGCCACCAGGCCGCGGCGCGCGCGCGGCGACAGCAGCTCGCTCTGCGCCACGTCGCCCAGCGCATGGCGCAGGGCCAGCCGCCAGCCCTTGTCGCCATCGCCAATGCCGCCCGTGCTCATCGCGGTCATGCCAAACAGCCACCAGCGTTCTTCGGGGCGAAGCGCGAGCCAGTTGCGCACGGCGACAGGGATCTTCTCCATCTCCATGTGCTCGACCGCCCAGACCAGCACGCACAGTTCCTTGCCCAGCAGCCTATCGACCAGGTTGTCGCCAGCTTTCCAGGTGCTGGGCTTGAGGTTGTGTGTGCTGAGCCGGGCATTGAAGGTGCGTTGCACTTCGGCGCGGATGGCGGTCCAGCGAGCGCGGTCGAGCACGGCACGGTCGATCACGGAGTGCTCGTCGCTCAAGGCCTGCAGGCCGAGGTACTCGCTCACCTGCACAGGGGCGGTGTTGCTGCGCGGAACGATCACCTTGAAGTGGTGAGGGTCCGAGGTGGCAGGCACGCCGAATCCCAGGGTCGGGCGCGCGTCGGCCGCAGAAACCCTGGCCGTGGCCGACGCGGGAGCAGCGGCGTTGGCGTTGAGTGCAGCGGCGGCGCGGGGGGGCCTGGGCTTGGTCATGGGTTCAGGCCTCCTGGACCACATCGCCGGGCTTCAGCTCCAGGCCCAACAGCTTGGCGAACTCCTTGGCCGCGAAACCGGTGTCGAAGTGGGCGCCGTCGCTGATGTTCACGACCACCGGCGCCTGGTCTTCGGCCAGCAGCTGGCGCAGGCTGTTGATCACGCCCTCGATGACGCTGGCAGTGACCTCGCGCTCCTGGAAGCGCACGGTCACGGTCTTCTCGCCTTCGCCAATCTCGATGCGCACGCCTTTGAACAGCGTGCCGGGTTGGTCGCGGAAACGGTTGATGACACCGAACACGCGGTCGGTGGTGTCCAGGCCGATGCGCTTGGGCTGCAGCTTGACGGGCTTGGTGTCGTTGATCTGGACGGTCTTGTCGCCGCTGGCCGGGATCTGGAAGTCGGCCGTCTTGTTGGCCTCGCCGGCGCGGGCGTAGACGAGCAATCGGGCGGCGGCGGCGCCGACCTCGAACGGCCCCTCGTAGGGCAAGCCGTCGCGCGGGTTGGAGCCGTCCAGTGTGTACGTCAGCGTGGCCTTGGGCGTGCACGCCAGCGTGACGCGGCGCTTGTCGGCGGCGGGTTCGACCTGGTGGCGGATCTTCAGCTCGGCGGTCCAGCGAACGGGCGTGCCGGTTTCGTAGTGGCCGGTGGTGTCGCGGGCCAGGAAGTACAGCGTGCCTTCCGTCGTGGTGAAGCCGTCGAGATCCTCGATGGACTGCCCGTTGACCAGCCCCTCGGGGCGGGTGGCGTAGACCACCACCGGGCTTTCGCCCGCGTGGCGCGGCGTGAGGCTCAGGATGGTGGCGCCGGTGTCCGGCTGGCTGCCGACGACGGAGACGTTGACCGTGGTCTTGTCCTTCGGGAATGGGCCCTTCTCGATGTACCCGTCTTCACCCAGGCGCCAGCGGCCTTGCTTCAGGGCCTCGGCCTTCAGCGTGTCCATGCCACCCGAGCCAGGCATCCAGGGCCAGTCGGGGTTGCTCTTGGCGCGCGCGACCACGTCCTTCCACGGCGTGCGGCGGTTGTCCTTGCCCGAGGGCCACAGAACCTCTTCCGCCATGGCGAAGTACTCGCCGAAGCTGTCGGTCAGGTTGGCGGCGAGCTTGTAGTTGGCGCGCGGGCTGGACAGCAGCGTTTCGATCTGCGCCTCGGCAGACTGCTCGCCCTTGCCGAGCTTGAGGCCGTTGTCGATGGTGACGTTGGCCAGGAAGTGCCGGCCGTCGATGGGATCGGTGCTCGGGAAGTAGACCCGGTTGTAGGCGGCGGAGAGCGCCTTGGCGAAGCGGTCTTCCGCTTCTTCGAGCCGGTCACGCGCTTCCTCGAACAAGGTGTCGCCCGCCTTCAGGCGCTTGTGGATCTGCTCGATGGCGTAGAGCTCGCGCAGACGGTCCTCCACGGCGTCGGCCAGGTGGCTGTCCTGCCCCGTCAGCACCAGCAGGTTGTTCTTCTCCTGCTGGTAGTCGAAGAAGTTCTGCAGCTCGCTGGGCGGCACCTTGCCGTCCGGCTTGATGACGATGAGGGTGCGCGGGCCGCTCAGGCGGATCTCGTCGAGGCGAGGCAGCACCTGCACGTCCTGGTAGGCCTGGCGCCTGTCCGGCTGCAGGATGCCGGTGAGCCGGTTGATCAGCGCTTGGTCGATCTTGGGCTGCGGCACCTCCTTGGCGTTGCGCTCGATCTGGCGCGAGAGGTTCTCGGTCTCCTTGACGAAGAGGCGCTGGTCCTCGCGGTGCAGGTACCAGGCTTGCTCGCGCAGCCGCTGCAGGGCCTGCAGGAACTCGTCGGGCTTGCGGCCGGGTGCAGCGAGGAACTCGATGACCTCGCTCTCTGACAGACCGATGCGCCCGCCCACCGCGCGCGACAGCGACGACGCCAGCAGCAGCGTCATCACCTGGCGGGATGCATCGGTATCGAGCTCGGCGTCGATGGTCTCGGCGATGGCGTTGCCTTTGTCGGCGATGTCGCGGGTGACAGCCGGCAGCAGCTTGGGGGCGATGCGCTCGATCTCGTCGCGCACCTGGTCATCGTTCAGGGCCAGGTGCTGTGTGCCGATGAGGTGGACGTCATCGTCCTCACGCAGCGCCACGCTCTTGAGCAGCCGCGCCGTGAACTGCATCAGGCCGCGGGTCTGCCGGAAGCCCTCGTTCTCTTTGAACAGGGCCACGAGGTGCTTGAACGACGGATGGAAGGGGTAGGTCTCCCGTACCTGCTCGGCGATCTGCTCGATGCTGGCTGCGACGATGTAGCCGGCGTCCTCAGCCTTCTTGACCTGCTGCGCGTATTCCTCCGCCACGTCGGCGATGACGCGCTCATCGGGCATCTTGTCGATGAGGCGGGTCTTCAGGATCTCGTAGATCTCGTTGCCGGCCAGCTGGACCGGCGTGATCGTCATCGCCTGGCGGCGGGTTTCCTGTTGCAGGTTCGAGATCGCGTCGGCAAGCGCCTTGGTTTGCGCTTGGTAGCTGCCAGAGAGGTTGGCGACGACGATGCAGCAGTTGGGCAGTTCCAGCGCCGCGCTCATCAGCGTGGCCAGCGAGAACACCACCATGTTGGCCAGCGTTCCCTGGCCGAAGACCTGGGTGCTAGCGTTGTCCAGGTAGGGCGGGAGTTCGTCGAGGAGGATGAGGGTCGGCTTGTCGCCGATGATCTCTTTCCACTTGGCCTGGTCGACGGACTTCGGGCCGTTGGCCCAGTAGGGCTTGATCGCTTCGGGCTCGCCCAGCTGCGTTGCGATGTCGCCCCAGACGTAGTTGTCGGGGGTGTTGCGGCCATTGAAGGCGGCGATGCGCGCCTGGCCAAAGTCGATGCGGTCCTTCAGGTCGGCAGGCAGCACCTCCTGCCGCAGGTGCGGGTGGCGCGCCAGCAGGCCCAGCGCAATCATCATGTGCGTCTTGCCGCCGCCCATCGCCTGGGTCAGCTCGAAGACCGCCTGATCCGACTTGCCGGAGAGGCGCAGCAGGCCTTCGCGGAACAGCTGCGCCATGCCATGGGTGACGAAGTTGCGCGAGAAGAACTCACGCCCGTCGCCAGCGTCGTGAATGAGGTCGGCCAGGTTCTCGATGCCCTGGCTCATCCGGTAGTCGTGGATGGCCGCGTTGAAGCGGCAGGCCTGCTTGACGGTCTTGATCACGAAGTGGCTCCCTTGGCCGCGCGCTTGTTGTTGCTGGTGTCGCCTGCGGCGATGCCCTTGACCCTGCAGTGCTCGCGGATCAGCACCTCGACCATGTTGGCGATGGAGCGATGCTCCAGCTCGGCGGCGCGCTGCAGCGCCTCTTTGATCTCGGGCTCGATGCGCAGCGTGAGAGTGGCAGTCTTGCTGGCGGCCATGGCGTCCTCGTGGTGGTGATGCAAATGTACTGCAGTAAGCTGTCGCTCTGACGGAGTTCGCCCGGGCCGCGGGCTTGGATGGAGCTTCCGTCGCACCTGGGGAGGAGTAAGCCAATGCCGCTGTCAAAGCGACAACGTGATGAGCTGGAGGACGCCGCCTTGAAGGCGTTCGCTGGGAGCCTGAGCACGTTGGCGAACGGCTTCAGGATCCAGACGGGAGCGGGACAGGTTGCCGCGGTCTACTGGAGCGACCTGGCGCCGGGGAACGAGGTCGAGGTGGCCTTGGCGCCGGCACGATTGACTGACAAGTACGACTTGCCAATGACGCAGGCCTGGGTTGCCACCGTCAAGGCGCGATATCCGTCGGCCTGCAACGTTCACAAGCATGGGAGCGATTGGCCGATCGTCGGCCTCCAGTACGGTGAAGCGCTAGCGCTCCTGTCTGACTGCCAAAGGCTTCGAAAGGGGGTGCTGACGGGCGCCCAGGAGGCCGAGATCGCGGGCTGGCGGGCAGCGCAATCGCCCGAGGAGTCGTCCACGGCTCGCCTCGCGGCCGAGCTGGAGGCGCTGAGGCCTCGCCACTCGCACGCTGTGATCGACCTCGTTCGTCGCGCAGGCGTCTCGGTCGATCGATGGTTCGTCAGGGCGGACGGGACGCCGGCCGCGAGCCCCAGAAGCAACCCAGCCTACTGCTACAACTGGTCGTTCGGCGGCGGCCAGGAGCCGGCTGTGGCGTGTCTGTGGCACGCGTCGATGAAGGTTCTCGACGGAAGCATCCAGTTCCAGAGCAACCTGCGTGCACTCGCGACCAAGCTCGAGGAGATTGCGGTGGACCCGGCCCGATCGGTGGAGCACCGCGAGCGCGCGCGTCCCCAGGCGGCGCGGGCGAGGCATCTGGACGACTTGATTCGGGGCTGCGCAACTGCCGGCCGCGATGTCAGGGTCATCGTCAACGAAGGCGACATGCGAGACGAGTCTTCGCTGGGAGAAGACAGTTCGTTCGTCAAGGTGCGGTTGCTTGATGCGGTGCCGTGGTCCGTGGCGTCCTACGACCCTATGACGGGTGAGTGCCGGCTCCAGCGAAAGGTATCCGCGGTCGCTCAGGCCAGTCGCGCGCCCGCTGCAGCGGAGCCACCGGCCCCGCCGCGCTTTGCTGACCAACATGATCTGCTTGGTGCGGACAGCCCTGAACGTGCGTCTTCGATCACGCAGAGCACCCGGCGCGATCCCGCTGTGCGACTTGCAGTGCTGCAGCGCGCGGACGGTCGATGCGAACTCTGCGACGCAGAGGGCTTCCGGATGGACGATGGCCGTCTGTATGCCGAGACCCATCACGTGCAGCCGCTGGCGGAACGTGGGGTGGATCGAGTCTGGAACGTCGTGGCCCTGTGCCCGACGCATCACCGGGAGGCGCACTATGGCAGTCGACGAGTGCAGATGAAGGCGCAGCTCCTGGAACTGCTCGCGACGATGTACCCCCAGCAGGCAGGAAAGCAGACTGGCCCCGGGGCATGACGGCCGTTTGCTGTACCGCGCCGACCGGGTTGCTACTGTCAGGAGCGGCGGCAAGTGCCTGATTTGTAAGGGATTCGGGTGCCCCGGGGGTGGCTCCCGACCTCTGGCTGCGGGGTCAACTGGCCTGCTCGTTGCCTGTGTATATACAAGACGACTAGAATCGGCGGTTCGGACGAAGTCGGGAGTGAGATGCAGAACCTTAAGATCACCGACGCGGTGGCGAAAAAGCTCAAAGACAAGCATGGTGTCGATCGCAGAGAGGTCGAGCACTGCTTCGTGAACCGCTTGGGGCGCCTTCTGGAAGACAGACGAGCAAGGCACAAGACCAACCCGCCGACTCTCTGGTTCTTGTCTAAGACCAATCAAGGGCGCATTTTGAAGGTTGTGTATATACAGGTCGGCCCCACAATCGAACTGAAGTCCGCCTTCGAGCCGAACGCCGAAGAGCTCGCGATCTACGCGAAGCACGGTGGCGTCGCTTATTGAATCAATGAATACGGAGAGAAGAATGGCAGCAGCAAAGATCCCGAACACGATTGAGGCTTGGGAAGAAGGCCTTCTCGGGCGCGACGAGAAGTACGTCGCCGCAGCGGACGCTTCCCACGAAGCAGCGCTGGATGAGGCGCTTGGCCTGCAAGCGATCTCGATTCGCCTGCCCCGACAGCTGATCGAGCAATACAAGTTGATCGCGCACTTCCACGGCGTGGGGTACCAGCCGTTGATGCGTGATGTCCTTGCCAGGTTCGTTCCAAACGCCCTCAAGGAGATCTTGGAGGCCGAGCAAGAGAAGGCAACGCTCGCCAACGAGAAGACGCTCCTGCCAGAGCGTCGGAAGAAGGCCGCCTGATGGGGCTGCCGGGGGATTGGCCCTCGGCAGCTTGCCTACTTGCCGGTACCGTCATCTGCAGCGCGAGGCTGACTCGACTGATGCTCAGCAAACGAGCGGCATCTTGCGGCCCGGCCATAATGCGTGTCATGTCTGCGATCCGCCCGATCACCGCAGCGCGCTCCGGTTGGCGTTGGCGCAAGCCATCAGCCTGACCACCCCTACGCGCCCCTCCCTGCGAGCCAGGGCGCCTTCCGTCCCCCACCCAGCACCGCGCGCCGGCCCCGCCAGCGTCGCAAAAAGCCGGGTTCAAAGCGGGTACCGAATCAGGATGCTCCTCGGAACATCTCATTCAATCCAAGGGTTAGAGCGCATATGCTGCTGATGATCGACAACTACGACAGCTTCACCTTCAACCTCGTCCAGTACTTTGGCGAGTTGGGGGCGGAGGTGAAGGTCGTGCGCAATGACGAGATCGATGTCGCCGGGATCGAGGCGCTGAAGCCGCAGCGGCTGGTGCTGTCGCCGGGCCCCTGCTCGCCGGCGGAGGCGGGCATCTGTGTGGAAGCGATCCGGCACTTCACGGGCCGGCTGCCGATCCTGGGTGTGTGCCTCGGGCACCAGTCCATCGGTGCGGCGCTGGGCGGGCGCATCGTGCGGGCGCGCACGCAGATGCACGGCAAGGCCAGCACGCTCAGCACCGATGGACGGGGTGTCTACGCCGGGCTGCCCACGGCGTTTCGGGTGATCCGCTACCACTCGCTGGTGATCGAACGTGAAACGCTGCCGGCGGAGCTCGAGATCACCTCGACCGCCGAGGATGGCGAGATCATGGGCGTGCGCCACCGGGCGCTGGCCGGCGGGCCGGCGCCGCTGGAGGGCGTGCAGTTCCACCCGGAGTCCATCCTCAGCGAGCATGGCCATGCGATGCTGCGCAACTTCCTGGACATGGGGCGCTGAGTGCGCGGCCGGCTCGCCGCCTTGAAGGGACCCTGGCATGCCTGAGCACCCGATCGATCTGCGCAGCGACACCGTCACGCGGCCCACGGCCGCGATGCGCGAGGCCATGGCCGCCGCGGAGGTCGGCGACGATGTCTTCGGCGACGATCCCACGGTGAATGCGCTGCAGGAGCGCATCGCCGCGCTGCTGGGCAAGGAGGCGGCGCTGTTCATGCCCAGCGGCACGCAGAGCAATCTCTGCGCGCTGATGGCGCACTGCGCACGTGGCGATGAATACCTGGTCGGCCAGCAGGCGCATACCTACCGCTACGAAGCGGGCGGCGCCGCGGTGCTGGGCAGCATCCAGCCGCAACCGCTGGAGCACCAGCCGGATGGCACGCTGGCGCTGGCGGACATCGAGGCCGCCATCAAGCCCGATGACGCGCACTTCGCGCGCACGCGGCTGCTGACGCTGGAAAACACGCTGGGCGGGCAGGTCCTGCCGATGGCCTACCTGGATGCGGCCACGGCGCTGGCGCGCCGCCATGGGCTGGCGACCCACCTGGACGGCGCGCGGCTGTTCAATGCGGCCGTGGCGCTGGGCGGTGATCCGCGCAGCGCGGCACGCGCCATCGCTGAACGCTTCGATTCGGTCTCGGTGTGCTTCAGCAAGGGGCTGGGCGCGCCGGTGGGCTCTGCGCTGGTCGGCCCGCGCGAGTTCATCGCCCGTGCGCACCGACACCGCAAGATGCTGGGCGGCGCCCTGCGCCAGGCGGGTGTGCTGGCGGCCGCGGCGCTGCACGCGCTGGATCACCACATCGAGCGCCTGGCGATCGACCATGCCCACGCCCGGCGCCTGGCCGAGGGGCTGCAGGGGCTGCCCGGCGTGCGCGCGGTGATGCCGCAGACCAATATCGTGTTTGTCGAGCCCGCGCCTGAGCGCGCGGCCGGTCTGGTGGACCGTCTGCGATCCGCCGGCCTGCTGTGCACGGGGATGAAACGGCTGCGCCTGGTCACCCACCTGGACGTGAGCCGCGACGATGTGGAAGCCGCCGTGCGCATCCTGCGCGCGGGCCTGTAGGAGTTCAGACCATGCCGATCACCAACACCGAGGCGCTGACGCGCTGCATCGATCACCGCGAGATCTTCCATGACGAGATGCTGGCGCTGATGCGTCGCATCATGAGCGGCGAGATGTCGCCCGTGATGATGGCCGCGCTGCTCATGGGCCTGCGTGTCAAGAAGGAGACCATCGGCGAGATCACCGCGGCGGCGCAGGTGATGCGCGAGTTCTCCACCAAGGTCGAGGTGGCCGACCGCACAAACCTCGTGGACATCGTCGGCACCGGTGGCGACAGCTCGCATACCTTCAACATCTCCACCTGCTCGATGTTCGTGGCCGCCGCCTGCGGCGCGCGCGTGAGCAAGCATGGCAACCGCGGCGTCAGCAGCAAGAGCGGCAGCGCGGACGTGCTGGAGGCGATGGGCGTGCCGATGAACCTGTCGCCGGCGGCCGTGGCGCGCTGCATCGCCGACACCGGCATCGGCTTCATGTTTGCGCCCAACCACCACCCGGCGATGAAGAACGTCGCCCCGGTGCGGCGGGAGCTTGGGGTGCGCACGATCTTCAACATCCTGGGCCCGCTCACCAACCCGGCCGATGCGCCCAACATCCTGATGGGCGTGTTCCACCCGGATCTCGTGGGCATCCAGGTGCGCGCGCTGCAGCGCCTGGGCGCCGAGCACGCCGTGGTTGTCTACGGCCGCGACGGCATGGACGAGATCTCTCTGGGCGCGGCCACACTGGTGGGCGAGTACAAGGACGGCGGGATCCGCGAATACGAGATCCACCCCGAGGACTTCGGCCTGACGATGGCCAGCAGCCGCTCGCTGAAGGTTGAGTCGCCCGAGCAGTCGAAGACGCTGATGCAGGCCGTGCTCGACAACGAGATCGGACCGGCGCGCGACATCGTGATCCTCAATGCCGGGGTCGCGCTGTACGCTGCCAATCTGGCGCCCACCATGGCCGACGGCGTGGCTCTGGCGCGTGAGGCCATCGTCTCCGGCAAGGCCCTGGCCAAGATGCACCAGTTCGTTGCCCGCACCAAGGAGCTGGGGGTCGCGGCATGAAGGCGCGTCCCCGCTGCGCGTCTTGCATGCCAGGAGCCACCCGATGAGCAGCGACATCCTGCAGCGCATCGTCGCCGTCAAGCGGGAAGAAATTGCTGCCGCCGCGGCACTGCGTCCGCTGGCCGCTGTGCGCGCGCAGGCCGAGGCCGACCGCGCCACCCGCGGCTTCGAGCGCGCGCTGCGCGCTCGGCTGGCGGCGGGCCTCGCCGCCGTCATCGCGGAGGTCAAGAAGGCCAGCCCCAGCAAGGGCGTGCTGCGCGAACACTTCGTGCCGGCCGAGATCGCCGCCAGCTACCAGCGCCATGGCGCCGCCTGCCTCAGCGTGCTGACCGACGAATCCTTCTTCCAGGGCTGCACGGCCTACCTGCAGCAGGCGCGCGCCGCCTGCGATCTGCCGGTGCTGCGCAAGGACTTCATCGTCGATGCCTACCAAGTCTACGACGCGCGGGCGATGGGCGCCGATTGCATCCTGCTGATCGCCGCCTGCCTGGGCGACGCGCAGATGGCGGAGCTCGAAGCCTGCGCGCTGGCGCTGGGCATGGACGTGCTGGTCGAGGTGCACGACGGCGATGAACTGCAGCGGGCGCTGGCGCTGAAGACGCCGCTGCTGGGCATCAACAACCGCAACCTGCGCAGCTTCGAAGTGACGCTGGACACCACGCTCGGCCTGCTGCCGCAGGTGCCGGCCGATCGCCTGCTGGTCACCGAGTCCGGCATCCTGGCTGCCGACGATGTGCGCCGCATGCGGGGGGCGGGTGTGCACGCCTTCCTGGTGGGCGAAGCCTTCATGCGCGCGCCCGATCCCGGTGTCGCCCTCGCGGGCCTGTTCGGCTGAGCGCGGCGCCATGCTGGCCGCTTCGCCCCATCACCAGCCCTGCATCGGCGCGAGCACGGGCTTTGTCTTCATCTGCCCGGGCCGCCACGAGGCCAATCGCGGATTCCCCTGCGCGGCCGGAACGGGCGCCAACCTCAACCGGGTCCTGGCGGTGCTGAATGCGCGGGATCCGGGCCTGTTCGGCAGCGCCTCGCGGTCTCAGTATGTGGTCACCAACTCCTGGCCAAAGGTCGAGTATCCGGCGCTGACCGGGCGCTCGGTGCCGACGGAAGCCGAGGTCCTGGAACCCGCCAACCTGGCGCGGCTGGCGGCTGAGCTGGCGGGCTTGAAGGTGATCGTCGCCTGCGGGCAGCAGGCTCAAGCCGCCTTGTGTGCCCTGCAGGCCGGCGCCGTGCCGGGCTATTCCTTGATCGGCGCCCGCCTGGCCTTCGGTCGCCATCTGAGCCAGCGATCAGTCAACATGATCCCTGGCGCGTCGGATACGCCCGGGCGCATCGCCCTGTGGTGCGGGGCTGTCCTGCAGCAGCTGCAGGCGCCTGCCCAGGGCCTTTGACGGCGATTTCGTGGCCCGTGCTACACTCGCGGGTTCTCCGTGGAGGGGTGCCCGAGTGGCTAAAGGGGGCAGACTGTAAATCTGTTGGCTTACGCCTACGCTGGTTCGAATCCAGCCTCCTCCACCAGAGTTGACCAGACGACAGCGGTCGAGTTCGTTGAGTACGTTTTGCCTGCGGGAGTAGTTCAATGGCAGAACCTTAGCCTTCCAAGCTAATGACACGGGTTCGATTCCCGTCTCCCGCTCCAGCTTGAGGGCTGTTGCCGCCTGATTCAGATTTCAATCATCGTCGTCACCGGCCTGGGATCCCGCGGTTTCCAGGCCCGTGCCGATGCCCATGTGGCTCAGTGGTAGAGCACTCCCTTGGTAAGGGAGAGGTCACGCGTTCGATCCGCGTCATGGGCACCACCGATCTGTCACCTGCAGCGGGTGAGTTGAGCAACCTCGTGATATCGCCAGGAGATTCCTGAAATGGCAAAAGGCAAGTTTGAGCGTACCAAGCCGCACGTGAACGTGGGCACGATTGGTCACGTGGATCATGGCAAGACGACGCTGACGGCGGCGATCACGACGGTGCTGTCGGCCAAGTTTGGCGGCGAGGCGAAGGCGTA
>JAEUOZ010000032.1 GCA_016790225.1 Rubrivivax sp.
GGCATCGTGCCGCGCACGGTGAGCAAGCGCGTGCGCGACCTCATCGACGGCGTGGTCTCCGACAAGGCGGCCAAGGCCGATCTGCAGGCCGCCAAGGCGGCCGCGGAAGTGGAAGCGATGGACGAGCGCGACCTCGGCAAGCGCATCAAGGCACTCGAGAAGCAGATGCTCGAGCACGCCCGCAACCTGGAGTTCGAGAAGGCGGCGCGCGTGCGTGACCAACTCGCCCTGCTGCGCGAACAAGCCTTCGGCGCCAATGTGGCCGAGACGAAGGTGGTGCCGCTGGGCGCAGGGGCCGCCGGTTCGGGCATGGGCCCGGGTGGCGGGCCCCGCCGCGCGTGAGGCAGGGCCGGGAGCCCTGGCCGACGCCGGGCCGCCTCAGCGCCGGCTCGGCGCGGCCGGGTCGCCGCCCGCTACCTGACTCGGCCTTGGCCGGGCGCGATGCCGGCGGGTGAAAGCGGCCGCCGCTGCCAGCGCCGCAAGGCCCAGTGCCAGCGAGCCGGGCTCGGGCACCTGATGGGGTTTCGCTGCCATCACGGCATGCGCCACGCGCGTGCCGGCATCGCCGGCGTCCCAGGGGTCGCGTTGCAGTGCCAGCTGCGAGCTGACATGCGGTTGCCGCAGCACGGTGACGTTGCCGCACACCTGCGGCACCATGACGCTGTACAGGCGGCCCTGCGTATCGGTCGCCTCGTAAAGATGGGCCATCTCCTCGTGCCCGGGCTTGAAGTTGACGCGGGTGCCCAGGCACAGCGTGCGGCCATAGGTCATCGCCAAGCCGTCGGACGGGAAGGTCCGCGCTCCCGAGGTTGAGCGGATCGCGTCATTGCCGATGACGAGCCGGTCGTCGGCGCGGCCTGCGGCGATTGCCGCTGCGATCTGGGCGCGCACTTCCGCCGGGAGTTGGGCGGCCCGCATCGCCTCCTCGGGGGTGCCGCGATAGGGCATGCGCCCGGGGCGCCCCCAGGCACAGAACCGACGCAGTTCGAGTGGGGGCCGGGGGCCGGCCGTGCGGCGCGAGCGCTGTGCGCCGGCATCGGCCGCCACGGTATGGGCCGGCAGGGCCGCTGAGGCCGGCGCTGACAGGGCGTGGTCGGCGGGAAGCTCATCCCCGTCGAAGGCCTCGCCGGGCGCGAAGAGTCGCGCGCCGACGCCGACGTGGGCCACCGGGGCTACGGCGGCGCCCCAATGGCCCAGCGCGACCGCCGTGGCGCACAGGAGCGGCAGCGCCAGCAGGCGGGGATGGGGCGCCACGCGTCGCCACGCCACGGCGAGGGGTCGCCGGCCTGGCCGGGAGAAGGTGCCGCTCCACCCGCAGGCGGCGGTGGGGCAGCGAAAGCGGCCCGCCTGGGGTGCGCCGACCAGACGTTCGAAGATCGTGCGCCGGCAGCGCCGAACCGCCCCAGCGCAGCGCGGGCAGGCCAGGCGGCGCCGGGGCGCCCCGTGGGGGTCGATGGCAGAGACTTCCGAGCGATTCAAGCGGATGGGGCCTTGCTGGCCGGTGACCGCGCGCGAGCTGGCAGGCCGCCATTGGCCCCCAACGCACGCGGCGCCCCTGGCATATCGGCCACGTTCGGGGGCGGCTTGAAGCGTGCCCAGACGCTGGGCGCGTGACCCCGGCTGCTATGCTGGGCCGCATGTCCTTGCGCGACCGGCTGCCATCGCTTCCGTTCCTGCGGCGCGCCGCGGCGGGTGTGCAAACACCGGCGCCCGGGTCCGTGCGCGTGTTGATGGTGTGTACCGGGAACATCTGCCGTTCGCCCACGGCGCAGGGCGTGCTTCAGACCAAGCTGCGCCAGCGGGGCCTGGAAAGCGCGGTATGGGTCGACTCGGCAGGCACGCACGGCTACCACACCTCCGAGCCGCCTGACCCGCGCGCCATCCGCCATGCGGCGGCGCGTGGCTATGACCTCTCGCGCCTGAAGGCGCGCCCGGTCGTGACCAAGGACTTCGCGCGTTTTCACTGGATGCTGGCCATGGACGAGGGCAACCTGGCCTGGTTGCAGCGCAAGTCCCCATCCCCTGAGATGCCGCGCATCGAGCTGTTGCCGGCGGCCGCCGGGCTGCCCGAGCGAGAGGTGCCCGACCCGTACTACGGGCCGGATGCCGGCTTCGAGCATGTGCTCGACCTGCTCGAGCGGGCGTGCGAGGGCTTTCTGGGCCGGCTTGTGAGCGAAGGTGCCGGCCGCGCGGCGACGTATGTGCCACCGGCACGCTAGGCCGCTGGGCCGCTCGCCCGGGCAGCGGCTCGAACGACGTTCAGCGGCTCATTCGCCCGTCCGGGCCAGGGGACACGCAGGCCGAAGGCGCCGGGTCCAGGCGGCAAGGCCAGGTGCGATGGCCGACGAAATCGATCGGGTACTGTGTATACTTGAGTCGATTAGTCGGGTTCGAGGGGCCGTCCGGTGTGACGGACTCCACGGTGCCCGTGGGAGACACCTGTGCGATTGACCACCAAGGGCCGTTTCGCCGTCACCGCGATGATCGACTTGGCCTTGCGTTCCAACGCAGGCCCCGTGGCGCTGGCGGCCATCAGCCAGCGCCAGCAGATCTCGCTGTCGTATCTGGAGCAGCTGTTCGGCAAGCTGCGTCGTCACGAGCTGGTGGAAAGCACCCGCGGCCCCGGCGGCGGCTACTCGCTGGGCCGCGCGGCCGGGGAGATCAGCGTGGCCGACATCATCGTGGCGGTTGACGAGCCGATCGACGCCACCGGTTGCGGCGGCAAGGAAGACTGCATGGGCGCCGACACCGGCAAGTGCATGACGCACGACCTGTGGGCGAGTCTGAACACCAAGATGATCGAGTACCTCGACTCGATCTCGCTGAAGGGACTGGTCGACGAGCAGCTGGCCAAGGGCGTCTCGCTCGATGGCGCGCCGGTGAAGCGGGCGATCTCTGCCGCGCCGGTGGTCAAGCCGATCAAGGTGACGGCGCCGAACTCGGTGTTCGCGCTCGGCAACAGCCTCACCAAGTAAGTCTCGGAGCACGAGCGCCGCATGACCCCGCACCTGCCCATCTACCTGGACTACGGCGCCACGACGCCGTGCGACCCGCGCGTCGTCGACGCGATGATCCCCTGGCTGCGCGAGCACTTCGGCAACCCCGCCAGCCGCAGCCACGCCTGGGGCTGGGAGGCCGAAGAGGCCGTCGAGAAGGCGCGCGAGCAGGTCGCGGCCCTGATCGGCGCGGATCCGCGCGAGATCGTCTGGACCTCCGGCGCCACCGAGAGCAACAACCTGGCGATCAAGGGCGCGGCGCACTTCTATGCGTCACGCGGCAAGCACCTGGTGACCGTCAAGACCGAGCACAAGGCGGTTCTGGACACCATGCGCGAGCTCGAGCGCCAGGGCTTCGAGGTGACCTACCTCGACGTTCAGGAAGACGGCCTGCTGGATCTGGACCGCCTGCGCGACAGCCTGCGTGCAGACACCATCGTGGTCTCGGTGATGCTCGTGAACAACGAGATCGGCGTGATCCAGGACATCCCGGCGATCGGGGCCCTGTGCCGCGAGCGCGGCATCATCCTGCACGTCGATGCAGCACAGGCCACGGGCAAGGTGTCCATCGACATGAACACGCTGCCGGTTGACCTGATGAGCCTGGCCTCGCACAAGAGCTACGGCCCCAAGGGCATCGGCGCGCTGTACGTGCGTCGCAAGCCGCGTGTGCGTCTGGAAGCGCAGATGCACGGCGGTGGCCACGAGCGCGGCATGCGCAGCGGCACGCTGCCCACGCACCAATGCGTGGGCATGGGCGAGGCTTTCCGCCTGGCTCAGCTGGAAATGGGCACGGAAACCGAGCGCATCCGCATGCTGCAGCAGCGGCTGCTCAAGGGCATCCAGGACATCGAGCAGGTCTATATCAACGGCCACCTCGAACGGCGCGTGCCGCACAACCTGAACGCGTCCTTCAACTACGTCGAGGGCGAGTCGCTGATCATGGGCATCAAGGGCATTGCGGTGTCTTCGGGCTCCGCGTGCACCTCGGCCAGCCTGGAGCCCAGCTATGTGCTGCGCGCCCTGGGCCGCAGCGATGAACTGGCGCACTCCAGCCTGCGCATGACCATCGGCCGCTTCACGACGGTGGAAGACATCGACTACGCCGTCAATACCCTGCAGGACCGTGTCGCCAAACTGCGCGAACTCTCACCGCTGTGGGAGATGTACCGCGACGGCATCGACCTTTCCACGATTCAATGGTCAGCCCACTGACGGCGATCCGTCCTCAGGACGGGCCGTCGCGGTGAGCTGCGCCCTTGGGGCCGCAAGCCCCAGGGACACCCGCAAGACAACATCCAGGAGTTCCCCATGGCCTACAGCGAAAAAGTCATCGAGCACTACGAAAACCCGCGCAATGTCGGCTCGTTCGAGAAGAACGACGATGACGTGGGTACCGGCATGGTCGGTGCTCCGGCCTGCGGTGACGTGATGAAGCTGCAGATCAAGGTCAATCCCGCCACCGGTCTCATCGAGGATGCACGCTTCAAGACCTACGGTTGCGGCTCGGCGATTGCGTCCAGTTCGTTGGTCACCGAATGGGTCAAGGGCAAGACCCTGGATCAGGCCATGACCATCAAGAACACCCAGATCGCCGAAGAGCTGGCCCTGCCGCCGGTGAAGATCCACTGCTCGATCCTGGCCGAGGACGCCATCAAGGCGGCCGTCCAGGACTACAAGGCCAAGCACGAGCCCGCAGCCGCCGAGAAGGCGCACTGAGCGATGTCAGTCACCCTCACCGAAGCGGCCGCGCGTCACGTCACGCGTTATCTCTCGCGTCGCGGCAAGGGCGTGGGCGTGCGCCTGGGCGTGAAGACCACGGGCTGCTCGGGCCTGGCGTACAAGCTGGAATACGCCGACGATGTGGCCCCGGAAGACATGGTCTTCGAGGATCAGGGCGTGAAGGTCCTGGTCGATCCCAAGAGCCTGCCCTATATCGACGGCACCCAGTTGGACTTTGTGCGCGAGGGCCTCAACGAAGGCTTCAAGTTCCGCAATCCGCGCGAGAAGGATCGCTGCGGCTGCGGGGAATCGTTCCGCGTCTGATGAAGCTGGACGACGATGACTTCACCCTGTTCGGGGTGACGCCGCGCTTTGCCCTGGACAGGGCCTCGCTGGACGAGCGCTGGCGCGCCCTGCAGGCGGAAGTCCACCCCGATCGCTTCGCCGCCGAAGGCGCTGCCGCGCAGCGCGTGGCGATGCAGTGGGCCGTGCGCGTCAACGAGGCCTACCGGCGCCTGAAGGATCCGCTGGCCCGTGCGGCGTATCTGGTCAGCTTGCGCGGCGTTTCGGTGGACGCCGAGCGCAACACGGCCATGCCGCCCGCGTTCCTGATGCAGCAGATGGAGTGGCGCGAAGGCCTGGACGAGGCGCGCACCGCGCAGCAGGTGCAGGCGATCGATCAGCAGGTGGCGGCTCATGAGCAGCGCCTGTTTGCCCAGCTGCAGCAGACGCTGGACGAGCAGCAGGATGCCCAGGCCGCGGCGCAGCAGGTGCGTGCGCTGATGTTTGTCGCCCGCTTCCGCGAAGACATCGATCGGCGACTCGAAGCCTTTGACGCCTGATCCGCGGCCGGCCCGCAGACAACTTCCAACAATACGGCATGGCACTGCTGCAGATCTCCGAACCCGGCGCGTCGCCCGATCCGCATCAGCGCCGCATCGCCATCGGGATCGACCTCGGCACGACGCATTCGCTGGTGGCTTCGCTGCGACACGGTGTCCCTGAGTGCCTGCCGGATGAGCAAGGCCGCAGCATCCTGCCTTCGGTGGTGCGCTATCTGGAAGGCGAAGGTCGCCAGATCGGCTTCGAGGCGCGTGACGCGCAGGCGGCCGACGCCGAGAACACCCTTGTTTCGGTCAAGCGCTTCATGGGGCGCCGTCTGGCGGATGTGGCCGATGCCCGCAAGCTGCCTTACCGCTTTGTCGATCAACCCGGCATGCTGGCGATCGAGACGCGTCAAGGCCTGAAATCGCCGGTGGAGGTGTCTGCCGAGATCCTGGCCACGCTGCGTTTCCGCGCCGAGGACAGCTTCGACAGCGACATCTACGGCGCGGTCATCACGGTGCCGGCCTACTTCGACGACGCGCAGCGCCAGGCCACCAAGGACGCTGCCGAGCTGGCCGGGCTGAACGTGCTGCGCCTGATCAACGAGCCGACGGCAGCAGCGGTGGCCTACGGCCTGGAAAACGGCAGTGAAGGGCTCTACGCCATCTACGACCTGGGCGGCGGGACCTTCGACATCTCGCTGTTGCGCCTGAGTCGCGGCGTGTTCGAAGTCGTGGCCACCGGCGGCGATGCGGCCCTGGGCGGGGATGATTTCGATGCGGCCCTGGCGGCCTGGGTGCTGCACGAGACCGGCATGTCTGCCGTTTCACCGCAGGAGCGGCGTGCCGTGCTGGTGGCCGCGCGCGCCGCCAAGGAAGCCCTCACCGAGGCGCCGGTCGCCGAATTCCGCGCGCAGCTCGATGGGCGCGAGATCCTGCGCGAGATCACGCGCGAGCAGTTCGACCGGCTCACCCAGCCGCTGCTGTCGCGCACGCTGGCGTCCGTGCGCAAGGTGCTGCGCGACGCGAAGGTGTCTCGGGAAGACGTGAAGGGCACCGTGCTGGTGGGCGGCTCCACGCGCATGCCGCAGGTGCGCACGGCGGTGGGCGAGTTCTTCGGCCGCGAACCCCTGACCAACCTGAACCCTGACGAAGTCGTGGCGCTCGGCGCCGCGATCCAGGCCAATGCGCTGGCTGGCAACAGCGAGGATGGCGAGCTGCTGCTGCTGGACGTGATCCCGCTGTCCCTGGGCCTGGAGACCATGGGCGGCCTGACCGAACGCATCATCGAGCGCAACGCGACGATTCCGGTGGCCCAGGCGCAGGACTTCACCACCTTCAAGGACGGCCAGACGGCGATGGCCATCCACGTGGTGCAGGGCGAGCGGGACCTGGTGTCCGATTGCCGCAGCCTGGCGCGCTTCGAGCTGCGCGGCATCCCGCCGATGGCAGCGGGCGCTGCGCGCATCCGCGTGACCTTCCAGGTGGACGCAGACGGCTTGCTGAGCGTATCGGCGCGCGAGCTGGTCTCGGGTGTCGAGGCGGCGGTCACCGTCAAGCCCAGCTACGGGCTGGCCGACGACGAGATCGCCCGCATGCTGCGCGAAGGTTTTACGCACGCCCAGGAAGACATGGACGCGCGTGCCCTGCGTCAGGCCGCGGTGGAGGCCGAGCGCATGGTGCTGGCCACCCGCGCGGCCCTGGCTGCCGATGGCGAACTGCTCAGCTCAGCCGAACGGACGGCTGTGCTGGCCTTGATCGACGAGACCGTGCGCATCGCGCAGGGAACGGATCACCAGGCGATCGACGACGCCGTGAAACATCTGGCCGAAGGCACCGAAGCCTTTGCGGCCCTGCGCATGAACCGTGGCATCCAGGCCGCGCTGGCCGGGCGCCGCGTGGACGAGGTCTGACAGAGGAATCCCCCCGTGCCCGTGATCCGCATCCTGCCCCACGCCGAGTACTGCCCGCTGGGCGATGAAATCCAGGCCGAGCGCGGCACCTCCGTGTGCGAGGCGCTGCTGGAAAACGGCATCGCCATCGAACACGCCTGCGAGATGAGCTGCGCCTGCACCACCTGCCACGTGGTGGTCAAGGAAGGCTTGCGCTCGCTGGGCGAGATGGACGAGGCCGAGGAAGACCTGCTGGATCGCGCCTGGGGCCTGACGCCCACCTCGCGGCTGTCTTGCCAGGCGATCATGTCCGATGAGGATGTGACGATCGAGATCCCCAAGTACACGATCAATCACGCGCGTGAAAAGCACGGCTGATGGCCGGAGCATCGCGAGGGCGGCCCGCCGGCGCAGCGCGCAAAAAAAGAGCCCTGGCACCGTGAGGTACCAGGGCTATAGATCGCAGACCCGAAGATCCACTGAGGAGATAGACCGACACCGGACGCTGGTGTCGCAATCTATCTAGCAACAGCTGTGCCACCCCGTTTTGGTGCGCGAACGCCACGATGTTCTGTCACGCGGCACGTGCTGCCCGTGCTTGCCCGGATGCTAGCCAGGATGCTTGCCCGGATGCTTGCCCCTCAGCGCACGCGCCTGGCCCGCCGCGAGCCGTTCGCTGGCTAGACTCGCACCATGAATGTGCTGGGCTTTGAGTCCTCCTGCGACGAAACGGGTGTCGCGCTGGTGTCCTTTGTCGGAGATCGCCCGCCCCAGCTTCGGGCGCACGCGCTGCACAGTCAGGCCGAGATGCACGAGGCCTACGGCGGCGTCGTGCCCGAGCTGGCCTCGCGCGATCACATCCGCCGTGTGGTCCCGCTCACCGAGCGGGTGCTCGCCGAGGCGGGCGCCAGCCGCAGCGACATCGACGTGGTGGCCTTCACCCGGGGGCCGGGGCTGGCGGGTGCCTTGCTGGTCGGTGCGGGCTTCGCGGCCGCGCTGGCCGCAGCGCTGGGACGGCCGACGCTGGGCGTGCACCACCTGGAAGGGCATCTGCTGTCGCCGTTCCTGTCGGCCGATCCGCCGCAGTTTCCCTTCGTGGCCTTGCTGGTCTCCGGCGGGCACACGCAGCTGATGCAGGTGGAGGAGGTCGGCCGCTATCGGCTGCTGGGCGAAACCATCGACGACGCCGCGGGCGAGGCCTTCGACAAGAGCGCCAAGCTGCTGGGCCTGGGCTATCCGGGTGGCCCCGCGCTGGCGCGGCTGGCGGCTCAAGGGCAGGAGCAGGCCTTTGCGCTGCCGCGTCCCCTGCTGCACAGCGGCGATCTCGACTTCTCGTTTGCCGGGCTGAAGACGGCGGTCTGGACGCAGTACCGCAAGCTCGGGCCGCTGGTCAGCGAGACCGCGCGTGCCGATCTGGCCGCTGCCACGCAGGCGGCGATCGTCGATGTCCTGGTGGCCAAGAGCCTGAAGGCCTTGAAGCAGACCGGCCTGAAGCGCCTGGTGGTGGCCGGCGGCGTGGGCGCCAACCGGCGCCTGCGGGAGCGTCTGGACCAGGCCTGCAGAATGCGCGGCGTGCGGGTGCACTACCCCGAACTGGCCTTGTGCACCGACAACGGCGCCATGATTGCGCTGGCGGCGGCATTGCGGCTGCAGCGGGGGGCCGTGTCCTGTCCTGCTGCGGCGTCGTTTGACGTTCGGCCGCGCTGGCCGCTGGCCGATCTTGAACCCTTGCCTCAGCCTCATCCCCAGTGAATCGCATGCTGCCCATCCGAGCCGATATCGCCGCCCTCCCGGGCTCCCGCATCCGAGAGGTCGCCAATGCCGCGCTCGGCCGGCCGGATGTGCTGGCCTTCTGGTTCGGCGAGAGTGACGAGCTCACCCCCGATGCCGTGCGCGAGGCGGCGGCGGCCTCGCTGGCGCGCGGCGAGACCTTCTACTCGCACAACCTCGGGCTGGCGAGCCTGCGTGAGGCCATTGCGGCCTACGCCTCGGCGCTGCACGGGCCGGTCGCCGCGCAGCGCGTGGCGGTCACGTCCTCGGGCGTGACGGCGCTGATGCTGTCCATGCAGATGTTGCTCAACGCGGGCGACGAGGTCGTGGCCGTCACGCCCGTGTGGCCCAACCTCACGGCACAGCCGGTGGTGCTGGGCGCCCGGGTGGAACGGCTGGCCTTGCGCGTGCAGGACGGGCGCTGGCGCCTGGATCTGGATGAGCTGAAAGCGCGGGTCACCGGCAGCACGCGCGTGCTGCTGCTCAATGCGCCCAACAACCCGACCGGCTGGTGCCTCGCGCGCGAAGAGCAGCAGCTGATCCTGGACCACTGCCGACGCACGGGCACCTGGATCGTGGCCGACGAGGTCTACGAACGGCTGTACTTCGGGCCGGGCGGCGTCGCGCCGAGCTTTCTGGACATCGCCGAGCCCGACGACCGCGTGATCGTCGCCCACAGCTTTTCCAAGAGCTTTCTGATGACAGGCTGGCGGCTGGGCTGGCTGGTTCTGCCGCCGGGGCTGCAGGACACGATGGCCAAGCTCATCGAGTTCAGCAGCTCGTGTTCACCGGTCTTCGTGCAGCGTGGCGCCGAGGCGGCGCTGGCGATGGCCGAAAGCTTCGTGCCGGCGCTGCGCGGGCGCATGCAGCTGTGCCGGGATCGCCTGGTGCAAGGCCTGGCCAGCCTGCCCGGCGTCACGGTCTCGTTGCCGCCCGGCGGCATGTATGCCTTGTTTGCCGTCGAAGGCGAGGCGGATTCGCTGGCCTTTGCCAAGCGGCTCGTCACGGGCCATGGGCTCGGCCTGGCGCCCGGCGTGGCCTTCGGGCCTGAAGGCGAGGGCTGGCTGCGCTGGTGCTTCGCCTCGCGTGAACCGGAACGTCTGGACGATGGCCTGGCGCGTCTGCGGCGGGCGCTGCTGACGCGCAGCTGAGCTATACTCCGTCGGTTTTGCGGTTCGCTGACGGCCCTTTGCGGGCTTTGTGCGGTGGCCGCAGGATGTTCAGCACGGCGCGGGTCGGTTTCACCTGCGTTCGCAAGTCCAAACCGGGAACCGCCCCTCTCTGCAGCAGGAGATCACGCGCCGTGTGCGCCGTGGCCACCTCCAGGCTGTCGGGTCGTCGGCTGTTTCCACCCCAAGGAAATCCAGATGTCGATGACCTCTACCCAGAAGGCCGAAATCATTCAGGCCAATGCCCGTGGCGCCGCCGATACCGGCAGCCCGGAAGTGCAGGTGGCGCTGCTCACCGCACGCATCAACGAACTCACGCCCCACTTCAAGCAGCATGCGAAGGACCATCATGGCCGCCGCGGCCTGCTGAAGATGGTCAATCAGCGCAAGCGCCTGCTCTCTTACCTGAAAGAGACCGACGGCGAGCGCTACACCGCGCTGATCCAGAAGCTGGGCCTGCGCAAGTAAGCATCCCGCGTCGGGCCCCGCGACACCACAAGACTGTCCGGGGCTCGATGTCTTCAGGAGCATCGGTCCACACGAGCAACTGCTGTGTCATTCCACAGGCGCTGCCGCGCAGCCTCTGGTGAATGGCATTGTTGCCTCGTCGGGCTCTTCTCCAGCCGCAAGGGCGCAGGCACCTCAGCGCCCATTGATGGAGTGATTCCATGAGCATGTTCAACAAGGTCACCAAGACGTTCCAGTGGGGCCCGCATCAGGTCACGATGGAAACCGGCGAGATCGCGCGCCAGTCCACCGGCGCCGTGCTCGTCGACGTCGAAGGCACGGTCGTGCTGGCCACCGTGGTCGCGGCCAAGAATGCCAAGCCCGGCCAGGACTTCTTCCCGCTGACGGTCGACTACATCGAGAAGACCTACGCCGCCGGCAAGATCCCGGGCAGCTTCTTCAAGCGCGAAGGGCGTCCGAGCGAACTCGAGACCCTGACCAGCCGCCTGATCGACCGTCCGATCCGCCCGTTGTTCCCGGACGGCTTTTTCAACGAAGTGCAGGTCGTCATCCATGTGCTGAGCCTGAACCCCGAAGTGCAGGCCGACATCGCCGCCTTGATCGCGTCGAGCGCAGCGCTGTCGATCAGCGGCATTCCCTTCAACGGGCCCATCGGCGCAGCGCGCGTGGGCTATGTGAACGGCGAGTACGTGCTGAACCCGGGCAAGGAACAGCTGGCCAGCAGCAAGCTCGACCTGGTGGTGGCGGGTACCGAAGCGGCCGTGCTGATGGTGGAATCCGAGGCCGACCAGCTGAGCGAAGAAGTGATGCTGGGCGCCGTGGTCTTCGGCCACGACATGGGCAAGGTGGCCATCAATGCCATCCACGAACTGGTGCGTGAGGCCGGCAAGCCCGAGTGGCTGGCTGCCGGCACCTGGGCACCGCCCGTGAAGGACGAAGCCTTCATCGCCAAGGTCAATGGCCTGGCCGAAGAAAAGCTTCGCGCGGCCTACCAGATCCGCAGCAAGCAGGCCCGTACACAGGCTTGCCGCGAGGCCTACGCCGGCGTGAAGGCCGCGCTGGCCGCCGAAGGCGCCGCCTACGACGAAGTCAAGGTCGAAGCCCTGCTGTTCGAAATCGAGGCGCGCATCGTGCGCAGCCAGATCCTGGCCGGAGAGCCGCGCATCGACGGCCGCGACACGCGCACCGTGCGGCCCATCGAGATCCGCAGCAGCGTGCTGCCGCGCACCCATGGCTCCGCCCTGTTCACGCGCGGCGAGACGCAGGCCCTGGCGGTGGCCACGCTGGGCACCGAGCGCGATGCCCAACGCATCGACGCACTGGCGGGTGACTTCGAAGACCGCTTCATGCTGCACTACAACATGCCGCCCTTCGCCACCGGCGAGACGGGCCGCGTGGGCAGCCCCAAGCGCCGCGAGATCGGCCATGGCCGTCTGGCCAAGCGGGCGCTGATCGCCGCGCTGCCGAGCAAGGAAGAGTTCCCCTACACGCTGCGCGTGGTGAGCGAGATCACCGAATCCAACGGCTCGTCGTCGATGGCCTCCGTCTGCGGCGGCTGCCTGGCGCTGATGGACGCCGGTGTGCCGATGAAGGCCCACGTGGCCGGCATCGCCATGGGCCTGATCAAGGAAGCCAACCGGTTTGCGGTGCTCACCGACATCCTGGGTGACGAGGATCACCTGGGCGACATGGATTTCAAGGTGGCCGGGACCACCGCTGGCGTGACCGCGCTGCAGATGGACATCAAGATCCAGGGCATCACGAAAGAGATCATGCAGGTCGCGCTGGCGCAGGCCAAGGAAGCGCGTCTGCACATCCTGGGCAAGATGGTCGAAGCCATGGGCGGCGCGAAGACCGAGGTCTCGCAGTTCGCGCCGCGCCTGTACACGATGAAGATCAATCCGGAGAAGATCCGTGACGTCATCGGCAAGGGCGGCGCCACCATCCGCGCGCTGACCGAAGAGACCGGCTGCACCATCGACATCGGCGAAGACGGCACGATCACCATCGCCTCCACCGACGCCGACAAGGCCGAGTTCGCGAAGAAGCGCATCACCGAGATCACGGCCGAGGCCGAGATCGGCAAGGTCTACGAAGGCCCGGTGACCAAGATCCTGGACTTCGGCGCGCTGATCAACATCCTGCCGGGCAAGGACGGCCTGCTTCACATCAGCCAGATCGCCTTCGAGCGCGTGGAGAAGGTCGAGGACTATCTGAAGGAAGGCCAGATCGTCAAGGTCAAGGTGCTGGAGACCGACGAGAAGGGTCGCATCAAGCTGTCGATGAAGGCGCTGCTGGAGCGGCCCGAAGGCTTCGTCGAGGAAGAGCGTCCGCGCCGTGACTTCGGCGACCGGGGCGACCGCGGTGATCGCGGCCCGCGCCGTGATCGCGGCGATCGGGGCGACCGCGGCGACCGAGGTGACCGTCCGCGTCGTGAACCGCGCGAGCCGCGCGAGGCCCGCGAAGCCGGCTCGGGCGACATGGGCGGTGGCAGCGCGGCGCAGGCCGAGCCGGGCGCCCGTCCGGATGCGGCACCGTCCGAAACCCCGCGCCAGTCCAACGATTGATGTCATGAGCACCATGCCGGAGCCGTTCAGCGGCACCGGCACGGGGCGACAGCGGCAACGACCTGATGAGAGCGATCGAGATCACCCAGCCCGGCGGGCCTGAGGTCCTGCAGGCCTGCGAGCGCCCGCGCCCGCAGCCGCAGGCTGGCGAACTGCTGATCGAGGTCACGGCCAGCGGTGTCAACCGCCCCGATGTGCTGCAGCGCATGGGCCTGTATCCGATGCCGCCCGGCGTTTCCGATCTGCCGGGCCTTGAGGTGGCCGGCACCATCGTCGCGGGAGACGCCAGCGAGCTGGCGGCCGCGGGCCTGCGCCTGGGCGAGCGGGTCTGTGCCCTGGTGGCGGGTGGTGGGTATGCCGAGTACTGCGTGGCGCCGATCGTGCAGTGCCTGCCCGTGCCCGAAGGCCTGTCCGACATCCAGGCGGCGTCGCTGCCCGAAACCTTCTTCACGGTCTGGCAGAACGTCTTTCATATCGCCGGCCTGCAGGGCGGTGAGACGCTGCTCGTGCAGGGCGGCTCCAGCGGCATCGGCGTCACGGCCATCCAGCTGGCCAAGGCCTGGGGCTGCACGGTCATCGTCACGGCCGGTGCCGATGACAAGGCCGCGGCCTGCGTGCAGCTGGGCGCCGATCATGCGATCAACTACCGCACGCAGGACTTCGCAGCGGAAGTGAACCGCTTGACATCCGGCCGCGGCGCGGACGTGATCCTCGACATGGTGGCCGGCAGCTACCTGGCCCGTGAGCTGCAGTGCGTGGCCGTGGACGGCCGTATCGCCGTGATTGCCGTGCAGGGCGGCACACGCAGTGAACTCGATGCCGGGCTGCTGCTGCGCAAGCGCGTGGCGGTGACCGGCTCGACGCTGAGGCCCCGCTCGGTGGCCTACAAGGCGGCGCTCGCCCGCGATCTGCGAGACCAGGTGTGGCCGCTGCTCGCATCGGGCCGTGTGCGTCCCGTGATCCACCAGGTGTTCGACGCGGCCTCTGCCGCGGCGGCGCATGCCCTGATGGAAAGCAGCACGCACGTGGGCAAGATCGTTCTTCGATGGAGAGACTGAACATGGCGCGTCGTCAGCTCGTGGTGGGCAACTGGAAGATGCATGGCAGCAGGACGGCAAATGCTGCGCTGCTGGAGGGCATTCTTCAGGCCCGGCCGTTTGTCGGTGAGGCGGCGGTCTGCGTGCCGTTCCCGTTTCTTTCGGACGCGGCAGTCACGCTGGCGTCCAGCGATATCCGCTGGGGTGCGCAGGATTGCTCGGCGCACGAACACGGTGCCTTCACCGGTGAGGTCTCCGCTGCGATGCTGCAGGAGTTCGGCTGCCGCTACGTGATCGTCGGCCACTCCGAGCGCCGCGCGCTTCATGGCGAGAGCGACACCCTCGTGGCGGACAAGGCCAAGGTCGCCCTGGCGCGTGGCGTGACGCCCATCGTGTGCGTCGGCGAGACGCGCGCCCAGCGAGAAGGCGGCGAGACCGAGGCGGTGGTCAAGCGTCAGCTGGCGGCCGTCATCCACAGCCTGGCCCATTGTGCGGGCGAGATCGTCGTGGCCTACGAACCTGTGTGGGCCATCGGCACGGGCCTGACGGCCACGCCCGAGCAGGCGCAGGCGGTTCACGCCCTGTTGCGTGCCCAGCTGCGTGCGGCCACGGGCGCGCGCGCCGAGGAGATGAAGATCCTGTATGGCGGCAGTGTCAAGCCCGACAACGCCGCCACCCTCTTTGCCCAGCCTGACATCGACGGCGGGCTGATCGGCGGCGCCTCCTTGAAGGCTGCCGATTTTGTCGCCATCTGCCGCGCGGCACGCTGAAGCTGGCCCCTGTTCCAGGCAAGCCGCGGCACTGACTTCCGGAGTTTTCTCGATCATGCAAATCTGGTTCACGCTTCTCGTCGTCCTGCAGATCATCATGGCCCTCACGATCATCGGTCTGGTGCTTGTGCAGCACGGCAAGGGTGCCGACATGGGCGCGTCGTTCGGCAGCGGCGCCTCGGGCAGCCTGTTCGGGGCGACGGGCAGCGCCAACTTCCTCTCGCGTTCGACGGCCGTCGCGGCGACGGTGTTCTTCCTCGCCACGCTGGGCCTGGCCTACCTGAACACGCATGGCGCGGCCCGTGACGCTGCCGGCGGCGGCAGCATCCTCGATCGTGCGGCCACGCCGGCCAGCGGCGCTGCGCCCGCGGCGTCGGCGCCCGGCAGCATCCCGACCGCGCCGGCGGGTGCCGCGCCGGCGTCTCCGGCGGTGCCTGCGCCGGCCACGGGCTCGATTCCGGCCCCGGCGGCCGCGCCGGCTTCGGCCGGCAAGTAGCCTGCCTACAGAGGCACCGAACCTGACGATGGGTCCCGCGAGGGACCCATCGCCGCTTGAGGTGCCTGCTGGCACAGCCGGCTCGGCAAGCGGCCCGGCACGAGGCCCGGCCAGAGGCCCGACAAGAAGCCGGGCAAGAGGCCCTGCGGCAGGCCGCCAGGCGAGCCAGCTTTCCTGCGCCTCGATCCTCGGGAATGCCCTGAAACTGTGACTAGAATCACGGGTTGTTCAGTGCAGCGATGCCTCTTGCGCTGGGCACCGCGGCAGGCCGGCACAGCAGGTTTGCCGTCAGGATTCGATAGGCCGACGTGGTGAAATTGGTAGACACGCTATCTTGAGGGGGTAGTGGCGAAAGCTGTGCGAGTTCGAGTCTCGCCGTCGGCACCAGCTACAGACTGATTCGTGATGCAACCCGCTGCCGTCCGGGCGCGGGTTGCAAAGTTGCAAGGCGAATGCCCCGTCATGCCTTGCGCGACACGGCCAGCGCGCCGTCTGGCGGCCCAAGCCGCACAAGGCGCGCTTTTTTACGCCCGGACGCGAACTGACGCCAGACTGACTCACGACAGACGCGATGGACCTCACCGAATACGTACCGGTCATCCTCTTCATCCTCGTCGGCATCGGTGTCGGCGTGGCGCCTCAGGTGCTGGGCTTCCTGCTCGGCCCGCAGCGCCCCGGGGTGGCCAAGAACAGCCCGTATGAGTGCGGCTTCGAGGCCTTCGAAGACGCGCGCATGAAATTCGATGTGCGCTACTACCTGGTGGCCATCCTCTTCATCCTGTTCGACCTGGAGATCGCCTTCCTGTTCCCGTGGGCCGTCGCCCTGCGTGACATCGGCGCGCCCGGCTTCTGGGCCATGATGGTCTTCCTGGGCATCCTGGTCGTCGGGTTCATCTATGAGTGGAAGAAGGGCGCCCTCGACTGGGAGTGATCCTGTCGAGCATGACCGGAGAAACGATCTATGGGCATTGAAGGCGTTCTCAAGGAAGGCTTCGTCACCACCTCGGTGGACAAGCTGATCAACTGGTCCAAGACCGGTTCGCTGTGGCCGATGACCTTCGGCCTGGCCTGCTGCGCGGTGGAAATGATGCATGCCGGCGCGTCGCGCTACGACATCGACCGCTTCGGCATGCTGTTCCGACCCAGCCCGCGCCAGAGCGATCTGATGATCGTGGCCGGCACGCTGTGCAACAAGATGGCGCCCGCGCTGCGCAAGGTCTATGACCAGATGGCCGAGCCGCGCTGGGTGCTCAGCATGGGCTCCTGCGCCAACGGGGGCGGCTACTACCACTACAGCTACTCGGTCGTGCGGGGTTGCGACCGCATCGTCCCGGTCGACGTGTATGTGCCCGGGTGTCCGCCGACGGCGGAAGCGCTGCTCTACGGCATCCTGCAGCTGCAGGCCAAGATCCGGCGCGAGAACACCATCGCCAGGACCTGAGGCTGCCATGACGCAAAGACTCGATACCTTGCAGGCGGCGCTGGAAAGCCACCTGGGCGCGCAGCTGAAATCTGTGCAGCGCGCGCTGGGCGAAATCACCATCACCGTGGGCGCAGACGATTACCTGGCCGTGGCCACGCGCTTGCGCGATCACCCGGCGCTGAAGTTCGAGCAGGCCGTCGATCTGTGCGGCGTGGATTATTCGGGCTACAAGAACCAGCCCTGGGAAGGCCTGCGCTACGCGGTGGTCACGCACCTGCTGAGCGTGACGCACAACTGGCGCGTGCGCCTGAAGGTCTTTGCCTCCGATGACGAGCTGCCCGCCGTGGCCTCGCTGTCGGATGTGTGGAGCGGGCTGAACTGGTTCGAGCGCGAAGCCTTCGACATGTTCGGCATCATCTTCGAAGGCCACAACGACCTGCGCCGCATCCTGACCGACTACGGCTTCATCGGGCACCCGATGCGCAAGGACTTTCCGGTTTCCGGCCATGTGGAGATGCGCTACGACCCCGAGCGCCAGCGCGTGATCTACCAGCCCGTGACCATCGAGCCGCGCGAGAACGTGCCCCGTGTGGTGCGCGAGGACAACTACGGTGGGCTTCACTGACATGAAGCGCCCCCAAGCTCACTTGCGTTCGCTGCCCCCCGAGGGGGCGCAGGCCTCCCTTGGGGCGGCCCGGCGGGAGCCCTGACATGGCTGACATCAAGAACTACACGCTGAACTTTGGCTGCGGCCGCGCGCGATGCGCGCTTGACTTCGCTGGCGCGAAGTCAGCCTTCGCCGAAGTTCAGCCGCGCCACGCCACTCGTGAGATGTCTTCAAATGGCTGACATCAAGAACTACACGCTGAACTTTGGGCCGCAGCATCCGGCGGCGCATGGGGTGCTGCGCCTGGTGCTGGAGCTGGACGGCGAGGTCATCCAGCGCGCCGATCCGCACATCGGGCTGCTGCACCGGGCCACCGAGAAGCTGGCCGAGCAGAAGACCTACATCCAGAGCCTGCCCTACATGGACCGCCTCGACTACGTGTCGATGATGGCCAATGAGCATGCCTACTGCCTGGCGATCGAGAAGCTGCTGGGTCTTGAGGTGCCCGAGCGTGCGCAGTACATCCGCGTGATGTTCGCGGAGATCACGCGTCTGCTGAACCACCTGCTGTGGCTGGGCTGCCATGGCATGGACTGCGGCGCGATGAACATCCTCATCTACTGCTTCCGCGAGCGTGAAGACCTGTTCGACATGTACGAAGCGGTGTCCGGCGCGCGCATGCACGCCGCCTACATCCGCCCGGGCGGTGTCTACCGCGATCTGCCGGACGTGATGCCGCAGTACACGGTCAGCAAGATCCGCAATGCCAAGGCCATCCAGGCGCTGAATGAAAACCGCCAGGGATCGCTGCTCGACTTCATCGAGGACTTCTGCAAGCGCTTCTGGAAGAACGTCGACGATTACGAGACGCTCCTCACCGACAACCGCATCTGGAAGCAGCGCACGGTGGGCATCGGTGTGGTCACGCCGGAGCGCGCGCTGAACCTCGGCTTCACCGGGGCCATGCTGCGCGGCAGCGGCATCGCCTGGGATCTGCGCAAGCAGCAGCCCTACGACGTCTATGACCGCATGGATTTCGACGTGCCGGTCGGCGTCAATGGCGATACCTACGACCGCTACCTGGTGCGCGTGGAAGAGATGCGCCAGAGCAACCGCATCATCCTGCAGTGCGTGGAGTGGCTGCGCAGGAACCCGGGGCCGGTGATCACGGGCAACCACAAGGTCGCACCGCCTTCGCGTGTGCAGATGAAGAGCAGCATGGAGGAGTTGATCCACCACTTCAAGCTCTTCACCGAAGGCTTCCACGTGCCCGAAGGCGAGGCCTACGCGGCTGTGGAGCACCCGAAGGGCGAGTTCGGCATCTACCTGATCAGCGATGGCGCCAACAAGCCCTGGCGCCTGAAGATCCGGCCGCCGGGCTTTGCGCACCTGGCCGGCCTGGACGAGATGAGCCGCGGCCACATGATTGCCGACGCCGTGGCGATCATCGGCACCATGGACATCGTGTTTGGCGAGATTGACCGATGACGTTTGAGTTGAGCGACAGCACGCGGGCCCTGTTCGACAGGGAAGTGGCCAAGTACCCGCCGGACCAGAAGCAGTCGGCGGTGATGGCCTGCCTGAGCATCGTGCAGCACGAGCAGGGCTGGGTCCCGCCCGAAGCGGAGGAGGCCATCGCCGCGCACCTGGGCATGGCGCCCATCGCCGTGCGCGAGGTGACGACCTTCTACAACATGTACAACCAGCAGCCGTTGGGCCGCTTCAAGCTGAACATCTGCACCAACCTGCCCTGCCAGCTGCGCGAGGGCCAGACCGCGCTGGATCATGTGTGCCGCAAGCTGGGCGTGGAGCCCTACGGCACCACGGCCGATGGCGTGTTCACCGTCCAGCCCAGCGAGTGCCTCGGGGCCTGTGCCGATGCGCCGGTGATGCTGGTGAACGACCGCGAGATGCTCAGCTTCATGTCCAACGACCGGCTCGATGATCTGGTCGATACGCTCAGGAAGGCAGACTGACATGGGCGCCGTCGATCTCTCCCGCTTCAAGGCGCAGGGCACGGAAACCTGCTTTCATGACCGTCACATCAACCCGCAGATCTATGCCGGGCTGAACGGACGCAACTGGAGCCTGAAGGACTATGAAGCGCGGGGCGGCTACCAGGCCCTCAAGCGCATCCTGGGCAAGGGCTCCGGCGAGGCGATGACGCCGGACCAGGTGATCGCCGAAGTCAAGGTTTCGGCCCTGCGCGGGCGTGGCGGCGCGGGCTTTCCCACCGGCTTGAAGTGGAGCTTCATGCCGCGCGCCTTCCCGGGTGCGAAATACCTGGTCTGCAATTCCGATGAAGGCGAGCCGGGCACCTGCAAGGACCGCGACATCCTCATGTTCAACCCGCACATCGTCATCGAGGGCATGGCGATCGCCGCCTACGCGATGGGCGTTAAGACGGGCTACAACTACATCCACGGCGAGATCTTCGAGGTCTACGAGCGCTTCGAGGCCGCCCTGGAAGAAGCGCGAGCCGCGGGCTACCTGGGCCACAACATCCTGGGCACCAGCACCAGCTTCCAGCTGCACGCCTTCCACGGCTTCGGCGCCTACATCTGCGGTGAAGAGACGGCGCTGCTGGAATCGCTGGAAGGCAAGAAGGGCCAGCCGCGCTTCAAGCCACCGTTCCCCGCCAGCTTCGGCCTCTATGGCAAGCCCACGACGATCAACAACACCGAGACCTTTGCCGCGGTGCCCTGGATCATCAACCACGGCGGACAGAAATACCTGGAATGCGGCAAGCCCAACAACGGCGGCACCAAGATCTTCTCGGTGGTGGGCGATGTCCAGAAGCCCGGCAACTTCGAGATCCCCTTGGGTACGCCGTTTGCCAAGCTGCTGGAGCTGGCCGGCGGCGTGAAGGGTGGGGCGCTGAAGGCGGTGATCCCGGGCGGCTCGTCGGCGCCGGTGCTGCCGGCGAAGATCATGATGGACTGCACGATGGACTATGACTCCATCGCCAAGGCCGGCTCGATGCTGGGCTCGGGTGCGGTCATCGTCATGAACGACACGCGCTGCATGGTCAAGAGCCTGCTGCGCCTCTCCTACTTCTACCAGCACGAGAGCTGCGGCCAGTGCACGCCCTGCCGTGAAGGCACGGGCTGGCTCTGGCGCATGGTCGATCGCATCGAGCACGGCAAGGGCCGTCAGGAAGACCTGGCCCTGCTGGACAACGTGGCCGACAACATCAAGGGCCGCACGATCTGCGCGCTGGGCGATGCCGCCGCGATGCCGGTGCAGGGCATGCTCAAGCACTTCCGTGACGAGTTTGCCTACCACGTCGAACACAAGACTTGCCAGGTCAAGCAGCCATGATCGAAATCGAACTCGACGGCAAGAAGGTCAGCGTGCCCGAGGGCAGCATGGTCATGCACGCGGCCGATGCCGCGGGCACCTACGTGCCGCACTTCTGCTATCACAAGAAGCTGAGCATCGCGGCCAACTGCCGCATGTGCCTGGTCGACATCGAGAAGGCGCCCAAGCCCATGCCGGCCTGCGCCACACCGGTGACCAACGGCATGATCGTGCGCACCAAGAGCGACAAGGCGATCAAGGCGCAGAAGTCGGTGATGGAGTTCCTGCTCATCAACCACCCGCTGGATTGCCCCATCTGCGATCAGGGCGGTGAGTGCCAGTTGCAGGACCTGGCCGTGGGCTATGGCGGCAGCGCCTCGCGCTACGACGAAGAAAAGCGCGTGGTCTTCCACAAGAACGTCGGCCCGCTCATCAGCATGGAAGAGATGAGCCGCTGCATCCATTGCACGCGCTGCGTGCGTTTCGGGCAGGAGATCGCCGGCGTGATGGAGCTGGGCATGCTCAACCGCGGCGAGCACAGCGAGATCACCACCTTCGTCGGCCGCAGCGTGGACAGCGAGCTGTCGGGCAACATGATCGACATCTGCCCGGTGGGCGCGCTCACCAGCAAGCCTTTCCGCTACAGCGCCCGTACCTGGGAACTGGCACGCCGCAAGAGCGTGAGCCCGCACGACAGCACCGGCGCCAACCTGATCGTGCAGGTCAAGGGCAACAAGGTGATGCGGGTTGTGCCGCTGGAAAACGACGGCGTCAACGAGTGCTGGATCGCCGACCGTGACCGTTTCAGCTACGAGGCGCTGAACAGCCCGCAACGGCTGACCCAGCCGATGATCAAGCAGGGCGGCCAGTGGAAGGCCACCGACTGGACCACGGCGCTGGAGTACGTGGCCAACGGTCTGAAGCACATCGTCAAGGACCACGGGGCGGCGGCAGTGGGCGCCCTCGGCTCGCCGCACAGCAGCTGTGAAGAGCTGCATCTGCTGGCCCAGCTGACACGCGGGCTGGGCAGTCAGAACATCGATCACCGGCTGCGTCACGCGGATTTCCGCCGCGATGGCGCATCGGCTGGGGTGGCGCGCTGGCTGGGCCTGCCGATCGCCGAGCTGTCGACGCTGCAGTCGGCGCTGGTGGTGGGCTCGTTCCTGCGCAAGGACCATCCGCTGTTCGCACAGCGTCTGCGCCAGGCCGCGCGCCGGGGTGCCAAGGTCTTCAGCCTGCAGGCCGTCCATGACGACTGGCTGATGCCCATGGCCGGCCGCATCACGGCAGCGCCGGCCGATTGGCTGCAGGCACTGGCGGACATCGCCACGGCCGTGGCGCAGGCCACGGGCGCCCAGGCGCCCTTGCCGGGTAGCGCCACGGAATCGGCCCAGGCGGCGGCCGGGGCGCTGCTGGCGGGTGAGCGCAAGGCCGTCCTGCTGGGCGTGGCCGCGGCGCAGCATCCGCAGGCGCAGGATCTGCTGGCCATGGCCCAGTTCATCGCGCAGCAGACCGGCGCACGCTGCGGCTTCCTCGGCGAGGCGGCCAACAGCGTGGGCGCGCAGCTGGTGGGTGCGCTGCCCGGGCCGCAGGGCCTGAATGCCGCACAGATGCTGGCCCAGCCGCGCAAGGCCTTGCTGCTGCTGAATGTCGAGCCTGTGCTCGACATGGCCGATGCACAGGCGGCGCACGCCGCGCTGGCGGCGGCCGACATGGCGGTGGCCTTCACTTCGTTCAAGGACGCTGCGGTCGAAGGGGCCGATGTGCTGCTGCCCATTGCGCCCTTCACCGAGACGGCGGGGACCTTCGTCAATGCCGAGGGTCGTGTGCAGAGCTTCGTCGGCGTGGTGCCGCCCTTGGGCGAGACACGCCCGGCGTGGAAGGTGCTGCGCGTGCTGGGCAATCTGCTGGGCCTGCCCGGCTTCCAGCAGGAGACGGTGGACGCCGTTCGCGCCGAGGCGCTGGGCGATGGGGCCGCGCTGGCCTCGCGCCTGAGCAACGCCGTGACCCTGGCGCCGGCCCTGGCCGCGCCCGCGGGGGGCATCCAGCGGCTGGCCGATGTGCCGATCTACGCCACCGATGCGCTGGTGCGTCACTCGCCGGCGCTGCAGGACACCGCGGATGCGCGTGATCCGGTTGTCAGCCTGCCGGCTGCGTTGTGGCAGCAACTGGGCCTGCATGAGGGCGATTCGGTGCGCGTCACGCAGGGCGCTGGCCATGTCGTGCTCAAGGCCCGTCGTGACGCCACCCTGGCCGCGCAGACGGTGCGCATCCCTGCCGGCCACCCGGACACCGCGTCGCTGGGCGCGATGTTCGGCACCGTGACGCTCGAGCGCGTGGCGCAGAGCGAAGGGGCCTACGCATGATCGAGCAGATCAACCAGTTCGGCACCGGCCTCTTCGGCCCGACGCTGTGGCTCGTGCTGTGGAGCCTGATCAAGATCGTCTGCGTGCTGGCACCCCTGATGGGCTGCGTGGCCTACCTGACGCTGTGGGAGCGCAAGGCCATCGGCCGCACGCAGGTGCGTCCAGGCCCCAACCGTGTCGGCCCGATGGGCCTGCTCACGCCGATTGCCGATGCGGTCAAGCTGATCTTCAAGGAGATCATCCGTCCGACGGCAGCGAGCAAGGGGCTGTTCTTCCTCGGCCCGATCATGACCATCATGCCGGCGCTGGCCGCCTGGGCCGTGATCCCCTTCGGGCCCGATGTGGCCCTGGCCAACGTCAACGCCGGCCTGCTGTTCCTCATGGCCATCACCTCGCTCGAGGTCTACGGCGTGATCATCGCCGGCTGGGCCAGCAACTCGAAGTACGCCTTCCTGGGTGCGCTGCGCGCTTCGGCGCAGATGGTGAGCTACGAGATCGCGATGGGTTTTGCGCTGGTCGTCGTGCTGATGGTCTCGGCCAGCATGAACATGACCGACATCGTCATGGCGCAGGACAAGGGCTACTTCGCCGACATGGGCCTGAACATCCTCAGCTGGAACTGGCTGCCGCTGCTGCCCATCTTCCTCGTCTACTTCATCTCCGGGCTGGCCGAAACCAACCGGCACCCGTTCGACGTGGTGGAAGGTGAATCGGAGATCGTGGCCGGCCACATGATCGAGTACTCGGGCATGTCCTTTGCCATGTTCTTCCTGGCCGAGTACGCCAACATGATCCTCGTGTCGATGTTGTGCGTGCTGCTGTTCCTGGGCGGCTGGCTGCCGCCCATCGACAGCGCGCTGTTCAACTGGATTCCGGGCTGGATCTGGCTGGCCATCAAGACCTTTCTGGTGGTGACCATGTTCCTGTGGGTGCGCGCCTCGTTCCCGCGCTACCGCTATGACCAGATCATGCGCCTGGGCTGGAAGATCTTCATCCCGGTCTGCCTCGTCTGGCTGGTGGTCGTGGGCCTGTGGATCCAGTCGCCCTGGAACATCTGGAAGTGAGATGACAGCCCCCGCGCTCACTTCGTTCGCTGCCCCCCAAGGGGCTGCATGCCGCGGATCGGCACAGCCGGACCTGCGCGTGACCTGTGCTGGCGCATGGGCGTGCGATCGGCATTCGCAAGAAGTTTCGTCTTGGAGCACTCATCATGGCCGTTAGAGATGTGCTGCAGAGCTTCATGCTCACCGAGCTGATCAAGGGCCTGGCCCTGACCGGCCGTCACTTCCTGTCCAAGACCGTCACGGTCCAGTTTCCGGAAGAGAAGACGCCGCTGAGTCCGCGCTTCCGCGGGCTGCATGCGCTGCGCCGCTACGAAAACGGCGAAGAGCGCTGCATCGCCTGCAAGCTGTGCGAAGCGGTGTGCCCGGCGATGGCCATCACCATCGAGTCGACCGTCAGGGCCGATGGCTCACGCCGCACCAGCCGCTACGACATCGATCTGACCAAGTGCATCTTCTGTGGCTTCTGCGAAGAGAGCTGCCCCGTCGATTCCATCGTCGAGACGCACATCTTCGAGTACCACGGCGAAAAGCGCGGCGATCTGTATTTCACCAAGGACATGCTCCTCGCGGTGGGTGACCGCTACGAGAAGGACATCGCCGCCAACCGCGAAGCGGATGCTCCTTACCGCTGATGCCCGGCGTCTGCCCGCAGCCCTACAACAACGAGCGATGAACTCCACCACCGCCCTGTTCTACGTCTTCTCGGCTGTGCTGCTCTTTGCGGCCTTCCGGGTCATCACGGCCCGCAGCACCGTGCACGCGGCGCTCTTCCTCGTGCTCGCCTTCTTCAGCGCCAGCTGCGTGTGGATGCTGCTGCAGGCCGAGTTCCTGGCCATTGCGCTGGTGCTGGTCTACGTCGGCGCGGTGATGGTGCTGTTCCTCTTTGTCGTGATGATGCTGGACATCAAGAGCGACGCCTTCCGCGAAGGATTCTGGAAGCACTTCCCGCTGGCCGGCATCATCGGCGCGGTGATCGCGGTGGAGATGGCGCTGGTGCTGATGCGCGGTCATCGCCAGACCGATGTGCCGCAGCTGACGCCGCAGGCCGTGGACATGGGCAACACGCGTCTGCTGGGCATCGAGATCTACACCGACTACCTCTACCCGCTGCAACTGGCCGCCGTGCTGCTGCTGGTGGCCATCATCGCGGCTATCGCGCTCACGCTGCGCGAGCGCAAGGACAGCCGCTACCAGGATCCGGGCGAGCAGGTGAAGGCGCGCAAGGCGGATCGGCTGCGCATCGTGAAGATGGCACCGGTGGTGGACGCGCCTTCGGCGCCGCCGGCTGCGGGCTCGTCGCAGGAAGGGTCCAAGCCATGACGCTCACCCTGGGTCATTTCCTGTCGCTGGGCGGGATCCTGTTTGCGCTGTCGGTGGTGGGCATCTTCCTGAACCGGCACAACCTGATCGTGCTGCTGATGGCCATCGAGCTGATGCTGCTGGCCGTCAACATGAACTTCATCGCCTTCTCGCACTACCTGGGCGATATGGCGGGTCAGGTCTTCGTCTTCTTCATCCTCACGGTGGCGGCGGCTGAATCGGCCATCGGCCTGGCCATCCTCGTCGTGCTGTTCCGCAATCGATCGACGATCGACGTGCAGGAACTCGATGCCCTGAAGGGCTGAACCCGATGTCTGCGACCCTTTCTCCCAACGTGCTGCTCACCGTGGCGCTGGCGCCGCTGGCCGGCGCCATCGTCGCGGGCTTCTTCGGCAAGGCCATCGGCCGGCGCGGTGCCCACATCGCCACCATCCTGGGCGTGCTGGTTTCCTTTGTGCTCTCGGTCTTCGTGCTGAAGGACGTGGTCGCCGGGGCGCGCTTCAACGCCACCATCTATGAGTGGATGGTGCTGGGCGGCCTGAAGATGGAGATCGGCTTCCTGGTCGATGGCCTGACCGCCATGATGATGTGCGTGGTGACCTTCGTGTCGCTGATGGTGCACATCTACACGATCGGCTACATGGAAGAGGACGACGGCTACCAGCGCTTCTTCGCCTACATCTCGCTGTTCACCTTCTCGATGCTCATGCTGGTCATGAGCAACAACTTCCTGCAGCTGTTCTTCGGCTGGGAGGCTGTGGGTCTGGTGAGCTACCTGCTGATCGGCTTCTGGTACAAGAAGCCGACAGCCATCTTCGCCAACATGAAGGCCTTCCTGGTCAACCGGGTCGGTGACTTCGGCTTCATCCTGGGCATCGGCCTGATCGCCACCTACACGGGCTCGCTCAACTACACCGAGGTGTTCGCCAAGGCGCCCGAGCTGGGCAAGATGATGTTCCCCGGGCAGGACTGGATGCTCATCACCGTGATCTGCATCTGCCTGTTCATCGGCGCCATGGGCAAGAGCGCCCAGGTGCCGCTGCATGTGTGGCTGCCGGATTCGATGGAAGGCCCGACCCCGATCTCGGCGCTGATCCACGCGGCCACCATGGTGACGGCGGGCATCTTCATGGTCACCCGCATGAGCCCGCTGTTCGAGATGTCGGACACCGCGCTGAACTTCGTGCTGGTCATCGGCGCGATCACGGCGCTGTTCATGGGCTTCCTGGGCATCATCCAGAACGACATCAAGCGCGTCGTCGCGTACTCCACGCTGTCGCAGCTGGGCTACATGACCGTGGCGCTGGGCGTCTCGGCCTACTCGGTGGCGGTGTTCCACCTG
>JAEUOZ010000051.1 GCA_016790225.1 Rubrivivax sp.
AGCCCTTCGTGCCGGGGCCGCCGATGAGCGGGTCCAGCACTAGCGGAACGAGGCGTTGATCTTCGCCAGCGCGGCCGGGCCGGGGCACAGCACCGCCTCGTCCAGCTTGTTCAGCGGCGTGGCGCTGGTGCGCAGCGCGGCATGCAGTTCGGTCGCGTCCGGGTCGACGTAGAGCAGCCCGGTCACGACCTCGCCGCGAGCCTGCAGCGCCTGCACCTGGTTCATCGCCGCGACGCGGTCGGTCGGGTCGTAGCCGGGATGCAGCTTGCGCAGCCGCATCACGCTGCCGTCGGCCTGCGGCAGCGTGATGACCTCGCCGGGGCCGGGCTCGGCCTTCACTTCCTGCGCCAGGTCGATGAAGTCGACGCGGCTGACCGCGTCGTTGTGCTCGCGCACGTAGTCGTAGGAACGCGTGCTGCCTTCGTGGTTGTTGAAGGCCACGCAGGGGCTGATGACGTCGATGAAGGCCGCGCCGCCGTGGCGCACCGCGCCCTTGATCAGCGGCACCAGCTGCGCCTTGTCGCCCGAGAAGCCGCGCGCCACGTAGGTGGCGCCCAGCTGCAGCGCCAGGCCGATCAGGTCGACCGGGCTCTCGGGGTTGACGATGCCCTTCTTGCTCTTGCTGCCGCGGTCGGCGGTGGCGCTGAACTGGCCCTTGGTGAGGCCGTAGACGCCGTTGTTCTCGACGATGTAGACCATGCGCACGCCGCGGCGCATGGCGTGCGCGAACTGGCCCAGGCCGATGGAGGCCGAGTCGCCGTCACCGCTGACGCCCAGGTACAGCAGCTCGCGGTTGGCCAGGTTGGCGCCGGTCAGCACGCTGGGCATGCGGCCGTGAACGGTGTTGAAACCGTGGCTCGCGCCCAGGAAGTAATCGGGCGTCTTGCTGGAACAGCCGATGCCCGAGAGCTTGGCCACGCGGTGCGGCTCGATGTCCAGCTGCCAGCAGGCCTGCACGATGGCGGCGGAGATGCTGTCGTGCCCGCAACCGGCGCACAGCGTGCTCACCTTGCCCTCGTAATCGCGCCGCGTGTAGCCGACCTTGTTGGGCTGTAGGCTGGGGTGATGGAGCTTGGGTTTGGCGATGTAGGTCATGCGGCCTCCTGCCGGGCGGGTGTCAGACCGGCCGGTGCCCCGCGAAGGGGCAGCTGAATCGGTAAAGCGGGCGTCTGCATCAGACGAGTCTCTCGCGGCGCGGCGCCACGGCCAGGGCGTGCACCTGGTTCGTGATGGCTTCGGTGATGAAGCGTGCGGTGATCGGCGTGCCGTCGTAGTGCAGCACCTTGATCAGCCACTCGGGATCGATCTCCAGCTCGTTGATCAGCAGCGTGCGCATCTGCGCGTCGCGGTTCTGCTCGACCACGAAGACATGGTCGTGCGCCTGGATGAACTCCAGCACGCTGGCCGGGAAGGGAAAGGCCTTCAGCCGCATCGCATCCAGGTGGATGCCGGCCTTGGCCAAGGACACCAGCGCCTCGTCCATCGCTGGAGCGGTGCTGCCGAAATACAGCACCCCCAGGCGCGTCTTCTTCGCCGCCGCGCGCACCTCGGGCTGCGGCACCAGGTTGGCGGCCGTGGCGAACTTCTTCAGCAGCCGGTGCACGTTGTAGAGGTAGTCCGGCCCGGCTTCCGAATACTGGGCGTAGGCATTGCGCGTGGTGCCGCGCGTGAAGTAGGCGCCCTTGCTCGGGTGCGTGGCGGGCAGCGTGCGCCAGGGGATGCCGTCGCCATCCACATCCTTGTAGCGGCCGAAATCCTTGCCGCTCTCCAGCTCCTGGGCGCTCATGACCTTGCCGCGGTCGTACTGGCGCTGCGGATCCCAGGCAAAGGGCTCGCACAGCCGCTGGTTCATGCCGATGTCCAGATCGGTCATCACGAAGACCGGCGTCTGCAGCCGTTCGGCCAGATCCAGCGCGGTGGCGCTGAACTCGAAGCACTCGTGCGGATCCTGCGGCAGCAGCATCACATGCTTGGTATCGCCGTGGCTGGCGTAGGCGCTGCTCACCAGATCGGCCTGTTGCGTGCGCGTGGGCATGCCGGTGGAAGGCCCGCCGCGCTGCACGTCGAT
Organism: Rubrivivax sp.; assembly: GCA_016790225.1. Next base: position 2,069 of record JAEUOZ010000051.1, read on the forward strand.
GATCACCAGCGGGATCTCGGCAAAGTAGGCCAGGCCGATGAACTCGGTCATCAGGGAGACACCCGGGCCGGAGGTCGCCGTGAAGGCGCGTGCGCCGTTCCAGCCGGCGCCGGTGATCATGCCGATGGAGGCGATCTCGTCCTCGGCCTGCACGATGGCGTAGCGGGCCTCGCCGGTCTCGGGGTCGTGGCGCAGCTTCTTGCAGTAGCTGGCAAAGGCTTCCACCACGCTGGTGGACGGCGTGATCGGGTACCAGGCGCAGACGGTCGCGCCGCCGTAGACGCAGCCCAGGCCGGCGGCCGTGTTGCCGTCGACGAAGATGCGCTCGCCCACCGCCCGCGCGCGCCTGACGCGCAGACCGATGGGCAGCTCCAGGTGATCGCGGGCGAAGCTGCGGCCGGCCTGCAGCGCGCGCAGGTTGCTTTCCAGCAGGCGCTCCTTGCCGCGGTACTGCTCGGCCAGCAGCTTCTCCACCACCTCGTGATCCACTTCCATCAGGGCCGCCAGCGCGCCCAGCACCATGATGTTCTTGAACAGCGTGCGCTGGCGCGGGTCTTCATAGGTGGCGTTGCAGATCGCCGTCACCGGCATGCCGATGACCGTGATGTCCTGGCGGAAGGCCGAGGCCGGGATCGGCTTGGTGCTGTCGTAGAAGAGGTAGCCGCCGGGCTCGATCTCCTTCAGATCGGCATCCCAGGTCTGCGGGTTCATCGCCACCATCATGTCGATGCCACCGCGCCGGCCCAGCCAGCCCTTTTCGCTCACACGCACCTCGTACCAGGTCGGCAGGCCCTGGATGTTGCTCGGAAAGATGTTGCGCGGGCTCACCGGCACGCCCATGCGCAGGACCGCCTTGGCAAACATCTCGTTGGCCGAAGCCGAGCCGGAACCATTGACGTTGGCAAACTTGACGACGAAGTCGTTGACGGCTTCCAGGCGGTTCATGCGGCCACTCCCCGGGCAACGGCGGACTTGCGGTCGCGACAGCTGGCGCCCGCCTTGGTGGTGATGAGCAGGAACTTCTGCATGTCCCAGGCGCCCGTCGGGCAGCGCTCGGCACACAGGCCGCAGTGCAGGCAGACGTCCTCGTCCTTGACCATCACGCGCGCGGTCTTCAGCGGCCCGCCGACATAGAGCGCCTGGTCCTGGCGGGGGCTCGGGGCATTGAGCCGGCCGCGCAGATCGGCCTCTTCGCCGTCCTCGGTGAAGGTGATGCAGTCCATCGGGCAGATGTCCACGCAGGAATCGCACTCGATGCACAGCTTCTCGTTGAAGACGGTCTGCACATCGCAGTTCAGGCAACGCTGCGCTTCCTTGAAGGCCGTCTTCGCGTCGAAGCCCAGTTCCACCTCCACCTTGATGCTGGCCAGCGCCGCCTCGGCCTTGGCCCAGGGCACCTTGTGGCGCGCGTCGTCGGCCGGCGCGTTGTCGTAGCTCCACTGGTGGATGCCCATCTTCTGCGACAGCAGGTTCACATGCGGCGGCGGCCGCTGGCGGACATCCTCGCCATGCAGGAAGCGATCCATGGACACCGCCGCCTCGTGGCCATGTGCCACGGCCGTGATGATGTTCTTGGGCCCGAAGGCGGCATCTCCGCCGAAGAAGACACGCGGCAGCGTGGACTGGAAGGTCTTGGGATCCAGCTGCGGCAGGCCCCATTTGTCAAACTCGATGCCGCAGTCGCGCTCGATCCACGGAAAGGCATTCTCCTGGCCCACGGCGATGAGCACCTCGTCGCAGGGCACCGTCACATCGGGTTCGCCGGTAGGCACCAGGCTGCGCCGGCCCTGCTGGTCGTGCACGGGCTTGACGATCTCGAAGACCATGCCGGTCAGCCGGCCGCCTTCGTGCACGAAGGCCTTGGGCACATGGCAGTTGATGATGGGAATGCCCTCGTGCAGCGCGTCCTCCTTCTCCCAGGGCGAGGCCTTCATCTCGTCGAAGCCCGAGCGCACGATGACCTTCACCTCGCTGGCGCCCATGCGGCGCGCGCTGCGGCAGCAATCCATGGCCGTATTGCCGCCGCCCAGCACGATGACACGCGGCTGCACCGACGTGATGTGGCCGAAGGAGACCGAAGCGAGCCAGTCGATGCCGATGTGGATCTGCGCGGCGGCCTCCTGCCGGCCCGGGATCTGCAGATCGCGCCCGCGCGGCGCCCCGCAGCCGACGAAGACGGCATCCCAGTCCTGCGCCAGCAGCGCCTTCAAGGAATCCACGCGCTGGCCGGCGCGGAAGTCCACGCCCAGGCCGAGGATGTAGCCCGTCTCTTCGTCGATCACGTGCTCGGGCAGCCGAAAGCGCGGGATCTGCGTGCGGATGAAGCCGCCGGCCTTCTTCTCGCCATCGAAGACGGTGACCTCGTAGCCCTGCGTGGCCAGATCGCGCGCCACGGTCAGCGAGGCCGGCCCCGCGCCCACGCAGGCCACCTTCTTGCCGTTGCGCGGCAGCGGCCGCGGAATCATCGCCCGCACCTCGCCGCCCTTGAGATCCGCGGCCACGCGCTTGAGGCGGCAGATCGCCACCGGCTCCGGTTTCTCGAGGTTGTGATCCTCCACCCGGCCGCGCCGGCAGGCCGGCTCGCAGGGGCGATCGCAGGTGCGTCCCAGGACGCCCGGGAAGACGTTGCTCACCCAGTTGACCATGTACGCATCGTCGTAGCGGCCTTGGGCGATGAGCCGGATGTATTCCGGCACGGGCGTGTGGGCCGGGCAGGCCCACTGGCAATCCACGACCTTGTGGAAGTACGACGGATCGCTCACATCGGTGGGGCGCACGCAGGTCTCCTGGGTGGAATCGCTGTGGGCGACGGCCAGTTGGCGGCATGCCCCGCGACATTCGGTCTGCCGCGTAGTCTATGCCCCGGCACAGTGCGCGCAGATCCCCAAGGCCCCATCGTGGTGCCAGGAGTGACGCCGATTTGACAATCGTCAGCCGCGGCGGTGGCCCGGCGCGGCAGCGCGGCGCGCCGGCCGCGCGGGGCTTCAGGCCTCGACGCCGCCCTTGAGCTCGGCCGTCAGCTGCGCAAAGCCGGCTTCGTCGCCCGCGGCCAGCAAGGCGGACTGGCGAGGCCAGGTGCCGGGCCTGGCCAATGCGAACCGGGGGCCCGCCTGCTGCAACAGCGCCTGCAGGCGCTCGGGCTCGGCCGAGGCCAGATCCTGGTAGCTGCGGATGCCGGCGGCCTGCAGGATGGCTTCGATCTTGGGGCCGATGCCTTCGATGCGCTGGAGATCGTCAGGCCGGACATCAGCGTCGGCGCGGGCGCCGCCTGCGCCCCGTGCGCCCTTTGCGCCCTTTGCTCCCTGTGCGCCCTGCGCAGCTCGCGGGGCCGGCCGAGCGCGCGCACGTGGTGCGGCAGCCGGCGCCTCGACGGGGGCGGGCGCGGCGGGCGGCGTCTGCGGATCGGCGGCCACCGGCACGAGCTGCAGATTGCGCGTCCCGGCCCGGCGCAGGCGCTGATCCAGCGGCAGGCTCGGGCCGGCCGCCAGTTCCACCCGCGGTTCGGCACAGACCGCGCTGAACAGATCGCGTGCATAGTCGCTGGCCCAGATGCGTGCCGGCTCGGTGTCTTCGGCGCTGAAGACCACGCGCAGCGGCAGGCTGTCCTGTGCGGCGAGCGGCTGGCTTTCCGGCGCGGCGCGGCGCACCGCCCAGTCGTCAGCCAGCACGCTGGCCATGCCGGGCACCAGCCAGGGGCCGAGAGACCGGGCCCAGGCCTGCCCGGTGGCGCCGCCCGTCAGGGCACCTCGCGCCACGGATTCCTGCCACAGCGCCGCCTGCACCAGGCCGGGCCAGGCCATGGCGCTGAACGGGTGATCCAGCAGCTGCCAGGCGGCCGCGGAGGCACTGCCCAGCATGCCCTGATCCATCCAGCCCAGCACGTTGTAGAGCGAACGCAAGGGGTGCTGGCCCAGGCCGGCGGAGGGCAAGGGCCACAGCGGCGTGGGGCCGACGATGACCTGCTGCACCTGGCCCAGCCAGCGCGTGCCGCACAGGTGGACCAGCGCCGCCGCGTCAAAGCGCAGCACCAGCACGGCACTGCCCTTGGCATCCGCGGTCTGCAGGCAGTGCTGCAGGCGTTCGCAGATGTCGGAGGCCGCCGCCGCGCCCGCCAGGCGCGGCACCACCAGGCTGTAGCAGGCATGGCCGGCGCGCAGGGCGGACTTCTGCCAGCTCAGCCACACGCCGTGCGAGGGGGCGGCCACCGAAGGCGTGGCGGCTTCGACAAAGATCAGGGTCGCCAGCTCGGGATCGGCCTGCCCCTGGGCGTCCGGCATCTGCAGCCGCCAGGCGCGGGCCGCGGTGGGCTCACCGGCCAGCGGCAGGGCCTGCGCCAGCACGCCGGGCTCGGCCTGGCCCGCGGGGCCGATGCCTCCGGCATGGGTCGCTGAAGGCGGAGGCTGCAGCATCGCGGTATCGAAGAGCGCTGCCACGCCTTCCAGGGCGGGGCTGAAATCGTGGCTGAACAACGATCCGGACCGGGAAACCATGCTCAAGGCGCTCCTGCTGAAGAGGGTTCATGCGGCAGCGCAGCCTGGGGCGAGCGCTCCTGGCCAGCTTACCGCAGACGTCAGCGGCGGCAGGCCCGCCCCTCGGATGCCCGGCTTCGGCTCAGGCTTCTGCGGTCTCGGGCAGCTGGAAGACGCGCACGGCCTGGGTCAGGGCACCGGCATGTTCCTGCAGGCCGAGGGCCAGATCGGTGGTCTGTTCCACCAGCGCCAGCTGGCTTTCCGCATCGCGCGCCAGCACGTCCATCGATTCGTCGAGCATGTTGATGCCCGAGCTCTGGGCGAAGGTGGTTTCCCAGATGCCCTGCACCAGCGAGCTCATGCTGTTGACCTGCCCCACCATCTGCTGGATCGATTGCGTCGCGCCTTCGGTCAGCGGCCCGCCGGCCAGCACGTCGACACGGCTGGTCTCCACGAGCGTCTTGATCTCCTTGGCAGCGGCATCGGTGCGCGCGGCCAGCAGCCGCACTTCCGCGGCGACGACGGCAAAGCCCTTGCCCTGCTCGCCGGCCCGCGCAGCCTCCACGGCCGCATTCAGCGCCAGCAGGTTGGTCTGGAAGGCGATGCCCTGGATCAGGCCCACCATGTCGGCCACGCGGTTGGACGATCGCGTGATGCCCTGCATGGTGTGGCCGACCCTTTCCACCGCCGCGACACCGGCCGTCGCGGTCTGGCCGGTCTCCTTGGCCAGCTGGCTGGCGTCTTCGGCGGCCTGGGCGTTCTGGCTGACGAAGCCGGTGACGGCCTTCAGCGCCTGCCCGGTGCTGCGCAGTTCAGACTGGTGCTTGTCGGCACGCTGCTGCAGATCGTGGCTGCCGGCGGCGATTTCCTCGCTGGCCTGCGCCAGGCTCAGGCCGCGCTGGCGCACGTCGCCCACCAGGCCCACCAGGGATTCGCACATCGCGTTGAGCGAGCGGATCAGCTGCGCCGCCTCGTCTTCGCCCTTGACGGCGGCCCGGTGCCGCAGATCCCCGGCGGCCACCGCCATGGCCAGATCGCGGGCCTGCTGAACCGGCCGCAGGATCGAGCGCGAGAGCACCCAGCTCAGGCCCAGCATGCACACCATGCCCAGCAGCAGCACGCCCAGCAGCAGCCGCTGCGTGCGATCGGCGGTGGCGTGGAAGTCGCCGATCGCCTCCTGCGCCAACGCGGCGCCGGCCGCCACCGTCTGGTCGACGGCCTCGCGGTGGGCGCGGTACATGCGATGGGCTTCCGCCAGCGCCTGGCGCGCCGCAATGTCATCGCCGGCCTCATGCAGCTTCATCACGGTCTGCGCCTGGGCCATGAAGGCCTGCGCGTGTTCGTGCTGACGGCCCAGCAGATGCGTTTCCAGACCGAAGGGCGGCGAATCGACCCAGTGGCGGACACGATCACCGTAGGCCTTGCTCAGGCGCTGGATTTCGGCGCGCGCGGCCGCAGGTTCCAGCGTGCCTTCGCTCAGCTGCGAAAGCACCAGCCGCAGCTCGATCAGGTAGACCGGCGGCGGCAGGATGTCGGACACCACGTCCTTGGCCACCAGCGCCTTGTGGCTGTGCGCGGTCAAGGCCTGCGTGACACGCATGCCCACCGCCACACAGGCGCACAGGATCAGAACGCTCAGCAGGGCCAGCCAGATCTGGCGGCCCGCGATGGAACGGATGCGAAGCAGATTCGTCATGAGCGGTGGCTGGATGCGGATCGACGACGGCCAAGTGCCGCAGTCGGGCATTGTGTTCAGCCACCGCAGCGGCAAAGGCGCGATGTGTCGCGCCAATCCGGTGCAGTTGGATCGCCAGGACGAACGCCCGAAAAGACCCCGTTTCCGAAGGGGTTCAGCCCAGCAGCCGCTGCGGCTTGACGAAGCCTTCGATGCGGCGGCCCTTGCGGGCCCGCTTGCCCAGGTATTCGGTCAAGGCAGCGCCCTTGAGCAGCTCTTCCTTGGGTTTGCCGCCGCGGCCCTGGCCGACGACGCGCAGGCTGTCCGAGAAAGCCGCCACCGAGACCAGCGGCGTCCTGGCATCCACATCCATCAGCGTCAGGCCGCGGCCGCCCTTGGGCTGCTGCTTCAGCTCGTCCAGCGCGAAGCACAGCAGCCGGCCATCCAGCGCCAGGCAGCCCAGCTGCGTGTGCGCCGGCAGCACGATCGCCGGCGGCAGCACGTGCTCGCCGGGCTCCAGGCTCAGGAAGGCCTTGCCGCCCTTGTTGCGCCCATGCAGATCGCCCGCCCGCGCCAGCAGGCCGAAGCCGCCGGTATTGGCCAGCAGCAGCAGCGTCTGCGCCTCGCAGGCGAGGTAATGCGCCGGCTGCGTGCCGGCCTCCAGATCGATCAGCGAGGTGATGGGCGCGCCGTCGCCCCGCCCGCCCGGCATGCCCGCGACCGCAGCGCTGTAGGCGCGGCCGTTGCTGCCCAGCATCACCAGCGTATCCACGCTGCGGCAGGCAAAGGCGCCATACAGCGCATCGCCCGGCTTGAACTGCAGCGCGGCGGGATCGACCTCATGCCCCTTGAGCGCGCGCACCCAGCCCTTGAGGCTGACCACCACGGTCACCGCCTCATCGATCACTTTGACCTCGGCCACCGCGCGGCTGGCCGCTTCCACCAGCGTGCGGCGCGCGTCGCCATGGGCCTTGGCATCGGCCTCGATCTCCTTGATCAGCAGCCGCTTCAAGGCCGCCGGGCTGGCCAGGATCTCGTCGAGCTTCTTCTGCTCATCTCGAAGGTTGGACAGTTCCTGCTCGATGCGGATGGCCTCCAGCCGGGCCAGCTGGCGCAGGCGGATTTCCAGGATGTCCTCGGCCTGCCGGTCGCTGAGGCGAAAGCGCGCGATCAGCGCCGCCTTGGGCTCATCGGCCTCGCGGATGATGCGGATCACCTCGTCGATGTTCAGCAGCACCAGCTGCCGGCCTTCCAGCACATGGATGCGGTCCAGCACCTTGGCCAGGCGGTGCTGGGTGCGCCGCTGCACGGTCTGCTGGCGGAAGCCCAGCCACTCCACCAGCATCTGGCGCAGGCTCTTCTGCACCGGTTTGCCATCGGCGCCGATCAGCGTGAGGTTGATCGGCGCCGAGGTCTCCAGGCTGGTGTGCGCCAGCAGCACGTTGATCAGTTCCTGCTGCTCGATGGCGCGGCTGCGCGGCTCGAACACCAGGCGCACGGCCGCCTCCTTGCCGGATTCGTCGCGCACGGCATCCAGCACCGAGAGCACGGTGGTCTTCAGCTGCGTCTGCTCGGCCGACAGCGCCTTCTTGCCGGCGCGCACCTTGGGGTTGGTGAGCTCCTCGATCTCTTCCAGCACCTTCTGCGCGCTGGTGCCCGGCGGCAGTTCGGTCACCACCAGCTGCCACTGGCCGCGCGCCAGATCCTCGATCTTCCAGCGCGCACGCACCTTCAGGCTGCCGCGGCCGCTGGCATAGGCCGCGCGGATCTCGGCCGCCGCGCTGATGATCTGGCCGCCGCCGGGATAGTCCGGCGCCGGCAGCAGCGCATGAAGTTCGTCGTCAGACAGCTGCTCGTTGCGGATCAGCGCGACGGCGGCGGCCGCCACCTCGCGCAGGTTGTGGCTGGGGATCTCGGTGGCCAGGCCCACGGCGATGCCGCTGGCGCCGTTGAGCAGCACGAAGGGCAGGCGCGCCGGCAGCTGGCGTGGCTCTTCGGTGGAGCCGTCGTAGTTGGGCTGGAAATCCACCGTGCCTTCGTCGATCTCGTCCAGCAGCAGCCGTGCGATGGGCGACAGGCGCGCCTCGGTGTAGCGCATGGCCGCCGCGCCATCGCCATCGCGGCTGCCAAAATTACCCTGGCCATCGATCAGCGGGTAGCGCTGGCTGAAATCCTGCGCCATGCGCACCAGCGCGTCATAGGCCGCCGTGTCGCCGTGCGGGTGGTAACGGCCCAGCACATCGCCCACCACCCGTGCGCTCTTCACGGGCTTGGGCGCACCGGAGGCAGCATGCCCCAGGCCCATACGCTGCATGGCGTAGAGGATGCGGCGCTGGACCGGTTTCTGCCCATCGCACACATCGGGCAGCGCGCGGCCCTTCACCACGCTCAGCGCGTATTCGAGATAGGCACGTTCGGCAAACTGGCCCAGGGGCACGGTATCGCCGGGGCCGGCCGCGGGGGCCGGCGGGGGATCGAAGAGATCAGGCATGAACTCGGACGTTGGACAAGGGTGCCGGCAAGCCGGCCACGATCATGGGGCGTAGGGCAGGCTGAAGCGCTGTCCCTTGTAGCTGAGCACGGCCGCACTGGCGCCGATGGTCTCCACGCGGACACCGGGCGCGGCATCCTGGCCTTCGCGCAGCACCTGGCCATCCAGCACCAGCATGCGGCTGGCGACCTCGGGCGTGAACATGGCGCCGCTCAGCGCCAGCGGCGGCAGTTCCCGGCGCAGCGCCGCGGGCAGTTCGCGCAGCGAGGGCAGCGGCTCGCTGGCGGGATTCGGCGGGGCCGCTGCGGGGGCCGCCGCCCGCGCAGCCGGTGGCGGGCCGGCCTTCACCGGCGCAGTCGCGGATGGCCGCTCGGGTGCCGCGGGCGCGGGTGCGGGCGTGGGCGCGGGCGCGGGTGTGGGCGCGGGTGTGGGCGTGGTTGTGGTCGCGGCGGCGGCCGGCTGCTGCACCGGTGCCGTCGGGGACACGGTTGCGTTCTGTGGCGCGGCCGGCGGCGGGGGCACGGTCGCCGGCAAAGGCGCAGGCGCAAGCAAGGCCGCGGATGCCGCAACGGCTGCCGGCGCGGGCGCAGTGGCCGGGACGGCGTCCACAGGCGCCACCGGTGCCGGCGCCACGGGCGCTATCGCCACTGCAGGCGGCGCCGCCCGCGCTGCGTCGTTGGCCGCCGGCACCGCCGCAGGGCGCGACCAGAACCATGCGGCCGCAGCGGCGGCCAGCGCCAACAGCAGCACCGCCGCCAGCCAGCGCCAGGGGCGCCACGGGGGCAGCAGCGGGCCTTCGTCGTCGGCATCGGGCTCGATCATCAGGCGCGACGAGGCATGCACGCTGGGCACGGCGCCCCGGTCTCTCTCGCGTTCGGCTTCCGCGCGGCGCAGGGCATCAAGGATGTAGGACATGCACCGTCTTCCTAGGGTTGGGCCGGCCCGGTCGCGCGCACGGCAGGCTGGGCGGGTGCCTCAGCCATCGACGGCTGGCGCGCCTGCCACCACAGGGCAAGCGCCGCGATGGCCAGCACGATGAGCAGACCGCAGATCAGCAGCACCGCGGCCTGCTGCCACCGCTCTCGCTGCAGCCGCCGGCGCACGCTGTCGGGCGCCTTGCCGAAGACTTCGGTGGCCGCACGCTCCACGATGAGGGTATCGACCCGCGGGCGCCCCTTGGCATAGGCGCCCAGCAGCGCCCGATCACACAGCAGGTTGATGCGCCGCGGCACGCCCCGCGTGATCTCGTGCACCAGCACCAGCGCGGCGTCGCTGAAGGGCAGCTCGCGGTTCAGGCCAGCCACCTCCAGGCGGTGTGCCACATAACGCCGCGTCTCATCGGCGCTCAAGGCCATCAGGTGGTAGCGGGCGATGACGCGCTGCGCCAGCTGCTCCAGCTGCGGCTGCTCCAGCATGTCGCGCAGTTCCGGCTGGCCGATCAGCACGATCTGCAGCAGCTTGCGCTCGGCCGTCTCCAGGTTGGTCAGCAGGCGCAGCTGCTCCAGCACATCGGCCGAGAGGTTCTGCGCCTCGTCGATGATGAGCACGCAGCTCTGCCCCAGCGCGTGGGTCTGCAGCAGAAAGTGGTTCAGCGCATCGACCAGCGGCTTGAGCCCACCGCCCGGCACACGCGGCGGCAGCGTGAGCCGAAACTCCTCGCACACCGATTCCAGCAGCTCTTCCACCGTCTGGCGCGGGTTCAGGATGTAGGCGATGTTCACGTCCTGCGGCACCTGCTCCAGGAAGCAGCGGCACACGGTGGTCTTGCCCGCGCCGATCTCGCCCGTCAACAGCACGAAGCCGCCACCGCCCTTCACGCCGAACAGCAGGTGCGCCAGCGCCTCGCGGTGGCGATCGCTCATGAACAGCGTGCGCGGATCGGGCGCGATGGAAAACGGCTCGCGCCGCAGCCCGAAGTGCGCTGCGTACAGGGCGGTGGGAGCGTCCGAAGTCGAATTCATGCGGCCATCAAGGGCACGTGACGCGAGAAGCTCAGCTCGGGTTGAAGGCAATCAACTCGGTCCACTCCTGTGAAGGGTTCGATGGCTGCGATCCACCCGCCCCGAGGATCGTGGACTGGAACCGAACGACACGCTTCAGTCTCGGCGAGTACCAGACCCGGATGGTTGTCGGGTGGGGCAGGAACGCCGTCCCGCCCGACCGATGCGCCGTGCCTTTGTACTCCACCAGCAAGGCGTCCAGCACTTCGCCCTGAATGCTGAGCGACTCGGCGCGCAAGACCCGCGCGGTCAACTCCATGCGGCTCCTGGGCGAGCCATCGCGCGCCTCATAGCGGACGTCCCAGACGTTGCCCAGGCTCGCCCCGATCCGGAACCACCCGCCTGGCGGCTGGAGCGCATCCATGTCGCCCAACAGTGCATTGCGGATGCTCACCTCGCCGCCGCCCGCAGGTTCAACGCGTTCGCCGCCGTCAAAGACGATGGCTTCGGCGGAAGCGCTGTCCACACGGAGTTCTGCTTCACGGGCAATGCCTGTCAACTGATCGCGGATCCGCCAGCGCAGTCGATCGCCGCTCTTCAGAGAAGCAGGCGCGGGTTGTTCGACGCGATCGCGTTGGACCGGCATCGCAGACGCGCTCAATCGACGGCCCAACGAGACGCTGAGTATCGAGGGATATTGAAATGCTGCACCGCTGGTGATGTCGATGGCTGCCCCGATGGCGCCTCCGATGAGGATGTTTCCGTAGGCCATGTCCTTTGCCTTCGAATCAAACACGGCGGCACCTGGCTCGAAGGCCTCATGGCTGCACTTGATCGAGAGGGCCTGATAGCTGGTCTTGATGTCGATCGACCCGGGGGTCACGACCGTCCAGGCTCCCTTGTCATTGGAAACAGCGCATTGAGCCCCCGAAACCCGTTCTGCCACCGAGGCTGTTTCCACCAGCACTGTCTGGCCGGTTCCGGTCGTGATCGAAGCACAACCCTGCAGGAACAGCATTGCCACGGCCGAAAGCCAGAAGCGAAACCGGGCCTGAAGAAAATCCCGCATGTCAAGAACTCCCTGGGTCGATCATTGTGAGTCACCGCCAACGGTCTGAATCAGCCGCAGGCCTGGTGACGCTTCTGGTGCCACTCACACATCCACGTCCACGGCATCGCCGTGGAGTTCCATCAGCTCGCGCCGTGCGGCCGCTTCGCCCTTGCCCATCAGCCGCGTCAGCAGCTCGGTGGTGCCGGCAAAGCCGATCTCGCCGTAGCCCACCTGCACCAGGCGGCGCGTCTCGGGGTTCAGCGTGGTCTCCCACAGCTGCTCGGCGCTCATCTCGCCCAGGCCCTTGAAGCGGCTGATGGTCCAGCTGTCCTGGCGTGCGCCTTCCTTGCGCAGCTTGTCCAGCGTGGCCTGCAGTTCGCCTTCATCGAGCGCATAGATCTTGGCCGCCGGCTTCTTGCCGCGCGCCGGGGCATCCACGCGGAACAGCGGCGGGCGCGCCACATGCACGTGCCCGCGCTCCACGAGCTTGGGAAAGTGGCGGAAGAACAGCGTCAGCAGCAGCACCTGGATGTGCGAACCATCGACATCGGCATCGCTGAGGATGCAGATGCGGCCATAGCGCAAACCGCTGAAATCAGGATCGTCGTTCGGCCCGTGCGGATCCACGCCGATGGCCACCGCGATGTCGTGGATCTCGGTATTGGCAAACAGGCGGTCGCGCTCCACCTCCCAGGCGTTGAGCACCTTGCCGCGCAGCGGCAGCACGGCCTGCGTCTCCTTGTCGCGCCCCATCTTGGCGCTGCCGCCGGCCGAATCGCCTTCAACCAGGAAGACCTCATTCAGCGTGGTGTCGCGGCTCTCGCAATCCGTCAGCTTGCCCGGCAGCACCGCCACGCCCGAGCCCTTCCGCTTTTCCACCTTCTGGCTGGCGCGCTGGCGCGTCTGCGCCTGGCGGATCACCAGCTCCGCCAGCTTCTTGCCGTGCTCCACGTGCTGGTTCAGCCACAGCTCCAGCGCCGGGCGCACATAGTTGCTCACCAGGCGCAGCGCATCGCGGCTGTTCAGCCGCTCTTTGGTCTGGCCCTGGAACTGCGGATCCAGCACCTTGGCGCTGAGCACGAAGCTGGCGCGCGAGAACACATCCTCCGGCATCAGCTTCACGCCCTTGGGCAGCAGCGAATGCAGATCGATGAAGCCCTTGATGGCCGTGAACAGCCCGTCCTTCAGGCCGGATTCGTGCGTGCCGCCGGCCACCGTGGGGATCAGGTTGACGTAGCTTTCGCGCAGCGTCAGGCCGTCGTCGGTGAAGGCCACACACCAGGCCGCGCCCTCGCCTTCGGCGATGTTGTCGCTCTCGTTGCCGCTGGCGTACTGCTCACCCTCGAACAGCGGGATCAGCGGATCGGCCGGCAACCCCTGCTGCAGGTAATCGCGCAGGCCGCCCTTGTACAGCCAGGTCTGGGTCTCGCTGTCCTTGCCGCCGCTCTTTTCAAGCGTCAGCGTCACGGTCACGCCGGGCATCAGCACGGCCTTGCTGCGCAGCAGGTGCACAAGCTCGGCCTTGGGCAGCTCCACGCTCTCGAAATACTTCGCGTCCGGCCACACGCGCACCGTGGTGCCTTGCCGGCGATCCGCGGCCGTGCGCTCGCGCAGCTGCAGCGGCTCGATCACGTCCCCGCCCGAAAACGCCATCTGCGCGACCTGCCCTTCGCGCCACACCGTCACCTGCAGACGTTTGGCCAGCGCGTTGGTCACGCTCACGCCCACGCCGTGCAGGCCGCCGCTGAAGCTGTAGGCGCCGCCGGAGCCCTTGTCGAACTTGCCGCCAGCGTGCAGCCGGGTATAGACGATCTCGATCACCGGCACCTGTTCTTCCGGGTGCAGGCCAAAGGGGATGCCGCGGCCGTCGTCTTCCACGCTGACCGAGCCATCGGCATGCAGCGTCACGGCCATGCGCTTGCCGAAGCCGGCCAGCGCCTCGTCTGCCGCGTTGTCGATGACCTCCTGCACCACGTGCATGGGGTTGTCGGTGCGCGTATACATGCCCGGCCGCTGCTTGACGGGCTCCAGGCCCTTGAGCACGCGGATCGAGGCTTCGCCATAGGCGCCGGGGCCGCTCTTGCCCGAGGCCGCTGAAGGGGACTTTCCGGAAGCACTTGCCATGGCGGGCATTCTAGGGAGCCCCCGCCGCGGCCCCGGTGATCAGCGGTATCGGCTCATCGCCAGCGCGGAGACATCGATTTCCGGCTGCCGCCCGGACACCAGATCGGCCAGCACCCGTGCGGTGCCGGCGGCCATGGTCCAGCCCAGGGTGCCGTGGCCGGTGGCCAGCAGCAGGTTCTTCAGCGGCGTGGGGCCGACGATGGGTGTGCCGTCGGGCGTCATCGGCCGCAGGCCGCACCAGAACGTGGCCTTGGAGACATCGCCGCCGGCCGGGAAGAGATCGGTCACCACATGCTCCAGCGTCGCGCGGCGTGCCTCGCGCAGGTTGAGGCTGTAGCCCGCCAACTCCGCCGTTCCGCCGACGCGGATGCGATCGCCCAGCCGCGTGACGGCCACCTTGTGCGTCTCGTCCATGATGGTCGATTCCGGCGCGGCGGCCGCATCGCTGATGGGCACGGTGATCGAATAGCCCTTGACCGGATAGACCGGGATGTCCAGCCCCACGGGCTTGAGCATCAGCGGCGAGTAGCTGCCCAGCGCCAGCACGTAGCGATCGGCGCGCAGCATCCCTGCATCGGTGAAGACGCCGGTGATCGAGCCGCCGCCGGATTGCAGCGATTGCACGCGGCAATCGAAGCGGAAGTTCACGCCCTGCGCGCGGGCCATCTCCGCGAGCCGGTTGGTGTAGAGAAAGCAGTCCCCCGTCTCGTCGCCCGGCAGCCGCAGCGCGCCGACAAACTTGTGCTGCGTGCGCGCGAGCGCGGGCTCCACGCGGCAGAAACCGGCACGGTCCAGCACCTCGAAGGGCACGCCGTACTGCTTGAGCACCTCCACATCGCCGCCGATGCCATCCAGCTGATTCTGCGTGCGAAAGAGCTGCAGCGTGCCCATCGCACGGTCGTCGTAGGCGATGCCGGTCTCGCTGCGCAGGCGCTTGAGCCGATCACGGCTGTATTCGGCGATCGGCACCATGCGGCTCTTGTTCAAGGCATAGGCCTTGGCCGTGCAGTTGGCCAGCATCATCGCGCCCCAGCGCCACATCGCCGGATCCAGCAGCGGCCAGATCACCAGCGGGCTGTGCGTCATCAGCATCCACTTGATGGCCTTCACCGGCACGCCCGGCCCGGCCCAGGGTGCGGAATACCCGGGCGAGACCTCGCCCGCGTTGGCAAAGCTGGTCTCCAGCGCCGGGCCGCTCTGCCGATCGATCACCTCCACCTCGTGGCCATCGCGCGCCAGCTCATAGGCAATGCTGGTGCCGATCACACCGGCGCCGAGGACGAGGACTTTCATGGGCGTAGCACCTGTCTGGAGTGAGAGGACTGTAACGCCCGCGGCTGCGGCGGCGTCGGCCCGGGGCGCGAGCGGCAGGAGTGCCATCCATTGAGACGGATGGACTCATACCGGCCGGGCGCGTGTGGCTGCGCACGCTGCGGGCCAGCGCCGCGACGGTTTGCGGCGCAGCTTGGACGAACGCGTGCTGCCCTTGTTTGAAGGCCGCATCCTGCCGCTGGATGAAGCAGCGGCGCGGGCTTCAGCGGTGCTGCGGGCAGCCGCCCGCGCGCGCGGCCTGACGGTCGGGCTCGCCGATGGCTACATCGCGGGCATCGCCGCCGCGAGGGGGCTTGCGGTGGCCACGCGGGACGTGTCGCCCTTTGAAGCCGTGGGGGTGACGGTGATCGTGCCCTGGGTGACCGGGGTTTGACGCACTCTGCGGCACGCCGCGGCCACCCGCGGCGTTGGCGGTGCCGAGGCCCAGATGGCGTAAGCCTCGCGCCCTGAGGGCCCTGAAGCACCGGTGGGGCCGCCTCCGGCGGCCGGGCGGGCTCCGCCCGCATGAACACGGCGACCTCCGGCCGCTGCAGCCGGCTCCGCCGGCCTGGGCTGTCCTGCCGGGGGACTCTCAGCTGGGCCCTCGGGCCAGGCGGAAGCCGATGTCCCTGCCGCGGACAACGGGCACGAGCGCGTCGCGGACGGCGGACCGGCAGTGCCTGCCGTAGCTGAGCCAGCTGCCGCCGCGACGCACGCGCTCGCGGCCTACCTCAGGACCCGTCGGGTCCACTTGCTCTGCAGTGCCGTAGTCCCCCAGCCAGTCCGCGCACCATTCGGACACGTTGCCGTGCATCTGATGCAGGCCCCAACCGTTCGGGGGCAAGCCCTTCACCGGCACCGTGCGTGCACGGTACTCGCCCTTCTGACCGCCTGCATACAGGTAATTGCCGTCATAGTTCACCTGCTCAGGCGTGATCTGATCGCCAAACCAGAACGGCGTCTGCGTACCCGCACGGCACGCATATTCCCACTGCGCTTCGGTGGGCAGCACCGCCTGAAGCTCCGGAACGGCAGCGTTCAAGGACGGCAGGAATTCGTCTTGAATGCGCTGCCAGCTCACGCTCTCGACAGGGTTCTCAAGGCCATCCTGAAAGTCCGCCGGGTTGTCGCCCAAAACAGCCTGCCACAGCGCCTGGGTGCAGGCGGTGTCTGCCAGCCAGAAGCCTTGAGTCAGAGTGACCCAGTGCCGCGTTTCGGCATAGTCACCGCTCCCCGATCGTTCAAGCTCGTGCTCCGGCGACCCCATCAGAAAGCGCCCCGGCGGAATCCAGCGCATCACCTGCCGAACGCCCTTTACTTCAAACGCCTGCCACAGGCCGAACTCGTCCTCGCCGAAGGCGCAGGCCCAGGCTTGGGGCATCACCGGCGGCCAGGGGGACTTGGGCGGGGGTGGCGGGGGTGTCCAGATGCCCGGCCCAGCAGCTGCTGCCTGTTTGGCCACATCCGGCCGCACGGCCTTCGGCTGCCGTTTGCGCTGCGGTGCGTCAGCCATGGCCAGCAAGCTTCGGTGCCGCACAGGACCCAAGGTGCGCCGCCCCAGCCACTCGACCGTGCTTCCGCCTCACGCCCGGCATGCGACTCCGAACAATAGCCGCCAGTTGCTCGTTGCTGAACACCGCATAGGGCGGCAGCCCTTCGGCCTGCGACAGTTCCTTGCGCAGGCGCCGAAGGCGATCGAAGACGCTGAACTCGGCGGGCTGCAGCAGGTCCTTGTAGTCGACAGCGTTCTTGCGCACCGCAGCCCCGCTCTGTGCGGCGGCGGTGGCTGGCGAAAGCGGGACACCGGTGCAGACGATGCTCCACCCCAGCGCACCGTTCTGCTGCACGAAGACCTTCTCGACTTGAGAGATGCGGTTGGATGACAGATAGGCGTTCAACTCGTCCTCGGCCGCGCCAGGGTGAGGCACGGGAATGAAGAAGGTCTTGATGTGCATGGGGGAGCCTGGCCTGGGTTTCGATGGGCGAGTTACTTGCGATTCGGCTTCGTCGGCGCCTTGAGTGGAGCAGCGCCGGGCTTGGAACGGGCGTTGTCAGGCCCAACGCCCGCCGGTCTCTCCGCGCCCGGCGGGCGGCCCTGCGGCTCCGCCTTCGGGCCTGGCTCGCCTCCGGCTCGCAGCTGCGCTGCCGCGCCTGGAGCAAGCCCTCGGGCCAAGCGGAAGCCGAAGCTCCCGTTGCGGCCATCCGGCGCGTACGCGAAGCGGTAGGCGGACCGGCAGTACCTGCCGTAGCCGTGCCAGCCGCTGCCGCGAAGCACGCGCCCGCGGCCCACCTCAGGACCCTTCGGGTCCACTTGCTCTGCAGTGCCGTAGTCTCCCAGCCAGTCCGCGCACCACTCCCACACGTTCCCGTGCATCTGATGCAGGCCCCACCCATTCGGGTCTAGCGCCTTCGCCGGAATCGTCTGCTCTCGGTACATGCCCTTCGCGCCACCGGAATACGGGTAATTGCCGTCGTAGTTCACCTGCTCCGGCGTGATCTGATCGCCAAACCAGAACGGCGTCTGTGTGCCCGCGCGGCACGCATACTCCCGCTGAGCTTCGGTCGGCAGTACGGCCTCAAGCCCAACGACCTCTGCGTTCAAGCCCGGCAGGAACCGGTCGTGGATGTCCCGCCAGCTCACCTGTTCCACCGGGTTCTCCAAGTCGCCCTTGAACTCAGCCGGGTTCTCGCCCAGTACCGCATCCCACAGCGCCTGTGTGCAGGCGGTTTCGCCCAGCCAGAAGCCTTGGGTCAGGATGACCCGGTGACGCGTTTCCGCCCATTCGCCGTCGCTCACCCGCTCGGGCTCACTCTCAGGCGACCCCATCCAGAACTCGCCCGGCGGTATCCAGCGCATGCGCTGCGTCACCGTTCCGCGCCGGCCATGCACGTCGAACTCGGCCCAGAGGCCGTAGTCGTCGATGCCGTGGCGGGCGGCCCATTCGGGCCTGGACGCAACCACATCCCGCTGCCGCAGTTCAAACCCCGGCGCACTGTCCCACCACGCTCCGTGCGGCAGCAGGAAGCTCGACTCAGTCACACCGTCCAGCCAGCGCACACGGCTGCGCGGCACCCAGGTCAGCCAGCGGCCATCCGGTGACTGGGCCTGCCAGCGGCCCTGGTCGAAGGTGATGGCTCGGGCCCAGTTCGGGCGGACAAACGCTTCGATCCCGATCTCGCGGCCCGGCGCCAGAACGCGAAGCGACAGATGGCCCGACAAACTCGTGGAATCGCCAGCACCCAGCACCACATGACCGGCCACGTCGCGGGCCAAGCCGCCATGCGGCTGCTTCGTCGCTGGTGTTTCGGGTGCAGGGTCAGTGACCAGTTCCACCCGCACAAAAGGCCCACGCAGGTCTTGAACCAGAACGCCCGTTGCCTTTGCCACTGCATGTTGACCGGGCGCTTGCGCAACGGCCTTCAACCAGGCTTCAACCCTGCGCCCTTCGGGCCCCACGGCTTGCTGAACCACGGACAGGCCCAGCGGCACTGTGGCGGCCTGTTCGCCCCACACCCAGGACAGGCGTTCCAGGGCCATGCCGGGCAAGGCCTGCTGGCGGCCACTCGACAGTGCTTCGCGGTGGGCGATGGCCCAGGCGGCCTGCAGCGCTTCGCCGCCGGCCGCCACCACCGTGGGCGCGCGCTGCCCCAAACGGCCGAAATACGCATCCAGACCCAGCCCGCCCCCGGCAGATGGGCCGCGCAGTGCCGCACAGGCCAGGCGCGCCAGCCGGTCTGCTTCGGCCGCGCCGTCTGCCACCGCCGCAGCCGCCTCGACGCCGGGCTTCAGCCAGGGCCGAACGGCCAACGCGTACTCGGTGCGAGTCAGGGGAGACTCGGTCTGCAGGTGGTGCAAGTGCGTGGTCACGGCCAACTGCTGCATGAGAGCGGGCAGTGCCGCAAAGTCGGCCTCGGCCCGCTGCCGGCCATCCACCGTGAGCGCGCAAGCCTGGGCGTTGGAGGCCACGCCGGGATCGCGCCAGATCGCCAGCTCGCTGCTGACATCCACGGCCACCCCGGCAGCCGCCAGGCGCAGCCGCAGATCGCGCAGCAGCGCCACCGGAATCCACGGGTTGCCGAAGAGAGCGGCCCGCAGCGTGCGCAGCCCGCTGTGCCAGGCCCCGGCGGGCTGATCCGGCGCAGCCTCCGGGGCCAGAGTTTGATCACGCGGCCAGGCGGGCTGCGGTTCGGCATGTGCCGCCTGCCGCACCGGCCGCAGCGGATGGAGCGGGCCGCTGTCGCCGAAGCACAGCGTGGGCAGCGCCTCGGCGATCGCGCGCGGCACAGAAGCCTTGGGCATCGGCGTCAGCAGCAGCGGCCGGGGCGCGCGGCTGCCCATCGCCCGCGTCCATTCGCTGCACAGCTTCAACCATTCGTCAGGCACGGAGCCGGCCTCATCGTCCAGGCCGGCCGTGCCCAGGATCAGCAGCGGTTCGCCGGACGCACGCAGCGGATGCGGCTTGCCGGAAGGGCCCCGGCAACCACCGGGCCCGGCATCGGTATCCAGCGCGATCAGCCGGCTGCCCAGGGTGCGCCGCATCTGCTGCAGCACGAGCGCCAGATCCTGCCCCAGCGGGCGCAGCCCGGGATGGTCTTCCACCACCACCCGTACCCGCGCGGGCCAGCGCGCGCGCTGGCGCCGAGGCAAGCGCGTCAGGGGCTGCTGCCGCACGACACGGCGCAGGACCTGCGCCAGATCGGGCTCGGCCGTCGGGCGCATCACGGTCAGATGCCGTCGCAGCGCGGCGGCCAGGCGGGCGGTTGACACCAGGGGTTGCAGGGGCGGTGGCGGAAGCGACAGATCGCCATTGAAGACCTCCGCCGGAATGGGCTCGCTGGTCTGCGCCCAGGCGGGGGCTTCTGTGCCGGGGTCGCCCGTTGCCAAGTCGGACGACACACGCCACCAGCTGATGCGCGGCTCGCCTTCTTCAACGGGCGCTGGGATGGCTACCGGGGCGGGATCGGGCGGCTTTCGCAGGCGCTGAACGCGCCTGCCTTCTTCTGCGTTCAGTGCAGGATCCGCTTCATCGCACGCGGTCTCAGCTGGTGCAAGCCCGGGCACCGCCAGACTGCGACAGACAGCATCCCAGCGCGGCGCCGCCACGGCATCCAGTGCGCGCAGCAGATCGGCCAGGCCGACGCGTGACTGCCCCACGCTCAGCGCCCCCAGGCCCGGCGAATCTGCCGTTCGACCGCGCCGTCGCCCACAACCCTGCGGTTGCCGAAGCTCATTGGCGAGACTTGTCGATAAACCCGGCCAGCACCTTCAGCCGTTCGGCCTGAACCTTGGGCTTGCACGGGTACAGCTCGGCCAGCGCCCGCGCCAGATCCAGATATTCGGACGTACCGGGCTGGTAGGCATCGGCAGCGAGCCGGCCGCGCAATTCGAGAAAGGTGTCGGCCGCCTGCTCGAGCATCGCCTTCTCGATGCGCGGGCCCTCCAGCTGACGCAGCGCCACGGCCTGCTTTTCATGCCGCTGCGCCAGCGACACCAGTTCTGCGCGCAGCGCGTCGCGATCCGAAGGCAGGCTCAAGGTGGTGACCAGGCAGCGCCGCAGAAAGGCGCCGGGCAGCTCACGCTCCTCGTTGGTGGTGATGATGACCAGCGGCCGGTTGCTCTCGCTGCAGACCACCGGTTCGGCGTTGCGGAAGGGCAGCGGAAAGCCCCGATTGCCCAGCACCTCGAGCAAGGCGTTAGGCAAGTCCGGATCGGCCTTGTCGATCTCGTCCAGCAGCAGCACGGCGCGGTGCGTGGCCGGCGCCCATGCCTTGTCGCGTGGGCCTTGAGGCGGCGCCACGCCGGCCTGCACGGCCTGCGTTTCGGCCGACTTCCATCCGAAGGCCCACCACAGCGCCTGCGGCGCCACATAGTCGGCCTCGTCGCGCGCCTTGCCGGCCTGCGAGTCAGACAGGCGCGAGACGGCGTCGAAGCGCCACTTCAGATCCTCCGGCTCGGTGCGGCCATCGATGACCGCACAAAGAAAGGGCCGGCCCGCCGCGGCAGCGGCAGCACGCGCGGTCTCGCTCTTGCCCACGCCGGGAAGACCACGAATGAGCAGTGGCCGGCCGGTGGCTTCGGCCGCCTGCAGGGCCGCGGCCGTCTCTTCGCGCAGCACGTGGACCGAATCCGGCCAGGTGCCCTGGGCAGGCAGCGGAATGTCGGTGCCGGTGGGGTAGTCGGGAATCATTTGATCCTCTCGATCTGATCGAGGCAGTGGTACATGAGGCTGTTGAGCTCGCTCTCGGTGATGCCACGCAGGAGAGCGTCAGCCTCGCCGTCCTTCTTGCCGGTGCGTGCCTGGGCGTCGATGCCGTAGCTGGCTGCCAGCTTCAACAGGTAGTCCGGCGGTCCGCCCCCGTCCGGCACGGCATCGGTCACCAGGAACTGGCGATCCTCGAGAAACATCAGTGACGAGATGGCGGTCTTCAGCGAGTCGATCTGCACCGCGCTGAGCCGCTGCCCTTCCCCGATGCTGAAGCGCGCCTCCGGAGGCATGGCAGCGATGTTGAGCTCACGTTCGAGCGCTGCTTCCCTTCGCTGAGCCGGACCGTTGTCCAACCCGGCCATGTCGACCGCTCCGTCGGCACCGAAGCGGTTGATGCGGCGAGGCTGCAGGCTCAGCGGCTGCACACGAGCCCGGTGCAGCGCACACACCAGCGCCAGGGCCTCGCATGTTTCAAGCGGCAGCACCGCGGCATGGCCGCCGTCCAACCATCGGCGCGCCGCTGCGCCGTCCACCGCCAGCAGGGCGATGCGGGCGGCGATCTCGCCAGCGTGCCGTTTGACCGCGGCGAGCTGATCGGTGCTGAGGTTTCGGCTCAACCACACGGGTTGCGCCCCCTTGATGGCCTGGTAGAAACTCTTGATCAATTCCTTCAAGCGCGCGGGATCGAAGCTGGCCAGCGGATCGTCGGTCTGCCAGGCATCCGCCAAGGGCCGCATCAGCGGCGCTGCCAGCTGGCCCCGCACAGCCTTGGCAAAGCGATCGATGCGCGCCGCGTCGTCCTTGTCCGGCAGAGGGCTGATGGCCAGCTCGCGAACCAGGCGGCTGGCCAGTTTCCACAGACCGTGGTTCCAGGTGGGGACATCGCCGATCAGCTCCGCCGCGTGGCCTGCGCAGAGCGCCTCGAGCTCGCTGCGCACGCCAGCATCCTCGAACTGTTGCGCGGCGGGCATCGAGCCGTTGTTCACCAGCACAGGAATCACGCGGTGCGCAGACGCGTCCGCCTTCTGCCGCTCCAGCGCCATGCGCAGCTCCAGCCGCACGACATCACGCGAACCGTCCGTGAGCCGGGAGCGGCGGTTGATCTCCTTCAGCCAATCCGGGCCGATGAGGGCCAAGGTGACGCGGGCCTTGCCGATGGCGGTCTGGATCGCTGCGCTGAAGTCTTCGCCCGGGTTCAGGTCCTTTCGGTCCAGAAAGATCGCGTCCGCGCCAAACCAGTCCGACAGTCGATGCTGCAGGAGCTGCGCCGAGTCCTTGGCCTCGACGCGTCGATAGCTGATGAAGATCTCCGGCCGCACGGTTCCCCCTCTGTGCTTTCCGAGACTTCTATTGTGTGGGTTGAGCCACGCCATGGCACTCGGGCGCTGCCTGATGGCACCGACGGCGCGCCGCCTGTGCGATGGCCGCGCCATGGCCGCGCTGTGTCCGCACATTGGGCCGACAATCCGCCGCATGACGCCTTCGCCCTCCGACGCACCGCGCCTCTCCCTCACCCAGGTCCTCCTCTGCGGCGCCTTCATCGTCACGCTGTCCATGGGCATCCGCCACGGCTTTGGCCTGTGGCTGCAGCCGATCACGATGGAGCGTGGCTGGACGCGCGAGACCTTTGCCTTTGCGATGGCGGTACAGAACATCACCTGGGGTGTCGCCGGGCTGTTTGCGGGCATGCTGGCCGATCGGCTGGGTGCCTACCGCGTGCTGGTGGGTGGCGGCCTGATCTATGCGCTGGGCCTGGCGCTGATGGCGGTGGCGCCGACGCCGCTGCTGTTTACCGGCAGTGCGGGCGTGCTGCTGGGCATCGCGCAGGCCGGCACCACCTATGCGGTGATCTATGGCGTGATCGGGCGCAACGTCGATCCCGCGCGGCGCTCCTGGGCGATGGGTGTGGCGGCGGCGGCCGGCTCCTTCGGCCAGTTCTTGATGGTGCCGGTGGAATCCGGCCTGATCAGCGGCTTCAGCATCGGGGGCAGCACGCTGGGCGGCATCGGCTGGCAGAACGCGTTGTTTGTGCTGGCAGCCCTGGCGCTGCTGATCGTTCCGCTGGCGCGCTTCCTGCGCGAGCCCTGGCTCGAATCCGGCGTTGGGCGCCCTCAGCAGACCATCGGTGCGGCGCTGCGCGAGGCCTTCGCCTATCCCAGCTTCCTGCTGCTGATGGCGGGCTACTTCGTCTGCGGCTTCCAGGTGGTGTTCATCGGCGTGCACATGCCCAGCTACCTGAAGGATCAGGGCCTGTCGCCGCAGGTGGCCACCGTCTCGCTGGCCCTGATCGGCCTGTTCAACGTCTTCGGCACCTACGCGGCCGGCACGCTGGGCCAGCACTTTGCCAAGCGCCACATCCTGGCCGTCATCTACCTCGCGCGATCGCTCGCCATCGTGCTCTTCCTGTGGGCGCCGCTCACGCCGATGAGCGTCTACGTCTTCAGTGCGGTGATGGGCCTGCTGTGGCTGTCCACCGTGCCGCCGACCAATGCGGTGGTGGCGCAGATCTTCGGCGTGGCCTACATGTCGATGCTGGGCGGCTTTGTCTTCTTCAGCCATCAGGTGGGCTCCTTCCTCGGCGCCTGGATGGGCGGCAAGCTGTTCGACATCTACGGCAGCTACAACCCGATGTGGTGGATCGCCATCGCGCTGGGGGTGTTTGCCGCGCTCATCAACCTGCCCGTTCGCGAAACGCCGATCGTGCGGACGCAGGCGCAGCCGGCCTGAACGCATCGGTATCCACCGCAAGCCCCCCTCCCATGCCCGCCTGAGCCTGCCCAAGCACACCCCAACCCGCCAAACCATGTCTCGCGCCCAAGCCCCACTGCCCCGCAGCGTGCACACACCGGCGCCCGTCGCGCCGGGCTGGCCGGCCTGGGCACGCGCCAGCCTTTGGGTCGCGGCCGCGTTGGCGCTTGCCGCGGTCTTCATGGCCTACCTGAATCCGCACCTGGCGCTGGATCTGGCCACGCGCGTCTGGGCCTGCTTCTGATCGGCGCCAGGCAACGCTGCCGCTCATGACCGACCGGGATCCACCGTCTCCGCCTGCCGCACCCGCGGCAGACCCGCGCCCGGCGGTCGCGGCCCATGCCGCGCTGGGCCAGCCTTCGCCCTGGTTGGTGCGATGGCGCCACCTGATCCGCCCTGCCGGCACGGTGCTGGATCTGGCCTGCGGCAGCGGCCGGCATGTGCGCTGGCTGGCCTCGGCAGGCCATGCCGTCACCGGGGTGGACCGCGATGCGGCGGCGGTGGAGCCGCTGCGGCAGATCGCGCGCATCGTGGTGGCCGATGTCGAAGGCGGGCCCTGGCCGCTGGAGGGCGAGCGCTTCGATGCCGTGATCGTCACCCACTACCTGTGGCGGCCGCTGTGGCCGCGCATCCTGGCCAGCATCGCGCCGGGCGGCGTGCTGCTCTACGAGACCTTTGCGCAGGGCAACGAGACCGTCGGCAAGCCCTCGCGTCCAGACTTCCTGCTGCAGCCGGGCGAGCTGCTGCGCAGCGTGGGCGGCCTGCGCATCGTCGCCTTCGAAGATGGCTTCCTGGAAGCGCCGCCGCGCTTCATCCAGCGCATCGCCGCACGCCACGAAGCGCCCACGCCGTCAGCGCAGCCGCCGCGACATCCGTTGGAGCCCGGCGAGGCCCGGTAAACTCCCCGGTCTGGACAGGACAAGCCCATGAAACCCATTCTTGGCAGCATCGTGGCGCTGGTCACGCCGATGCACGAAGACGGCAGCATCGACTACGACGCGCTGCGCCAGCTGATCGACTGGCACATTGCCGAAGGCACGGATTGCATCGGCGTCGTCGGCACGACGGGCGAATCGCCCACGGTGTCGATGGAAGAGAACTGCGAGATCATCCGCGTGGCGGTGGAGCATGCCCGCGGGCGCGTGCCCATCATGGCCGGCGCAGGCGCCAACAACACGCGCGAGGCCATCGAGCTCACGCACTTCGCCAAACAGGTGGGCGCGGATTGCAGCCTGCAGGTCGTCCCCTACTACAACCGGCCCTCGCAGGAAGGCATCTACCAGCACTTCAAGGCCGTGGCCGAAGCGGTGGATCTGCCCGTGGTCCTCTACAACGTGCCCGGTCGCACCGTGGCGGACATGCTGCCCGAGACCGCCCTGCGTGTGGCGCAGGTTCCCGGCGTCATCGGCATCAAGGAAGCCACGGGCAACATCGAGCGCGCCGCCTGGCTGATCAAGCACGCACCCAAGGGCTTCTCGATCTACTCGGGTGACGACGGCACGGCCGTGGCCCTGATGCTGCTGGGCGGGCACGGCAACGTGAGCGTCACGGCCAACGTGGCGCCCCGGCTGATGCACGACCTGTGCATGGCCGCCATCGAAGGCGATGTGAAGCGCGCCACCAGCATCCACCTGCGCCTGCTCTCGCTGCACAAGCAGCTGTTCTGCGAACCGAGCCCCGCGCCCACCAAATGGGCGCTGAGCCAGCTCGGCCGCTGCGCAGCCACCGTGCGCCTGCCGATCGTGCCGCTGACCGAATCCGGTCAGGCCAGCGTCGGCGCGGCCCTGAAGGATGCCGGCCTGCTCTGATGCAGCCACCGCGCCCGACAGCCCATCCCTAACGGGGCGACTCCGCAGCGCCTCAGGAGACTTTGAACTTGGAATCCAGCCTCAATCAGCGCGGCGCGCCCGCATGGGCCCTGCGCGCCGTCACCCTGGGTGCAGCCTTGTCGCTGGGCGCCTGCTCGTCGGTCGACAACCTGGTGGGCGGCTCGCGGGTCGATTACCGCAGCGAAGCCGTCAAGACGCCGGAGCTGGACGTGCCGCCGGATCTGACCCAGCTGGCCCGGGACGGCCGCTTCCGCCCGCAAGGCGGCGTGGTCACCGCCAGCGGCGCCGCAGCAGGCACCACGGTCTCTGCCGCGGCGCCCGCCGCCACGGTGGCGCTCAACAGCATCGGCGGCATGCGCATCGAGCGCCAGGGCAACCACCGCTGGCTGGTGACCGGGATGACCCCCGAGCAGCTGTGGCCCCAGCTGCAGAGCTTCTGGCAGCAGAGCGGCTTTGCGCTGACGGTGGACAACGCCGCAGCCGGCGTGATGGAAACCGGCTGGGCCGAGAACCGTGCCAAGCTGCCGCAGGACCTGCTGCGCCGCACGCTGGGCCGCCTGGTCGAGAACCTCTATGACACCGGCGTGCGCGACAGCTTCCGCACCCGCGTCGAGCGCACCGCGCAGGGCACCGAGGTCTATATCCTGCACCGCTCGGTGGTCGAGCAGGTGGTGGACAGAGGCACCAGCGATCGCACGATCTGGCGTGTCGCACCCAATGATCCGCAGCTGGAAGCGGAGTTTCTGTCGCGCCTGCTGGTCCGGCTGGGCCAGCCTGAGGCCGCCGCGCGGCAGACCGTGGCCGCCGCCCCTGAGCGGGCGCCGGCGGCGACCGTGCCCGCCAGCCCGGCAGCGGCCGCCGCACGCAACGAAGCGACGACGCTGGACATCAACGAGTCCTTCGATCGCGCCTACCGCCGGGTGGGCCTGGCCCTGGATCGCACGGGCTTCACCGTGGAAGACCGCGATCGCTCTGCCGGGCTCTACTTCGTGCGCTACGTGGCCACCAGCGGAGCCGGCGTCGAGGAGCCGGGCTTCCTGAGCCGCATCTTCGGCGGCAAGGATGCCCAGACGCCGGTGCGCTACCGCGTGCTGGTGAGGGCGGCCGGCGAAGGCCGCTCCAATGTCTCGGTGCAGAACAGCCAGGGCCAGCCTGAAACTGGCGATGTGGCCAAGCGCATCATCGGGCTGATCGCCAACGATCTGCGTTAGTCGACGGCGCGTCATGGCCAGCCTGCGGGCTGGCCTGAACGCAAAAGCGACGCGGTGAACGTGCGAAGCCAGGTTCGCCGCGCGGAAGACCAGAAAAATGGGCTCCTCATCGGAGCCCTTTTTCATGGCTGACGGCGCCTGGGGCGGGCCGGGTCTGGGCCTGGGTCTGGGTCTGGGTCTGGGCGGTGCAGGACGCTGTGGAGCCAGCGGGGCACGGGAGGTACGGCAGGCACGGGAGGCACTGGAGGCGCGATCCGGAGTCGAACCGGACTGGACGGATTTGCAATCCGTTGCATAACCGCTTTGCTATCGCGCCAGCGGCCCTGACAGCCTGGCACTCACCGGCGCCAGCCCACCAAGAAGAAAGGGAAGCTCACGCTTCCCTTTCGGCCAAACTGGAGCGGGAGACGAGTCTCGAACTCGCGACCTCAACCTTGGCAAGGTTGCGCTCTACCAACTGAGCTACTCCCGCGTGAGCCTCACATTATAAGCAGAAAAATGCCTCGCGATTTCAGTGCGGCAAGGCGTCGCTGGAACCCGACAGGCTCTTGGCCGCCGCAGCGGTCGCTTCCGGTGCCGCAGGTGCGGCCACGGTCTTGGGCGACTCGTCTTCATCGGGCAAGGCCTTGGGCGCGGCTTCCAGGGCGATCTCCAGCACGTTCTCGATCCAGCGCACCGGCACGATCTCCAGCTGGTTCTTGGCGTTCTCCGGGATGTCCTGCAGATCCTTGACGTTCTCTTCAGGAATCATCACCGTCTTCACGCCACCGCGCAGCGCGGCCAGCAGCTTCTCTTTCAGGCCGCCGATCGCCGTCACTTCGCCGCGCAGGGTGATCTCGCCCGTCATCGCCACATCGGCGCGCACCGGAATGCCCGTGAGCGCGGAGACGAAGGCGGTGGTCATCGCGATGCCGGCGCTGGGCCCATCCTTGGGCGTTGCGCCATCGGGCACGTGGATGTGGATGTCGCGCTTCTCGAAGAGCTCGTCCTTGATGCCCAGGCGGCGAGAACGTGAGCGCACGACCGAGCGTGCCGCCTCGACCGATTCCTTCATCACATCGCCCAGAGAGCCGGTACGGATGATGTTGCCCTTGCCGGGCATCACCGCCGCCTCGATCGTCAGCAGATCGCCGCCGACCTCCGTCCAGGCCAGGCCGACCACCTGGCCCACCTGGTTCTTCTTCTCGGTGCGACCGAAATCGAACTTGCGCACGCCCAGGAAATCGTTGAGGTTTTCCTCGGTGACGACCACCTGGCCATCGACCTTCTTCAGCTGCAGGCTCTTGACCACCTTGCGGCAGATCTTGGAGAGCTCACGCTCGAGCGAGCGCACGCCGGCTTCCCGCGTGTAGTAGCGGATGATCCCGCGGATCGCGCCTTCGGTGACGTTCAGCTCCTCGGGCTTCACGCCATTGTTCTTCTCCTGCTTGGGCAGCAGGTAGCGCTGGGCGATGTTGAGCTTCTCGTCCTCGGTGTAGCCGGCCAGGCGGATCACTTCCATCCGGTCCAGCAGCGCCGGCGGGATGTTCATGCTGTTGGACGTGGCGATGAACATCACGTCCGACAGGTCGAAATCGACCTCCACGTAATGGTCGCTGAAGGTGTGGTTCTGCTCGGGATCCAGCACCTCCAGCAAGGCCGATGAGGGGTCGCCGCGGAAATCCATGCCCAGCTTGTCGATCTCGTCCAGCAGGAACAGCGGGTTGCGCGTGCCCACCTTGGACAGGCTCTGCAGCACCTTGCCCGGCATGGAGCCGATATAGGTGCGGCGATGGCCGCGGATCTCCGCCTCGTCGCGCATGCCGCCCAGCGCCATGCGCACGAACTTGCGGCCCGTGGCACGGGCCACGCTCTGGCCCAGCGAGGTCTTGCCCACGCCCGGGGGGCCCACCAGGCACAGGATCGGCGCCTTGACCTTGTCCACGCGCTGCTGCACCGCGAGGTACTCGAGGATGCGGTCCTTGACCTTCTCCAGGCCGAAGTGATCCTCGTTGAGCACTTCCTCGGCAAAGCCCAGATCGTGCTTGATCTTGGTCTTCTTGGCCCAGGGCAGGTTCACCAGCGTATCGATGTAGTTGCGCACCACCGTGGCTTCGGCGGACATCGGCGACATCAGCTTGAGCTTCTTCAGCTCGCCTTCGGCCTTCTTGCGCGCCTCCTTGCTCATCTTGGCGGCGGCGATCTTCTTGTCCAGCTCTTCGAGGTCAGCGCCCTCCTCGCCGTCACCCAGCTCTTTCTGGATCGCCTTGACCTGTTCGTTCAGGTAGTACTCGCGCTGGCTCTTTTCCATCTGCCGCTTCACGCGGCCACGGATGCGCTTTTCCACCTGCAGGATGTCGACCTCGTGCTCCAGCAGCTCCAGCAGCTTTTCCAGCCGGCCGGAGACCGAGAACAGATCCAGCACCGCCTGCTTGGCATCGAGCTTGAGCGGCAGGTGCGCCGCGATCGTGTCGGCCAGGCGGCCCGGGTCGTCGATGCCGGCGATCGAGGTGAGGATCTCGGGCGGGATCTTCTTGTTGAGCTTGACGTACTGATCGAACTGCTGGGTCACGGCACGGCGCAGCGCTTCGATCTCGGGCGAGGTATCGACCGCCGGCGGCACGGGCATGACATCGCCGCTGAAGTGTTCACCTTCGTCGCTGATCTTGCGCGTCGTGGCGCGCTGGATGCCTTCGACCAGCACCTTCACCGTGCCATCGGGCAGCTTCAGCATCTGCAGGATGCTGGAGACGCAGCCGACCTCGAACATGTCGTCGGGCTTCGGCTCGTCCTTGCCGGCGGCCTTCTGGGCGACCAGCATGATCTGGCGGCCCGCTTCCATCGCGACTTCGAGTGCCTTGATGCTCTTGGGCCGCCCGACGAAGAGCGGGATGACCATGTGCGGAAACACCACCACATCGCGCAGCGGCAAGAGCGGCAGCGTGATGGGTTGTGCGGGAAGGATCGGATGACCTGACATAAGGGACCTCGAGTAATCGGTGCCTCAGGCCGGACCGGCACCCGAGCTGCACCCCAAGGGGACGAAGGCAGCGGACGCAGCCCGCCGCCTCATGGAACCCACTTGGGGCCCACGGCGACAAATGCAAGGGAAGGCCCCGGCAGCGTCGCCCCGCGCCGGCATCATCAGGCGCTGGCCTTGGCCTGTTCCCGGTAGACAAGCAGGGGTTTGCCCCCTTCTTCGACGATATGTTCGTCGACCACCACCTTGGCCACGCCATCCAGCGTGGGCAGATCGAACATCGTGTCGATCAGCGCGTGCTCGACGATGGAGCGCAGACCCCGCGCGCCGGTCTTGCGCGCCAGCGCCTTGCGCGCGATGGCGGCCAGCGCCGAGGGGCGGATCTCCAGCTCGACACCGTCCATGCCGAACAGCTTCTGGTACTGCTTGACCAGCGCATTCTTGGGCTGCGTCAGGATCTGGACCAGCGCGTCTTCGGTCAGCTCGCCCAGCGTGGCCACGACCGGCAGGCGGCCGACCAGCTCGGGGATCAGGCCGAACTTGATCAGATCCTCGGGCTCGGCCTCGCGGAACATGTCGGAGACCCGCTTCTCGGTCTTGCTGTGGACCGTGGCGGCAAAGCCGATGCCGGATTTTTCGGTGCGGTTCTGGATGACCTTTTCCAGGCCATCGAACGCGCCGCCGCAGATGAAGAGGATGTTGGTGGTGTCGATCTGCAGGAAATCCTGGTTCGGGTGCTTGCGCCCACCCTGCGGGGGCACCGAAGCCATGGTGCCTTCCACCAGTTTCAGCAAGGCCTGCTGCACGCCTTCGCCCGAGACATCGCGCGTGATGCTGGGGTTGTCGGCCTTGCGGCTGATCTTGTCTATCTCGTCGATATAGACGATGCCGCGCTGCGCGCGCTCGACGTCGTAGTTGCAGTTCTGCAGCAGCTTCTGGATGATGTTCTCGACGTCCTCGCCGACGTAGCCCGCTTCGGTCAGCGTGGTGGCGTCCGCAATGACGAAGGGCACGTTCAGCAGGCGCGCGAGCGTCTGCGCCAGCAGGGTCTTGCCGCTGCCGGTGGGGCCGATGAGCAGGATGTTGCTCTTGGTGAGCTCGACCTCGTCCTTCTTCTCGCCCAGGTGCTTGAGCCGCTTGTAGTGGTTGTAGACCGCCACGGACAAGGTGCGCTTGGCGGGATCCTGGCCGATCACATACTGATCGAGGATGCCCTTGATCTCGCTGGGAATCGGCAGGTCGGATTTCTGCGCGCGGGACGCGGCGCTCTCGGCCGGGACCTCATCGCGGATGATGTCGTTGCACAGCTCGATGCACTCGTCGCAGATGAAGACCGAGGGCCCGGCGATGAGCTTCTTCACCTCGTGCTGGCTCTTGCCGCAGAACGAGCAGTACAGGACCTTCTCGCCGGAGGAGCCTTTCTTGTCGGCCATCGGGGTGCGCGGAGTAAGTGTGCAGGATTGCTCGGGCGATCATAGTGCAAAGGCACAGGGCCCCAAACGCGAAAAAGACGGGCACAAAAAAAGGCCGGCAAGCCGGCCTTTCGCAGGGGGCACGTCAGATTCAGGGGCGCTTTTCGATCACCTGATCGATCAGGCCGTAGTCCTTGGCCTCGCCAGGCGACATGAACAGATCGCGCTCCATGTCGGCGGCGATGCGGTCCAGCGGCTGACCCGTGCGTTCGGCGTAGATGCGGTTGAGCTGCTCGCGCGTCTTGAGGATTTCGCGCGCGTGGATCTCGATGTCCGTGGCCTGGCCCTGGGCGCCGCCCGAGGGCTGGTGGATCATGATCTTGGAATTCGGCAGCGCCAGACGCTTGCCCTTGGCGCCAGCCATCAGCAGGAACGAGCCCATGCTGGCCGCCATGCCCATGCACAGGGTCGACACCTCGGGCTTGATGAAGTTCATCGTGTCGTAGATCGCCAGCCCCGCGCTGACGCTGCCGCCGGGCGAGTTGATGTACAGGAAGATGTCCTTGTCCGGGTTCTCGCTCTCCAGGAAGAGCAGCTGGGCGCACACGAGATTGGCGCTGCCGTCGTTGACCGGGCCCACCAGGAAGATGATGCGCTCGCGCAGCAGACGGCTGTAGATGTCGTAGGCGCGCTCGCCGCGCCCCGACTGCTCGATGACGATGGGCACCATGCCCAGGCCGGTGGTTTCCAGTGCACTCATGAGTTGGAGATCCTTGTTCAGGCAGACATCAGGTCGTCGAACGGTAGCACCTTGTCGAGCACCTTGGCCTTGCCCAGGACATGCTCGGTGACGTTGTTCTCGATGACGATGGCCTCCACCTCGGCCATGCGGCTGCGGTCGGTCAGGTAATAGCGCATCACCTCGGCCGGCTTCTCGTAGCTCTGGCTCACCTCTTCGATGTGCTTCTGCAGCTGATCGGGCCGCGCCTGCAGGTTGTTGGCCTTCACCAGCTCGGCCACGATCAGGCCCAGGCGCACACGCTTCTCGGCCTGGGGCTGGAAGATCTCGGCCGGAATCGGCGCGGTATCGGCATCCTTGATGCCCCGCTGCTTGAGATCGGCACGCGCGGATTCGGTCATGCGCTCGACCTCGCTCGTGACCAGCGCCTTGGGCAGCTCCAGCGTGGAGACCTGCACCAGCGCGTCCATCACCGCGGCCTTGTTGCGCGAGAGCACGCGGAACTTGACCTCGCGGTCCAGGTTCTTGCGCACATCGGCGCGCAGGCCTTCGACCGAGGCGTTGGCGATGCCCAGCGACTTGGCGAAGGCATCATCCACCTCCGGCAGGTGCGCGGCCTCGATCTTCTTCATGGTGACCAGGAAATCCGCTTCCTTGCCGGCCACATCCTTGCCCTGGTAATCCTCGGGGAACTGCAGCGGGAAGGTCTTGCTTTCGCCGACCTTCATGCCGCGCACGCCCTTGTCGAACTGCTCCAGCATCTGGCCTTCGCCGATGACGAACTGGAAGGCCTCGGCCTTGCCGCCCTCGAAGGGCTCGCCGTCGATCGTGCCTTCAAAGTCGATCGTCACGCGGTCCGCCTCGGCGGCGCCTTCGGCGGCCGGACGCTGCGCGAAGGTGCGGCGCTGCTTGCGCAGGATCTCGATCGTGCGGTCGATCGCCGCATCGGTCACCTCGGTGGAGACGCGCTCGACCTCGACGCCGGACAGATCACCGATGGCGACTTCCGGGTAGATCTCGAAGGTGGCATCGAAGGCCAGCTGGCCCTCGGGCGCCTCTTCCTTCTGCGTGATGCGCGGCGTGCCCGCCACGCGCAGCTTGGCTTCGGTGGCGGCATCGCTGAAGGCCTTGCCGATGCGGTCGTTCACGACCTCGTACTGCACCGAGTAGCCGTAGCGCTGCGACACGAACGACATCGGCACCTTGCCCGGGCGGAAGCCATCGGCCTTGACCGTGCGGGACAGGCGCTTGAGCCGCGTTTCGACCTCCTGGCCGATCTCGCTCGCGGCGACGGTCAGCGTGATGCGGCGTTCGAGCTTCTCGAGGGTTTCGACGGTGACAGCCATGGGCACTCTTCTCGGGTTCTGGAGGTGATCTGGAGGGCCGGCCTGGGGCCGGCCGCGGTGGGGCTGGTGCGCGGGGTCGGACTCGAACCGACACGCCGGTGAAGGCGTCAGGACCTAAACCTGGTGCGTCTACCGATTTCGCCACCCGCGCGAGGTAACCGAGCATTTTAGCCCTGATGGCCGATGGCCTTGGCCGGCAGCCCGGCACGCGGTGGCGGCCGCGTGCCGGCCGGTGCTCAGGCCGTAGGCACGGGGGTGCCAGGCCGCGGCGTGCCGGCCACCGGCTCCCGCTTCACGCGGAACCAGGCCGCATACATCGCCGGCAGGGCCAGCAGCGTCAACGCGGTGGCCACGATCAGGCCGCCCATGATCGCCACCGCCATCGGCCCCCAGAACACGCTGCGCGTGAGCGGAATCATCGCCAGCACGGCGGCGGCCGCCGTCAGCACGATGGGCCGGAAGCGCCGGACCGCTGATTCGACAATCGCGTCCCAGGCCGGCATGCCGCGCTCGCGATCCTGCTCGATCTGGTCGATCAGGATCACGGAATTGCGCATGATCATGCCCATCAGCGCAATCACGCCCAGCAGCGCCACGAAGCCGAAGGGCCGGTTCAGCAGCAGCAGCGCGGCCGCCACGCCCGGGATGCCCAGCGGCCCGGTCAGGAACACCAGCATCGCGCGGCTGAAGCTGTGCAGCTGCAGCATCAGCAGCGTAAAGATGATGAACAGCATCACCGGCACGCCGGCCGCGATCGAACCCTGCCCCTTGCTGCTCTCTTCCACCGCGCCGGCAATCTCGATGCGGTAGCCATCCGGCATGCGCGCCTGCAGCTGCTGCAGCTGCGGCCAGACCTTGGCGGTCACCGTCGGCCCCTGCAGGCCCTCGACCACGTCGCCCTGCACGGTGACGGCGTAGTTGCGCCCTTCGCGCCACATCACGCCCGGCTCCCAGCCGAACTCCACCTTGGCGATCTGCGTGATCGGGATCGCCCGCCCGCTGGCCGTGGGCAGGTAGCCATTGCCCAGATCGGTGATCACCGCGCGCTCCTCGGCCGGCTGGCGCAGCACGATGTCCACCAGCTTGTCGCCCTCGCGGAACTGGCCGATGGTGCTGCCGCTGAGGATGGTCCGCGAGGCCTGGGCGATCGACTGGCTGCTCACGCCCAGGGCACGCGCCTTGTCCTGATCGATCACGAGGCGCAGCACCTTGATCGATTCGTTCCAGTTGTCGTTGACGCCGCGCATCGCGGGCTCCGCGCGCAGGATGTCCTTGGCCTGATCGGCCCAGACCCGCACCACCTCGGCCTGCGGGCCGACGACGCGGAACTGCACCGGGTACGGCACCGGCGGTCCGTTGGGCAGCAGCTTGACGCGCCCGCGCGCCTCCGGCACCTCGGCCGCCAGCAGTGCCGGCAGCTTCAGGCGCAGCGCCTCGCGCTCCTTCAGGTCCTTGGGCAGCACGATGGCCTGCGCCACGTTGGCCTGCGGAAAGATCTGGTCCAGCGGCAGGTAGAAGCGCGGCACGCCGCTGCCGACCCAGGTGGTGACGCTGGCCACGCCGGGCTCCTGCATCATGCGCGATTCGAAGCGGCGCGCGATCAGCTCGGTCTGCTGGATGGTCGAGCCCTCGGGCAGCCACAGATCCACGAGGATCTCCGGCCGGCTGGAATCGGGGAAGAACTGCTGCTGAACCTTGCCCATGCCCACGATGCCCAGCGCGAAGCACAGGACGGTCAGCCCGATGGTGATCCAGCGGTGCTGCACGCACCCGTTCACGGCCGCGCGGAAGCGGTTGTAGAACGGTGTCTCGAACAGTTCACCTTCGTGGATGCCGCCCGGCGAGTGCTTGCGCGTGTGCAGCAGCCAGGCGCCCAGATACGGCACGAAGTAGACCGAAACCACCCAGGAGATGACCAGCGCCGCCGAGGTGACCGCGAAGATGGCGAAGGTGTACTCACCGGTGACCGACTTGGCCAGCCCGATGGGCAGGAAGCCGGCTGCCGTGATCAGCGTGCCCGTGAGCATGGGCATGGCCGTCACGTCGTAGGCATAGGTGGCCGCGCTCATGCGGTCATAGCCCTCCTCCAGCTTGCGCACCATCATCTCCACCGCGATGATGGCATCGTCCACCAGCAGGCCTAACGCGATGATCAATGATCCGAGCGAGATCTTGTGCAGGCCCACGCCCCAATAGAACATGGTGACGAAGGTGATGGCCAGCACCAGCGGGATGGTCAGCGCCACGACCAGGCCCGGCCAGATGTCGATGCGCAGCGGCCGGGTATGCAGGCCCAGCGCGATGAAGCTGACCGCCAGCACCACGGCCACGGCCTCGATCAGCACGCGCACGAACTCGTTGACCGAGCGGCTCACGGCCTCGGGTTGATCCTGGATCTTCGTCAGGCTGAGGCCGACGGGCAGTTCGGCCTGCGCCGCATCCACGGCTGTGCGCAAGGCCTTGCCCAGCGCGATGATGTCGCCGCCCTTGGCCATGGAGATGCCCAGCGCGATGACCTCCTGGCCCTGGTGCCGCACCTTCACCATCGGCGGATCCTGGTACGCACGGCGGATCTCGGCCAGATCGCCGAGCTTGATCGCGGTGGCCACGCCCGTGGCCGGATTCACCGCGCGGATCGGCAGCCGGCGCAGCTCATCCACGGTGTTGAAGGCGCCACCCACGCGCACCTGCAGGTTCTCGGTCCCGGCATTCATCAGGCCGGCGGACTCCACCGCGTTCTGCGCGCCGATCTGCGCGAGAACCTGGCTGAAGTCCAGCCCCAGCTGGGCCAGGCGCTTCTGCGAGATCTCGACAAACAGCTTCTCCGGCACGGCGCCGAAGATTTCCACCTTGGCCACATCGGGCACGCGCAGCAGGCGCTTGCGCACATCTTCGGCCTTCTCGCGCATCTCCTCGCGTGTGAAGCCATCGGCGGTGAGCGCGAAGATCGAGCCGTAGACATCGCCGAAGTCATCGTTGAAGACCGGGCCGATGACGCCCGACGGCAGCGTGTTGCGCATGTCGCCCACACGCTTGCGCGCCTGGTACCAGCTGGCGCTGACCTCGCGCGGCGGCGCCGAATCCTTCAGCT
Organism: Rubrivivax sp.; assembly: GCA_016790225.1. Next base: position 38,671 of record JAEUOZ010000051.1, read on the forward strand.
GCAGGATGGTCAGCGATTCGCCGGGCTTGGTGTAGCTGCGCAGCACATCGGCATGCGGCACTTCCTGCAGCGTGCGCTCGATCTTGTCGGTGACCTGATCGGCCATCTGCTGCGCGGTGGCGCCCGGCCAGAAGGCCTGGACCACCATCGCGCGGAAGGTGAAGGGCGGGTCTTCGTCCTGCCCCAGCTGGAAGTAGGCGGCAAAACCCAGCACCATCAGCACCACCATCAGGTAGCGCGTCAGGGCGGGATGTTCGAGTGCCCAGCGCGAGAGGTTGAAGCCCGTGCTGTGGTGCTTGTGCGAGGTCACCGTGTCGTTCATGACGGCCCCGTCTCAGCGCGAAGCCGCGGCAGCCGCGGCGCCGGCCGTGCCGGCCGGCGCGCCCGAGGCCGCTGCTGCAGCCGCCGGCGCGCCGAAGCGCTTGACCTTCTGGCCCGGCGTGAGCACATGCACGCCGGCCGTGATCACCTCCTGCCCCGGCGCCAGGCCGGAGACCACCACCACCTCATTGCCGTCCGCGCCCGCCACGACCACCGGCTGAACCTTGACCGTCATGGACGCCGCATCCAGCAGCCAGACCGCCGTCTGGCCCTGCTGCTGCATCACCGCGGTGATCGGCAGCTTGATCACGGCCGCGGCCACCGGCAGATCGATCGTCACTGCGGCCGTCTGGCCGAGCTTCACCGGCGCGGCGCCGGACGGCACCACCAGATCGGCGCGAACCTGGAAGGTGCGCGTGGCGCTGTCGGCCGCCGCGGCGATCTCGCGGATCGTGGCGCGCAGCGGCCGGGCCCCATCGCCCCACAGCTGCACCGTCAGGGCGCCGGCCTTGCCCTGCAGCGCGCGCAAGGAGGCGGCGCGGTCTTCGGGCACGGCGAAGACCACGTCGCGCGGGCCGTCCCAGGCCAGGCGGACGATGGGCGTTCCCGCCGCGACCACGGCGCCGGGCTCGGCCTCGACCGCCGTGATCACGCCGCGTGCATCGGCCACCAGCGTGCCGAACTGCGTCTGGCGGCCCTGGACATCGGCCTGCGCCCGGGCCTGGGCCAGCTGGGCGCGCGCGGCCGTGGCCGCGGTGTTGCGCCGCTCCAGCTCGGCCGCGCTGATGAAGCCCTGATCGAAAAGCCCCTTGAAGCGCTTCAGATCGGCGTCGGCCTGGGCGGCATTGGCCTCGGCCGCCTGCACGCCCGCCTGCGCCGATTGCTCGACGAGGCGCAGGTCCTGCGGATCCAGCCGCGCGAGCACCTGGCCCTGGCGCACCGTGTCGCCCAGCTGCACCGGACGTTCGATCAGCTTGCCGCCAACGCGAAAGCCCAGCCGCGACTCGGTGCGCGCCCGGATCTCGGCCGCATACTCCCGGGCGACGCCCGCCTGGCCCGCGGAAACGACCATCGAGCGCACGGCGCGCACGGGCTCCGGCGTGGGCTCCGGGCGGCTGCAGGCCGACACCCCGATGACGGATGCCATCAGCAGCAATACGGCGACAGGGTGGCGGCGGGCCGGCGAGGTGCGGTAACGGGCATTCATGGACGGGCGGCTCAATTAATGACTGACCGGTCAGTATCCTAGCGGCGAGCTTTGTCCCATGTCAAACACGAGCTGCCGGCGAACAACACCGGCAATCGATTCGCGAGCATGGAAAATGCCGTCCCGAGCGCTGGGCCGCTCCAGCGCGCTGACACCGCAGCGCCATCGGCCGGGAGAGCGTGCCTCATGAGCGTCAACCATTACGAAAACTTCCCGGTGGCTTCGGTGCTCTGCCCACCGGCCATCCGACCAGCCGTCGTCGCGATCTACCACTTTGCGCGCACCGCAGATGACATCGCCGATGAAGGCGAGGCCCCCGCGGCCGAACGCCTGGCGCTGCTGCAGGCCTACCGCGCCGATCTGGACAAGCTCTACGCCGGCCAGCCCGTGACGGCGCGCTGGGCAGAGGTGTTCGATCGGCTCCAGCGCGCGCGGCTGCGCCACGATCTGCCGCATCAACCCCTGGCCGATCTGCTGGACGCCTTCATGCAGGACACGGCCAACCCGCGCTACGAAAGCCGCGAAGCCTTGCTCGATTACTGCCGCCGCTCGGCCAATCCGGTGGGCCGGCTGCTGCTGCACCTGTACGGCGTGACCGATGCGGCGTCCCGCGCGCAATCGGATGCCGTGTGCACTGCCCTGCAGCTGATCAATTTCTGGCAGGACCTGAGCGTGGACCTGCCGCGCGGTCGGGTCTACCTCAGCACCGCAGACGCGCGCGCACACGGCGTGGATCTGGCGCATCCGTCCCAGCTGCGGGACAGCCCGGCCACGCGCGCGATGGTGCGCTCGCTGTGCCGCTGGGCCGAGGAGCTGATGCATCTGGGCGCGCCGCTGGCCCTGCGCATCCCCGGCCGTGCAGGCTGGGAGCTGCGCCTGGTGGTGCAAGGCGGGCTGCGCATCCTGCAACGCATCCAGGCGCTGGATCACTCGACGATCGGCACCCGCCCGCGGCTGAGCGCCTGGGACGGGCCCCGCCTGCTGTGGCGTGCCCTGACCATGGGCGCGGCGCCCCGCGCCCGGGAGCGCAGCGCATGATCCGGGACGTTCGGCATCCGCGCATCCCGGCCCGCCCCTTGAGAAAGCCCGTGCCGTGACGCCGCAGCAGTATGTGCAGGACAAGGCCGCGCGCAGCGGTTCCAGCTTCTACTACGCCTTTCTCTTTCTGCCCGAAGAGCGCCGCGCCGCGATCACCGCCTTCTACGCCTTCTGCCGCGAGGTGGACGACGTGGTCGACGAGGTCCACGATCCTTCCGTGGCCGCAGCCAAGCTGGCCTGGTGGCAAAGCGAGGTGGCCGCGGCCTTCGGCGGCAAACCCAGCCATCCGGTGATGCAGGCCCTGATCCCCTTGGCTGGACGGTTCGACATCCGCGCCGAGCATCTGCTGGCGGTGATCGAAGGCTGCGAGATGGACCTGCAGCAAAGCCGCATGCTGGACTTTGCCGGGCTCCAGCACTACTGCCATCTGGTCGCGGGCGTGGTAGGCGAGGTGGCAGCCAGCATCTTCGGACGCACGCACGAGCAGACGCTGCGCTATGCCCACACGCTGGGGCGCGCCATGCAGCTGACCAACATCATCCGGGACGTCGGCGACGACGCGCGCCGCGGCCGGATCTACCTGCCGATGGCCGAACTGCAACGCTTCGAGGTCAAGGCGCACGAGATCCTCAAGCGCGAGTCGCCCTGGGGCTACAGCGATCGCTTCACGGCGCTGATGCGCTTTCAGGCCGAACGCGCCCACGCCACCTACGACGAGGCCCTGGCCCTGCTGCCGCCCGAAGATCGCCGCGCCCAGCGGCCGGGGCTGATGATGGCCAACATCTACCGCACGCTGCTGCGCGAAATCGAGTCCGGCGGCTTCCAGGTCCTGCACCAGCGGATTTCGCTCACCCCGGTGCGCAAGCTGTGGATCGCCGCGCGCACGCAGATGCGCGGCAGCTGAGGGGCTGGCTTTGCCACGCCGTCTGGTGGTCGTCGGAGCCGGCTGGGCCGGGCTGGCGGCCGCCGTGCGGGCTGCCCAGGCCGGATGGCTGGTCACGCTCCTGGAGATGGCCCCGGCCGTCGGCGGCCGGGCTCGCAGCGTGCAGCAGGGATCGGAGCTCCGCGACAACGGCCAGCACATCCTCATCGGCGCCTATGCCAGAACGATCGACCTCATGCGCAGCGTCGGCGCGCCGATCGACACGCTGCTGGCACGCATGCCGCTGGCGCTGGTGGACGCGCAGGGCCGCGGCCTGCGCCTGCCCGGCGGCGCGCCGCTGCTGAGCTTTGCGCGCGGCGTCTGGGCCCACCCCGGCTGGAGCCTGGCCGAGCGGATCGCGCTGCTGCGCGCCGCCACGGGCTGGCTGCTGAGCGGATTTCGCTGCCAGCCCGATCGGCCGGTGGCCGAGCTGTGCGCCCGCATGCCGCCGCGGGTGCGGGAGCAGCTGGTCGAGCCGCTGTGCGTGGCGGCGCTGAACACCCCGTCCGCGCAGGCCAGCGCCGCGGTCTTCCTGCGTGTGCTGCGCGACGCCCTGTTCAGCGGCCCGGGCAGCGCCGATCTGCTGCTGCCACGCCGTCCGCTGGGCGAACTGCTGCCCGAGCCGGCGCTGAGCTGGCTGCGTGCGCAAGGCGCGGCGATACGCACGGGCCACCGCGCCCATCGGCTGGAGCGCCAAGAGGCCGGCGCAGGGGCCGGCTGGCTTGTCGACGGGCTGCCCGCCGATGCCGTGATCCTGGCCTGTTCAGCCAGCGAGGCAGCGCGCCTGAGCGATCCCTGGAACGCGGCCTGGAGTGGCGCGGCGCGCGCCTTTGCCTACGAGCCCATCATCACCGCCTGGATCCAGGCGCCGCAGGTTCGCCTGCCGTTTCCCATGCTGGCGCTGGAAGGCGGGCCGGCGCAGTTTGCTTTCGACCTGGGCGCCCTGGGCCAGCAGCCCGGCGCCATCAGCCTGGTGGTCAGCGGCGCCCGTCCGTGGGTCGACGCCGGCAGCCCGGCGTTGGATGCCGCCCTCGCGCAACAGATCGACAGCCAGCTGGGCGCGGCCTTGCCCCAGGGCTGGTCCCGAGGGCCGGTGATCACGGAGAAGCGCGCCACCTTCCGCTGCACGCCGGCACTTCAGCGGCCGCCGTCGCAGATCGCTGCCGGTCTGCTGGCGGCGGGCGACTACATCGAGGGCCCTTACCCGGCCACCCTGGAAGGCGCCGTGCGCTCCGGTGAGGCCGCCGCGCAGGCCTTGGCCTGAGCAGCAGGATCCGCGCCGAGCTCGTGGCCCTGAGAGGGCGAACCCGACTCGCCAGTCTGTGGGCCCGGGCGCCGCGAGAAGCGCCTTGCCGCCCGTCGGCTCCCGCCCGAAACGGCGAATGCCCAGGCCGTCACCGAGCCCGTTGACACGCAATCTCCTTTCGCGATGCAAAATACGGCTTCGGAGTATGCGATGACCAACACCCCCACCCCTGCCGGGCCGGCCATCCAGGTACTGGAGCGCATGTTTGCGCTGCTCGACGTGCTGGCCAGCCATCAAGACCCCGTCAGCCTCAAGCGCATCAGCGAGCTCACAGGGCTGCACCCATCCACCGCCCACCGCATCCTGAATGACCTGACCATTGGCCGCTACGTCGATCGCCCGGAGCCGGGTTCCTACCGCCTCGGCATGAGGCTGCTGGAGCTGGGCAACATGGTCAAGGCACGGCTCGATGTCCGGGAAGCCGCCCTCGCGCCGATGCGCGAGCTGCACCGGCTGACCCACCAGCCCGTCAACCTCTCAGTGCGCCAGGGTGACGAGATCGTCTATATCGAGCGCGCGTTCAGCGAGCGCTCAGGCATGCAGGTGGTGCGAGCGATCGGCGGCCGGGCGCCCTTGCACCTGACTTCCGTCGGCAAGCTGTTCCTGGCCCACGACGACCCGCAGCGCGTGCGCGCCTACGCCACGCGCACCGGCCTGGCCGGCAATACGCGCAACAGCATCACGGAATCCGCGCGGCTGGAGCGCGAACTGGCCCAGGTGCGGGCGCTCGGCATCGCGCGCGACGACGAGGAACTGGAACTGGGCGTGCGCTGCATGGCCGCAGGCGTCTTTGACGATCAAGGGCGGCTGGTGGCCGGCCTCTCGGTTTCAGCACCAGCCGATCGGATGGAAGAGGCCTGGCAGGCGCGCGTCAAGGGCACGGCGGACCAGATCTCGCGTTCGCTGGGGCATCGCGGCGGCCCGGACGAGCGCTGAACGCGCTACCCGTTCAAGCCGGCAGAGCCGACCCTCTGCTTCAGCGCGGTGCCGGCGTCGCCGCAGCGGCGGCCGTGGCGGCCAGCGACGAGCCTTCTTTGGCCAGCCACTGGCGGATGCGCTCGGCATCGCCGAAACGCGAGTAGGTGCCGGCTGAGTCCAGCAGCACCATCACCAGACGGCGCCCGGCCATCTGGGCCTGCATCACCAGGCAGCGCCCGGCAGCGGCGATGTAGCCGGTCTTCTGCAGGCTGATGTCCCACTCAGGGTTGCCGATCAGGCCATTGGTGCTGCGGAAATGCACCAGCTTCTCCGCGCTGCCCACCGGCACCAGGCTTTCCTTGGCGGTGGAGAACTCACGGATCACCTCGTGTGCCGAAGCGGCCGTCACCAGGCGCGCCAGATCCATTGCGCTGGAGCGGTTCTCGGCCGAAAGCCCGGTGGCTTCGACAAAACGCGTATCGCCCATGCCGAGCTGCAGCGCCTTGCGGTTCATCGCCGCGACAAAGGCCTCGCGCCCCCCCGGGTAGTGCCGAGACAGGGCGTGCGCCGCCCGGTTCTCGGACGACATCAGTGCCAGGCGCATCATGTCGGCACGGGACATCGTGGTGCCGGACTGCAGGCGTGAACGGGAGTTCGAGGTGTGCTCGGCATCGTCCTGATCGATCGTCAGCACCTCGTCCAGCGAGAGCCCGGATTCGATGACCACCAGCGCCGTCATCAGCTTGGTGATCGACGCGATGGGCAGCACCGCATCCGAGTTCTTGCTCAGCAGCACCTGGTGGCTGTCCTGATCCATCACCAGCGCGACGCCGGACTTCAGCGCCAGCGGATCGCTGACCTCATGCAGCCCCGTCTGACGACCGACAGAGGGAACCGCCGGGACGATGGCGACCTTTCTGGCGGCGCGTGCGCGCTTGCCGCTGACCGCACGCGCCGGCTGGCCCGCCCGGGCCACGGCAGCCGGGCGTGCCTTGCGCTGAGCCGCTGGCGTGCCCCGCGCATCGGCCTTGCCCGCGGTCTTCTTCGCGCCGGCCGAGGCCTTGGACGAAGCGCCCGATGCCGGTTCAGAGCCCTTGCGCTGCTGAGCCGAAGACTCACCCGGGGACAGGCTGAGCGCCAGGGCCAGCGCCCAGGCCGCCACGACAGCGCTTCGATCCAGCAACTTCAACCAATGACCAGCCACAGGCGCTCCTTCTTGCCTCGAAGTCTAGGTGACCGAAAAAATGTGCGCAAGAACAAATACTTACGCTCCACTTTTCAGGTGACACCTGCATGGAGGAGCCCTGTCGCTCAGCTCAGCCTTGCGCGGCTACACGGTCCGCGGACCCATGCAGCTTGTTCAACGCAGAGAGATAGGCTTTTGCGGACGCGACCACGATATCGGGGTCGGCACCCACGCCGTTCACGACACGGCCACCATGCTGCAGGCGCACGGTAACCTCACCCTGCGACTCTGTACTCCCCGAAGTGATGGCATTGACAGAATAAAGCAGCATTTCGGCGCCAGTTTTGAGCTTGGACTCGATGGCCTTGAGGCTCGCGTCCACCGGCCCGTTGCCGTCCGACTCCGCCCGCAGTTCCTGCTCGCCCATCGTGAAGACGACGCGGGCGTGGGGCCGCTCTCCGGTTTCGGAATGCTGGGACAGCGCTAGAAGACGGTAGTGCTCGTTCGCCGGGGTCACGCTCTCGTCGCTCACGAGCGCGATGATGTCCTCGTCGAAGATCTCGCTCTTGCGGTCCGCCAGATCCTTGAAGCGCGCAAACGCGGCGTTGATCTCGCTTTCGGATTCCAGGCCGATGCCCAGTTCCTGCAGGCGTTGCTTGAAGGCGTTGCGGCCGCTGAGCTTGCCCAGCACGATCTTGTTGGCGCTCCAGCCCACATCTTCGGCGCGCATGATCTCGTAGGTGTCGCGCGCCTTCAGCACGCCGTCCTGGTGGATGCCTGACGCGTGAGCAAAGGCATTGGCGCCCACGACGGCCTTGTTGGGCTGCACGACAAAGCCCGTGGTCTGCGCCACCAGGCGCGAGGCCGGCACGATCTGCGAGGTGTCGATGCCGACCTCCAGACCGAAGTGATCGCGCCGCGTGCGCACCGCCATGACGACCTCTTCGAGCGAGCAGTTGCCGGCCCGCTCGCCCAGCCCGTTGATCGTGCACTCGACCTGCCGCGCCCCGCCGATCTTCACGCCCGCCAGCGAGTTGGCCACGGCCATGCCCAGATCGTTGTGGCAGTGCACGGACCAGACCGCCTTGTCGGCGTTCGGAATGCGCTCGCGCAGGTGGCGCAGGAACGCGCCGTAGAGTTCCGGGATCGCGTAGCCCACCGTGTCCGGGATGTTGATCGTCGTGGCGCCTTCGGCGATCACGGTCTCCAGGACGCGGCACAGGAAATCCGGATCCGAGCGGTAGCCATCCTCGGGCGAGAACTCGATGTCGTCGCGCAGGTTGCGCGCGAAGCGGACCGCCTGCCGGGCCTGCTCGTGCACCTGGTCGCGCGTCATGCGCAGCTTCTTCTCCATGTGCAGATCGCTGGTCGCGATGAAGGTGTGGATCCGCGCCCGGGCCGCGCCCTTCAAGGCCTCGGCCGCACGGGAGATGTCGCGGTCGTTGGCCCGCGCCAGCGAGCACACGGTGCTGTCCTTGATCGCTTCCGCGATGGACTTGACGGCCTCGAAGTCGCCGTTGCTGGAGGCGGCAAATCCGGCCTCGATGACGTCCACGCGCAGCCGTTCCAGCTGGCGTGCGATGCGCAGCTTCTCTTCGCGCGTCATCGAGGCGCCGGGCGACTGCTCGCCGTCACGCAAGGTGGTGTCGAAGATGATCAGCTTGTCGGTCATGGGTCACTCCGTGGGTCTGGCCTGCAGCGTGGGGACAGAAAAGCAAACGGCCCGCTGCAGTGCGCTGGGCGGGCCGTCGTTCGGAAAAAAGGGGGTCGTCAACGATCAGCGCGCCGGATGCACCTTCCGTAGAACCAGCAAGAACAGGGGCGAGCGTGTCGTCACGGGCGGCAATGTAGCACAGCGCATCCATCACCCCGCCGGGAGCGGCGGCGCTGCAGGTCGGAACCCGCCGGCAGACCGGCGCGCAAGGCTGCCGGCCAGGTGCCGCCCGGCGCGTGACGCGTTCCGCTCAGCGGTGCAGACCGATCTCGTCCGGTTCGTCGGTGGAGGTCGCGATCACGCTCGCCGGCTTGCCCTTGACGCGGCGCCAGGCGTAGACGAGATAGCCCGACAAGCCGTAGGCGCAGAACAGCGCGAACAACACGATCGGCGGGTGGATATTCACCACCGCAATGCCCAGCGCGATGGCCACGATCACGGCAAACGGCACGGTTCGCCGCCCGCCCAGCGACTTGAAGCTGTAGAACGGCGCGTTCGTCACCATCGAAAGACCCGCGTACAGCGTGATGCCGAAGGCCGCCCAGGCGAGCAGCTCGTCCTTCTTCAAGGGGCCGATGCCCAGATCGGTCATCACATAGATGAAGCCGATCACCAAGGCAGCCGCCGCCGGGCTGGGCAGGCCCTGGAAGAAGCGCTTGTCGACGACGCCGATATTCACGTTGAAGCGCGCCAGTCGCAGTGCGGCGGCAGCGCAGTACACGAAGGCAGCGATCCAGCCCGGCTTGCCCAGGCCTTTCAGGCCCCACTCGAGCATGATCAGCGCCGGCGCCAGGCCGAAGCTGACCATGTCGCACAGGCTGTCCATCTGTTCGCCGAACGCGCTCTGCGTATTCGTCATGCGGGCGATGCGCCCGTCCAGGCTGTCCAGCACGGCCGCCACGAAGATGCCCAGGCAGGCCACCTCGAAACGGCCGTTCATGGCCATGACGATCGCATAGAAGCCGGCGAAGAGCGCGCCCAGCGTCACCGCATTGGGCAGCACGTAGATGCCCTTGCGCCGGGGTCTTCGCAACTCAAGCACCTCGGCTTCCTGAGGGTCCCCGGAAGGCAGGCGTGCAGGTTCGTTCATGCGTGCAGCATAACGCGACACCTGCCCACCGGATCCCGGGGTGCGGCGCACTCAAGGGCAGCATCCGCGCTGCGCCGCGGGGAGAGCACCCTGCAGCGTCAGTTGCGCGAGCGATCGACCAGCTTGTTGGCCTTGATCCACGGCATCATCGCGCGCAGCTTCTCGCCCACGACCTCGATGTCGTGATCGGCGGTCAGGCGACGGCGGCTGATCAAGGTGGGCGCACCGGCGCGGTTTTCCAGGATGAAGCTCTTCGCGTACTCGCCGGTCTGGATGTCGCGCAGCGCCTGGCGCATCGCCTTGCGGGTCTCGTCGGTCACGATCTTCGGGCCCGTCACGTACTCGCCATACTCGGCGTTGTTGCTGATCGAGTAGTTCATGTTGGCGATGCCGCCCTCGTAGATCATGTCGACGATCAGCTTGAGCTCGTGCAGGCACTCGAAATAGGCCATCTCCGGTGCGTAGCCAGCCTCCACCAGGGTCTCGAAACCGGCCTTGATCAGTTCCACCGTGCCACCACACAGGACCGCCTGCTCGCCGAACAGATCCGTCTCGGTCTCTTCGCGGAAGTTGGTCTCGATGATGCCGGCCTTGCCACCGCCGTTGGCGGCCGCGTAGCTCAGGGCCAGGTCGCGTGCCTTGCCGCTCTTGTCCTGGTGGACGGCGATCAGGTGCGGAACGCCCCCGCCCTGCGTGTAGGTGCCACGCACCGTATGGCCAGGCGCCTTCGGTGCCACCATCCAGACGTCGAGGTCCGCGCGCGGTGCCACGAAGCCATAGTGCACGTTGAAACCATGGGCAAACACGAGCGAAGCGCCTTCGCGGATGTGGGGCTCGACGTCGTTCTTGTAGACCGCGGCGATCTGCTCGTCGGGCAGCAGGATCATGACGACGTCTGCACTCTTCACCGCATCGGCCACTTCAGCGACCTTGAGCCCCGCCTTCTCGACCTTCACCCAGGAAGCGCCGCCCTTGCGCAGACCGACGGTGACCTTCACGCCGCTGTCGTTGAGGTTCTGGGCGTGGGCATGGCCTTGCGAGCCATAGCCGATGATGGCCACGTTCTTGCCCTTGATGAGGCTCAGATCGGCGTCCTTGTCGTAATAGACCTTCATGGTGTTCTCCTTCGGGAAATTCAGACTCTGAGAATGCGTTCGCCGCGGCCGATGCCGCTGGCGCCCGTGCGCACGGTTTCGAGAATGGCCGAGCGATCGATCGCCACCAGAAAGGCATCCAGCTTGCTGGAATCGCCGGTGAGCTCGATCGTGTAGCTCTTCTCGGTGACGTCGATGATGCGGCCGCGGAAGATGTCGGCCATCCGCTTCATCTCCTCGCGCTCCTTGCCCACCGCGCGAACCTTGATCAGCATGAGTTCGCGCTCGGTGAAGCTGCCTTCGGTCAGATCCACCACTTTCACCACCTCGATGAGCCGGTTCAGGTGCTTGGTGATCTGCTCGATGATCTCGTCGGAGCCCGTGGTGACGATGGTCATGCGCGACAGCGAGGCGTCTTCGGTCGGCGCGACCGTCAGGCTCTCGATGTTGTAGCCGCGCGCCGAGAACAGCGCGACGACGCGCGAGAGGGCGCCGGGCTCGTTCTCGAGCAGCACGGCGATGATGTGCTTCATGGGAATGTCCTTTTCGGACCGCGCTCTTCAGATCGACGGCGGTAACCGGCGAGCCTTGGCCACGGTGCAATCGGGGCCCGGTGGGCTGGCAAGCCATCCCGGGCGGTTGAGAAAATGCCGATGAACGGCAGGCGCAGCGTGTCAGTCGTCAGCCATCACCCGGCAGCGGCAGCGCGGTAACGCTGCACCCCAGGTGACGGCCGGCCACCGTCACAGGTCTTCCGAACCCAGCAGCATCTCCGTGATGCCCTTGCCGGCCTGCACCATCGGCCAGACGTTTTCGGTCGGATCGGTACGCACGTCCAGGAACACCGTGCGGTCCTTCAGGCGGATCATCTCGCGCAGAGCCGGCTCCACTTCGGAGGGCCGCTCGATCTTGATGCCCACATGTCCGTAGGCCTCTGCGAGCTTGACGAAATCCGGCAGCGCATCCATGTAGCTGTGCGAATAGCGACCGCCGTAATCCAGCTCCTGCCACTGGCGCACCATGCCCAGGTAGCGGTTGTTCAGCGAAACCACCTTGACCGGCGTCTCGTACTGCTTGCAGGTGGAGAGCTCCTGGATGCACATCTGGATGCTGCCCTCACCGGTGATGCAGAACACCTCCGATTCCGGCTTGGCCAGCTTGATGCCCATCGCATAGGGCAGGCCCACACCCATCGTGCCCAGGCCGCCGGAGTTGATCCAGCGGCGCGGTTCCTCGAAGCCATAGTACTGCGCGGCCCACATCTGGTGCTGGCCAACGTCCGAGGTGATGTAGCAGTCGGTGCCCTTGGTGAGGCGGTGCAAGGTCTCCACGACCATCTGCGCCTTGATGACCTCGTCGCTGTGCTTGTACTTCAGGCATTGGCGGGAACGCCACTCGCCGATCTGGTTCCACCAGGCCTGCAGCGCGGCGGCTTCGGGACGCTGCTGCGCTTCGCGGATCTGGGCGATCAGCTCCTGCAGCACGTCCTTGACGTCGCCGACGATGGGGATGTCGACCTTCACGCGCTTGGAGATGCTGGACGGATCGATGTCCACGTGGATGATCTTGCGCTCCACCGAGGCGAAGTGTTTCGGGTTGCCGATCACGCGGTCATCGAATCGGGCGCCCACGGCCAGCAGCACATCGCAGTGCTGCATGGTCATGTTGGCCTCGTAGGTGCCGTGCATGCCCAGCATGCCGAGGAAGCGCGGGTCGCTCGCGGGCATCGCGCCCAGGCCCATCAGCGTGTTGGTGCACGGATAGCCCAGCAGATCGACCAGCTGCCGCAGCTCGGCGCTGGCCTCACCCAGGATCACGCCGCCGCCCGTGTAGATGTACGGGCGCCTGGCGTTGAGCAGGAGCTGGACGGCCTTGCGGATCTGCCCGGCGTGCCCCTTGCGCACCGGGTTGTACGACCGCATCTCGATCGTCTCGGGGTAATGGAAGGGCGCGGTCTTCAGCGACACATCCTTGGGGATGTCCACGACGACCGGGCCCGGACGGCCGGTGCGCGCGATGTGGAAGGCCTTCTTCAGCGTCGAGGCCAGCTCGCGCACGTCCTTGACCAGGAAGTTGTGCTTGACGATGGGCCGCGTGATGCCGACCGTATCGCACTCCTGGAAGGCATCCAGCCCGATGGCCGGCGTCGGCACCTGACCCGTGATGATGACCATCGGGATCGAGTCCATGTAGGCCGTCGCGATGCCGGTGACGGCATTCGTGACACCCGGGCCGGAAGTGACCAGCGCGACGCCGACTTCGCCGGTCGCCCGTGCATAGCCATCGGCGGCGTGTACGGCGGCCTGCTCGTGGCGCACGAGCACGTGCTCGATCGTGTTCTGCTTGTACAGCGCGTCGTAGATGTACAAGACGGCGCCGCCGGGGTAGCCCCAGAGGAACTTGACGTTCTCAGCCTGGAGCGAGCGGACGAGGATTTCCGACCCGTTGGGATCGGCGGAAGGGGTTTGCGGTTGAGCCGAAGCGGCGCGCTTGACTTCCGCGGCAGACATGTCCATGTAGAAACCTCTGTGAATTTCTCTGACGAAAAACCATCGGTGCACCCTCGGCGCGCCCTCGTGAGGCGGCTGTGGTACCTGTGAGCGGTCTGGAGACCGCCTGCTGCCGTCAGCAGGCCGGCACAAAGACCTGTTTCGCTTTGAGCGAACTGCGGATTATGGCACCTCGTGACTTTCGACCGGCTTTCTAGGGGGTCGATGACATAATCCGCGCCGATTCGACAGGGGCGGACGCCCCGAAAAGAGGCGCTTGGCTAGCGATCAGGAACTGTCGGACTTCCTCCGGGGTGTCGAAAAGCGTGCGTTCAAGCGCACCGCCTATGCCGTGAGGGACGACGACGCCGCGCTCGATATCGTCCAGGAAGCGATGATCAAGCTGGCCGAGCGCTACGCGGATCGGCCGGCCGAAGAGCTGCCGCTGGTCTTCCAGCGCATCCTGTCCAACGCCACGATGGACTGGTTCCGTCGCCAAAAGGTCCGAAATGCGGTCATCTCCAACCTATCCGATTTCGAATCGGCAGGCGATGATGGCGACTTCGACTTGCTGGAAAGCCTGGAGACTCTCGAGAATTCGCTGGGCAGCGAAGGCAGCGACGAGACCGTCTCCCGGGCACAGATCCTGCAATTGATAGAGGTCGAAGTGGCCGCCCTGCCCGCGCGTCAACGGGAAGCCTTCCTGCTGCGTTACTGGGAAGAGTTCGATGTCGCCGAGACAGCTGAAGCCATGGGCTGCTCGGAGGGCAGCGTGAAGACACATTGCTCAAGAGCTGTGCATACTCTGGCCAAAGCACTCAAAGCCAAGGGAATTTCGTTGTGATCCGCGCCATGAAGCAGGCCCCGGCCGCCCACCGACAGCAAGCGCTGGAAGCGCGGTTCGGCTTGCGTGTGGCTGGCCTGCTCTCCGAGCGCCCCCTTGAGCACGACATCCAGGAACGCATGCGCGTGGTCCGTGAACTGGCCGTCTCCCGCGCCAGGCTCGCACGGCAGCCGGCGGCGGCGGCGTACGTCACCCGCGTGGGTTCGGGCGGTGCCGCGGTCCTCGGGGGAACGCCCTGGTGGCTGCGACTCGCCTCGCTGGCGCCGCTGATGGTGCTGGCGCTCGGTCTGGTGCTTGTGGAGCACCTGGACACCGAAGAGCGCATCCGCGCGGCAGCCGATATCGATGCGGTGCTTCTGGCCGATGAACTGCCGCCCCGCGCCTACACCGACCCGGGATTTGCGGAGTACCTCAGACAGGCCACTCCGTGAGGCGGGATCTTGCAAGGCCTGATCGCGCAACGCGTGTGATGCTGCGCTGGGCCCAAGGTCTGGTTGCCGTGCCCTTGGCTCTGGCAGCGGCGCTCGTGCTGGCCCAGACACCGCCCGCGGCAACGCCCGCGCGCAGCGTGCCTGCAGCTGCAGAGGCCCGCCCGACGTGGTCCAGCCTGACCCCCGCGCAGCAGCTGCAGCTGGGCCCCTTGAAGTCGGAGTGGTCCGGGATCGACGCTGCTCGCAAGCAGAAGTGGCTGGACCTCGCCGCCCGGATGCCCACCATGCCGGCAGCCGAACGCGAGCGGATCCAGCAAAGGATGACCGAGTGGGTTCGCCTGTCTCCGGCTGAACGGGGGCAGGCACGGCTGCAGTTCCAGGAGACGCGCCAGGTGCCGGCCACCATGCGCCAGGAGCAATGGGAAGCCTATCAGGCGCTGCCGGCGGACAAGCGCCAGGCGCTGGCCGCCAAGGCCAGCCAGCCACCGCCCAAGGCGCGAACCTCGGCTGGCACGGCGGTCGCCGGTGCGGCCACTCCCGCGCCTGCCTCAAAGGACCGCGCAGCCGCCGCCGACGCGGCACCCAGGGAAGCCAAGCGCAACATCGTGGCCGCCGGTCCGTCTGGCGCCACGCGGCAACCGATTGCGCCGACGGTGGTCCAGGCACGTCCGGGCGCCACCACGTCGCTGGTGACCACGGATCCAAGTCCTCCGGCGCATCACCAGCCCGGGCTTCCCAAGGTCAATGCGGGCGCGGGCTTTGTGGATCCGGCCACCTTGTTGCCCAAGCGTGGCCCGCAAGGCGCCGCTGCCGCGCAGCCGTCCCCTGCCGCCAGCGGCGCGGCCGAATCGCAATAGCGCCGTTCGGGCTGCGCCGCAGGGCATTGCAGCTCGAACAGCCCGCGCTGATCTGCTCATGTCGGCATCACCTCCACCCACTCGAAACTTCGCGGCGCCGCCGTTGCGTCGACGCCTGGCCGCCATGCTCTACGAGGGCGTGCTGCTGTTCGGCATCATCATGCTCGCCGGGCTTCTCTATGCGGGCCTGTTTGAGCAGCGCCACGCCTTGCGG
The DNA here is from genome assembly GCA_016790225.1 of Rubrivivax sp. The sequence goes on from JAEUOZ010000051.1 coordinate 54,302, forward strand.
GGCCAGATGGGGCTGCAGGTCTTTCTGGTCTTCGTGCTCGGTGCCTACTTCGTCGGCTTCTGGGTTCGTGGCGGGCAGACGCTGGCGATGAAGACCTGGCACATCCGCCTGATCGCCGCCGATGGCCAGCCGCTCGGCGCGGGCCGCGCCGCCTGGCGATACCTGTTGTGCTGGCTGTGGTTCCTGCCAGCACTGGGCATCGCGCACCTGGCGGGCCTGAACGGCGCCTGGGAGATCTTCGGGCTCGCGGTCGCCGGTGTGGCCGCCTATGCAAGCCTGATCTGGCTGCATCCGACGCGCCAGTTCTGGCACGACATCGCCAGCGGCACCCGCCTGATCGATACTAGGGCGCAAGCCAGCGCGGCTGCAGCCAAGGGCTGAGCGCTGCCTGGCCGCTTGGGCACAATCGGCCCGCATGACGCTCGCATCAACAAGCCCGGCTTTCAGCCTCTGTGTCTACTGCGGCTCTCGGTTCGGATCGAGGCCGGCTTACCAGGCCGCCGCACGCGCCGTGGGCACGTTCATCGGCCAGCAGGGCTGGCAACTTGTCTACGGTGGCGGCAACGTGGGCCTGATGGGCGTGGTGGCCGATGCCACGCTGGCGGCCGGTGGGCGTGCGATCGGGGTGATTCCGCGCTCGCTCATGGAGCGTGAGGTCGGTCATCAAGCGCTCCATGAGCAGCACGTCGTCGAGACCATGCATCAGCGCAAGCAGATGATGGCCGAGCGAGCGCAGGCCTTTGTGGCGCTGCCGGGCGGCATCGGCACGCTGGAAGAACTCTACGAGGTCTGGACCTGGCGGCAGCTGGGCTACCACCGCAGGCCCATCGGCCTTCTGAACGTGGATGGCTACTACGACGAGTTGCTCGCCTTCATGCGGCGCAGCGTCGAAGACGGCTTCCTGGGGCCGGAACAGATGGCGCTGGTGCAGGTGGCAGACGATCCCGCCACCCTGCTTTCCGATCTGTACCGCCGATCACAAGCCGCTGAAGAAGGCCATCAGCTCGACCGCATCTGAACCGCCAGCCACCAGCCGCCAGCCGGCAACACAAGGCCGGCCTGGCTTCGCTGGGCTTCGCTGGCCTGGCCACGGCGGCACCGCAGCCGCGCTGCTCAAGGATGCTTCAGCTCAGGCCTCAGACAGCGCTCTCGTCCGTCTCGCCGGTGCGGATGCGTACAACCTGTTCGACCGAGGTGACGAAGATCTTGCCGTCGCCGATCTTTCCGGTCTTGGCGGCCTTGACGATCGATTCGAGGCAGCGGTCAACGTCGGCGTCCTTGACGACGACCTCGATCTTCACCTTGGGCAGGAAATCGACCACGTATTCCGCGCCGCGGTAGAGCTCGGTGTGGCCCTTCTGGCGGCCGAAACCCTTGACCTCAGTCACTGTCAGCCCGGAAACACCCACCTCGGCGAGCGCCTCACGAACCTCTTCCAGCTTGAAGGGCTTGATGATGGCGGTGATCTGTTTCATCGCAAACTCCCGGGTTGAAGCGCATCTGCAGAGATTTAAGCACGGAACCTCGAGGTGATGGGATAGCGCCAATCCCTCCCGAAGGCCCGGTGGGTGATCCGGATGCCCACCGGCGATTGGCGGCGCTTGTATTCATTGATCTTGATGAGCCGCGTGACCCGTTCGACCGTCGCCCGGTCGAAGCCGGCCGCGACGATCTGCTCGATGCTCCAGTCTTCCTCCATGTAGTGCGCGAGGATGGCGTCCAGCACCTCATAGGGCGGCAGGCTGTCCTGATCCGTCTGGTCCGGGCGCAACTCCGCCGAGGGGGGCCGCGTGATGATGCGCTCTGGAATCACGGGGCCTGTGCTGCCGTCGGCGCGGCGCTGCGGTTGACGGTTCTTCCACTCGGCCAGACGGTAGACCAGGGTCTTCGCGACATCCTTGATCACCGCGAAGCCGCCGGCCATGTCGCCATACAGCGTGCAGTAGCCGGTGGCCATCTCGCTCTTGTTGCCGGTGGTCAGCACGATGGACCCGGTCTTGTTGGACAGCGCCATCAGCAGCGTGCCGCGGATGCGCGCCTGGATGTTCTCTTCCGTCGTGTCCTCGGCCAGGCCGGCAAACTGCGGCGCCAGCGCCTGCCGGAATGCGCCGAACATCGGCGCGATGTCGATCTCGTCATAGCGCACACCCAGCCGGCGCGCCATGTCGCGCGCATCGATCCAGGAAATCTCGGCCGTATAGGGCGAAGGCATCATCACCGCGCGCACCTTGTCAGCGCCCAGCGCATCCACGGCGATTGCAAGGACCAGCGCCGAATCGATACCCCCCGACAGGCCGATGATGGCGCCCGGAAAGCCGTTCTTGCCGAGGTAATCGCGCACGCCGGTGACCAGCGCCTGCCAGGCCTGGGCTTCGGTGCCCGGCCAGGGTGCCAGCGATCCGCGCGGGGTTCCCGCGGAGTCCAGCTCGATCAGGCTGAGGCAGGGCTCGAAGAACGGCGCCCGTGCGCGCACCTCGCCTTGGGCATCGACGGCAAACGAGGCGCCGTCGAATACCACCTCATCCTGGCCGCCCACCAGGTGTGCGTAGAGCAGCGGCCGTCCCGTGGCCCGCGCGCGCTGCGCCATCCGTTCTTCCCGCTCGGCGGCCTTGTCGACGTGGAAGGGTGACGCATTGAGCACGCACAGCACCTGGGCACCGGCCTCACAGGCCGCCTGCGCGGGCTCGTCGAACCAGGCGTCCTCGCAGATCAGCAGCCCGAAGCGCAGCCCACCAGCCTCGAAGACCACGGGCGCAGCGCCTACCACCCGCCCCGAGACGAAGTAGCGCTGCTCGTCGAACACCTGGTAGTTGGGCAGCTCACGCTTGAGATACGTCGCCTGCACGCGACCCGACGCCAGCAGCGACGCCGCGTTGTGGCAACGCCTGAGCCCCAGGGAGCGCGAGCGCGGCACATCGGCCAGGACCCTCTCGGCAGGATGCCCGACCACCACCTGGAGACCCTCCAGCGCGGCCAGTTCCCGCGCCAGGGACTGCAAGGCCGCGTCGCAGGCCTCCAGAAAGGCAGGCCGCAAGAGCAGGTCTTCCGGCGGATAGCCCGTCAGCGCCAGCTCGGGCGCTAGCATGAGGCTCGCGCCAGCCCCATGCGCCTCGCGCGCGGCGTCGGCAATCAGGCGGGCATTGCCCTTGAGATCGCCGACCACGGCATTGATCTGAGCCAGAGCGACTTTCACCATGACAGGGCCACGACGGGACATGAAGAGGACATGACGGGGGAAGTCTATGCCACGCGCCTCGTCGACAGCCTCGAGCGGGTTGATGCCGCAGACTGGGACGCCCTGCTCGAGCGGCAGCCCGCGCCGACGCCCTTCTTGCGGCACGCCTACCTGCGAGCCTTGCAGGACACCGGATGTGCAGCGGCGCCCACCGGCTGGCAGCCGCAGTACCTGCTGCTGGAAGATGCTCACGGGCTGGCCGCGGCCACGCCGCTCTACCTGAAGAGCCACTCCTACGGCGAGTACGTCTTTGACTGGGCCTGGGCCGATGCCTACCGCCGCCACGGGCTGTCGTACTACCCGAAGCTCCTGTGCGCGGTCCCGTTCACTCCGGTACCGGGTACGCGGCTGATGGCGCGCGATGCCGCGGCCCGGCGGGCGCTGGCGCTGCATGTCCGGCAGCTGGCGCAGGCCAACCAGCTCTCGTCAGCCCATGTGCTGCTGATGGACGAGACGGACCGTGAGGCCCTGCAGGCCGCGGGCTGGATGATCCGGCACGGCGTGCAGTTTCACTGGTCCCAGGACGAAGGCGCACCGATGCTCGACTTCGATGGCCTGCTGAGCCGCCTGCAGCGGCACAAGCGAAAGAACATCGTCCAGGAGCGCCGCAAGGTGGCCGAGGCCGGCATCCGCTTCGAGTGCCGCGCCGGCGAGCAGATCGATGACGCGGCCTGGAGCTACTTTCACGAGTGCTACGCCGCCACGTATGCGGCGCACGGGTCAAGCCCCTACCTGAGCCGCGAGTTCTTCGCGCAGATGCAGCGCGAAATGCCCGAGCACTGGGTCATGTTCATCGCCACGCAGGGCGGTGAACGCGTCGCCGCGTCACTGATCGGCGTGGATCGCAGCCTGCGCGTGGCCTACGGCCGCTACTGGGGCTGCACGCGGCACATCCCGCTGCTGCACTTCGAGGCCTGCTACTACCAGCCGCTGCAGTGGTGCATGGCCAACGGGATGCTGCGGTTCGAAGGCGGTGCCCAGGGTGAGCACAAGATGGCGCGCGGGCTGCTGCCCACGCCGACCGCTTCAGCTCACTGGATCCGCGACGAACGCTTTGCGGGCGCTGTCGAGGCCTTCCTGGCGCGCGAAGGTACCGGCGTCGAGAACTACCTGGACGAACTGCGCGAGCGAACGCCCTTCAAGCCGGGCGATGCTTGGCCTGCCAGTTCTTCATCCCGAGGGTGACTTCGTCCTTGGCGCTCTCGGGGCCTTCCCAGCCCAGCACCTTGACCCACTTGCCCACTTCGAGATCCTTGTAGTGCTCGAAGAAGTGCTGGATGGTCTTCAGCCGCAAGGGGTTGAGGTCTTCGGGCTTCTTCCACTGTGAGTAGATCGACAGGATCTTGTCGATCGGCACGGCCAGCAGCTTGTTGTCGCCGCCGGCTTCGTCGTTCATCTTCAGCACGCCCAAGGGCCTGCAGGTGACCACAACGCCCGGGATCAGCGGCACGGGCGTGATCACCAGCACGTCCACGGGATCGCCGTCATCGGCCAGCGTCTGGGGGATGTAGCCGTAGTTGCACGGATAGTGCATGGACGTGGCCATGAAGCGGTCCACGAACAGGGCCCCGCTGTCCTCATCGACCTCGTACTTGATCGGGTCCGCGTTCATCGGGATCTCGATGATGACGTTGAACGCGTCGGGGGCCGAGGTGCCGGGGGTGACGTTGTGGAGGCTCATGCGGGTTTGCCAGGATGCAGTGCAAAGTGCCTGGATTCTAGGTGGCGCCCTTGCGGGGGTCTGACGCTTGCAGCACAGATTCAGGGCCACCACGCGCTGGGAAACACCGAAGCCGGCCCCCCTGGAGCATCCCGTAACATCCGTGAGCAATCGCACACCTCACCGAGGAAGGAGACCCGTTTCATGTCTACCACCATGGCGCTGTACGTGGCGCTGGCTTGCGGCCTGGCGGCCGTCCTGTACGGCTTCGTCCAGCGCAGCTGGATCCTGAAGCAGGACGCCGGCAACGCCCGCATGCAAGAAATCTCCGGCGCCATCCAGCAGGGCGCCGCAGCCTATCTGGCCCGCCAGTACCGGACCATCGCCATCGTCGGCGTCGTCCTGGCCATCCTCATCGGCATCTTCCTGGGGATGACCACGGCCGTGGGCTTCGTGCTCGGCGCGGTGTTGTCAGGTGCCTGCGGCTTCATCGGCATGAATGTGTCCGTGCGGGCCAACGTGCGCACGGCCCAGGCGGCCACCAAGGGCATCGCGCCCGCGCTGGACGTCGCCTTCAAGGGCGGCGCCATCACGGGCATGCTGGTCGTGGGCCTCGGCCTGCTGGGCGTGGGCATCTTCTTCTGGTTCCTGGTCGGCAACGGCAACCTCACGCCCGACAAGAAGCTGGCCGATGTGCTGAAGCCGCTGCTGGGTCTGGCCTTCGGTTCTTCGCTGATCTCGATCTTCGCGCGGCTGGGTGGCGGCATCTTCACCAAGGGCGCTGACGTCGGCGCTGACCTGGTGGGCAAGGTCGAGGCCGGGATTCCTGAAGACGATCCCCGCAACCCGGCCGTGATCGCCGACAACGTGGGCGACAACGTCGGCGATTGCGCCGGCATGGCCGCCGACCTGTTCGAGACCTACGCGGTGACGCTGATCGCCACCATGGCGCTGGGCGCGCTGATGGTCACGGCAGCGCCGATGAACGCGGTGGTCTATCCGCTGATCCTCGGCGGCGTCTCGATCATCGCTTCGATCATCGGCTGCGCCTTCGTCAAGGCCAGCCCCGGCATGAAGAACGTGATGCCGGCGCTCTACAAGGGCCTGATCGTCGCCGGCGTGCTGTCCTTCATCGCCTTCATCGGCGTGACGATGGCCATCATGCCGAACGACGCGCTGGGCGCCAACACGCAGTGGCGCCTGATCGGTGCCTGCTTCGTGGGCCTGGCCCTCACGGCCGCCATGGTGTGGATCACCGAGTACTACACCGGCACCGACTACAAGCCGGTCAAGCATGTGGCACAGGCCTCCACCACCGGGCACGCCACCAACATCATCGCGGGCATCGGCGTGAGCATGAAGTCCACCGCCTGGCCGGTGATCTTCGTCTGCATCTCGATCCTGGCCGCCTACGCGCTGGCCGGTCTGTACGGCATCGCGATCGCCGCCACCTCCATGCTCAGCATGGCCGGCATCGTCGTGGCGCTGGATGCTTACGGCCCGATCACCGACAACGCCGGCGGCATCGCCGAGATGGCCGAGCTGCCCCCGTCGGTGCGCGACATCACCGACCCGCTGGACGCCGTGGGCAACACGACCAAGGCCGTGACCAAGGGCTATGCCATCGGCTCCGCCGGCCTGGCCGCACTGGTGCTGTTTGCCGACTACACGCACTCGCTCGAAGCGCGCGGCATCATGGCCAGCTTCGACCTGAGCAACCCAAAGGTCATCGTCGGCCTGTTCATCGGTGGCCTGATTCCCTATCTGTTCGGTGCGATGGCCATGGAGGCCGTCGGCCGTGCCGCGGGCTCGGTGGTGGAAGAAGTGCGCCGCCAGTTCCGGGAGATCAAGGGCATCATGGAAGGCAAGGCCAAGCCCGAGTACGGCCGCGCCGTGGACATGCTGACCGGCGCCGCGATCAAGGAAATGATGATCCCCTCGCTGCTGCCGGTGGTCGTGCCGGTGGTGGTGGGCCTGGTGCTCGGCGCGGAAGCCCTGGGCGGTCTGCTGATGGGCACGATCGTCACGGGCCTGTTCGTGGCGATCTCCATGTGCACGGGCGGCGGCGCCTGGGACAACGCCAAGAAGTACATCGAAGACGGCCACCACGGCGGCAAGGGCAGCGATGCGCACAAGGCGGCGGTGACCGGTGACACGGTGGGCGACCCCTACAAGGACACCGCCGGCCCCGCCGTCAATCCGCTGATCAAGATCATCAACATCGTGGCGCTGCTGATCGTGCCTCTGCTGCCGGTCACCACCAAGGCGCCGGCCGTGGCGCATGCCGCACCGGCCGCCGCGGTGGCGGCGGCGCCAGCAGCTGTGCCCGTGCCGCCGGCGGCGGCACCTGCGGCTGCGGCCCCGAAGGCCGTGGTCTTTTTTGAAAGCGCCAAGGCCGATGTGGGCGCCAAGGGTGCTGACGACATCAAGGCACTGGTCACGTCTGCGGGCAGTGCAGGCAAGTTCTCCGTGAGCGGCTTTCACGACGCCAAGGGAGACCCTGCCCTGAATGCCGAGCTGGCCAAGCAGCGAGCGTTCGCCGTCCGCGATGCACTGAAGGCAGCCGGCGTCGCTGAAGACCGCATCGAGCTGAAGAAGCCCGAGGCCACCAGCGCCGGCACCGAGGCAGATGCCCGCCGGGTCGAGATCGCCTGGCTGAAGTAAGCCGAGTTCTTCTGCTGCCGCGCACGTCGCGGCGCACTCCAAGGGGCCTCGAAGGCCCCTTTTTCATGGCCAGAACGCCTGATTTCCTTCGATCGGGTTGATGTAGGTGGGGGTAGAGCGCATCAGCCCTTGATCGTGGGGTTCCCCCTTGAGTCGACCCCGGGGAAGCTGTCGGTCCATCGATAACATGATTTTCATGAGACCCCCCATCAGGAGGTCTCCCTGCCTGGCGAGTGATCGCAAGGCACAGCACTCCGAGCAAGGGCAATGATCATGCAGTGGACCTCGTCGACCTCCCGGCTGCCTTCAGCGGAAAGGCGCCTGTCGTTCTTTTCACGCGCGCGCAGCCTGGGCGATCCCATGCATGAGCGCGTGGAAGCCTTCCTCGGCGCCAACGTCAAGGTGCGCGGCGATGTCAGCTTCAGCGGCGGACTTCGAGTCGATGGCCACGTCACCGGCGATGTCGTGGTGAGCGGCGTGGATGCCGGCACGCTGACGATCGGTGACGGCGGGCAGGTGGACGGCAACGTCCGCGTATCGCACCTGGTCGTGTACGGCCGCATCAATGGCAACGTGCACGCCACGGGCCTTGTGGATGTCCGCTCGAATGCCCTGATCGAGGGAGACCTTCACTACGGCTCGATCGAGATGGCCGCAGGCGCCGTCATTCGCGGCCGGCTGATCCGCCACAAGGGCAACAGCACGTTCTGACACCCGGCCTTGGCTTCGCGCAGCTTGCTGCCGATATGCCTCTTTCGCCCGTCTCCGCGTCCCCTTCCTGCCAGGCATGAATCCAGCCCACGAAACCATCGCTGCCCCTTTGCCCGACGCTGCGTTTGCCTACGCGCCTGGCGGTTCGCTGATGGCCACCACGGCCTGCGATGCCCATGATGCCTGGCGGCATCTGAGCAGCACCGTCCTGCGTGATCCACTGGACCTTGAAGCCCACGCGCGCCGGGTGCTGCTTGCCTGCGAAGATGGCCCCTCGGGCCGCGCATTCACGGCGCTCGTGGATCTGTATCTGGCGCTGGGATCCCGCGGCTCGGCGCTTCGCCAACGCCTGCTGGATCACGCCCGTCCTTGCCTCTCGCCAGAGGATGCGGCCTTCTTCGAGCAATCGTTCTCGGCTGGAGCGCTGCCATCGGCCTCTCTGCCCATCGGAACGCAGTCCTTGCTGGACCCCGGGCTGATGGGCTCGCCGGTCATGATTGCGCACACGCGGCAGGCGGTCGCCGAGCAGACCGCGGCGCAGCGTGCGGCCGAACTGGTGGATCAAGGCGATCTGGCCGCCGCGCGACAACTGCTGGAAGAGGCCGTCATGCAAGACCCCGACGACCTGGCCGCGGCCACCGAACTGATCGGCATCTATCGCTACAGCCGGGACGCGCAAGCCGAGCAAGCCATGAGAGACCGCATCACCTCGCGCTTCGGCAGGACTCCCGCACCATGGGCCTGATCCTCGGAAACCAACTTCTGGCCTCCCACGTGACCCAGCCCTCCTCAGACAACGGCCTCAGGCGCTCGCCGATCAAGGTGGCGATGCTCTCCCTGCCGCCGCGCACCCACTCGCTGCTGGAGTTCTTCTTTGCCAACGCCGGCCGCGGCAGCTTCGTGGCGAGCATGGAAGCGCAGGCCGAGACGGCGATCTTCGATCTGGACACGCAAGCCTCTCGCGAACACTGGGAGCTGTTTCACGCGCGCAGCGGGAAGCTGGGCATCGCGCTGGCGGTCAAGCAGCAGGACGTGCGCGGCGCGATCTGGGTCCAGAAACCCGTTACACCGGCCGCCTTGCTCGCCGCCGCAGCCGCCCTGCGCTCTGCTTCGGTCGAAGGGACTCCCGAAACGCCCCCGCCCACACCGCACCCGCTGAGCGCTGACGGCCCCGCTGCGGTCGCACCAGACCAACAGCCTGAAGAGCCGAGCGCATTGCCGCAGAGGGCCGAGCGCGCCAGTGAAGAACCCGCGCGCAACGAGGAAACGCCACCTGCCGTGACCGAACCGCCGGCTCAGGCCCTGCCCGCGCTGCCGGACGAGGAAGCTGGCGGCCTTGCGCAGGCCGCGGCTCAGGCTGTCGACACGCCCGAAGCCATGCCGGGCCCCGCGGCGCCCCCGCCGCCCTCACCGCCCTCACCGCCCTCACCGCCCTCGCCGTCCACGACGGCAAAGCCGGCCGAGAGCCGCCCCGCGCCCGCGGCGCACACGGCGCACACGGCGCCAGCGTCGCCCCGTGCGAGTGCAGCCGAAAGCAAGGACAGTGGCGGACTGAAGGGCCTCTGGCAGAAACTCTTCGGCTCGCCCGGCAAGGAGCCGCCATCGCACCCGGCCAGCAGCCAGACGGCAGCCCGTGCCTCGGCGGCGCCCACCGCGGCGGTACGGGTGGCGGACGCTGCGGTTCCGGCGTCGGACGCAGCCGACGCGGCGGATGCCAGGCTCGGCCAAGAAGCTGGGAGCGCCGCTGGTCTTGAGGCCGGGAGTGAGGCTGGGAGTGCGACAGGGAATGCGCCTGGAAGTGAAGCCGGCATTGCGGCGGCTGCCGCGGCTGATGCCTCATTGCCACCCGCCACCGCGCAAGCCAAGCCGGCCAGCGACCGGAACGAAGCCGTCGCGCCGGCCCCCGCGGCATCCGGCGACGATGAGCCGGCTGACCCGACAACCGACCCGATCGACACGGTCGCGATCCTCTTCGGCTCGCGCACGGACATCTCGGCCAAGGAACTGAGCGAGAGCGCGGCCTTGCGCTATGACCCGGAGAGCTATCTCGTCGGCGCCTTGCGAGAGGCCTACCTGGTCGCCACCAAGTGGCAGGTTCCGACGCAGATCGATTGCGGCCTGGGCTACCTGGTGGTGGATGCCGAGCGCAATGAGCTGCACAGCGCACTGGACGCCCGCGAACTTCAGAACCTGGCGCGTCATCCGCTGCCGCGACGCTCCAAGGTCCAGACCCTGACGCAACTGGACTACGCGCACTTCAAGCAGGCACTGGTCGACGCCGGCAAGGCCCACTGCACGCGGCTGGACGAAGCCCTGTGGCACTCGGCCCTGTGCGGCTCCGCCGGGCGCCTGCCCGCGGGCGCGAGCCCCACGGGGCAGATCTTCCTGCGACAGTGGCCCAACCTGACCCGCCTGACGACGGTTCCGCAGGCCGCGCGCCTGTCGGCACTCTGGGCGCTGCGTGGCTCGACCCTGCTGGACAGCAGCAAGCAATTCAATATCGAACAGAGATTCGTCGTTGGCTTCTACAACTGCGCGTGGGCACTCAACCTGCTCACCGACGACGGCAGCTTCGCGCGCCGCACCCAGCGCAAGGGCGCACGCCATCGCGGCCTGCTGTCCCGCCTGCTGGGCTGGCTGCGTGTCTGAACGTCCCGTGCGCCCCGGAACCTCACATGGCAGCCATTGACCACAAGATCATCTTCACCGGCCCGGTCGGTGCAGGAAAGACCACGGCGATCGAGTCCATCAGCGACATCGAGATGATTCGCACGGACGCCCGCGCGACCGACATGACCACGCGCCGCAAGCCCGCCACGACCGTGGCGATGGACTACGGGCTCATCCGCCTGAGCGACCGCGAAAAGGTGCACCTGTACGGCACGCCCGGTCAGGAGCGTTTCGACTTCATGTGGGACATCCTGACCAAGGGCGGCATCGGTCTGGTGCTGCTGCTGGACAACACGCGCCCCGCCCCTTTCGAGGACCTTCGCTTCTACGTCACGGCCTTCCGTGAGTTCATCGAGAACACGCGCCTGGTGGTGGGCGTGACCCAGATGGATCTCCAGCCTGTGCCGGTGATCGAGGAATACGGCCGCCGGCTGCGCGAACTGGATCTGCTCGCGCCGGTGTACGAAGTCGACGCCCGTCGACGTGACGACGTCTCGATGCTGATCCAGTCGCTGCTGCTGTCGATCGACCCGACGCTGTGACCTCCTGAATCGACCGGACCCGCTCCATGGATCACTACTCACTCACCGGCGAGTTCTACCTTCACCCCACGCCGGCGGGCGCCTACCACGCCGTCAGCCGGTCCAGCAGCGACGCCGCACGGCACCTGATCCGGCGCCTGCTGCGCGCGCGGGAAACACCACGCCTGACGCCACAACTCATGAGCAGCTGGCTCGGGCTCGACGAGCAGCAGGCGCTGCAGTTCATCTTCCGGCTGCAATCCAGCGGCCTGGTGCAAGGGCTTCCGGTGCAGGTCGAGGTGCCGCCGGAGCGCATCGAGTCGCTGCTGCCGCCGCTGCTGGCGCAGATGTCGGACAGCGGCGAGGCCGTGCTCTCGGACAAGCGCGGGCTCTACATCGGCAAGGCGGGCTTCGCCCACGAAACCGCTGAAGAACTGGCTGCCCTGGCGGCCGATCTCGCGGGCGTGCAGGAACGCCATGCGCGCCTGCTTCACGGCAATCTGGGCCTGCGCAGCGATGGCTGGGGCATGGTCGGCGCCTCGGGCTACAGCGAACTGGGCTTCTGGCCGCTGCACTTCGGCGATGACTACTTCATTCTCGTGGCCAGCGGCATGCCGCGCTTCAACCAGGAAGCCTTCACCACGCTGCTGTGGATCCTGGGCGTTCGCTACGGCAGCCCGAGCTGAACCTGAACCCTCCTCTTCCTGACCCCCGTTTTTCAACCTGATCCGAAAGGTCACCACCATGCGAGCTGAACTGCTCAACTCCATCCTGGGCGAACTCAATGGCTCGACAGCCGACATCGAGGCCTCCGCCGTGTTGTCCAACGATGGCCTGATGATGGCGTCCATGCTGCCCTCGGGCATGGACGAAGACCGCGTGGGCGCGATGAGTGCCGCCATGCTGTCGCTGGGCGACCGCACGGCGCGCGAGCTCGCCCGCGGCGATCTGGAGCAGGTGCTGATCAAGGGCCACAAGGGCTATGTGCTGCTGACCCACGCCGGCAACGACGCCGTGCTCACCGTGCTGTGCAAGCCGAATGCACGTCTGGGGCTGATCTTCCTGGACGTCAAGCGCGCCGCCGAAGGCATCAGCAAGGTCATCTGAGCGCGCTGAGAGCCACCCATGGAATCCGCAAGCGACGCTGTCGCACCGGTCCTGCACGAGGCCGAGCTGCGCCATCACGACGGCATCACGCGCCGTGTGCGCTTCAGCGACGTGGAAGTGCCCTATCCCGATGGCAAGCTGATCGTCTCGCGCACGGACACGCAGGGCGTGATCACGCACGCCAATGCCGCCTTCGTCGAGATGTCCGGCTACACCGTGCAAGAGCTGATCGGCGTGCCGCACTGGATCCTGCGCCACCCCGAGATGCCGGCCGCCGCATTCGCCGATCTCTGGCGGACGGTGGAGCGCGGCGAGCCCTGGCACGGCTACGTGAAGAACCTGCGCAAGGACGGCTCGCACTACTGGGTCTATGCCACCGTGATCGCCAACGTGCGTGAAGGACGCGTGGTGGGCTACACCTCGGTACGGCGCAAGCCCTCGCGCACCAAGGTCAACGAGTGCATCGCGCTGTACCGCCGCATGCGCGCCGAGGAGGTGAGCACGTGACGCTTCAACTCACCGTCAGCCCCGACTTCTCGCCCGATCACATCGCGGGCTGGTATGTCTTCAACACCTGGCTGCAGCGCAAGCTGGGGCTGCGCTGCCATCTGGAGCTGTACGATGATTTTGAACGTCAGCACCAGGCCATCGCGGCCGATCAGGTGGACCTGATCTTCGCCAACCCGTATGACGCCTCGATGCTGGTGCGCGAGCGCGGCTTCCGGTCGCTGGCGGCACCGCTGGGATCGTCGGACGAGGCGCTGATCGCCGTCGCGCAGGCGTCATCCGCCCACGCGGTGACCGACCTCAAGCCCGGCCTGCGCGTCGCGCAGACCAAGGATCCGGATGTCAATCTCATCGGCATGATCATGCTGGAGCCCGCCGATCTGGGGCGCGAGCACGTGGTGCCCGTGCCGGTATCGACCTATGTGCTGGTGGCCAAGCACCTGCTGCTGGGTCGCGTCGATGCCGGCTTCTTCCTGAAGCAGGCCTTTGATGATCTCAGCCCGACCACGCGTGCGCAGCTGCGGCCGCTGGTGACCAGCCAGATCAGTGTCGTGCGCCACGCGCTGCTGGCCGGACCGCGCTTTGCCGCGCACGCCGATCAGCTGCGCGCCGAACTGCTGGCCATGAGCCAGCCCGGCAGCGATGGCGGGCGCGTGCTGGAAGCACTGGGGCTGGCCGGCTGGGAGGCGCTGGAGGCCGAGGACACCGAGTTCATGATCGACCTGATGGAAGCGCTCATGCGCTGAAGCGTCAGCTACCCCGACAACCCGGATCGATGGCCTCGATGAAGCGCTTCTCCCGTTCCTGCATCGCCACGGCGGTGAGCCTGCTCCTGCTCGGCAGCCTGCCCTGGGCCGGCGCCACATCCGTCGCGGCGCCCGGCGCCGCCAGCCTGGTCACCCGCGACAAGGACAACCTGTGGAATCTGGCGGCGGCGCATGAGCGCGGCGCCCGCCTGACGCGACAGCAGTGGATGCTGGCGGTGCTGCGCCGCAACCCGGAGGCCTTTGTCCAGGGCAACATGCACCGCCTGCTGACCGGCGCCACCCTGCAACTGCCCACCGAGGAAGAAGCCGCCCGGGAAAGCCAGGCGGTGGCCGAGGCGCTGATCGAGCAGCACGACCAGGCCCTGGGCACGGCCCAGCAGATGCCGCCACCCAGGCCGCTGGCTGCCGCCGACACGCGGGCGCCCGCCGTGCCACCCGCCGCGCCACCTTCAAGCCCGCCAGCGCCCCCGGTTGCGGCTGCGCCCGGTACAGCGCCAGGACCTGCGCAACCCAGTGCGCCTTCGGCAACTGCGCCTTCTGCGCCGGGCCCGGCTTCCCCGGCTGCACCGATTGCTCCGCTTGCACCCGCTTCCGCCCCGGCCGCAGCCGAAGCACCGCCACGCACGGCGCCAGCCGCACCGGTGATCAGCCCCGCTGTGCCCGTCGCCGGGGCGCCATCGACACCCTCAAACTGGCTGCCGCAGGCGCTGGCTGTCGGCCTGGCTTCGCTCGCGCTGCTGCTGCTGTGGCAGGCCCGGCGCCGCGGCATGGCGCTTGGCCAGACGGTGCAGACCTTGTTCCAGGACACGATCCAGCTGGTCGGCAAGTCCCGCCCGAAGGTGGTGGCCGTGTCTCAGGCCGGTGCCGACATGGCACGTTCCGTGGAACAGCTGGCCTCGACCGCCCAGCTGGTGCGTGCCGACGAGAGCCCGGCACTTGAGCCCGCCCGGCGCGCTTCGGCCGCGCAGGATGAAGCCCTGATCAAGCTGGACATCGCGCGCGCGCAGCTGGAAATCGGCCGCCGCGATGCGGCCGTTGCCATGCTCAAGGCGGTGCTGCGCGAGGGCAGCGAGCGCGAGCGCCAGGCCGCGCAGCAACTGCTGGTTCAACTCGGCGCGGCCTGAGCGCCGCGCTGCGGCGCAGGCCTGCACGGCGCTGCCGAAGGCCAGACCCTGGCCGCCGCGGCAGCCGGGGCCTTCATCAGCTACTTTCTCAGACGGTTAGGGTGCCAGTAGAGGAACTTGGCATAGATGTCCACGTCCTTCGTTTCGCGCAGGAAGATCATGCCGATCACCAGCGTGATGGCGGCGATGGTCACCGGGAACCACAGGCCGTAGTAGATGTCGCCGTTGCTGGCCACCATGGCAAAGGCGATCGTCGGCATCAGACCGCCGAACCAGCCATTGCCGATGTGGTACGGAATGCTCAACGAGGTATAGCGGATGCGGGTGGGGAACATCTCCACCAGGGCTGCGGCAATCGGGCCGTAGACCATCGTCACGTACAGCACCAGGATCGTGAGGATCAGCACGATGCCCGCCTTGTTCATCTTGGCGGGATCGGCGTTCTTGGGGTAGCCCGCCTCGGTCAGCGCCGCCGAGAGCTTCTGGCGAAACTCCGTCACGGCCTCCTGGCTGGCCGCATCGAACTTGCCGCCGTCCTCGGCCACCCGTGCGTTGGGCACCGGGATCTCGCGCTGGCCGATGGTCACGACCGCACCGGCGCCTGCCGGCATGGCCAGGTTGGCATAGCTGGCCGAGCTCTGCGCCAGGGCGCGCTTGGCGATGTCGCAGGCGGAGGTGAAGTCCACTTCGCGCGCCAGCGGGCTGCCCTGGAACGAACAGGTCATGGGATCGGCCTTCACCACCACCTGCGCGGTCGCCTGCGCCTTGGCGAGATCCGGATTGGCCGCCTCGGTCAGCGCGCGGAACAGCGGAAAGTAGGTAAGGCAGGCCATCAGCAGGCCGGCCATGATGATCGGCTTGCGCCCCACGGTGTCTGACAGCCGCCCGAAGACCAGGAAGAACGGCGTCCCGATCAGCAGGGCGATCGCCAGCAGGATGTTGGCCGTCGCGGCATCGACCTTCAGCACCGAGGTCAGGAACACCAGCGCATAGAACTGGCCCGTATACCAGACCACCGCCTGGCCCGCGACCAGGCCGAACAGCGCCAGCGCCAGGATCTTCAGGTTCTTCACCTGGCCAAAGCACTCGGACAGCGGCGCCTTGGACAGCTTGCCTTCTTCCTGCATGCGCAAGAAGGCCGGGGATTCGCTCATGCGCAGCCGGATCCACAGGCTCACGCCCAGCAGCAGGATCGAGATCAGGAAGGGCACGCGCCAGCCCCAATCGGCAAACTGCTCCTCGCCCAGCCAGGTGCGCGTGCCCAGGATCACCAGCAAGGACAGAAACAGGCCGAGCGTCGCCGTGGTCTGGATCCAGGCCGTATAGGCGCCGCGTCGGTGCTGCGGCGCGTGCTCGGCCACATAGATCGCCGCGCCGCCGTACTCGCCGCCCAGCGCCAGGCCCTGGGCCAGGCGAAGCACGATCAGCAGCACCGGCGCGGCCACGCCGATGGAGGCATAGTTGGGCAGCACGCCGATCAGGAAAGTTGCGGTGCCCATGATCACGATGGTGATCACGAAGGTGTATTTGCGTCCGATCAGATCACCCAGCCGGCCGAAAACCACGGCGCCGATCGGGCGCACCACGAAGCCGGCCGCAAACGCCAGCAGCGCAAAGATGAACGAAGCGGTGGGGTCCAGGCCGCTGAAGAACTGGCGCGCCATGATGGCCGCCATCGCGCCGTAGAGGTAGAAGTCGTACCACTCGAAGACGGTGCCGACGGAGGACGCGGCGATGACGCGGCGTTCGTCGCGATCCATGCTCGTCTTGGGCGCCGTGCCCAAGGGGCTGGCAGTGGCTTCGGCCATGTTTTTCTTGCTCCGTCAAAAGGGGCGTTCGGGATCGGGGCGGCGCAGCGGCCAGCCACCGCGGTTCAGATCACATGGCCGAAAGAAGCCGCTTGGGCGAGAAGCGGCGCGCTTCGGGCAAGGTCTCGGCATCCACCATCGCGCGCTGCAGGATCTGATCCGCGCCGACGCGGCCAAAGGCCATCTCCAGCGCCTGGTGCAGCACGCGCATCAGCTCGGCCAGATCGGCGCTCGGTCCTTGCAGCTGCCAGTCGCTCTGCGCCGGGCGCTGCCAGGCGCGGGCAAACTGCTCGCGCAGGCCTGCAGGCGCCGGGCTGCCCGCGAGCACGCGCATGGCATCGGCGCGGATCTCGTCCAGCGCCTCGGCATGAAAGCGCGCCACCTCCGCCACGACCGATCGGACCACGGCGCCAAACACCACCGGCGGCTCGCTGGCCAGGGCTGGGGCCGCAGGTGGCGCGGCGGCCGGCGGGGGCGCCGGCGCATAGACCGGCTGAGGGGCACGGGCCACGGCGGCCGGGGCTGGGGCCGCGGGGGGCACCACGATGTCCACGGCAGCCGCCGCAGCCCAGGCGGAGCCCACCGGTGCAGCGCGCGGCGGCACCCAGCTGGGTTGGGCTGGCGGCTGGGCCAGCGGCGCGGCCATCACGCGGGCCGGTGCTGGCGCAGGGCGAGCCGCCTGCATGGCCGGCCAGGGATCGGCCGGCAGGTTCTGTTCCGGCAGGCGCAGCGCCTTGAAGAATTCCCCATAGAGGCGCTTGCAGGTGGCTGCATCCAGCATCTGGCGGCGCGCCAGGCCATCCACGTACTCGATGATGTCCGTCACCGATTCACCGCGCAGCGCTTCCCCCAGCAGCCACAGTTCCTGCAGCAGCGCGGCTTCATCCAGGACGCCCGCCAGCGCAGCCAGCGCAGCCCGGCGGCGCTGGGCCGCAACATCCTTGGCCATGGTGTGTGGCCCTTCAGGCTTGCCCGGCCGCAGCCGCAGCGCGTGCAGGGCATCCCGCCCGGAAGGCTGGGCTCGGAACACAGGAGATGAACAGTTCGCGTCGCGGCATGGATTCAGGCTGTCTGGGAATCGGGGTGGATCGACGGGATGGGCGCGGGCCGGGCACAAAGCGATGTCGAATGCCCCGCCCCCTTTTGGGGAGTGACGATCTCACGAATGCGCCCGTCCATCGATCCTGGGCACAGGGGGGGTCCAGGATCCTTGGGGGGCAGCGTCAGCCCGCCTCCACCCAAGCGGAGGAACAGGGCGCAGCGGCGAGCCACCGGGCGCCCTCATGGCAAGCCGGGATTCACAGCGGCACGCCAGCGGCCTAAGGTCCGAGCACCCTGCACCACGCCCGGGGCCCTGCCCCCTGCCAGCCATGAACGCTTCAGACCTGCCCGCGCCCGCCGCCCCCGGCCTGTCGCAGACCTGCCTGGCCGAGACGCATGTGCCGCAGAACCTGTCTGCGGAGCTGGTGGACTACAACCTGTTCGAGCAGGATGCCGCCCTGCGCGAAGGCGTGCAGCGCGAAGGCGCGGGCTGGGCGCTGGCGGCGCTCAGCCGCTTCGGTGCCGAGGTGGGCACGGCCGAACACCTGGAGTGCGGCGCGCTGGCCAACCGCCACCCGCCGGAGCTGGACACCCACGATCGCTTCGGCCGCCGCGTGGATCTGGTGCGCTTTCATCCCGCCTACCACGCGCTGATGCAGCACTCCATCGAACACGGCCTGCACAGCTCACCCTGGACCGACCCCCGGCCGGGCGCCCACGTCGCGCGGGCCGCGCGGGTGCTGATGCAAAGCCAGGTCGAGGCCGGCCACATCTGCCCCATCACGATGAGCTTTGCCGCGGTGCCGGCGCTGCGCCACACGCCGGCCCTGGCCGCGCAGTGGGAGCCGCTGATCACCACCACCCGCTATGACCCGCGCAATGTGCCCCACGGCCAGAAAGCCGGCCTGACCATCGGCATGGCGATGACCGAAAAGCAGGGCGGCTCCGACGTGCGCGCCAACACCACGCAGGCCTACCCCGTGGGCCAGCCCGGCGCGGGCGAGGCCTACGAGCTGGTCGGCCACAAATACTTCGTCTCCGCGCCCATGTGCGATGCCTTCCTGGTGCTGGCACAGACGCCCGCCGGGCTCAGCTGCTTCCTGCTGCCGCGCTGGCGGCCCGATGGCAGCAAGAACCCGCTGCAGCTGCTGCGCCTGAAGCGCAAGATGGGCAACGTCTCCAACGCCTCCAGCGAGACCGAGCTGCGCGGCGCGCTGGCCTGGATGGTGGGCGAAGAAGGCCGCGGCGTGCGCACCATCATCGAGATGGTGGCGATGACGCGCTTTGACTGCATGATCGGATCCAGCGCCGGCCAGCGCGCCGCCGTCTCCCAGGCGCTTCACCACTGCAGCCTGCGCAGCGCCTTCGGCCGCCTGCTCAACCAGCAGCCGCTGATGCAGAACGTGCTGGCCGATCTGGTGCTGGAGTACGAAGGCTCGCTCGCCCTGACCCTGCGCCTGGCGCGCGCGCTGGACCACCGCGAAGACGCCCACGAAGACCAGCTGGTGCGCCTGCTCACCGCCGTGGGCAAATACTGGATCTGCAAGCGCACGCCCAACCTGGCCTATGAAGCCATGGAGTGCATCGGCGGCAGCGGCGTGATGGAAGACAGCCCCATGCCGCGGCTGTTTCGCGAATCGCCCGTCAACGCCATCTGGGAAGGCAGCGGCAACGTGCAGTGCCTGGACGTGCTGCGCGCGATGCAGAAGACGCCCGAGGTCCTGCAGGCCTTCCTGGCCGAGCTGGCCCCGGCCCGCGGCACCAACACCCGGCTGGATGCCTGGATCCGCGCGCTGCAGCACGAACTGGCGGATTCAGCCGACATCGAATACCGCGCCCGCCACCTGGTGGACCGCATGGCCCTCGCGGCCCAGGCCGCGCTGCTGGTGCAACACGCACCGCCCTTTGTGGCCGACGCCTTCTGCAACTCCCGCCTGGACGAAGGCGGCCACCGCAACTTCGGCGCCCTGCCCCGCGGCGTGGACGCCGAGGCGCTGATCCGAAGGGGGACGCCGAGGGTGGGGTGAGGGTGGGGGTGAGGGCTCGGCAGCTGGGCAGGTATCGGCAGGCTGCGCAGGTAGCCGTCGACGGCCTTGGTGATGCGCCCCGTCGTATCTTGCCCCCAGAGCTGCGGCATCACGATGCCTACCTCAGGCAGCAGGCTTCGGATGTGGTTGATCGTCGCCGTGCGCTCCTCGATGAAACCCTTGGCGCGCACGGTGCACCATCAGCCGGCCTTGCCGCTCTGCGCTCTTGATCGACACGAAGCGCATGTTGGGCCGCTGCAACGCCTCGCAGATGGCCGCCGCATCGGCAGCGTCGTTCTTGCCCCGCTCGCCAGACAGCCGATACGGTGCCACAAACTTCGGCGCGATCAGCTTGACCGTGTGGCCAAGGGCCTGGAAGCGCCGGGCCCAGTCATGTGCGCCTGAGCAGGCCTCCATGCCAATGGTGCAAGGTCGCAGCGCGGCAATCAACTCAGGCAGCTTATCGCGCGAGACCTTGGGTCGAATCAACTCGGCCTTGCCGGCCTAATTGACCCCGTGAACCGCAAAGACGTTCTTGGCCAGATCAATGCCAACGTACACAATAGCCACGGACTTCCCCTTCCGAATGAGCAGATGAGACTTCGAACTTCCCATCTTGGCACTTTGCTGCCGTTCGCCGCCAAGCGGCTGGTTCGGAGTGAGGAGGTCCCTTTCGTTCAGTGGGCCCATAGCCTTGACCATCGCATGTCAAATCAATAGTACGTTAAACTGAGTGTGACAACCAGATGACGGCCCAATGAAGTCCAATCTAGGTCTTCCCAGAGAGGAAAAAAACGTCTTTTGCTTCGAGAAGTTGGCTGTATCTGGCGGTTCGGCAAGCCCCACTATGACAACGGTATTTCTCTGCTATGCACACGTGGACAACATCTCCGACAATCCGAAGGAGAGATGGGTAGATCGACTTAACGAAATGCTTGCACCAATAGTCCGTCAAGACTCCATAAGGGTCTGGTCAGACCTAGACATCGACATTGGGCAAGATTGGCACTCAAGAATCCAAGCGCAATTGCTAGAGGCGCGGGCAGTCGTGTTGTTTGTGTCTCCGGCGTTTCTCGCTTCAGACTACATCGCGAACAGCGAGCTACCGGTCCTCCTTCATCGCGCCAAGACGACTGGAGCCGAGATCTGCCCGATACTTCTTTCTCCTTGTTTGTGGGACGAGGCTGTGTACCACTTTCCCGATCCTGTTTTGGGACCGAATACACTAAATCTGAGCTCACTTCAGGCGGTCAATACCCCGACTCGGACCATGATTGAAGCGACCGAAGCTCAACAGAACAGAGCGCTAATGGGTGTCGCCAAGCATGTTCGCGCCGCGCTTACACGGCCGCAGCGATGACGCCCAATCGATCAATCAAACGGACGGTTTGCAGCATGGGGCCCTTGGGCGCCGTTTCATCATTGCCCAAGGACCGCGTGCCGCAAGCCGCGCGGCTATTTCGGAGCTAGATTCTCCAAGGAACATCATGGCACTCGAAGATGAGATCGCTGCACGCGTAGGCGAAGTCCGGACAGACTCCTTCGATCTAAGCTTTGGAGAGATCGCCAACCTTCACGTCAACAAGGAACTGATCATTCAGCCAGAGTACCAGCGTCTGTTTCGCTGGTCTCCTCAGCAGAAGTCGCATCTGATCGAATCCATTTTGCTTGAGCTCCCTGTCCCTCAAGTCTTTATGATTGAGAACCAAGATGGTGTTCTTGAACTCATAGACGGTCTGCAACGCATCAGCACGATCCTCCAGTTCATGGAGCCACAGAGCATTAAACTTGATCCGCTTACGCTTGATGGGTGCACGCTGGTCCCTGGCCTGAACGGGTTGGCCTTCACCCAGCTGCCCTTGTCACTCCGACTTCGCATCAAGCGCTCCCCTATTCGAACAGTAGTAATCAAGAAGCAAAGCAAGGGTTTCCTCCGATACGAGATGTTCAAGCGGCTGAACACTGGCGGCGCGAACCTTGAGCCGCAGGAGATTCGAAACTGTTCGTCGCGTATGTTGGGAGAACGAGGAATAGCGTTCTACAACACACTTGTAAAACTCTCGCAGCAAGACGACTTTGCGGCCTGTGCTGACTATCTGGCCCAACCCGATAAGGAAAAGAAAGCGGCAGAAGAACTAGTCCTACGATTCTTTGCGGCGAAGAACTTTCTTGAAGGATTTAAGGGCAGTGTCCGCGATTGGCTAGACACATACATGGAAGGCGTACTATTGCAGAAACTGCCCTTCGACACTGAAGCTGAAGTGGCCATCTTCCACAAAGTCATGACCTTTGCTCGACAGAGTTTGGGGGAGACTGCATTCCTCCGCTACCGAGGAGAGAATCCAACAGGATCACTGCCGCCCGCGTACTTTGAGGCAATTGCGATAGGGATTCAGACGACCTTTGATCAAATCCAGGACAAGAGCCCCGGATCGCTTCGAGAGAAAATTACTCAACTAGTCCAAACGGAAGATTTCAGGGCCGTAACTGGTCCCGGCGCAAACTCAAAGGAGAAGCTCAAGACCCGTATTCAGCTCGCTGCAGCGGCTCTAGTCAGCGCAGCGTGAGCGTCGACTTCGTTCTTGAGCAGGACCTAAAGTGGCGCGAAGCCGAACTCGCGTCGCTAAAGCGACTTGCAATTAACGCAACAACTGAGAATGTGGCCTATCGGGCATTGCTGCGGGCAATGTGGGCATTGCTCTATGCTCACTTTGAAGGATTCACCAAGTTCTGTTGGGACACTGTCCTCGATCACATTCAGTCGGCAGCAATCCCGACTGGCGAGCTAGAAGCCAAGTTTGCGCTGCTAGCTTTGGAGCCGATTTTTAGGGGCCACCGTGCAAACCTTGATTCAAATTCAATCTGGTCATTTTTTGAGATGAGGCTACCTCAAGCGCTTCTCGCCGCAGCAGAGTTTCCGGAAAACTGTCGCCTAGAGACCGAAAGCAATCTTTGGCCAAACATATTTGAGCGAGAGTCAGGCCGGCTTGGAATTCGCTGCGAAGAACTACACAAACACAGAAGTCGCATACAAGCCTTGGTCGCCCGTCGAAACGACATCGCGCACGGAAAGAACATGGTCATTGCGACGCTCACTGAATACCATGAGTACGAGAGTGCGACACTTTGCCTTATGCACGAGCTGGCAATCAAGTCGATCGAGATTCTCGACGGCAAAGCATATGAGAAGAAGGCTAGTCCGCCGTGACTGGCGAGGAGAACATAGCCCCTCTACAGGGACTTCCCCTCGAGTCATCGGGTCGATGTTTCTCTCTCTTGCCAAGCCGTATTTGCCTTTGCTTCGCGCCCCCAACTCTGTACGTTGAAACATTACCTGCCAACAGAATCAGACTGCACATCTACAGACGGCCTTGTGCACCACGTTGCCGGTGCTGGCCAAGATACGAACCGCTTGGCAGGACTCCATTCGCTCGTCTTGATGGCTGAGCCATCACACAGGGGTTATCGAGTTGACCGGCCACCGGTCTAACCTGTCTGCTGCATCTTCTTTCGCACGTCTGGGGAAAAATCGAACTGTGTTGGGGTTGTCGCGCTTGTGTCGCCTGCCGGGCCGCTCAGGCCTGTGACGGCGCTGCTGCTTCCGGCCACTGGCTCACATGCCGGGCGTCAAAGCTCTTGCCCCTCACCAGCATCGCCGACACGATCCGCGCGTGCTTGTTGGCCAGGGCTATCACCGCCTTCTGCCAGTTGCGCGATCTCGCAAGCGCGCCGCTCACTGGCTGATCGGGTGGCTGCGTTTGTGGGCTGTCATCGCAAGCCCTCTATCCGCATCCGTTTTTTTCCCGCCCGGCACCCCCATGCGCATGTGCCTGCACCGCCCGCAGCACAGCGGCACACCAGCCCCCTCAACCCACCACAGCCTGCTCACGCACCACCGACCGATAGCCACCCCTCTCGATGTCGCACTTGTCTTCCTGCGCAGCCGCACGCACCTCACGCCGGATCTGAAACTCCAGCAGGGGCCGGACCAGCACGCCGATGACGGGCGGCAGCGGCAGCCGGATGGTGATCGTCACTTCCGTGCCGCTTCGGGCGCCCTGCACGGCCGGGGCGAAGCGAAAGCTCAGCTGGCCGCCGCGATTGAAGCCTTCGACCGAGAGGTCTTCGATGCGGCCGTCCGCAAAGACCTGGCGCTCGAAGACATCGCGCTGGCGAATGCCCAGCAGGCTGACTTCCTGCACGAAGCGGGCCGCGCGAGGCTGGCGCTCCAGCACCTGGAAGCGCAGCTTGGGGTGCACGTTGCGGCGGATGTGGTGATCGAGATCGGCAAACTGCGCGCTGACGGTCTGGACCGGCGCGTCGATCCATTCACGGTGGATCACTTCGGCAAATCGGGGCATGCGGCACCTCGGCATCGCTGGGGTGCTGCGGATACGGGCGCCAGGCCCTGGCGGATGCACAGCCCGGCCGGGCGCGGCATCACCGCACCACGCGCTACATCGCCCGGCCCATCAGCGCCACGCCCAGCACCAGCACGCCCAGACCCAGGTTGATGGAGACCCAGGTGCGGATCTGCGCCAGGGCCGCGCCGCCGGCGGGCCAGTCTGAGGCGCTGACCGCGCGGCTCAGGCGGCGGTACAGCGCAAAGCGGATGTGCAGGAAGATCGCCACCATCAGGACGCCCAGCACGGTCATCAGGGTCCAATACATGGGCATCTCGAAGCGGCCGCCGGATTGAACGACCTGCTTGGCCACATTGCCGATCATCCAGACGCCGCTGGCCAGCGTCAGCAGCGATGCCGCCAGCACCGCCTGGAAGAAGCGCCCCAGCACATCGTGCATCAGGCGCACCCGCACGGTAGGGTCCAGCGCGGCCACGGCGGGCCGCAGGAAGAAGTGCGCAAAGACCATGCCGCCGACCCACAGCACGATGGCCAGCACATGCACGGTCTTGAGAGCTGCGTAGAGCATCGAAGGGTCCTTCAGTCGATCAGGCGTCTGCCGTCCGGGACCGGACGGCGCGGCGCAGTGTCACACGCCCCCGATACCGCGGATGGCGTGTGCCGTATTGGCCTGACGGCGCGGGCGGCGGCGTCTCTGGTCCTGGCTTTTCGTCTGTCGTGCGCCGCGCGGCGTCACTCAGCCGGCTGGGTCTGGCCTTCGCCGGCCGCTGGGCAAACACTGGCCAACCCCTTTGACTGGACATGCTTTCCGTGGCCTCCATCACTCCGTTGTCCGCACGGCTGCCCGCACGGCTGCCCGCCCAGGTGCCCGCGCTGCGCACGGCGCGCTTGCTCGCCGCCCTCGCCAGCCTCGTGCTGCCCCTCATCACCGCGGCGCAGCCGCTGGTGGATGCCGCCTGGCTGAAAGCCCGCATCGGCCAGCCGGGCTGGGTGCTGCTCGATGCCTCGCCCCTGCCCATCCACCGGGCCGGCCACATTCCCGGTGCGGTGAATGCCGATCTGATGTTCGGCGGCACGGCGCTGCCCACGCAGGCGCAGATGCAGGCGCGGCTGCGCGCCTGGGGCATTGCGCCGGACAGCCGCATCGTGGTCTACGACAACCAGGACACGATGTGGGCCACGCGGGTGGTCTTCGATCTGCATCGCCACGGCCTGGCGCTGGACCGGCTGCACGTGCTGGATGGCGGCCTGAAGGCCTGGCAGGCGAGCGGCGGCGAGGTACGCAAGGCCGGCCAGCCCGCACCCGCGCCGGCATCCACGCCCGCACCCGGCACGGCGGTGGCGGCACCGGCGCGCGCCGGCCTGGCGCTGGAGCTGCCCGAGGTGCTGGCGGCCACCGGCCGGGCCGCGCCGCGCCAGCCCGGCGGGCGCGGCGAACTGGTGCTGGTCGAAGCGCTGGAGCCGCCCTGGTACTACGGCCAGCGCAATTTCTTCGGGCGCGCCGGCCACCTGCCGCATGCCCGCATGTGGTCAAGGCTGGATCTGCTGCAGGCGGACGGCCGTTTCAAGCCCCTGCCCGAACTGCGCCGCATGGCCGCGATGCTGGGCATGGATGCACAGACCCCCGTGCTCACCTATTGCGGCGGCGGCGTGGCGGCGACGCTGCCGTGGTTTGCGCTGCACGTGCTGATGGGCTGGCCGCAGGTGAGCGTGTATGTGGGCTCGCAGCGCGAGTGGCTGCGCGACGAACGCGGCCTGCCGATGTGGAGCTGGGCCGAGCCGCAACGCCTGCGCAGCGCCGATTGGCTGGCGAGCTGGAACGACGACTTGCTGCGGCTGACCGGATCGGCCCGCCTGAACGTGATCGACGTCCGGCCCGCGGCCGAGCACGCGCTGGGCCATGTGCCGCACGCCTACAACCTGCCGCCCGAGCGCTGGACGGCACTGCGGCGCGATCCCCAGGCGCTGCGCACCGAGCTGGCGGCCAGCGGGCTTGATCCGGAACACGAGATCGTGCTGGTCGGCCGTGGCGGGCTGGACCCGACGGCCGCGCTGGCCTGGGCCACGCTGGAAGCGCTGGGTCACCGCCAGGTGGCGCTGATGCTGGAATCCACCGACGAGTGGGCCCTGCGCGGCCATCCGCTGGCAAAGCCGCAGGCCGCCACCCCCGCTGCACCGGCCACGCCCGCCCCGCCCCGGCGCCCGCAGCCGGGCTGGGCGGCCCTGTCACCGCCCGCCGCTTCCGGCCAGCCCGCGGGCCGAGAGGATCGCGAGACGCCGCGCCAGATCTTGCGCGTCGACAGCCGGGCCGCCGCCGTCGGAGCCGTCGGAGCCGTCGGAGCCGTCGGAGCGGCCGGCGCGGTCGGCGCGGTCGGCGCGGTGAGCGCTGCCAGCCCGCAAACGCCGACCACTCCTCAAACGGCCGACGTCATCGCACTGCCCTGGACGGCCTTCGTCAAGCCCGACGGCAGCCTCAAGGCCCCGCACGAGATCCATGAGCGCCTGACGCAGGCGGGTGTGTCCCGCTGGGCTCACGTCCAGGTGCAGGCCGAAGACGCGGCCGAAGCGGCGGCGGCGCTGTTCGTGCTGCGCCTGGTGGGCTGGCCTTCGGCGGCGATGGCCGCGCGCTGAGCTTGCCGTCGAGTCACCCGGCCCGGCAGCGAACTCCAGCCCGCGCAGCCCGAAGCCCGGCGACCCTCGGCCATGACAGCCCCGCTGCGCGACACTGACGGCATGTCGGCCGCGCCCTCCAACCGCTCCAACCACTCGACCCGCTCCGCCCTGCCCGGCTCTGCGAGCGCGCCGGGCGGCGCGGCGCCGGCGCGCCGCGGCTGGCGCGCCCTGGTGGCCTGGCCGCGCGTGAAGCTCTGGCTCATCGTCACGCTGATCTGGGCGCTGCTGCGCGCGGCCACGTCAACGTCGGGCCTGGACGTCTGGTTGATGCGCTGCGGCTTCGTCACGGCCGTGGCGGTGCTGGCGTTCGGCGTGCTGGAGCAGTGGCCGCGGCAGCTGCCCCGCCGGCTGCCACGCTGGGTGGCGCAGCTGCTGGCCGTGGCCCTGGTGATCCCGCCGAGCGCCTTTGCGGCCTACGCGCTGACGCTGGGCACCTGGGATATCCACGCGCTGGGCGCGAGCTACTCCCGGGGCTTCAGCATCCTGGCCTTCACAGGCCTGCTGTTCGGCCCGTGGATCGCGCTGGTGGCGCTGCTGCGCCAGCGCGAGGCCTTTGCACGCGAGCAGGCGCTGGCCTTTGCGCTGGAACGCAGCGAGCTCGAGCGCCGGGCACTGGATGCCCGCATGAAACTGCTGCAGGCGCAGGTGGAGCCGCACTTTCTGTTCAACACGCTGGCCAATGTGCGCACGCTGGTGCGGCGGGCGGGTTCTGAACAGGCGTCAGCGGTGCTGGACAGCCTTATCCACTACCTGCGCGCTGCCGTGCCGCAGCTGGACGGCGGTGCCAGCTGTTTTGCCGACGAGCGCGCGCT
The DNA here is from genome assembly GCA_016790225.1 of Rubrivivax sp. The sequence continues at coordinate 81,993 of JAEUOZ010000051.1, forward strand.
GGTTCAGGCCTATCTCGAGGTGATGCACCTGCGCATGCCGGATCGGCTGCAGTTTGCGATCGATGTCGACGCATCCGCGCTGCCGCTGCACTGCCCCGCGGCGGCCGTCCTGACGCTGGTGGAGAACGCCATCCGCCATGGCATCGATCCGGCCGAAGACGGCGGCCGCATCGAGGTGAGCGTGCGCCGCGTCGGTGATCGGATCGAGGTGCGGGTGCTGGACACCGGCATCGGGCTGGATGCTGCGCGCAGCAGCCGCAAAGGCGCCGAGGCCGTCGAAGGCACCGGCCTGGCCAACCTGCGCGAACGCCTGGCGCTGGCCTTCGGCGGCGAGGCAAGCCTGGCCCTTGAGGCCCATGCACCCCGCGGCACGCGGGCCACGCTGAGCCTGCCCGCCGCGCTGGCGCCCGAAGCATGAACCCGCCCGCCACCGCACTGATCGCCGACGATGAGCCGCTGCTGCGCGAAGAGCTGGCGGAGCTGCTGCAGGCGGCCTGGCCTTCGCTGCAGGTGGTGGCCTGCGCACGCAACGGCCGCGAGGCGGTGGAACTGTTCGAGCAGCATCAGCCCCAGGCCTGCTTTCTGGATGTGCAGATGCCCGGCATGAGCGGCATCGAAGCCGCGCGCCACATCGGCCGCCGGGCGCACATCGTCTTCGTCACCGCCTTCGAGCAGTACGCGGTGCAGGCCTTTGCCCAAGGCGTGCTGGACTACCTTGTCAAGCCGGTGGAGCCAGCGCGGCTGGCCGAAGCGGTGGCGCGCCTGCAGGAGCGGCTGGGCGCCGCCGCCCCGGTGCGGCACGACGAGGCCTTGCTGCGCGAACTGGCCCAGCGCATCGCGCGCGAGCGTGTGCCCACCACGCTGCGCTGGGTGCGTGCGCAGATGGGCAGCACGGTGCGGCTGATCGCGGTGGAACGCATCGACTACCTGCAATCCGACAGCCGCTACACGCGGGTGGCCTGGCGCCAGGACGACGGCAGCCCTGCCGAGGCCCTGATCAGCCTGCCGCTGAAGGATCTGCTGGCCCAGCTCGATCCGGCGCAGTTCCTGCAGATCCACCGGTCCGCCGTGGTCAACCTCGAACGTGTGAGCCACATCGTGCGCGGCGCCAACGAAACAGCTGATGTGCACCTGAAGGGGCGCCGCGAAACCCTGCGCTCCAGCCGCAACTTCAACCACGTCTTCCGGCAGATGTGAGGCGCGGGGCGCCTGCCCGGGCCTCGGTCCGTCTGCCGATCGGCGGTCTTCACCACCTTCATCCCCTTGGCGGACTCGGCGTCCACGAAGGCCGCGAAGTCCTTCATGCCGATTCGTTCCGTGTCTGCAGGTGAGGAAGCACCGCCAATACGGGCCAACGCCCCAGAAAGACAAAACGCCTTAGCCCCTTGTGGGAGCTAAGGCGTTGATTTTCATTGGTCGGGGTGGCGGGATTCGAACTCGCGACCCCTTGCACCCCATGCAAGTGCGCTACCAGGCTGCGCTACACCCCGACGAAGCTGCGCAGTATAGCCTGCCCTTGGGGCCTTCCCGGGCGGCCGCGGCCGGGGCTCGAGGGATGTGGGCGCCAGCCGTGCGGGCGCCCGGCTTCAGGCGTCCAGCAGGCGCCTGATGGCTTCCAGCTCGGTGCGCAGCCGGGCAGCATCGCCCGGCTCGGCCAGCATCAGCGGGGACTGGGGTGCCGCGGCGGGTGCGGCTTCGCTGCCGGCTTCGGCCGATGTCTCCAGGCCGGGGTCGCTCATGGCCTCATCCGCCGCTTCGGCCAAGGCAGGATCCGCCGCCTGGCCGTTGCTGCGGCCGAAGCCCAGATCGCCCAGGCGGTTGCGCGCGCCGCTGATCGTGAAGCCCTCGTCGTACAGCAGCGTGCGGATGCGGCGGATCAGCAGCACCTCGTGGTGCTGGTAGTAGCGGCGGTTGCCGCGCCGCTTCATGGGCTTGAGCTGGGTGAACTCCTGCTCCCAGTAGCGAAGCACATACGGCTTCACCTGGCACAGCTCACTGACCTCCCCGATCGTGAAGTACCGCTTGGGCGGGATGGGAGGCAAGGTCTCCATGAAAAATCAAGGCGCTTCCGAAGGGAAGCTAAGACTCTACTCGAACTCTTCCGGGCCCGGGGTCTCGCCTTGAACGATCGCTTTCAACTTGTGACTGGCGTGAAACGTCACGACGTGGCGCGCCTTGATCGGAATCGCTTCACCGGTGCGCGGGTTGCGGCCCGGGCGCGGCGCCTTGCGGCGGATGTTGAAGTTGCCGAAGCCCGACAGCTTGACATCCTGACACTGGGCCAGGGCCGCGTGCACGCTGTCGAAGAAGGATTCGACCATCTCCTTGGATTCGCGCTTGTTCAGGCCCAGGCGGTCGAACAGCAGTTCGGACAGATCGGCCTTGGTGAGCGTCGGCGTCTCCAGCGAAGCCAGCGCGGGTGCGCTGCGCCCGGGCTTGTCATCCTGCACATCCATGGTCAACCGTCCTCCCAACCTTGCCCTGCCCTCAAGCCCGCAGGCGCGCGCCGCACGCCACGCCGGCCCGCTGCACCGCGGCTGCAACACCCGCGTCGATGCGCTCATCGGTCAGCGTGGCCTCATCATCCAGCAGTTCCAGCCGGATGGCCAGACTGCGTTCGCCCGGTTGCATCCCCGCCACGGCGGCAGCCGGCTGGTAGATGTCGAAGAGCGTGGCCGAACGCACCAGCCCTTGCGGATCGGCGCGCAAGGCCTGCAGCAAGGCGTCGTGCTGCACCTCGGGGGCGACCACCAGGGCCACATCGCGCAGCGCGGCCTGCTGCCGCGGCAGCGGCGCGAACTGCGGCAGGGGACGGTCCAGCACGGCGTCCAGATCGAGTTCGAAGAGCATCGGCGCCTGCGGCAGATCGTAGGCCTGGCGCCAGCGCGGGTGCAGTTCACCCACATGGCCCAGCACGCGCCCGTCGATCTCGATGCGCGCGCAGCGCCCCGGGTGCAGCGCGGGGTGCACATCGGCGATGAAGCGGGCCTGACGCGGCGCCAGCAGCGCCTCGACATCGCCCTTGGCATCAAAGAAGTCCGCGGCGCGCTCGCGCTGGCCCCACTGCAGGCTCTCCGAAGGGCCGAAGACCAGCCCGGCCACCCGCATGGGCTGATGCACGCCGGCCACCGTCTGCAGGCTGTCGACCACGCCGGCATCGCGCCGGAAGACGCGGCCGACCTCGAAGACCCGCACGCGGCTGGCGCGGCGCGCGAGGTTGGTCTTGAGCACAGCCACCAGGCTGCCCATCAGCGAGGAGCGCATCACCGCCAGCGGCGCGGCGATGGGGTTGAGCACGCGGATCGGATCGGCATTGCCGGCCAGTTCGTGCTCCAGGCGCTCTTCCACGAAGCTGAAATTGATCGTTTCCTGGTAGCCCAGGGCCGACAGCGCATGCCTGACGGCCCAGGCGGTGTGACGGCCCTCGCGCCGTGCCTGCGCGGTAACGGGCGCGTGCGGCGCGCTGACCGGCAAGTGGTGCAGCCCGATGACGCGGATCACCTCTTCGATCAGGTCTTCCTCGATAGCCAGGTCAAAGCGCCAGCTGGGCGGCGTGACGGTCAGCGTGCCATCGGCCTCTGTGCAGGCCAGGCCCAGGCGGCGGAAGACATCGGCACACTGGGCCTGGGTCAGCGGCAGGCCCAGCACCTTGGCGGCGCGCGCCACGCGCAGCGTCACCGGCGCGCGCTGCGGCAGGCTCAGGGTCTGGTCATCCATCGGGCCGGCATCGCCGCCGCAGATCTGCCGGATCAGCGCCGTGATGCGTTCGATGTGTTCAACCGTCAGGGAAGGATCCACACCGCGCTCGAAGCGGTGCCCGGCATCGGTGGAGAAGTTGTAGCGGCGCGAGCGGCCGGCCACGGCCTCGGGCCACCAGAAAGCGGCCTCCACATACACGTGGCGCGTGTCGTCGCTGACTGCGGTGGCGTCGCCGCCCATGATGCCGGCCAGCGATTCCACGGCCTGGCTGTCCGCGATGACGCCCACCGTCTCATCGAGCTCGATGGTGCTGCCATTCAGCAGCTTGAGCGTCTCGCCCGCGCGGCCCCAACGAACGACCAGATGATCGTGAATCTTGTCCAGATCGAAGATGTGCGAGGGGCGGCCGAACTCGAACATCACGTAGTTGGAGATGTCCACCAGCGCGGTCACCGATCGCTGGCCGCAGCGCGCGAGCCGATCCACCATCCAGGCAGGCGTCGCGGCCTTGGTATTGACGTTGCGCACCACACGCCCTGAAAAGCGGCCGCACAGATCCGGCGCCAGCACCTGCACGGGCAGGCGGCCGTCGTGGACCGGCGTCACCGCGGCGATGGGCGGGGTGATCAGCGGCGAGCCGGTGAGCGCCGAGACCTCGCGCGCGATGCCGTAGACGCTGAGCGTGTGCCCGAGGTTGGGCGTGAGCTTGAGCGTGAAGATCGTGTCGTCCAGCTTCAGCACCTGGCGCACATCGGCGCCCACGGGCGCGTCGGCAGCAAGTTCCAGCAGGCCGCCGTGGTCTTCAGACAGCTTCAGCTCGCGCGCCGAGCACAGCATGCCGAAGCTCTCCACGCCGCGCAGCTTGCCCACGCCGATCTTGAAGGGCTTGCCGTCTTCGCCGGGCGGCAGTTCGGCGCCCACCAGCGCCAGCGGCACACGGATGCCGGCGCGTGCGTTCGGCGCGCCGCAGACGATCTGCAGCAGGCCTTGCGGGGCATGCATGCCGGCATTGACCTGGCACACGCGCAGCTTGTCGGCATTGGGGTGCTGCTCGGCCGTGACGATCTCGGCCACGACGATGCCGCTGAAGGGCGGCGCCACCGGGCGCAGCTCTTCGACTTCCATGCCGGACATGGTGAGCAGATCGGCCAGCTCCTGCGTGCCGAGCGGTGGGTTGCAGAACTCGCGCAACCAGCTTTCGGGGAATTGCATGGTGGTTTCTCGTTGCACGCCCCCCGGCCAGCGAGGGGCAGACGTCCAGACCGAGGATCAGCGGAACTGCGAGAGGAAGCGCAGATCGCCCTCGAAGAACAGGCGCAGGTCATTCACGCCGTAGCGCAGCATGGCCAGGCGATCCGGGCCCATGCCGAAGGCGAAGCCGATGTATCGCTCAGGATCCAGGCCGTAGTTGCGCACCACGTTCGGGTGCACCTGCCCCGAGCCGGCCAGCTCCAGCCACTTGCCCTTGAGCGGGCCGTGGCCGAACATCATGTCGATCTCGGCACTGGGTTCGGTGAACGGAAAGTAGCTCGGCCGAAAGCGCGTCTGGATGTCGTCGTCCTCGAAGAAGCGCCGCAGGAAATCGGTGAACACGACCTTCAGGTCCTTGAAGCTGATGTCTTCGCCGATCCACAGGCCTTCGCACTGGTGGAACATGGGCGAGTGCGTGGCGTCGCTGTCCACGCGGTAGGTGCGGCCCGGCGCGATCACGCGGATCTCGGGCATCGGCCCGCCGGTGGCATCGGCCGCGTGGCGCTGGGCATGGGCGCGGGCATAGCGCACCTGCATCGGGCTGGTGTGCGGCCGCAGGTTCAGCCAGCGGCCCTGCGCATCGCGGATGTCCACGTAGAACGTGTCCTGCATCGAGCGCGCGGGGTGGTTCTCGGGGTTGTTCAGCGCCGTGAAGCTCATCCAGTCGGTCTCGATCTCGGGGCCTTCGGCCACATCGAAACCCATGGAGCCGAAGATCGCCTCGATGCGCTCGATCGCGCGGCTGACCGGGTGCAGACCGCCCTTGCCGCGCTGCCGCCCCGGCAGGCTCACATCCAGCGCCTGCGCCTTGAGCTGCGCATCCAGCTCCGCCTGCGCCAGCGCTTCGCGGCGCTCGTTCAGAGCGGCTTCGATGGACAGTTTGACCTGGTTGATCTCGGCGCCGCGCGCCTTCTTCTGATCCACGCTCAGCGCGGCCAGGCCCTTGAGCAGTTCGGTCACGCGGCCGGCCTTGCCCAGGAAACGCGCCTTGGCGTTTTCCAGTTCGGCGGCGCTGGGCGCTGCGGCAAATTCGCTGCGCGCCTGCGCAAGAAGGGTGTCGAGATCGCTCATCGTGGCAGGAATGAAAAAGGCCGCCACCAGGTGACGGCCTTGAAGTCTGAGGCGTGCCCGGCACCGCCCGCGAGGGGCGTGGCCGGCACGCGGCGTTCAGCTCAGCTGGGCCTTCACCTTGGCAACGATGCTGCCAAAGGCGGCCGGATCATTGACCGCCAGATCGGCCAGGACCTTGCGGTCGATGTCGATCTGCGCCTTCTTCAGGCCGGCCATGAACTTGCTGTAGGTGACACCCAGTTCACGCGAAGCCGCGTTGATACGGGCGATCCACAGCTGGCGGAAGACCCGCTTGCGGGTGCGGCGGTCGCGGTAGGCATATTGCCCGGCCTTCATCACCGCCTGCTTGGCGATGCGGAAGACATTCTTGCGGCGGCCGCGGAAGCCCTTGGCGAGCTTCAGGATCTTCTTGTGACGGGCGTGTGCGGTGACACCACGTTTGACGCGAGGCATGTGTGTGCTCCTGTTTTACGGTGGTGGTGGGATCAGAGGCCAGCAAAGGGCAGCATCGCAGCGATGTGGCCCATGTTGGTCTCGTGCACGTTCGCCGGCCCACGCAGGTGGCGCTTGTTCTTCGTGGTCTTCTTCGTCAGGATGTGGCGCTTGTAGGCCTGACCGCGCTTGACGGTGCCACCCGGGCGAACACGAAAGCGCTTCTTGGCGCTGCTCTTGGTCTTCATCTTGGGCATGACTGCTCCTTCTAAGTGACCCTTGCAGGCGGCTTCTGGGCGAAGCGCTTGATGGCCTGCAACGGCTTCTTGTTCGACCCCCGCGGTGACCAGACCGCGAGGCCGAAACCCTGTCTGTGCGACGCCCTACTTCCGCTTGGGCGCCAGCACCATGATCATCTGCCGGCCTTCCAGCTTGGGCATGTTTTCCACCACCGAGACATCGGCCAGTTCGTCGCGGATGCGCTCCAGCATCTTCATGCCGATTTCCTGGTGCGTGATCTCGCGACCGCGAAAGCGCAGGGTGACCTTGCCCTTGTCGCCGTCCTCGGCGATGAAGCGGCGCAGATTGCGCAGCTTGATCGCGTAGTCGCCGTCATCCGTACCAGGACGGAACTTGACTTCCTTGATCTCGATGACCTTCTGCTTGGACTTGGCTTCAGCGGCCTTCTTCTGCTCCTGGTACTTGAACTTGCCGTAGTCCATCAACCGGCACACCGGCGGATCCGCCGTGGCTGCGATTTCGACGAGATCGACATCCAGGTCGCCCGCCATTCGCAAGGCTTCGAGGATGGGCACGATGCCCAGTGGCTCGTTCTCGACACCGTTCAGGCGCACTTGCGGCGCCATGATCTCGCGGTTCAGCCTGTGCTTGCGCTCCGCATTCGGAACGCGCCGGTCCATGAAGGTAGCGATGGTTCAAACCCCTTAGCGCCACCTGCAGGCAAACAAGCGGCGGAAACAACCCAAAAACGCGCTCTGAACGTCCGGACCGAGGAGCGACCCCGACAGCCGGATGCTGCAGCCTGGGCTGCAGCGGCACTTCAGACCTTGGTGGCGATGTCCTGGGCGAGCTTTGCAGCGAAGTCGGCCAGCGGCATCACACCCAGATCCTTGTTGCCCCGAGCGCGCACGGCAACGGCCCCGTTTGCCTTCTCCTTGTCGCCGACGACCAGGATGAACGGGGCCTTTTGCATCGAATGCTCGCGGATTTTATAGGTGATTTTTTCGTTGCGCAAATCCAGGGAGACTCTAACTCCTTGTTTTTGCAGCGATTTCGCCACTTCGCGCGCATATTCGGCCTGCGCATCGGTGATCGAGGCGATCACCACCTGCTGCGGCGCCAGCCAGACGGGCAGCGCGCCGGCGTGCTGCTCGATCAGGATGCCGATGAATCGCTCCAGGCTGCCGACGATGGCGCGGTGCAGCATCACGGGCGTCTGGCGGCTGCCGTCCTCGGCCACGTACTCGGCGCCCAGGCGCTCGGCCATGAAGAAATCGACCTGCATCGTGCCGCACTGCCACTCCCGGCCGATGGCGTCCTTCAGCGTGTATTCGATCTTCGGGCCGTAGAACGCGCCGTCGCCCGGCGAGATGACAAATTCGCAGCCCGAGGCGCGCAGGCTCTCCATCAGGGCGTGCTCGGCCTTGTCCCAGCTTTCGTCGCTGCCGATGCGGGCCTGCGGGCGCGTGGCCACCTTGTAGAGGATCTCCGTGAAGCCGAAATCCCGGTAGACGGCCTGCAGCAGGGCCGTGTAGGCCGTGCACTCGGGCAGGATCTGGTCTTCGGTGCAGAAGATGTGGCCATCGTCCTGCGTGAAGGCGCGCACGCGCATGATGCCGTGCAGGCCGCCCGTGGGCTCGTTGCGGTGGCACTGGCCAAACTCGCCGAAGCGCAGCGGCAGATCGCGGTAGCTCTTGATGCCCTGCTTGAAGATCAGGATGTGGCCGGGGCAGTTCATCGGCTTGAGCGCGTAATCGCGCTTTTCCGATTCCGTCGTGAACATGTTTTCACGGTACTTCTGCCAGTGGCCCGTCTTCTCCCACAGGCTCTGGTCCAGGATCTGCGGCCCCTTGACTTCCAGGTAGCCGTTGTCGCGGTAGACCTGGCGCATGTACTGCTCGATGCCCTGCCACACCGTCCAGCCCTTGGGGTGCCAGAACACCGTGCCCGGGCTGTGCTCGTCCAGGTGGAACAGATCCAGCTCGCGGCCGAGCTTGCGGTGATCGCGCTTCTCGGCCTCTTCCAGCCGCGTCAGGTGCTGCTGCAGATCGTCCTTCGTCGCCCAGGCCGTGCCGTAGATGCGCTGCAGCATCTCGTTGCGGTGATCGCCGCGCCAGTAGGCACCCGCCAGCTTCATCAGCTTGAAGTGCTTGAGCCGGCCCGTGCTGGGCACGTGCGGGCCGCGGCAGAGATCCTCGAAGCCGCCTTCGCGGTACAGGCTCACGTCTTCGCCGGACGGTATGCTGGCGATGATCTCCGCCTTGTAGTGCTCGCCCAGGGACTTGAAGTAGGCCACGGCCTCGTCACGCGGCAGCACGCGGCGCAGCACGGGCTCGTTCTTTGCCGCCAGCTCGACCATGCGCTTCTCGATGGCCGCCAGATCTTCCGGCGTGAACGGGCGCTTGTAGGCAAAGTCGTAGAAGAAGCCGTGTTCGATGACCGGGCCGATGGTCACCTGCGCATCGGGAAACAGCTCCTTGACGGCATAGGCCAGCAGGTGCGCCGTCGAGTGCCGGATCATCTCCAGGCCGTCGGCATCCTTGTCGGTGACGATGGCCAGGCGGGCGTCGGCCTGCAGCGAGTGGCTCGTGTCCACCAGCTTGCCATCCACCTTGCCGCCGAGGGCGGCCTTGGCCAGGCCGGGGCCGATGGAGGCGGCCACCTCGGCCACCGTCACGGGGCCGGAAAACTGGCGCTGGGATTGATCGGGGAGCGTGATCGTGATCATGGCGGGTCCTTGGGGCGGCAACAAAAAAGCGCGGGATTGCCGCGCTTTGCTGTGAGGGAAAAGAAGGATCGACGGGGATGCGCGGCCGGCTTCAGCGTCGGGTGACGGTGGTGGGGGGAGTCCGCGGTGTCATAACCCAGATGCCTTTCTTGCCCTTGTTGCGTGGGAAGGAGAGCGCGGAGTTTATGCCAAGGGCTCGGCTTCGATGGGCCGATCTGCCTCGACAAGGCGGCTGAACTCGTCGGCCAGCCGCTGGCTTTCGGAGATGGCCTGGCGCCAGACCCGCATGCGGCCTGCCAGATCGTCGCCGAAGGCCTTGAAATCCTCGCGGTCGGGCAGCTTGCCCAAGGGCAGCGATGCCACCCACTGCGGCTGCGGCGCCAGCACCACCACGTTGTCCAGGAAGGCCGAGGCCCGATGCCGGCGCTTCCAGGCCTTGTCCAGCCAGCCCGGCACCACCTGCGCGCCAAAGTGCGGATAGAGCACCATGCCTTCGGCCATCGTGGCGTAGTTCAGGTGCAGGTGGTAATCCGTGATGCCGCCGTCCCAGTAGGCACCCCGCGGGCCGCCGGGGATGTCCTGCACGGCCTGCAGCCAGAACGGGATCGAGCAGCTGGCCAGCACCGCCGGCGCCAGGTTGTCCGGCACCAGCGTCACCTGGCGGCTGCGGAAATCGCTCAGCGCAAAGGGCAGTGGCTCGCGCGGATCGCTGAACAGCACACGCTCCAGCCAGAAGCCCAGCGCCCCGCGGTGCGCCGCATTGGCGAAGAAGGCGCCGGCGTAGCCCAGCGCCGTGCGCACGCGGCCTTCGCGGTGCAGCACATGCCGGCCGCGGCTGGTGAGCACGTGCAGCCGATAGCGCGGCGATTGCAGCACCTCGGCGGCGCGGGTGCCCAGGCGCTGCTGCAGCGTGCGGCCGAAGACCTCGCTCACCACGCGCGCCGTGGGGGGCTTGCCCGGCGCGTGATCGTAGGTCTGGGAGACATAGTCGTCGGCCAGCTGCAGCAGCGCCGCTTCGGCATCGGGCAGCGTGGCGCAGGCCATGCGCCAGGCCCCGATGGAGGCGCCGATCAGGTGCACCGTTTGTGCAGAGCGCGGCAGCCACTGGCCGAAGAGATAACGATCCAGGGGATTGAGGATCAGGCCCTTGGGGCCGCCCGCGGCCGCCGGCACCACGCGCACATCCTGCGGCCGCAGCCCCTGCTGCTGCAGCTGGCGGCGCGCCCGGGGGCCGGCAAGGATGCGCAGCGCCTGCATGGGGGATCAGAACTTGGCGCTCACGCCGAGATTCACGCCGAAGGGCTGCACGCGGCGCTGCTCGTCGAAGAGGCGCGTGCCGTCGGCCTCCTGCGTCTCGGACAAGGTGGCGAAGTGGGCGCGCGGCAGGTTGTGGCCCGACAGGCGCACGATCAGATCCTTGTGCACGGCGAAGGACACATAGCCATCGAGGTTGCGCGCACGGTTGATCGTGCGGCGCTGCGTCGCGCTGAGCTGCGTGCGGTAGCCGGGCGTGAACTGGAAGCCGAAGCCGGCGCCCCAGGGCGTGCCGGCCCAGCGGTGATCCAGGCCGAAGCCGAAGGTCCAGGGTTGCTGGCCCTCCAGCCGGTTGTCGGGCCCGGGGATGTCGTCCACGCGCGAGTGGTAGAGGCTCAGCGTGCTGCGCAGGTTCATCGCGCCCGGCAGCGGCGCTGCGGGCCACAGCTCGTCGATGCGGCCCTTGAGCTCCAGCTCCAGGCCGGTGCTGCGCGCATCGCGCAGGTTGACCGGGCGCTGCACCCAGCGCGGCACGGGTGACCAGGCCACGGCCTCCTCGGCCAGCTGCTGGCGGATCAGGCCCTGCACGCGGCGGTGAAAGAGGCCGGCGCTGATCACGCCGCCGCGCGGCAGGTAGGTCTCCAGCGCCAGATCGATGCCGGTGGTCAGCTCGGGCTGCAGCGCGGGGTTGCCCACCCGGTCCGGCGACAGCGCCACGTTGGGGCCGCTGGCCGGGAAGTTGCCGTTGATCGAGGGCCGCGCCATCAGCGCATTCAGATCCGGGGCCTTGTAGCTGCGCGTGAGGCTCATGCGCAGCAGATCGCGCCCCTTCTCGTTGAGCCGGTGCTGCAGGTGCATCACGGGCGTGACAACCTCGCTGCGCGAGCGCAGCGTCTGGCCTTCGTCGCGGCTGGTGGTCTGCAGCGTCTCGCTGCGCACGCCGACATAGGCGGACCAGCGCGGCGCGATCTGCCACTCGTCCTGCAGGTAGGCGGCCCAGCGCTGCACCTCGGCGTCGAACGGCCGCGCCTCGAAGCCCTGCAGCTGCGGCAGGCCGTTTTCGGTGACGCTGCGCTCCTCGCGGCGCGTCCTGCGCTCCACGTCCCAGCCGCTGGCCAGGGTGTGGCTCTCGCCCCAGGGCAGCGTGAACTTGCCGCTGCTGCTGGCGCCGTCTTCCTGCACGCGCCCGGTGGACAGGCGATCGACCGTCTGCCGCCCCTGTGCATCCAGGCCCAGGCTGCGGTTGTTCCAGCCGTTGCGCGTGGCCTGCAGGCCCGCGCGGGCCTCCAGGCGCGCACCTGCCTCGAAGCGCTGGTTCAGGCTCAGGCCCGTGCGCAGGTTCTGCCAGTAGCCGCGCTGCCGGTAGCTGTCGTCCAGGCTGGCCGGCGTGCTGCCTTCGAGCACGCGGTTGAGGTAGCTGCCGGCGCTGCCGGATTCATTGCGCTGCAGCCAGCTGCTCCACTCCAGCGTGGTGCGATCGCTGACGCGCCAGTTCAGCCGCGGCCCGAAATTGAAGCCGCCACCCCACCAGTGGTCCTGCCCGTCGTAGGCGATGCGCTGCAGCAGGCCCGCGGTATCCCGCGTCAGGCGGCTGCCCTGGGTGTCCTGACCGCCGGCCCACTGGAAGCCCGACAGCGGCAGGGCCACGCTCAGCTCGCCCAGCCGGTCTGCCCAATTGGCATTGAAGCCGCCCGCCGGCCGGTGGCGGGAGTACGAGACCCGGCCGGAGAGCTCGCGCTGGCGCTGGCGCGCCGCGGCACGCAGGATGACGTTGATGGTGCCGGCCACGGCCTGCGTGCTGTGTTCGGCCGTCGGGCCCTTGGTGATCTCGATGCGTTCGACCTGCGAGGGCGGCAGGTTGTCCAGGCTGAAGCCCGGCGGCGCGCGTTCGCCGTTGACCAGGATCAGCGTGTAGCCCGCGCCCATGCCGCGCAGCCTGGGGTTGCCACCGCTGAGGTTGACGCCGGGCTGGCGCTTCAGGACATCGAGCACGCTGGGGTCGTTGAACTTGTCCAGCTCCTCGCGGCCGACCACCGTCCGGGCCACCGGATCGCGGCGGCGCTGCTCGCTGTCGCTGGCGGTCTCGGCCCGGATCTCGATGCGCTGGGTTGCGGGCGCAGCCGGTGCCGTTGCGGACGGCCCAGCGGGGCTTGCCGCGGAAGGCGGCGGGCTGGCCGGCGGGGGCGGGGGCGCGGGCGCGGCAGCCGGCGTCTGCGCCGGTTGCTCGGTCTGCGCCATCACCGGCCCCAGTGCCAGCAGCCCGATCAGCGCCCAGGCAGTCTGGAGCCGCGCCTCGGGCCACGGCCGCCCTTCGGCATCCAGCCGCTTCGGCACCGGCCCAAGCCGGCTTGCGCCCGATCGCCCGGGCGCCCGCAGTCTCACGCCTTGGCCTTCAGCTTGGCAAAGGCGGCCGCCATCGCGCTCTGGCCGCCGCCGGGCGCTGAGGCACCGGGCTGGCGTTCGTGCCGCGCCGGCGCGCGGAAGCTGTTGTCGCCGGAGCGCCCTGCCCCGCCTGCCTTGGCCGGCAGCGCGGCATCCAGCTTCATCGTGAGTGCGATGCGCTTGCGCGCCAGATCCACCTCCACCACGCGCACCTTCACCACCTGGCCGGTGCGCACGACCTCGCGCGCATCCTGCACAAACTTGTTGGACAGCTGGCTCACATGCACCAGGCCGTCCTGGTGCACGCCCAGATCCACAAACGCCCCAAATTGTGCGACGTTGCTGACCGTGCCTTCCAGCAGCATGCCCGGCTGCAGATCCTTGATGTCGCTCACGCCGTCGTTGAAGCGCGCCACCTGGAAGTGCGGCCGCGGGTCGCGGCCCGGCTTTTCCAGCTCCGCAAGGATGTCCTTCACCGTGATGGCGCCAAAACGCTCGTCGGCAAAGGCCTGCGGCTTCAGCGTGCGCAGCACCTCGGCCTTGCCCATCAGCTCCTGCACCGGCTTGCCGGTCTGCTGCAGCATCTTCTGCACGACGGGATAGGTTTCCGGGTGCACGCCGGTCATGTCCAGCGGGTTGTCGCCCTCGCGGATGCGCAGGAAGCCGGCCGCCTGTTCGAAGGTCTTGGGCCCGAGCCCCGTGACCTCCATCAGCTGCTGCCGGTTTCTGAAGGCGCCATGCGCATCGCGCCAGCGCACGATGCCCGAGGCCACGCCGGCCGAGAGGCCGGCCACACGCGCCAGCAGCGGCGCGGACGCGGTGTTCAGGTCCACGCCCACGGCATTCACGCAGTCTTCCACCACGCCATCCAGCGTGCGCGCCAGGCAGGACTGGTTGACATCGTGCTGGTACTGCCCCACGCCGATGCTCTTGGGCTCGATCTTCACCAGCTCGGCCAGCGGATCCTGCAGGCGCCGCGCGATGCTCACCGCGCCGCGCAGGCTCACGTCCAGATCGGGCAGCTCCTTGCTGGCAAACTCGCTGGCTGAGTAGACGGAGGCGCCGGCTTCGCTGACCACCACCTTGTCGAGCTTCATCTCGGGCGCGGCACCCGGCGCCGCAGGCGCCTTGGAGGCCAGCATCTGATGGAGGCGCTTGATCAGATCGGCGGCCAGCTTGTCGGTCTCGCGGCTGGCGGTGCCATTGCCGATGGCGATCAGGTTGACGCCGTGGGTGACGACCGCGCGGCCCAGCGCGTGCAGCGCGCCTTCCCAATCGTTGCGTGGCTCGTGCGGATAGACGGTATCGGTGGCCAGCACCTTGCCGGTCTCGCTGACCACGGCCACCTTCACGCCGGTGCGGATGCCGGGATCCAGGCCCATCACCACGCGCTTGCCGGCCGGTGCCGCCAGCAGCAGATCGCGCAGGTTGTCGGCAAAGACCTTGATCGCCACGGCCTCGGCTTCCTCGCGCAGGCGGCCGAAGAGATCGCGCTCCAGGCTCAGCGAGAGCTTGACCTTCCAGGTCCAGGCGATGGTCTTGCGCAGCAGCTCGTCAGCCGCACGCTTGGCATGGCTCCAGCCCAGGTGCACCGCGATGCGGCCTTCGGCCATCGTGGGCTTGCCCGGCACCACCTCTTCATCGAGCACCAGCTTCGCATCCAGCCATTCCTGCGTGCGGCCGCGAAAGACCGCCAGCGCGCGGTGCGAGGGCACGGTGCGGATGGGCTCGGCGTAATCGAAATAGTCGCGGAACTTCGCCGCATCGGGGTGGTTGCCGTCCTTGCCCTCCACGAGCTTGCTCTGGAACAGGCCATCAGCCCACAGCCATTCGCGCAGCTTGCCCACCAGCGCGGCGTCTTCGGCCCAGCGCTCGGAGAGGATGTCGCGCACGCCATCCAGCACCGCGTGCGCATCGGCAAAGCCGGCCTCGGCGTTGATGAAGGCCGCTGCCTCGGCCAGCGGATCGAGCGAGGGATCCAGAAACAGCTTGTCGGCCAGCGGCTCGATGCCGGCCTCGCGCGCGATCATCCCCTTGGTGCGGCGCTTGGGCTTGTAGGGCAGGTACAGGTCTTCCAGCTCCTGCTTGGTGGGCGCGGCCTCGATGGCGGCGCGCAGCTCCGGCGTGAGCTTGCCCTGTTCGTCGATGCTCTTCAGCACCGCGTCGCGGCGCTCTTCGAGCTCGCGCAGGTAGGCCAGCCGGACCTCGAGTTCACGCAGGTGCGTGTCGTCGAGGCCCTCGGTGGCCTCCTTGCGGTATCGGGCGATGAAGGGGACGGTGGCACCGCCATCCAGCAGTTCCACCGCCGCCTTGACCTGGGAAGGCCGAACCTGCAGTTCGGCCGCGAGCTGGGAGAGGATCTTGTTGTTGTCCAAGGACCGGCGGAAAGGGATAACGCAACCCGGTGCAGTTTATAGGCGCCGCCAGGCCACGAGATCCTCGATCGACAGCACCGCAAGCCCGTGGCGTTCGGCGTACCCCCACATCTGTGGGCCGCGCGCCATCGTCCCGTCGGGGTTCATCAGCTCGCACAGCACGGCCGCCGGCCGAAGGCCTGCCAGGGCGCACAGTTCCAGTGCGCCTTCGGTGTGGCCGCGCCGCGCGAGCACGCCACCCTCGTGCGCCACGAGCGGGAAGACATGGCCAGGGCTGACGATGTCGGCCGCGCTGCGGCCCGGCTCGGTGGCGGCGCGCACCGTCGTCACGCGGTCGACGGCACTGACGCCGGTGCTCACGCCCTCGCGCGCCTCGATCGAGACCGTGAAGGCGGTGCCGTAACGGCTTCGGTTGTCGCGCACCATCGGTTCGAGACCCAGATGGGCCGCGTGCGCCGGCGTGAGGCACAGGCAGACGATGCCGCTGCCGTCGCGGATCAGGGTCGCCATCACCGGCGCCGTGAGGGCTTCGGCGGCGACGATGAGGTCGGCCTCGTCCTCGCGTTGGCTGTCGTCGGTCAGCAGCACGGGCCGACCGTCGCGCATGGCCTGTGCCGCGGCGCGCAGGCGGTCGCGCAGCGGCCCTGGAGGCACCTCGGCCACGTCGACGGGCCGGGGAGGATGAGCACCCGCTGTCGGGATCGGGTGGGGAGGCACCGCCGTGCCGGCGGAAGAGGGGGAATGGACGATCATTCGAAACGCTCCTTGATGAGATGACTCGGACACCGAAGGACGTTCCAGGGAATGCGCGGCAGGGCCCGGCGCGCGCACCGGTCGCCCGGCTCGCACGCAGCGCCCCACCCCGCGTCTTCTTTCATCCGGACTGAGCCTGCAGGGCCAGCCCCGCAAGCAACACCGTCGGCCCTGGCATCGCACCAGGTCTGCTGACCCCGCACCGGTGGCCCGGCGCGGGCGCTCGCGGGCTCGTGGCTCGCCATGCGTTGCGCAAGGCTCGCCACTTACCGCCGGTGGGGAATCACACCCCGCCCTGAAGACGTGTGCCGGCGACCCTTCGGCCGCCGGCAAACGCATGCTAGGAGGCCAGCGCGCCCGCGCGTGTCACGCACGCATCACCGGCACGCATCACCGGCTTTGTTAGCCTAGGCGCCATCCCAGACCCTCGAAGGAGACACCCGATGACCTCTGTTCCGCCGCGCCTTGCCCGCCTCGCCGGCCCGCGCATGAATGCGATGAGCGCGTTGGCCTCGATGGCCGCCCTGGCCGCAGCCCTGGTCGCCAGCCCCGCCGCCGTCGCCCAGCCCTACCCCAGCAAGCCCATCAAGGCCGTGGTGCCCTTCGCCCCGGGCAGCGCCACCGACCAGATCGCGCGCGCCTTCACGGCCAAGATGGCCGAGACGCTGGGCCAGACCTTCGTCGTCGACAACAAGCCCGGCGCCAACGGCATGCTCGGCGCCGACGCCGTGGCCAAGGCACCACCCGACGGCTACACGATCCTGGTTGGCACCAACAGCACCAACGCGGCGCTGAAGAGCCTGATGAAGAAGCTGCCCTACGACCAGGACACCGCCTTCGCGCCCGTGGGCTACCTCGGCTCGGTGCCGCTCATCGTGGCCGTCAACAACGACGTGCCGGCCAAGACCCTGCGCGAGTTCATCGACCTGGCGCGCGCCAAGCCCGGTGCCGTGAACTTCGCCAGCGCCAGCACGTCGCAGCTCGTCTCGTCGGAGATGCTGGCCAGCATGGCCGGCGTGCAGATGACCAACATCCCCTACAAGAGCGGCCCGGCGGCGATGACCGACCTCATCGGCGGCCAGGTGATGTCGTTCACGGCCGACTTCGCCGTCATGCTGCCCCAGGTGCAGGCGGGCAAGGTGCGCGCGTTGGCCGTCACCTCCACCCAGCGCTCGGCCGCAGTGCCGAACCTGCCGACCGTGAACGAGGCGCTCGGCCTGAAGGACTACGAGCTCATCGCCTACTTCGCCGTGTTTGCGCCCGCAGGCACGCCGCCGGAGATCGTGGCCAGGCTCAACCAGGCCATCAACGCCGCCGCGCAGAGCAAGGAGATCCAGGAGAAGTTCGCGCCCATCGGCTTCGTCGTCGAGCCGGGCACGCCCGAGGCCCTCGCGCAGCGCACGAAGGTCGAGACCGCGAAGTGGGCCAAGGCGATCCGCGACGCCAAGATCGAGCCGCAGTGAGCGGCCGGGCTCCGGCTCCTCGGTGAACACGGACGCAG